>NZ_LMGQ01000029.1:0-302567 GCF_001427465.1 Pseudomonas sp. Root569 | reverse complement strand
AGGTTTTTCGTTCTTGCATGGAACCTCCTGAATGGGCGAATCATATCGCCCTTAAGAGGTGTCCGGGATCATTAGGCCAGTTCAAGCTCGCTCCTACAGGGGGTGATCGCTTACCATACCGCCGCCGGTTCCCGTATGGGACTAATAGGGAATTCGAAACGCCGCCCGCGACGTCAATCGAAACTGCCCCCGCAACTGTAGGTGCCGAGCCTGCTCCCCACTGCCACTGGACCCTGTCCGGGAAGGCGGGAGCGAGGCAACGACGCATCAGTCAGGAGACCTGCCGGCCCAGCAAAACCACTAACCGGCGGGGTGTCCGGGAAGGACATCCTTGCCTGCCTGATCGGCAGCGTTCGAGGCTGTATTTCCGAGCCGTACCGCCCCTGCTGCACTCGGAGATCACCCCATGCTGCCACGCGTTACCGCCCTGATCGCAGGCTTGGGTGCCTGTGCAATGGCCCAGGCCACGCCCACCCATTACCCGCTGACCCTGGAAAACTGCGGCAGTACCCTGACCTTCCAGCACGCGCCTGCACGCAGCGTAACCATCGGCCAGGCCGCCACCGAGATGCTCTACGCCTTGGGCGTGGGCGATAAAGTGGTTGGCACTTCGCTGTGGTTCAACAACGTGTTGGCGCAGTACAAGGCACAGGACGCCACCGTTGAGCGCCTGGCCAACAACGAGCCGAGCTTCGAAGCGGTGATCGCCAAGCGCCCGCAACTGGTGGCCGCCGAGCTGGAATGGGTGGTGGGGCCCCAAGGCGTGGTCGGCACCCGCGAGCAATTCCATGAGCTGCAGATCCCCACCTACCTGCTGCCCTCGGACTGCGAAGGCAAGGACAACCTGGTGGGTGCCGACGGCACGCGTCTGGAGCCGTTCCGCATCGACACGATTTATAAAAGCATCCGCCAACTGGCGCAGATTTTCGACGTCCAGGATCGCGGCCAGCAGCTCAACGACGAACTACAGGCGCGCCTGGCCAAGTCCATCGCCACCGCGCAAGGCAAAGGCTTGAAGCAAGCCAGCGCGCTGGTGTGGTTCTCCAGCGCGGAAATGGCCAGCGATCCCTACGTGGCCGGGCACAAGGGTATTCCCCAGTTCATGCTGCAAACCCTCGGCCTGCGCAACGTGGTGCAGTCCGATGAAGAGTGGCCTGCCGTCGGCTGGGAAACCATCGCCAAGGCCAACCCGACGTTCCTGGTGATCGCACGCATGGATCGGCGCCGCTACCCCGCCGACGACCACGAGAAGAAACTCGCTTTCCTGCGCAGCGACCCGGTGACCCGCAACATGGACGCGGTGAAAAATAACCGCATCATCATCCTCGATGCCCTGGCGCTGCAGGCCAGCCTGCGTACCTTCGATGGCCTGGAACAACTGGCCGCCGCCATCGACGGCTATGACCTGCCGAAATGATACGGACCCTGCTTGCTCTCACACTGCTATTGCTCGCCCTGCTCGCCGGCGTGGCCATCGGCGAAACCGCCATCTCGCCACAGGTGGTGCTCCAGGTGCTCGCCAACAAGCTGTGGGCCGCAGGCTTCGTGCTCGACCCCATCGATGAAGGCGTGGTGTGGAACTATCGCCTGACCCGCGCCCTGGTGGCCGCTGCCTGCGGTGCAGGGTTGGCGACCTGTGGCGTGATCCTGCAATCGTTGCTGCGCAACCCGCTGGCTGATCCTTACTTGCTCGGCATCAGTGCCGGCGCGTCGACCGGCGCGGTCCTCGTCGCCTTGATTGGCGTGGGCGGCGGACTGGTGTCGCTGTCGGCGGGGGCGTTTGTGGGGGCCATGGCGGCGTTTGCGCTGGTGATCCTGCTGGCGCGGGCCAGTGGCTCGTCCAGCGGCACCGGGCAGATCATCCTCGCGGGCATCGCCGGCTCGCAACTTTTCAATGCCTTGACCGCGTTCCTGATCACCAAGTCGGCCAGCTCCGAGCAAGCCCGCGGCATTATGTTCTGGCTGCTGGGCAACCTCAGCGGCGTGCGCTGGCCGTCGGTGTGGCTGGCGGTGCCGGTGGCGATCGTTGGGCTGGCGGTGTGCCTGTGGCATCGTCGCGCATTGGATGCCTTTACCTTCGGCAGCGACTCGGCGGCGTCCCTTGGCATCCCGGTGCGCCGCGTGCAATTTGTGCTGGTGGCCTGCGCTGCGCTGGTGACGGCGGTGATGGTGTCCATCGTTGGCTCCATCGGTTTTGTCGGCCTGGTGATACCCCATGCGGTGCGCCTGCTGTTGGGCACTGGGCATTCGCGGTTGCTGCCGGCGAGCGCTCTTGGCGGCGCGTTGTTCTTGATTGCGGCCGATGTGCTGTCGCGCACCTTGATCAAGGGCCAGGTGATTCCCGTCGGTGTGGTCACGGCGTTGGTGGGCGCACCGGTGTTTGCGCTGATCCTGATTGGCCGCAGGAACGCGCGATGAGTGTGCTCAGTTGCACCGGCCTGGGTTTCAAGGTGCGTGACGCTGAGTTGCTGCGCGATATTCACCTGGACGTGCAGCAAGGGGAAACCCTCGGCATCGTCGGGCCGAACGGCTCGGGCAAATCCACCCTGCTCAAATTGCTCGCCGGCTTGCGCCCCCCGGCCAGTGGTGAAGTGCGCCTGGGCGGCAAGCGCCTGGGTGAGTTGTCGCGCCGCGCCATCGCGCAACAGCTGGCGGTGGTGGAACAGCAGGCCGACACCGACGACGCTATCCGCGTATTCGATGCCGTAGCGCTGGGCCGCACGCCATGGCTGTCGGCGCTGAGCCCGTGGTCTCGCGAAGACGACGCCATTGTCCGCCAGGCCTTGCACGACGTGGACGCTACTCACCTGAGCCACCGCGCCTGGCGCAGCCTCTCCGGCGGCGAACGCCAGCGCGTACACATCGCCCGAGCCCTGGCGCAACGGCCGCAGATTTTATTGCTCGACGAGCCGACCAATCACCTGGACATCCAGCATCAACTGGCGATCTTGAAAGGCGTGCAAGGCTTGCCGGTGACTACTTTGATTGCCCTGCATGACCTGAACCAGGCGCTGACCTGTGATCGCCTGGCCGTGCTGGATCGCGGACGATTGGTAGCGCTGGGCACGCCGTTGGAAGTGCTGACGCCAGAGCGCTTGCAAGAGACATTCGGGGTACAGGGGCATTACCTCACGGACCCGTTCGACGGCGCGCAAATACTGCGCCTGCGCCCTAGCTGACACACCTCCCACATTTGATCTACAGAGACCGGTGCATATGGGTGGTCTGCCATACAGGGTCAGCTTCCACATCCACCACCTCGAAGCCCTGCCGGATCCAGAAATCAATCGCCCCGGGCAGAAACGGGTGGGTATGCAGGTAAACCACCTCCACCCCGTCCGCCCGCGCCAGCGCCTCCAGGGAACGGTATAGCTCACCCGCCAGACCGCAGCGACGAAATGCCGGATGTACGTACAGGCGCACCACCTCCACTGTCTTGCAGCCCTGATAGTTCAACTGTGCAAAGCGGCCGTCATACGGCAGGTAACCCACCGCCGCAACGATCTGGCCTTCGGCACGAGCAATCAGAAACTGCCCGTCGCCCTGCAGGTAAATGGCTTCGAACTGCGCCAGGTCATCCGGTATCCCGGTTGCGCTGAGCTTTGGGAACAGTTCATCACGCGCCTGCAACGCGAAGCTGAGCATTTCGGGCAGATCAGCCGGGGTGACGACCTGGATTTGAGGCCTCATACCACCTCGATCCGGGTAATCCCCACCACCTGCGCCTGCTCCAGGATCTCCTCCGGCGTTGCATCTGCCGGCGGCATGATCAGGCCGTTTTCCGCGTCGCCGAAATGCAACGCCAGCAGGTGCATCGCCGCCTCATGCACAGGCAATTCAGTCTGCTTGAGGTCGAAGCTGTGAGTGCGAGGTTCATCATTGAACTGGTAGTTCAGGGTATAGGCACGCATGCGGGAATCCTTGTAAGGAGAGAAGGCGCAACTGATTAACCTGACTCAGTGATCAGCTTTTTAGTTCCCACTCGATGCAGGTGCTGCGTTATCCATTTGCGACTGTAGGCCAACACGTTGTCTGCCATCGCCACTGGAAAATGGATGAAACCATGGGCCGCCTCCGGCAGCAGATGCGCTTCTGCCCCGCCCCAGCGCTCGGCGATCAGTAGCGTGTCGTCTTTGAGCGGGTCCAACTCGCCCACGAACATCAGCGCTGGTGGCAACCCCGCGAAGTCCCCGTACAACGGCGACAACGGCGGCTGCCGACGCGCCTCATCGGTGATGCCCGGCGTCAGCAGGCGCAGCGCCTCGACCATACCCGGCCCGTCCAGCAACAAGGTGTCCGGCCCTGCCGTGCGCACGCTCAGCGTGCCGGTCAAGTCGTAGACGCCGTAATACAACACCGCGCCGCTTACCCGTTCGAGCAACTCCGGCCACTGCTTGAGCGCCAGCAACGTGGCCGCCGCCAAGTGCCCGCCGGCCGACTCGCCGACGACGAACACCGGCAGGTTGGCAAACTCCGGGCAATCCCCCAGAAGCCAGCGTGCAGCGACCAGGCAGTCTTCCAGCAGCCCTTCTATCGGCGTGTCCACCGCCAGCCGATAATCCACCGACACCACCGCTACGCCGCAGGCGTTGACCATGCCGAGGTTAAGGTCGTCATCCATCTGCGCATTGCCGATCACCCAGCCGCCACCGTGGATATCCAGCACTACGCCTTTGGGCTTGCCGCTGGGCCGCAGGATGCGCACCGGCACCGAGCCCACCTTTTTGCGTTCTGCCACGGGCGCCTTCTTCAGCGTTTGACTGACGCGCAACAACGCCTGGATCAGACGCGGCGTGACGCGGTTGCGGATTTTAAAGCGCGGCATCCACCCAAGCTTCTGATTGAAGCGGCGCATCTGGGCCCGTTCAGGCTCGCTGGCGGGCCAATGTTGGTAAGCCATCAGCGATTGTTCCGCAGGATCGAGAAGTTCAACGCCGCGGCTACGCACAACCAGGCGAGGTAAGGGAACAGGATCAAACCGGTGATCAGGTCCAGGCGCACGGCCAGCACCACCATCGCCGCCACGGTGAGCCACAGCAGCACGATAATCACCATCCCGGCCAGCAGTCGGTGGGCGCCGAAGAACACCGGTGTCCACAAGGTATTCAGGGCAATCTGCGCCGCCCACAGCGCCAGCACCATTTGGCTGCCGGGGATCAGGCTCAAGCGGTAACCAGCCCAGGCCAGCAGCAGATAGATGATTGTCCATGCCACCGGGAACAGCCAGTTGGGCGGCGTGAAGCTGGGCTTGACCAGGGATTCGTACCAGGCGCCGGGCTTGAAGATCACGCCGGTACTGGCGGCGGCGGCGCAGGCCAGGAGGAAGATAAAAAAGGTCATGGTCAGTCCTTGAGGTCGAGTGGGTAGAAAGCAACGCTATGCTTGAATGACTCAAACACCTGCGCATAAATTCAATGCATTCGCCAAAAAATACCCTCTCTTCTGCGCGTCATGAAAATTGGGTAGGGTCTGCAAAATAACGGCTACGCCTACCCCACCAGCAGAGCACCCGACCTTGGCCAACTCACCTACCGATCGCCCTGACAGCCCCTGGTCGGTGTTCCTGATCTTCCTGCGCCTGGGCCTGACCTCCTTCGGCGGGCCGATTGCGCACCTGGGCTATTTCCGCGAAGCGTTCGTCACTCGGCGGCAATGGTTGAGCGAGCGCAGCTATGCCGAACTGGTCGCCTTGTGCCAATTCCTCCCCGGCCCGGCCAGCAGCCAGGTCGGCATTGCCCTGGGCTTGTCCCGCGCAGGCTACGGCGGCGCCGCAGCGGCCTGGGCCGGGTTTACCTTGCCGTCGGCCATCGCCTTGATTCTCTTTGCCGTCGGCCTCTCGCACTACGGCACCGCCATCCCCGGTGGCGCCTTGCATGGCCTCAAAGTCGTCGCCGTGGCCGTCGTCGCCCAGGCCGTGTGGGGCATGGCGCGCAACCTATGCCGAGGTGCAGTGAAGGTCACGCTGATGCTCATCGCCGCATGCATCGTGCTGCTGGCGCCGTCCGCCTGGAGCCAGGTCGGGGTAATCACCGCCGGGGGCGTGGCCGGCCTGCTGCTGTTCAAGCCCCAAACCCATACCGAGCCCGACAGCCTGCCCATCGCCATCAGCCGCCGCGCTGGGGCCATATGGCTGGTGCTGTTCGTGGTGCTATTGGTGGGCTTGCCAATCCTGGCCGACGGGCTGCCCAATCCAGTCCTCGCCCTGGTGGACGCCTTCTACCGCACCGGCGCCCTGGTGTTCGGCGGCGGCCACGTGGTGCTGCCACTGCTGCAAGCTGAAGTGGTGCCGCCGCAATGGGTGAGCAATGACGTATTCCTCGCCGGCTACGGCGCCACCCAAGCCGTGCCCGGCCCACTGTTCACCTTCGCCGCCTTCCTCGGCGCCTCGATGACCCACGCCCCCAGCGGTTGGCTCGGCGGCATGATCGCCCTGCTGGCAATCTTCGCCCCGTCGTTCCTGCTGATCTGCGGCGCCTTGCCCTTCTGGGCCAGCCTGCGCACAAGCCCGCGCACCCAGGCGGCACTGGCCGGGGTGAATGCGGCGGTGGTTGGGCTGTTGCTGGCGGCGCTGTACCGGCCGGTGTGGACCAGCGCGATTTTCAGCGGGTATGACTTTGCCCTGGCCGTACTCGCATTGGTCGCGCTGATGGTCTGGAAGCTGCCACCCTGGCTGGTGGTGATAGGTTGCGGCATGCTCGGCGGCTTACTCGGCTAAGCCTGGCTCGACGATCCTGAGCCAGGGCCAGCGCGCCTGATAACTTCTGGCCTTGTGCAAAAACAGCTGCAGTTCGGGATGCAGTGGGTTGATGCGCAGCACACCCTGCTCCACATCTTCTAGCCCATAGGGTGCATACACCTCGCCGGTGGTGATATCCAACGCGATGCAAGTGCCCGCCACCAGGTAACGATCAACCCCCTGCCTGGCCGAGTGCAATTGCGGATAGGGCCGGCCGAATCGATCAGGGTACCAAAGGTGCACCCGCGCCTGATTCCTGACCTCCACATTCACCCCCAGGTCCTGAAACAGCCCCTGCGCCGCACGAATCACCGCGTCTTCCGCCTCGTAGGACAGGTCTGTGTCGAAGTAAAAAACATCGTAGTCCTTCACGCCCTGATCAGCCGGCAGATTCGCCTGATGATTCCACACCGCCTGGAACAGGCAACCCGCCGTGAGCATGCACTGCTGCACCCCAAGGTCCGGCAGGCGCGCCGTGATTTGGGCATTGAGCGGGTTAGCCATGGCCAATTCAATCAAGGTGTCGACAGTCAATGTCATGTTCAGTCCTCCATCGTCTGGCGCAACCATACCACCCCAACATGTCACTCCTGTAGGAGCGAGCTTGCTCGCGAAAACCCCAAACAATCGCGCAGCGCCTGAAGGCAAAATCCGATTTCCAAGCCACGCCGTGCGGCGATACTGCTTATCCCTACCTTTAGTCGGATATATCTGAGGGTACTGACGCAACGGCTAGCCTTCAGCCTAGCGTCAGGGATAACGCTGAACATTCGGTCCATGAAGGGCCAGTACGCCTCATCGTCCCGACGCTTTACCTGCTGAGGAGACGATAATGAAAATAACCTTGAAACGGGCGGCGTGCCTGGGTGCAAGCTTCACCAGCGCGCTCGCCATGGCCGATGCGGCCGGCCCGCCAGTGCTGTCCCCTGCGATCCCCTTCGACGTCACTGCCAACCCTCCCTTCACCCTGGACAACCTGCAACACGATTTCGACGTGCTTTCGTGGCAGACCTTCGTCGCCCTGAACTGGCCCGCAAAGGCCGACGGCAGCGCCGACAC
This sequence comes from Pseudomonas sp. Root569, assembly GCF_001427465.1. Lineage (NCBI taxonomy): Bacteria > Pseudomonadati > Pseudomonadota > Gammaproteobacteria > Pseudomonadales > Pseudomonadaceae > Pseudomonas > Pseudomonas sp. Root569. Next base: position 294,772 of record NZ_LMGQ01000029.1, on the reverse strand, counting down.
CTCGGTGAAGATCGGCGCGCCGGGGCAGACGGTTTGGGAGTCGTGGAAGGAGAGCTACGCGATTTTCCTGCCCCAAGGCCAGAAGCCGCTCGCCTGGGACCAGGCCACGCCGCCGCCCGCCGCCTGCCAAGGCAAAGGTAACCTGCCCGTACTGCAACAGATGGGCAAGGTCGCCGGTGTGCTCGACGAATTCATCCAGCCGTTCAAGACCGGCCCGCTGGTGGACCAGGACGGCACCTACACGCGCAACGCGATCATGGTCAACCAGCCGATGTTCAACGACATCGTCAACAATGGTCTCTACAGCCAGGAAGGCCAGCAGGCTTTCTTTACCAAGGCCGACAACCGCATTGCCTTCTCCTGCGGCACGAAGGAGACCCAGCAGGTCGGCGCGATCATGGTCAAGTCGGCCTGGAAGGTACTCAGCGGCAACGACAACCCGCAGGACTTCCATGCCGTCGACGCCTTGGTCTACACCCCCGGCAACACCGACCCGAATACCGGCGCGGTAATCCCCGAGTCGTGCAGCGCGCAGAAGGTCGGGCTGGTCGGCCTACATATCGTGCACAAGACCAAAGATGCGCCGCAGTGGGTATGGTCGACCTTTGAGCACGTGCGCAACGTGCCGGAAAAGACCACGCCGATGAACGAGCGCAAGGGCCCCTACCTGTTCTACGACGCCCAGGCCAGCGACCGCCCGATAAACGAGCCGCCACCGCGGCCATGGGACCCGTCGAAGAAAGCCACGCCGTCGCAGATCGTGCGGGAAATACCGCTCACCGTCGCGACCCACCAGCTCAACGCGCAGTGGCAAGGCGCGCTGAAGGGCACGGTCTGGGCCAACTACCAGCTGATCAGCACCCAGTGGCCGACCGCCCCCGCCGATGACTGCCAACTGCCGTCGCCAACCAACCCGCTGGGCACACCTGCCCCGTCCTTCCTGGCCAACGCCACCCTGGAAACCTACAACCAGGGCACCACGCCACAGGCCTCGTCCAGCTGTATGGAATGCCACAACAACGCGACCACCCGGGTGACCCAGTCCCCGCGCACCAGCTTCGCCGATTTCACCTTCCTGCTTGAACGTGCCCAATCCACTGGCGCCAAGGAGTGATGCCATGAGCGACCCGAACCTGCAAGACTTCATCGACCTGTCCGCTGTGCTCACTGGCCTGTCAGCCAAACTGCTGGCGCCTTCCCCCGACCCGATCAAACTGCCGCCGCTGTTCTTCGCCACGGCCCAGCAGGGCATGGGCGCTGCTGCGTTCAGCAACCTGCTGGGGCTGTACGCCAGCATCAAGGGCCAACCGCCTGCGCAAATCGCCAGCGCCGTGCTCGGCAACTCGGACCCGCAGATCGCCCAGGGCGCCCGCTCGATCATGAAGCTGTGGCTGCTTGGCAGCTGGTACCAGCCTTATAACCAAGGCACCGCCCACAAGGGTGACACCCGCGTGGTCTCCGACCAGGCCTACAAGGAAAGCTGGGCGTGGAAGATCGCCCAATCCCACCCCATGGGCTACAGCCAGTACCACTTCGGTTACTGGGCCGAGCAGCCACCGACCCTCAAGCAATTCACCGGTGTCGACGCCAAGGAAGGGCAGCAGCCATGAGCACTCTACACACCCAGAACATCGAAACCGCCGATGTGATCGTCGTGGGCGCCGGCATGGCCGGCAGCGTCATGGCCTATCAGTTGGGCCTGGCCGGCTTGAAAGTGCTGGTGCTCGAGTCGGGCCCGGCGATACCGCCTAACCGCAGCGAGTACCTGGAGCGTTTCTACACTGCCGTGTTCAAGTCGCCCGAGTCGCCCTACCCACCGGAGCAGACCGAGCAGACCCCGGCCAAACAGTTCGCCCCGCGAGCGACTATCCAGGACTTGATCACTGCCGGCAGCGACGACCCGGACAAGGTGCAGAAGAGCTACCTGGTACAAAAGGGGCCGCACCTGTTCGCCAGCACCTACGAGCGGGTAGGCGGCGGCACCATGTGGCACTGGATGGGCACGGCCCTGCGCCTGTTGCCCAACGACTTTCGCATGCGCACTGCGTACAACGTCGGGGTCGACTGGCCGATCAGCTACGACGACCTGCAAACCGCCTACTGCCGCGCCGAGCAAGAGATTGGCGTCTCCGCCGATGTCGCGTCGCAGACCTACCTGGGCGTGACCTTCCCTCAGGGCTATCAATACAGCATGCACGGCATCCCGCCGTCGTTGGTCGACCAGGGCCTGGGCAAAGCCATCAATGGCACGCAGTACCTGGGCATCACCCTCAACGTGCGGCAGACTCCGGCCGGGCGCAACTCGCAGAACGACAACGGCCGCCGGGTGTGCGCCGGCAACACCAGCTGCACGCCGATCTGCCCGATCCAGGCCAAGTACGATGCCACCGTGACCATGGCCAAGGCACTGGATACCGGCAACGTACGTATCCTCTACCAGGCCGTGGCGAGCCAGGTGCAGGTCGATGCCAACGGGGTCACGGGTATCGATTTCATCCAGTACCAGAACAACGGCACGCACCAGAACGGCACGGCCCAGGGCAAGCGCTACGTGATCGCCGCCCACGCGATCGAAACGCCGAAGCTGCTGCTCAACTCCATCGGCCCGCACAGCCCTAAAGGGGTCGCCAACAGCAGCGGCCAGGTCGGCCAGGCGTTGGCCGATCACCCGGTGTACCTGGCCTGGGGCCTGATGCCCGAAGGCAAGCCGCTGTTCCCGTTCCGCGGGCCGTTGTCCAGCTCGGGGATCGAGGACATGCGCGATGGCCCGTTCCGCAGCCAGCGTGCCGCCTGGCGTATCGAGATCGGCAACGAGGGTTGGAACTGGTCGGTAAACGACCCCTACACCTCGGTCTGCGATTTCATCGACGGCACCAACCATGGCGGCGCCAACCCCAATAACCAGGTGTTGTCCGGCGTGGCGCTGGTGCAGCAGCTCAACAGTGTGCTGACCCGCCAGTTCCGCCTGGGCTTCTTGATCGAGCAGGTCGAGAAAGACCCCGACAAAGCGCTGTGCCGGGTAGAGAGGGCCGAGGGGTTCACCGACGGTTTGGGCCTGACCAGGCCACAGATCACCTACGAACTGTCCGACTACACCAAGGAGGGCTTCAAGCAGGCGCGCCTGGCCGCCACGCATATCATCACCAAGCTGATGGGCGCCACCGAGCTGACCGACCTGAACCCTGAGCTCAAGCCCGGCTCGCAAACGGTGTTCAAGTACGACGGCCAGAACTACGCGTTCTTCGGCGCTGGCCACCTGATGGGCACCTACCGCATGGGCTCGGACCGCACCAAGTCAGTGGTGAACAAGGACCAGCGCAGTTGGGACCACCCCAACCTGTTCCTGGTCGGCGACGGCGTGTTCCCCACCACCGGCACTGCCAACCCGACCTTGACCATCACCGCGCTGACCTTCCAGGCCGCCGACGTGGTCGCCAGCGACCTGCTCAAGCGTACCGTGCAGGTGCAAGCCAACCAGGCCTGGCAGGGCACCGGCGTGCAGGTCAACGGGCATAGCTGGCAACTGGCGGTGTGCACCGGCGGGCAGTGGACGGCCAACCCGGGCACCGGCATGGTCGGCGCGGCGGGCAACTCAAGGTTGACCGCCAAGCCCGGCTATACCTTGCCCGGTCAAGCGGAAGGCGCGTTGATCGGGCGTATCGGCAACAGCGGCGCGCCGTTTTTGGTCGGCAACCAGGCGCAATTGCCGCGTGGCCAGCAGGGGGAGTTGCAGTTGTGCATCAATGACGACCTGACCGGACGTTACGGGGCTGGCCTGAGCGATAACAGGGGCAGCCTGTCGGTGGAGGTGCGTTTCGGGACGGTGTAAGCGCTGGCATAGCAACCCCACAGTGCTGCGGTATTGTGGGGCTGCTCTCTGTCGGCAAGTTGGCTTTTGACGAAGTGGGACGCCCGGTTACCGTGCGGTTGCCGGCAACTCCTGGCACCACTTGATAGAACGCAGCGCTTCCTCGGCAGGCACAAGCGCGTAGCGCGAGTAAAACATTGTTCCACCGAAACTACCCTCGTCGACTTCACCCAAGGTCTGCCCGTCCTTGTAGGCAGAGATGCTGAGTTGGTCGGCGATGTAATACACCTTGCCATTCTCGACGTTGATATCGAAACGTTTGTTCACCATACCGCTGATGATCGGTGGCGAGGTGGAGGCGATGCTGTGCTTGCCGGCGGGCATGCCGGCCTTGAAAAAACTACCGGAAGGCAAGCTGCCGACAGCGCGGCCATCGACCTGAATGGTCGGGGCCACCCCGTCACCGATGCTGGCCGCCGTGCGATAGAAGTACACCGTGGCCTCATCCGCACGGGGCTCTGCCGGTGATGTGAAGAATGGTTGGCCTTTGAGGTCCGGACCGCTGATGCAACCGGTCAGTGAGGCCAGGGCTGCGAACAGGCCGGCCCAGAGTAGCGTAGAGCGCTTCATGGCATGAAATTCCTTGAACGTGGATCAATGGGCGTCGGGGTTGATGACTGTCACCGTTACCGGATTCAGATCGTGCACAGCCCTTTACCGAAGTCAGTGGCATCAGAACTCGGCCAAGGCGCAAAACCACTCTTCGGCGTCAGATTCACGATGTTGCGGTCCTTGAGCATCGGGTACTTGCGCTTGAGCGCCTGCACCGTGTCCTCGGCATTGTTGACGTTGGACAAGCAAAAACGCAGGGCATCGGCGCGCAGATCGCCGATATAGAGGGTTTCCCCGGCCTTCACCGAGAAAACCGCAGGCACAGGGCGCGCCATCGATTTTCCCGCGTAATATACGTAATGCCACTGCGTGTACTCATACTCACCCGGCGGCACTTCATACATGAAGTAATGGCCCAGCACAGAGGGTGATGGCTGATCATCTTCATTGCCCAAGGTCGTCAGCCGTATTGCGGTGCCGGGTGCGCCCTGTTGGTCGATTTCAACCACCAGCCCATGGGCCTGCATCATCGGAAAGCTCTCACCAATCGAACCCACAATGATCGCCTTACTCGGGTCCGGCGCGTGCTTGCCCTCGTAGCGTGACGCCGCGCACCCGGACAGAAGCGTCGCGCAAAGTGCGACTGCAGCCCAGACAAGATATTTACTGCTGACTTTCCCTAGCATTGGTCTTTTTTCCGATCAGTAATCTTGCAGTTCGTAGAGCCCAGCCGAGCGAACCAAACGTTCGCACATCTGGTGCTTCGTTGCTGGCTCGTCGGCATCTATTGTCCAGCTACCCGCACCTTGATAACAACCCACTCTTGACCCACTCCTGTAGGAGCGAGCTTGCTCGCGAAAAACCCAAACGATAACGCAGCGCCTGAAGGCAAAATCCGATTCCCTCGCCACGGCTTGCTCCATTGCCTACGCGTGCGTCAGAATCCGCCGGCTTGTGCGCTGGGGTGGCCGTCTCTAAGGTGGCTCGGTCGCTGAATTGTTCAGTGATCGGGTTTAGTAGCCCACTTTTAGACCTAACAAGTGCACAAGCTTCATCCATCAGACGTTCCCGTCTGTGCTTGATGGTGGCTGTGCGCAGGGCGTCCTCGGACGCGCCGGTTTTGTTAGGTTCCACCGGTCTACTAACCTGCGTACAGCTACCGCCCTATTGTTTAGTAGCGATGGGAAGTGGCCCAAGCAAGGAACTTAACCATGGTTAACGATTCAACCACGCTCTATACCGTAGCCCCCAACGCCACCAACGAAAGCCTCATCACCAACAGCTACGAAACCTTCACCAGCGTCAGCACCCTGCTGCTCGACCTGTCCGAAGACCTCAACGGCAAACACCGCGACATCGCCCTGGCGATCCACCAACTGAGCGAACTGGGCGTACTCCTCACCGCCAGACTCCTAGACCGCGAAGTGCCCTGCTCTGGCTGATGATCAGTTCTTCAACTTATTAGACCGATGACTCGCCGCGTCGTCGTAAGCCACATGCAACGACTCGGCGATTTAGTGCTTGATGGCCGCTTTCGGCCAGTTGCAACCGTTCGTGAGCGCTGTCTTCCGAGGGGGGACTAACTTATGATATCTGAATGATAAATTTGGATGCGGCATCATGAGCACACGTTCAGACCTATTGACCATCGCTGAAACTCTGTTGCGCACGAAAGGCTACGCGGCCTTCAGCTATGCCGACCTTGCGGACGAGATCGGCATCAAGAAGGCGAGTATTCACCATCATTTCCCCACCAAGGAAGGCTTGGCGATAGCTATTATTGAGAGCTACCTGTTCCGGTTTAGAAAGCAACTGGACACTATCAATGAAGAAAACGCCGGCGTTGTGGAACGGTTGCAGGCTTTCGCATTGATGTTTGCCCAAAGTAGCAAAAATGGGATGCTTCCACTCTGTGGAGCCTTGGCAGCAGAGCTGCTGGCCCTCCCTGAAAGCCTTAAGGATATGACACGAGTCTTTTTTGAAATCCATCTCAATTGGCTTCAGAGTAACATTAGCCTGGGCCAGGAAATGGGTGAGATCAAGCCTGAGCTGGACTGTACTAAAGTCTCCAGGCTCATACTGAATACCTTGGAAGGCGGCAGCTTTGTATCTTGGGCGCTGGGGGGCGACTACGAACAGTCATCGGGACTGGATTTCGTCCTGGCAGCCCTTCGCACCACCTCACCTCATAATTAATACCAGACCCAATTATTATTGAATATTTTTGCGATCGAATAAGTTCTGCTTGTTCGATTGTGCTGCGCGCTAATAAAAACTTTCGAACGTAACCAATACAATTAAAACATTATTGCGAACACCCAAATAATTTCCTCCTCGTCTTGCAGGCACTCGCCGATTCACCCCCCTTTCCCCATGCAATAATAAAAACCCTAAACCCTGAATCTCTACTTTAAAACGCGGAGTGCTTCCGCATATTTCAAAAAGTCATAAGCCCGATAGTTCTTGAGGCTTTTAGGCCATTAAGGCATTGCTATTGATTATAAGCCTACCACTTGGTAGGCTTGTTTCTCTTCCGGTCAAATTGCCCGGCTTATCTGAAGAGGAACGACCACATGATCAGCAATCTGAATGGTATCGATGTAGCCGCACTGCAGAATTTCGCCGAAGGCGTTGCTGGGGATGCGAGCAAGCGCCACGCGAGCTTCAACGTTAAGACCGAGTGGAAAGGCCAGACTCGCTCTGTAGCTAAAGTCAGCCGTTACAGCCTGGCTGGTGAGACCTACTCGCGTGATTTCGAAATCGTCGCCGACGAGCCGAATGAATTGCTGGGCGAAAACACCGCGCCGAACCCTCAAGAACTACTCATGGCTGCTCTCAACGCCTGCATGTCGGTCGGCTATGCCGCCAATGCTGCGTTGATGGGCATCAAAATTCACAGCCTGGAGATCGAGACTGACGGCACCCTCGACCTACGCGGTTTCCTGGGCATCGACGAAAGCGTTAACCCAGGCTATGACGAGGTGAGTGTCGTGATTCGTCTGCACACAAATGCCTCCCGTGAGCGCGTAGTGGAACTGCACAACGTGGTACTCAAGACCTCGGTCAACTACGCAAACTTCTCTAAAGCCATCCGCATGCTCCCTAAGCTCGAAGTTATCGAAGGCTAACCGTCCTGCCACAGGTCAGCATGGCACCTGGCCGCTGACCCCCTCACTTATCTGATACCGGAGTCTGTAATGAGCAATTTCTTTAAGGGCAAAAAATTATTGGTCGTCGGCGGCACAAGCGGCATGGGCCTGGAAACAGCGCGCCAGTTTTTAAAGGCGGGTGGCAGCGTGGTTCTCACCGGCAGTAAACAGAATAAAGCCGACACCGTACGCGCAGAGCTGAGTCCGCTGGGGAACGTATCAGTGATCGTTGCCAACCTCATGACCGAGGAAGGGATGAATCATGTACGCAACGAAATCAATGCCAACCATAGTGACATCGGCTTCATGGTGAACTCTGCCGGCATATTCGTTCCCAAGCCGTTCATCGAGCACGATGAGGCTGACTACGACATGTACCTGGATCTGAACCGCGCCACATTCTTTATCACACAGGCAGTGGTTAAAAATATGCTTGCTGCCAAGCGCGAAGGCTCCATTGTCAACGTCGGTTCGATTGGCGCACAGGCCGCGCTGGCCGGCTCTCCAGCAACCGCTTATTCGATGGCGAAGGCCGGCCTGCACGCAGTCACCCGAAACCTGGCAATTGAATTGGCTCACTCAGGTATCCGAGTCAATGCCGTTTCGCCTGGTATTGTTCACACCTCGATCTATGAAGGCTTCATGGACAAGGAAGCGATCCCGGATGCGATGAAGTCGCTAAACGATTTCCACCCGCTGGGTCGAGTCGGTGTTCCTGAAGACGTCGCCAACACCATCCTTTTCTTACTCTCCGATAAAACCTCCTGGGTGACCGGTGCTATCTGGGACGTTGATGCTGGGGTGATGGCGGTACGTGCCTAAACACCGAGGCAAGCGCTGCGTATAGCACCTCCACTCGGGACGCTTTCAGCCATGCTACTGAGCTACGCGCAAACACAGAGCTATGCCTTCATGCCCCAGGGCATGTTGGAGGGCGCAAGCCGCATTGATTAGACACTGGGTCGCTCAGCCGACCCGTTGGCTGGCTCTAACCATTTGCTTGAAATGGCCGCAATGCAATCTTCACTTCTGCGTGCAGGATAAATTATGCAAACCCCTTCGAAAAAATACGTAGTCGATATCTGGTCGGATTATGTTTGTCCCTGGTGCTGGATTGCCAAGCGTCGTTTTGAAAAAGCGCTCGAAAACTTCCCGCAGAAAGATGATGTACAGGTCAACGTTCGTGCCTATCGACTGGCTGCAAATACCCCCCCTGAACCGATGATCGCGGCACTGAAACGTAAGCTCGGCAACCCAGATTCCGCAGAAGCGATGATGAATACGGTCAGTAAATATGGCCGAGGTGACGGGCTGGATTACCGCTTCGACACCATGATGTTTGGTGACACAACTGATGCTCATGTTCTGGTGAAAGCAGTTGAAGACACGACAGTCAAAAAGCGCCTTGTCGAGGCGCTGTACGAGCAAAGTACCAGCCACGGCAAGTCGCTCTTTGATCGCGCCAATTTGAGGGCGATTGCAAAAGAGGCAGGTGTTTCCGATGAGTCAATTCAGTTGGCGTGGTCATCAGTGGAGCTGCACGTTGAGATGGAAGAGGATGAGCATTGCGCGGCCCTACTGGGTTCCGGCGTACCACTTTTTGTCTTCGACAACGCGTTCTCGGTGTCAGGTGCTCAGCCAGAAACGACCTTTCTTGAGGCACTTAATCAAATGGTTGCTAAAGCGAGAACCGAGGATAGCTCATTGATGGGCCAAGTCTGCGGCATCGATGGCTGCAAAATTTGAATGGCAACGGAACGGGGGGCCTGGAAAGGTGCCCCCTTTTCCTTACACAACACGTGAGATCCAAATGAGCCGTATCGTTGAATTGAGCGCTGCCCAATTTTCCCGCTTTGTTGCTAAAGGCAGCAGTGTCGTAATGTTCTCAGCCTCCTGGTGCAAACCTTGTAAAGAGATGAAGCCGGTCTTCGTAGGCTTGGAGGAAAAGCTCCATGCTCTTGCAGTGTTTGGAACGATTGATATTGCGGCATCGCCAACGATTGCGCAGACGTATGGCATTCGCTCTGTTCCGTCCTTGGCAGTGTTCCACGAAGGCCGATTGTTGAAGGTCTTCGCTGGGTCTAAATCCGTTTCAGCCTTGAAAAAAGCAATCATCACCGAGCTGGAGGACGCTAGTTAACCAAGCATCCTCCTCGACCGGTAAGTCAAGTCAGGTACCTGTCTCTCTGCTGCAAACCTGAGCATCAATTTGTTTACGTTGGATTTCTCAAGGTAAGGATGGGCGTAAATGATCAGAATCACGGAGTAATCCCCCACAAACCTAGGGCGCTTTAAGAACGCAAAAAGCTCCCTGTTCGTTGAACTTAACCGCACTCAACGAACAGGGAGCTGCTGACCTGAAGCCTTACTCGCCGGCTTGCAGCTTCAATACTTCCTGCGCAGTTACAGGGTTGCCAGCAATACCCCAGTCTCCGCTCTTAACCTCTTCGAAGATGACCCAGGTAAGGGCACGCATGTTCTCCCCTTCCACTGACACCATTGCGTCAGTCACTTTGCGAATGACCTCGGCTTTTTGCTCGTCGGCAAAAACCCCTTCGATGCCTTTGATAGTCACGAGTGGCATAGTGTTCTCCTTAATGTATCGACTGGGATATCAGGCTTTGGCCGCTGCGTATTCGGGGTAGTCGGTGTAGCCCTTATCAATCGAACCGCTTACGCCGTAGTAGGTCGCGCGATCACCCTCGGCCAATGGCCAATCGTTCTGCATACGCTCTACCAGATCAGGGTTGGCAATGTAGGCGGTGCCAAAGGCAATCAGATCTAGCTCGCCTTTGGCCAGCTCAGACTCTGCGATCTCTTTGGTGAAGCCGCCCGCAGCCATCAAGGTGCCCTTGTACGCTTTACGGAATGCAGCGCCGAAACCTGGTGGCGTTTGCGCGGCAAGGATGGTCGGTTGGTAGTTCAGGTGAACAAATGCCAACTCTCGTTCGTTGAGGGCAGCCGCCATGCTCATCCAGGTTACGTCTTCGCCTTCGTACACACCGAAGTCGTAGAGGCGACCAAAAGGAGAAAAGCGCACGCCGATCTTCGATCCGCCGATTTCAGCAGCAATCGCGTCAATGGTTTCCAGCAGGAAGCGCTGACGATTGGCAATGGAACCACCGTACTGGTCTGTCCGAGTATTCAGTGCGCTGCTCAGGAATTGGTCGAAGAGAAAACCGTTAGCTGCCATGATTTCCACACCGTCAAAGCCGGCGTCCGTGGCCATCCGTGCGGACTTCACGAAGTCAGCGATGACGCGTTTCACTTCTTCGGTTTCCAACGCACGTGGAGCGCTGGGCTGCACCGGGCCAGCTTTGCCAGGTTCGTTCCAGGCATACACCGTGGTATCCACCGCAGGCACCGTGCCCGAGGAGACTGGCACCATGCCGTGTACCGAGGTGTGGGACATACGGCCTACGTGCCAGAGCTGCGCAAAAATCTTCCCGCCCTTGGCGTGCACAGCTTCAGTCACTTTGCGCCAGCCTGGTAAGTGCACATCTTCGTAAATGCCAGGGGTGTAAAGATAGCCGCGAGCCTCATCGGAAATGGGCAGACCTTCGGTAATCAGCAGGCCGGCAGAAGCTCGTTGCGCATAATAAAGGGCGTTGGATTCATTAGGAATGTTGTTCAAGGTTCGTGTGCGAGTCATAGGGGCCATGACAACGCGGTTTTTCAAACACATACCGGCCAGGTTGTAAGGAGTGAACAGCTTATTCATGGTTAATCTCGACGTCGTTAAGGGGGAAGAAAATCGGCGGTTGAGTCAGGACTTGTCGAACGCGTCGAGTACGTGAGTGCTGTAGACCAGCGCAGCACCAGCATTCATGTTGATGGCCACACCCAGTGCCTCTGCTACCTCTTCACTGGTTACACCGAGCTTCTTGGCTTCAGCTGCGTGGAATGCAATGCAGCCGTCGCAACGAGTCGTCACGGCCACTGCAAGGGAGATGAGCTCGCGAGTCTTGGCGTCTAGATGGTTGGTTTTCCCACCAGCGCCGCCGAGTGCGGCCATGCCTGTCATCGTTTCCGGCGACAGGCCGCTGAGCTCTACCAAACGAGTATTGATGTCTTTGCGGGTTTGCTTCCAATCTTGCATGGGATTCTCACAGGGATGGCGTTGATTGCATAAATTTAAGATACAAAACAAAGCTACCATCCAGTTGATAGGCATTCAATTGCTTCTTGGTGATATTTGATATCAGTGCAATGAATTAAATGTGGATTGTTGTTTTTAAAGGCACCGATTAAAAAGTCAAAAGGTGCGCAAAGGCCTTCAATATTCAGGTGAATACGTATCTAACTGACAGCACTTATGCCGACGTGAAAATTTGGTAAGCCTGCTGAGGATGGCCGTTTTCGGAACAGCGATCTCTTTCGCTGGCTGTTCAATGAAGTGCTGCGTCGTTGTATGGACGCAGGTTTGGTCAGGGACGAAGGCTTTGCCGTTGACGCCAGCGTCGTCAAAGCGGATGCGGGCCCGCAGCGCGGGTGCCGGGTGATAAACAGGTCAACTGGAGCGATCCGGTCTGAGCACGCGCGCGGTGCGTGAGCATCTTGAGGCACTCGATGAAGAGGCTCTGGGCGAAACGCTACCGAAGCGCCTATCGCCGACTGATCTTCAAGCTCGCACGACCGCTGCTCCCCAGCGGTCTACGCTGACTCCATGAATTATCTGGTAGATACCGAGCACGGTGTGATCATCGAAAAGGGGGCCGAAAAGGGAACAGATTTATTTTCCCTAGACATAAATCCGTCCCCTTTTCCGTCATGAGCCGGTCAACGCAGTAAATACTGCGTTGCCCGGCGGTACTTACCCCTGTTCCCAATGGATGTACGGGATAGTGCAGCCGTCGTCTGCACGACATGGCTCATTGAAAGGATTTTTGCCAACGGCTAGCGCGTTGGTGCCGAAGCCTAAAGCCAGCAAAGCAGAAAAAAGAACGATATGTAGTTTCATGAGGTTCTCCTTGAGCGACATTGCTCGCCTTAAGCGTAGTACGTGCTAGGCGGCAGGTCGCCCGCGCGCGCAGCGCTTAAAATCTAGTTCAGATTTTTCCTACACATCGTCGAGCCGATCGCTGAGCTGGGCGAAAGCGGCATAGATCAGGCGTCATGTTGAGCACTGCATCTTTCACCGCAATTGGTAGCGCCTGAAGGCAAAATCCGATTCGCGCGCCGCGGCTTGCTCCATTGCCTACGCGTGCGTCAGAATCCGCCGGCTTGTGCGCTAGGGAGGCCGTCTCTAAGGTGGCTCTGTCGCTGAATTGTTCAGTGATCGGGTTTAGTAGCCTGAGGGTTTATCCAAACAATGTGCACAAGCTTCATCGATCAGATATTGCGTCTGTGTTTGATGGTGGCTGTGCGCAGGGCACCTTCGGGTGCGCCGGCTTTGTTTGGATTCCCCGGTCTACTAACCTGCGCACAGCCGCCACCCTTATGTTTAGTAGCTAAAGGATGGTGGCCTTAAACAGGAATTCAAACATGCTCAAATCAGATTCAACCACGCTTTTCACCGTTGCCCCCAACGCCAGCAACGAAAGCCTCATCACCAACAGCTACGAAACCTTCACCAGCGTCAGCACCCTGCTGCTCGACCTGTCCGAAGACCTCAACGGCAAACAACGCGACATCGCCCTGGCCATCCACCAACTGAGCGAACTGGGCGTACTCCTCACCGCCAGACTTCTTGACCGCGAAGTGCCCTGCGCTGGCTGATGATCAGCTCTTCAACTCATTAGCCCGATGATTCGCCGCGTCGTCGTAAGCCACGTACGACGGCTCGGCGAGTTGGCTTTTGATGGTTTTGGTGCATTCAACCTCAGCAGAAGGCCCTCTGCGATGACTGGAACGGCGACTGCTTTCGGCCCAAATCGGACACTAGAAAAGTCGGGGCGACCGGTCAGTTCCCTGAACCAGTCTCCCACAGATCCGGACGTGCACAACTCACGCATCCGGCTCCTCAGTAACAGGGTTGGCTAATTCGTAACGCTTGCGCAACACCTCCAGCACCCGCCGAGCAGCCTGTTCATTGGCGAAACCAGCACCGCATCATCGGCGTACCGGTTACCCGAGCACCACGCAAGACTCGCTTCCGGTGGATGGCTGGTCCTTGCCGGACGGGGTTAGTACCCGCTGGGTTTCTTACGCCATTTCATGACGGCTTGCGCCGTTAATCCCAGGCGACCAAGCTTTGCCTGGCGCACATAAATCTGTTCCCTTTTCGATCTGGACTGTTCTACCACACCACGGCAGACTGGTTTTGCCCCCTACTGCACCACCCGTCCCCATACCCGTACTCGTACCTGGCCTAACAAAGCCCATAGTGAGAATGATTACCGTTTGTCTGAGTTATGCATAAATGCATAGATTTTTGTTGCGTTGAGCAGTGTTTATTTATACAGTGATTTTGCTTGCTGCCTGGTGTCCTTCGTCTGGTGGGTCCTAGTGACTTGAACGGTTAGTTATTGCCCACTTAAAGAGATCGCGCCTTGCTGGACTTTTAAGTTAATGAACTGCCGATTCGTTTACTAAAGACCATCTAGAAGGTTAGGTAGGAAGCTATTCAAACACAAAATGATCAAAATTCTTATACTCACTGAAGGGAATCGATAATGACAGAAAAAAATATCTTCGTTACTAGTGGCAGACCTTTTACTCCGCCAAGCAGCGGTGGTGGTAGTGGTAATTACGCAGGCTTACCAGCGGAGCCGAGTTTCACACGGCCTACTGCTGGGGTTGAGTTTATGTATCAATCCTTAACAGACCAAGCTGAGGAGCTATTGTTTGACTCTAGCGCGGCCACTCGAAAATATTATGCGGATGAACAAAAGAAAATACCAGAGCGTGTAAGTAACAAAATAGCTGACATTGAATCTAAAGTTTCCAGCAATACTGGAAAGTTGGTTGATAAGGCACAGCTAAGAATCTACAGCATCACAAAAATCATGGTAGAAAACTCAAATAACTATGTAGAAAAAGTTAATGCCGCCAAGGCTTTTGACGGTGCCGACCCAACTCTCGGCTGGCGATATTCTCATGGTAACTATGGGCCTGATTTTTACCAATCAGTCTTTGTCTGGAAGGATTCTTTTCGTGCCGCCTATGATGCAAAGTTGTTGGTAGAAGAGAATGATGCTTTGTACACTCACCTCATCGCCGCAAACGGGATGCTTGCAACTGCTCAAGCCGCGGAAGCTGCTGCGATTGCAGCCCAAGCCGAATCACAGGCAAAGCTCCTGAGGGATGCTGAAGAGCAGGCTCGTCTCGGTCAATATCCTGCTGCCCCGCCTGGAGTATCACTTGACCAAAACCTACAAGAAGCGTTAAATCAATATAAACAGAATCCAGGGTCTCCACTTGTTTACACTTGGTTCTATCTCAAAGTTCGAAATAGCGCCCCTTGGGATTACAAGCAGATTGCGCGCCTACACGAAAACTTCGGAAACTTTAACTATGGCGCTACTGGGACAGCAGCAGGCATTCCAGACGTTGTACTTTTGAGGGCTGCCGGTGCAGCACAGAGTGTTGCTGGTAGTTCATCAGCAGACTTTGGGAAATGGTGGTCGGAAGAGCCCTACGGGGATGATCCGGTAGATCAAGTATGGATCAAAGCAGGCATTGATTATGCGAAGTCAAAAGGGTACTAAGCTTAGTATATGGATACTTCTGATTATTTGTATCGGCCAAGGAATATACATATATTTTTCTGAGCCCACTAGGCCGCCCCCCACAAAGGTTGTTTCTGTCACGAACGTGGGTGAAGGTGGCGCTATTTATGAAATTTTATACGACTCAGGAGGGGCTACTGTTCCCATAATCTATAGATATTTCCTCATGGATGTTCAGGAGAACGATCAGGAGGTGCTTAAAAAGTCCACGGAGCGAGAGCCATTTCTTGTTACTAAAAGCTCTAATGCGGTTCGTAAAGTCATTGGTGATAGCGTTAAGTTAAAAACTAACGAGACCATTTATGACTTTCACAACGTATCAATATATAAAAATAATGGTAAAATCAATATCGTAACATTTGATTTGGTTTCTACCGTTAAATAGAACCGAAAAAGGGGACAGATTTATTTTCCTAGAAATAAATCCGTCCCCTTTTTCCCTCCATAGTCTCGCGCAACAGGCCCCCACAACATGTCACTTCTGTAGGAGCGAGCTTGCTCGCGAAAACCCCGAACGATAACGCAACGCCTGAAATTCCCCAGCCGCACCTTGCTCCATTGCCTACGCCTGCGTCAGCACCCCTGCTGCTCGACCTGTCCGAAGACCTCAACGACAAACACCGCGACTTGGCTTTTGAAGGTTTTGGTGCATTCCGCCTCAGCGCAAAGCCCTCTGCCATGACGGGAGATGCGACTGCTTTCGGCCAGAAGCGGACCTTCATCGTCCGAATTGAAAGCCCACGTTTTTTACCTCAGGGATTTGTAAATGCTCTGCCAAATTTGCTGGCAAGCATTTCCCGTACAGCACCGACCAAATCAGACTCGCCAGCACGCGCAGGTAACAGGCTGAACTCAACATCGGGTAAAGTCGGCAAGCGGAGGGCCGGCCGGCAAACCTCTGCCCCCAGCGGAACCGCGGAGGCATTCAGACAAGCGACGCCCAGCCCTGCCATCAGTGCTGATTGCAGCCCTGCCACACCGGACGCGGAATGGGCAATCACATAAGGCACTTTGTGTGCGTCCAGCGTCTCTCGGGTTAGACGTTGGAGGCTGCATCCCTCCGGCAGCACCAAAAGTGGCAACACGCTATCTTCTTCACCCTTCGGCTCTAACCCCGAGGCTGATACCCAATGCAATGCTTCCCGACGCACCGGAATACCCTCGGGAAAGCTGCGGCCGTCGAGTATGCGCATTGAAAGGCCGATATCAAAGTCTCCAACATCTGCCCCGTCCTCTATTTGCAGGCTCTTTCGCACCGACACATGCACTCGAAGGCGTGGGTAGCTCAGGCGCAGTTGTTTCAATAACTCAGCAATCGAGCCAGGTAAGAAGTAGTCGGTGATTGCCAATCTTAATTCGCCGGCGAACGTCACTCCACGTACGTCTTCAAGAGCGCGATCACTCAAGGCCAATAGTTCTCGTGCATGCGCCATCAATCGCTGCCCCGCCGGCGTAGGCCGAACCCCCTTTTTGCCCCGTTCCAGCAGCGTTACACCGGTGAATGCTTCGAGCTTACGTAATTGTTCGCTCAACGCCGATTGCGACCGGCATAAGTGCGGCGCTGCTTTCGAAAGGCTGCCTGAATCGATGGCAACGGTGAAAGATCGCAAGAGATCCAAGTCAAGGGGTCGCATGTTCATCCTGCTGTTTTTACGATAGATAGATGCATATCTTCCGGCTTTTCAGCGGCATCGCAACTTCTTACTCTGCGCTGGACATTCATTATCCGCAAAGGAGTTCAACATGCCCGGCATTACACTCAAGATTTCTGGCGAGCCAAACCTTGACCTGATCCATAGCATCGTCCCCAAACTCACCACTCTGACCTGTGAACTACTGGAAAAACGACCGGATCAGACATTGGTAATGGTGCAGTTCCTTCCTCATGCGCAGTGGTTCATCGACAGTCGTTCGCTGGCCCAACAAGGGCTTAACTCCTTCCGTCTGGAGGTCACCATCACAGATGAAACCAATACCAAGGCCCAGAAGGCACGCTTTCTGCGCGAGGCTTTCGAACTGTTGGCAACAGAAATAGGAAATGTACATGCGCACTCAAACATCCATGTGATCGACTGCCGTGCCAGTGCCTACGGCTATGGTGGGTTGAGCCAGGAGTACAAGCTCCATCACCCTTACTCCCCAGATTCACCTCGTCCGGCATAAAGGAGTTCACATAGGTACTGACTTCGGTGGGATGACCGCTTTGGGTCGAAAGCAGTCAACCACGACCGGCAACCATCGACCCGGAGCTGACCAGGTCAATGGAGCGCATCATCTACTGGCATCGGTTAGAATCCTCAGCTTATTTCGACAACGCTTGCTACAAACGAGGAAATTCCATGGCGAGGATGGCCGCTGTTTTCACTTTACTGAGTTGCATGGCGTCAACCTCGGCATTGGCGGCGTCTGATTGTCCGTTTCCGCAGGGAATGCAGGCATCCATCGGTGCATCGAAGCAAGCTATTGCGGCCAGGCAAGCGGGCGTCGCCAAGGATGATCTGCTCACCAAAATTTCCCCCGCGGCCAACGGGCAGATGTCCCAGATGCTAAAGAGTATCGTCGACGAGGTTTACGATTATCCGGCACTGCTGCCCGAGGTATATGCCGCCTTCCGGTTCGAGCGCTGCTTTGTTTCGCAGCAGCACGCCGAACAGGTGGCGGCTATGAAATTTGCCGATGCGTATCCGCTGCTGAAGAAATGCGAACAGCTCGACCCGGAAGGGGCTCGACCGCCTTGTGCAATGCGCGTAGTGCATACTGTGACCGGAATTCCCGAGTAAACGATCCGTTAATTTGCTTGCGGGAAGGCATGCTGTGTTGCTGCGTCCTGAAATCGAGAGCGAGAGGTCGTCTCCATCCTTGTTCGCATCGAAGGTCCGCTTCTGGCCGATTTCTGCCGTTCGTGAAGGGCAGCGCCCGGCCACACTGATACCCAGAGTTAAACCACCGGTATCTGATATACAACCGAATCATATTTCTCCGACGTCCGCCTCTCAATGACAACTCCCCCCAAAGCTTCGGCAATACATCGACTCGCACGATTCTGCGTCGCAACAGGGTAGATAAAGTGCTTTGCCACCACCCACTGGCTAGCCCACTGAACAACCGCCCGCACCGCTTCACCACCAAACCCCAGCCCATGTTTATCTTCACGGATCCAGATACCCAACTCCGGTGTTTCACTGCCAGTATGGTGCAGCCCGACCAAGCCGGTAAAACGGGCATCAGCCAGTTCCCTGACCGTGAACACGATGTCGCTGCCATCCGCTATCGCAGGCAGCCATTGCCGCCAGACTTGCGCGTATTCCTCCAGAGAGGCAGGCGGTTCCCAGGACATGTAGCGAGTCAGAGACGGTGTGAGGCAAGGGAAGGACTCAGCGGCGTCCTGCTCACAAAAGGGCTCAATGCTAAGGCGTTGCGAGAGAATGCGGATTGGGTGGGTGTCTACTGGCATTGCAATTTCCTTTCTGGGGGGCCGTTACTCCATTTATGCCGTGAACATACCATGCGGGTCGCTTCATCAGTATCAGGCTCTCTATACTGGGCCCCCAGGATGGTAGTTGGAGCACACCATATGCCCGTCGCACCCAATCAAAATTCCCCCATCATTTTGATCCCCGCTCAACAGAGCGACTTGGATAATCTTGTAGCCATTCGAATTGAGGCCATGCGCGAGAGTCTGGAGCGTGTTGGGCGGTTTGATCCGGTCCGTGCGCGGGAGCGGTTTCTTAGCGGCTTTGAAGCTCGCAACACACGCTACATCGAGGCAGCTGGAGAGCGGGTGGGTTTCGTGGTGGTCAAACTTCACCACAATGAACTCTTGCTCGACCACTTGTATGTAAGGCCGAGCGCGCAAGGATCAGGGGTGGGGTCTGCTGTTCTCACGCAGATTTTCAAAGAGGCGGATGCAGCTGCGCTTCCTATTAAAGTGGGTGCTCTCAAAGAAAGTGCTTCCAATCGCTTTTATACCCGCCATGGCTTCCAGTTCATCGAAAGCAGTGAATTCGACAATTATTATGTTCGTCAGAATGTTCCGGCGATTGGCCCAGCTTGATAGCTGGATATGATGCGCCTCAACGTACGCAAAGCTCTGCCTTTTCAACAGGCACGTTTTCAGCTTGGCCAGCCGGGTTCAAGCGCTACAACGCGACCAGGCACTGGCCACCGCTCAACAGAAGCTGTTCATAGTGCTGAACCGCCTTTGGGGTGAAGCGGAAGGTTTGGTGGCAGGGTTAGCGGCAGTGGTAAAGACTCTCGCTGCGCAGTTCCTCGCCACTGTGGTGATAGCCGGTAGCGGCAATCAGGACCACTGCGCAAGTTATTGAAATTGAAGGGTTGCAGGCTGGATATGTGTTAGTTTCTGCAGGTTGTGAAATCGTTATTCATCCGATGTGTCAAAAACAACAACCTTTGGCTTAAAGAATTCTGGTTACCTGCCGCTATAGAGGTTGAGTCTTGCTGTCTGTTCTACACAAGACAACGCGCAAGGACAAGAGTCATAGTGATTATCAAATTAAAGGGATATTTATGAGATTCGCTAAACTGTTCGGGGCAGCAACTTTATTCGTC
This sequence comes from Pseudomonas sp. Root569, assembly GCF_001427465.1. Taxonomy (NCBI): domain Bacteria; kingdom Pseudomonadati; phylum Pseudomonadota; class Gammaproteobacteria; order Pseudomonadales; family Pseudomonadaceae; genus Pseudomonas; species Pseudomonas sp. Root569. Next base: position 274,964 of record NZ_LMGQ01000029.1, on the reverse strand, counting down.
TCTATGATTGCATCTGCCCAGGCAGGCATAATCGTCACCGTGAAGGTGAAGAACTCTACGACCGGTCCAGCCGCCTACACTTTCGAGTACTTTTCAGGGAGTGTAGCCCCCTCCCCCAGTACGATTCTGCCGTCTGCAACGACAACATTTGCCCTGACCAGTGTGGCGGATACGGTTTCAGGAATGCGGTTCGTCTATACGTCAAGTAATAAGCAATGTCGTTTTGCAGCAAGCCACCAAGTCAATCCAACGACTAAAACCCCTAGCTGGACTAAAATGGGCACTAGTACTGGTTCCGATAAGGCTACTTGCAATGCCAATATCACAGCAATTCAATCGGCGCCTCCCTATAACTACACTGTCGAATTTGAAATCAAATAATCCGACATTTTTATAGGCACCCTAGCTGGAGATAGCTCTCAATCTATCGTCGGCGTATGGAGTATCACCATGGATATTTCGATTAAATCGTATCAAGCGAGCACACAGGCAAAGGTTTCTACACAAGAGAAGCTTGCTTCGTCCAACTCTGCAAATTTACCTTCAGGGGATGCCGCCCTCAAGACGACGGAGACCGTCACAATCTCCGATTCTGCACGGGCACTGTACGCATTAAGTAGCGCTGATGATAAACAAGCCTCTATGTCCAATAGGGATTTAAAAGGACAATATGCAAAAGGTCAGAGCGATATGTACAGTTTCGGGCAGCGGATTGCTGGGGGGAATTTTAATAATGAGGATCTACTTCCCAAAACAGACGACCCTGTCCGTTTGGCGTTAGGTCAACGGTCACTGGATTACGCAATTGGGCTTTCTAAACTCCCCCCGGAAAAACTTCCAAACCCATTTGAAGGTATGGCCCGAAACGGGCTAAGCAATATTGTTTATGATGACTCAGGAACCTATACGGATGCAGAACGATATGCCGCTTATGGGGAGCTTAGTAAGCAGGATGAAACCTATTTTTCCAAGTTGTACGCCAATATAACGAACGGCGGTGACAACAGTGAAATCTTCAAAGGCATCATGGACTATTTCGATGATCTTCCAGCGGTCGAGAAAGCGGCATACCCTGATGGCTTCAGGGACAGTATAAAAAGTCTTTACCAAGAGCAGTTAGAACAATCGGGGCCGCTCGCCCTCCTCAGGCAATCGACTGAAAACGACTCTGATAAATTGTCACCGAGCGTCTTCAACAAGGCACAATCACCGGAGAAGATGTTACAAGCCGTTTTAGAAAAAGCGATTGCTCTTTCGACGGCCTGATCAGTCCAAAGCAACCAATGTGTCACTGCACGGATCAATCAGGAACGTCAGCATGGTGGTATATCCGACAGTATCAGCTGCTTGCTTGGGTACGCCACAGCACAGGCCAATACACCTGATCCAGCCCCATGCACGGGATCATTTCAGCCGCATGCGTCAGCGTGAAACCCTTACCATCGTAACGCCAGCGCAGCGCAGTGCCACAATTACCCATACTCATCGCCCTTACCTGACTGCTAAGTTCACCCGTGGCCGGATCAAACTCTACGAAGCCCTGGGGCTCTCTTTCCGGCAGGTTTGGCACTTCGGCGATCAGCGCTGCACGCGCCTGCTCCGGGTGGTCCAGAGGCGCTTGGTAAATATTGTAGAAACAGTTGTAGGCCCCACAGCCGGTTTCGATGATCACTAGCGCTTGATCTGAACTCAATGCGTACGCTTTGGTTTTTGGCGCGGCTCCTTCATCTAGATCTTCTTGCCATGCCCTACGCGTGGCAACCACCACGGCATCCGTGATCTCTTTTGCTTTGTCCAGAGTGAGCGCGGCAGGTGCCTGCCAACTGGGCGCTATCGCAGCGGCAGAGGCTTGCGGCACGCTGCTAGCGGGCGCCGGCCCCTTAGCGATCAGTGCGTCCTGGGTGCCGACCCGGCCCTGAACCGAGTCCATCAGCAACAGCGCCGCACTCATCCCGCTTAGCGATGCGTACGACTTGCCCTCCTCGAGCGGCAGCACCAGGTAGTTCCCGTCGCGCAACTCGGTGATGAGGGCTTGGGCAGACTTACCGTTCAGCGCAAACACCTCGTGGGTATCGCCTTCTTTCAGTTCGCCAGGCTCAAATTGAGACTTCAGCGGTTTGTCATCAAGTGTTGGCTGGCCGCGGGGTTTTGTATAGCTGAACACCCCGACATGCAAGGCGCCCTGAGGGCCGGCTTCACGTGTGACTCGTACGCTGAAGGTTGAAAAGCCAGTGTCATCGCGCTGCTGCACGGCACTGATAGCCGTGCATGTTCGTGTGTTATCGCAGCCGATAATCCAGTCCTTGATTTCGCGCGCCAACGGGACCTTCTCGGCAGCGTGCACGCAGCCAATGCCTGCAGCCAAAAGGAATATGAAAGTGCTTCGTATCATCAGGCGACGCCTTTGAACAAGTAAAAGCCGATTTCCCATCGTGGTCTGACCCCGTTTTTTACGTTTTTTACTGGCGCAGCGCATCGAGATGTTGTTGTGCGTGGGCTGCTTTGCAATAGGCGTTGAGGATGTCTGCGATCTGGTCGCAATCCAGGGTAACGCCCTCATGCATCAGGCCGGCAGATTGGATGCGGATCTGCGGCTGGGGCTTTTTCAGGGCCAGGGCCTGGTTGCCGAACAGCTGTCGCGCGGAGCGATGAACAGGCAGGGGCGCATCGGGACGCAACATCAGTTTCTGCACCGTCAGCCAGCCTTCCTCACTGACGGAGACGTCGACAATGTCCACCAGATCCAAGGGTGCGCTCAGGGTGTCCGCAAACAGCTGGCGGCGGGTCAAGCGCATAAACGCGTGTTGCCCGGCGTTGCGGTGCTGCCAAGTGATCAATCCACACACCACCGCTATCACCGCCGCACAGACGGTCAGGCCGGTGCCCCCGCGATTCAAGGCGAGCCCCAGCAAACCCAGGGCAATCAGAAAAAACAGCGGGCCGCGCACCTTGTACCGGCGCGAGTTGGTGAATTCGGTCTGCTCGGGTACGCGCTGGATAACTTGCTCGAGTTCGGCGATCGCACGCTCGCGCTGGGCGTCGCGGGAGTCGGCATATTCTTGGCTGAGTGTGCTGGCGAGATCCGATAGCGGATCGAAGGGTTGGGTCATGGGTCATTCTCCTTGGACGGTTGGTATTGGCGGTGATTCGGACTGCGTGGCAGGCGGCGACGCCGTACGGGTGAGTTGGCTGAACCAGTGCCGGTCGTGTTCGGTGGGCACACGGGTGGCCTCGGCCAGCAGCGTCTGATCCAGGGTTACGCCCAGTTGCTGGAGCCGTAATGCCGTCGGCGGGTGTGTATCGAAAGGGTGCGCGATGGCGTAGTCCAGTGCCGCCTCGTTCAGGCGCAGCGGCGTGTGGCTCAGGTGGTCGGCCAAGGCCTGGATCAGGTTGGAGTGACGCTCGGCGAGCAGCGTGTTGATTTCACCGTCCAACGCGATCACCCGTAACAGCGCCTGGCAGAACAGGCGCTCACCGCCGATGTTGCCACCCACCCGATCCGCGACCAATTCCTGAGCGCGGCCCCAGTGATGCACCGCCAGTTGAAAGTAATGCAGGAAACGTTGCGTCATCCAGATCGCCGGGCGCTCGATCCAGGCCGGGTCGGCATCCTCAGTACGGATAAACGCAAAGTGCAGGCACATCAGGCTGAACTGCGCACTTATCTCGCTGCCCCGCTCGGTGTCGCGGCGGCTGAAATGGCCCAGCTCATGACCGATGATCGACGCGGTCTCGGCCTGGCTCAGGGTCGAGAGGTAGGTCAGCGGCAGGTAAAGGGTACGCCCGCAGAGCAAGTCGCAGGCCGGTTGCAGGACCACATCGACGCTGGTGACGAAAAACGATTGGTCGATGCCCACCACTATATGGTCGGGCACCGGCGCGCAGGTGGCTGTGGCCAGTTGTTCAATCCATGCCCACAAGGCCGGGGCCTTGTCACGCCCGATCCTTTGCCCCAGAAGCGTCGAGGACGGGCTGGCCATCGCATCCCATTGCTGGCGCAGACGCCCGATCAACAAACATCCCGCCCACAGCACGGCAACCAGCGGCACCGCCACCAGCAGCATGGACCAGCCACCGGCCTTGAAGTGGCTCCAGCCCCAGTTCAGTTCATACAAAAGGCTCAGGGCCAACGCGCCCATCAACAATCCGGTATACGCCACCAGCCAATGCCCCAAGGCGTGCCAGCAGAGGAATAGGCGGTCGTAGAGAAAATCCCTGGACTTCAGCGCGCGCCAAGCATCCAGCCTCAGCTTGAGCCACGTCGCAGGCCCGGCCACCAACGCGGCAAGGGCCAGCCAGTAGGCCAACCCAGCCAGCACCTGACGCACGCGGAGCCAGGCGTAGTCGCTGCCGATACTCTGTGCTTGGCGCAGCACGTCATCGACGCGCCCGCTTTGCACACTGGCCCAGCCCATCAGTACCAGCGGCAGCAGCCACATCGTCAGCGGCCACGACCACCGCGCGAATCGGCCCATGGCTCAGTTGGCCTGCAAATAATCGGTCAAAAAAGCCTGTGCATTGCCTTGGCTGGACAGGAACTCGTCATAGCCGACGTTCAGCGCCTGCGATTCGCCAGGCAGGTATAGCTCGCCCCAACCTTGTTGCAGCACCAGCACCACGAATTTTTGGCCGTCCACGGTGGTGGAATAGCGGGTGTCTTTGCTGGTCTTTTCCACGGCCATCTTCTGGATCTTCATGTTCCAGTCATGGTCCACGCCCTCTACTTGCACCAGCGCCTGATTGTCACCGCGCGCGCCGATGCGCAGGGTCCAGACTTTCACGCCGCTTTCGCCGGTATAGGCCAGCACTTTTTCCGCGACTTCCGGGCGGTTGTCAGCATGGGCGACTCCCGCGATCACGGCCAGAACCAAGCCCAGCAGCGCTGCCCACTTGCGATACATCAACATTTATGGCTTCCTCGACAGTTCAAAGCCAACCATTGAAATCAAAGCTGCGGCGCCTGCCAAGCGGTCCGGCCGTGGCGCACAACAATAAGGCCGTGACTCACAACAACTGATCGGGCCGCCCGATGTCGATATCATGCAACGCTGCCCACCAGCTCTGACGGACGCTTTTGCCAATGCATCGCCGCAACCCCTATATGGACACCCACTTCTGCTTCGATCACCCGGAGGCCCTGGACCAGGCCGGTGTATTCGATGCCAGCGCGCGGCAGGTCATGGGCAGCGCGATCGGCCATTACCGCGCGCAGACGGTGCGGTCACACCTGCAGTATTTCGACTGCGATTTGCAGTTCCCCGAACCGTTACGCATCCACAAGGTGCTGCCCGACAGCATGTGCATCGTGCAGGTACTGGGTGGGCAATGGCAGCATCGGGTAGACGGTCGGCTAAATGAATACACGCTCGGCGCACCTCATGTGCTGGGCTTGAGCGAAAGCATGGAAGCCATGGACCAGATGCCTGCCGGCAGCCGTGCGCGCATGGCCGGGCTGCGCATCGGCGGCGAGTATCTACGCGAATTGGCCGAAGAAGACCCGTCACTCCAATCGCTGGCCAGGCTGCTCGACGATGGCATGCACTTTTCGGAACTGCACGGCTGTCGTATCGTCGGGCGTTTGTTCGAGCGCCTTTATCACTCGCCCTACCAGGGGACGTTGGAACGACTGAATCAGGAAAGCCTGAGCCTGGCCGTGCTGGTCGAGCTGGCGACGCATCTGGCGCCACAGCCGGCCAAACCTGTGGCCGCGTTGCGCAGCCATGCGGACCTGGCACACGAAGCGCGCTTCAAGCTCGACGCCGACCTGATGAACCCACCCGGCACTCTGGCGCTGGCACGGGAACTGGGCGTGGGTGAAACCACTTTGAGACGTGCGTTCAGCCGGGTATACGGCCAGTCGATGCTCGATTACGTACGCCAACAGCGCCTGGAACTGGCGCGCAATCTGCTGCGCCAGGGCAAATGGCACGTGGCACAGATTGCCCACCGTATGGGCTACGCCAACCCTGCCAACTTCAACCATGCCTATAAGGCGTATTTCGGCCATACGCCAGGGGCAGAATCCTGACGTTCGCTACGACTACTCTGCCGCCTTACGCATCAGCACGCCTAAAAGCTCACCGCTCGACGGGCTTTAGAGGCTAAGCGAGCTGACAAAGCTGCGTCTGTCCGGTAGCCACAGGCTACTACCGACCCAAAGCAGACGGTACCCACTTAGTGTCAGCTAAGCTGAAAATTTGCCGCTCAGAAGAACTGCCAAGCTCTCCGAAGATAAGCTCCACTTTAGTTGTTGGCTTTTGTAGAAAATCCAGGTTTTGGATATGCGGAAGGATGACGGCCAATAGCTGTTTTGCATCCAAGCCTCGAAATATAGCCTCACAGTCGCCGCCATCGATTGCCATGTCATCGCTATCGAATTGACCTACGCCACTCCGAGCAAGCTGTGGCTTGAGTTCTTCAATAACGTTGCACCACGGGACAATGTCCTCGATGGAATGAGTGAAATGAAGGATCAGATGTTGCATCGGTTATTCCTGAAGTTCTGATGGTGATAGGAGCGCTGGCTATTTTCTTTCCTTTATCGTTTCGCCGGTGGAAACTCCTACTTCGAGGATTTTCATCCTTCATAGCGAGGCTTGCTTAAGCCTAGCTTGATTCCTCAATCACGGGCTGGCTGCTTTCGAACTGAAGACGCGCATGCGACTCACATCATGCAGCTAAGCAACGGCTGACTCCGGCAGCTATTGGCCGATTTCTGCCGTTCGTGAAGGGCAGCAATCGGCCAACGTAGTACCTAGGGTTAAACCACCGCTATCTGGTACACACCGAATCATATTTTTCCGACAGCATTCTGCTCGCAGAAGGGCTCAATGCTAAGGCGTTGCGAGAGAATGCGGATTGGGTGGGTGTCTACTGGCATGGCGTTTTCCTTCCTGGGGGCCATTAATCCATTTATGCCGTGAAAATACCAAGCGGTTCGCTTCACGCGTGTCGCTTATACGTCAAGTAATCATGTGCCCCGGTACCGCTGCACACAAACCCTGCCTTCTCGTACATCCTCTTCGCGGGGTTATCAGGTCGCACACTCAGCCGCAATTGCGTGAATCCGTGCTGTATCGCGTCCAGGGCATAGGCTTCCAACAGCGCTATGCCCACCCCGCTACGCCGGTGTTCTGGCATGACATGGATAGTGCAAAGTTCTGCGTAATGCTGCTCAGGCGTCCAGAGTGAGTAACCCGCGAAGGTATTACCCATGAGCGCGACATTCAGACGATCAAAATTATCTACCCAACGCGTCAGGTGCCGTTCCAGTTGGGCTCGCCAGGATGCTTCATGCTCGGGCTCCCAACAGCGGATATAGCTCTCCTCGCCGCGGTAGATGGCCGGAAGATCGGTCACACGTGCTTGTCTGAGTCGTAGTGCCATTCCATTAGCCCTTGATGAGTTGAAGGGATGGTATGGCCTCATCCCGCAGCCATGGACTGACTCACACTAGCCCTTCAACTCACTCGCCCGATTGCTCGCGGCGTCGTCATAAGCCACATACAGCGACTCTGCAATTTGGCTTTTGATCGCCTTGGTAGCCTCCAAACCCAACACAAAACCCTCGGCTTTACCGCCAGCACGGTTAAGTTCTTCATGGGTGGAGGCGCCAGTAATGGCGTCAAGAAGCTTGGCGGCGTGAGGGCCGACGCCTTTGGGGAGGGAGATCTGGTCGATGGACATTATCGCTACCTTGAAAAATTGAGTTCGGGAGCGAGTGGAACCACTGCCGGGGCTGGCATGTTAGACCTGTTTGCCATGAAAAGGGTCGCTTTACGCGCAGCGGCGTTATTCTTCGAGGGCTACACAGTCAGCGTCGGGGCATTGATAAATCTGGAGGGGTTTATGGAGTATTGCGTTGAAAGCCACTGCCTTCGGCCATTGGCATGCGACGATTTCGAGAGGATCAGCCGTTACGAACGCGTCAACCGCAGGCACCTGCAACCCTGGGAGCCGCTCAGGGACGAGGAATATTTCACCACGGGCAACGCCAAGGCCAGGGTCGAGCAGCAGGTAAACAGTATGCAAGCTGGCAATGCTCTGTTTTTCCTCTTGCTTGAGTCCGAGAACGGAGAGGTTCTAGCGCGGTGTAACTACGCGAACATCGTGAAGGGGGTTTTTCAGGCCTGTCATCTCGGTTTCTCGCTGGCAGAATCGGTCCAAGGTCGCGGCCTGATGAAAAAGACACTTCAGGTCACCAACCGTCACTGTTTTGAGCAACTGGGTCTTCACCGGATCATGGCCAATCATTTACCCCGCAATGTGCGAAGTGAACGCCTTCTGGAGTCGCTGGGGTTTGAGAAGGAAGGTTATGCGCGAGCCTATTTGAAAATTGCTGGCGTCTGGGAGGACCATACGCTGAGATCACTGATCAACCCTGAACAATAAGCGCGCCACCTACCCCACTCAGGAAAAAAGCTGATGCCCACCGAGCCCCTCTGCCTGGTTTTCGTCCCCGCCCTCGCCGCCGTGCTGACAGCCGCCGAATCGAAAAAAGGCGCTCCCCTCAGCGAGGTCGAAGTGTGCGATATCCGCGACCAAGCCACTTGCATTGCGGTAACCTTCTCCACCGCGCTGGCGATGGAACAAGAGCGGGGTTACCCGGACATCGTTGCCGAGGATTGCTGGAATGAGTGGCAACGCTTGCGCCCCTCGCTGCAATAACCCTCTCACTGATCAGCCTATCGCCTGACGCCCCACCCCACTCCCAGGATTCACGGACTTGAAAAAATTACTCTCGCTTGGATGCTTCACCCTGGCCTTGAGCGGCTGCACATTCACCGGCGCCAATGAAGTTGCCCCGGGTGAATACATGATCAGCAGCCATGGCAGCATCTTCAACTCCAGGGAAGGCCTGCTGGAAAATATCAACCAGAAAGCCGCAAAGGTCTGCAATGGCAAGCCTTATCGCTTGGAAGGTGACACCGGCGCCAATATGCTGGTGAGCACAACCTCCCATCTGGGCCCGACGCCTACTACCGTGCTGGGGCTGAAAGCCATTTGCGAGGGCGACAAGCCATAAGCCGTTGGAGCCTTTATGCCGCCTGCCTCACGCGACCACGCACGTATTGAACGCCGTCTCATCGCAACCCTGACCGAAGCCTGCGAAATCGCGAAAGCTGAAATACCGGGCTTCGACTGGTTGACCCACACCGTCGACTACCGCGCCTTCCCCCAGAGCTTGCGCGTGACCTGGGTGTTCGACAGCCGTGCGAGCAAGGAGCACGCCCTCTCCACCGGGGCCGACGCACGCATGCGCGAGCTGACCGCCGCCGCACTGAATGACGCAGGCGTGCAGGTCACGCACGTGGTGCGTTGCGTCAGTTTCGACTCCGAAGAGGAATGCCATCACCAGCATGGCGGCGATTGGCGTCGGCGATTGGCCAATGTGCGGGCGATCTGAAATCGGCCTTTCACTCCCCCGCTTTACACGTCAACCAGGCCCCCCAGAAAAGGCTGCTGAAGAAACGCGTCGCGTCGCCAAACCCGGCGTCGTGCAACAGTTTCTGAACCGCCGCTTCGGAATGCGGAGGGTCGGCGCCTTGGAGGATTTTCCCGAGCTTGGCCTTTACTTCGTCCGAGCTGGTTCCATGCTGGCGCCACCGTTGCCCCCAGGCCGCCAGCAGTAACGGTTGGCTGGCGTAAGCATAGTGATTGCCCGCGACAATCAGCGGTGCGCCCGGTTTGAGATGCGCCTGTATCGATTGCAGAATCCGGCGCTTGGCCTCATCACCCTCCAGATGGTGGAGTACACCGATCAAGGTGGCGGCGTCGTATGACGCATCTGCTGGCAGGTCTTCGAGGTGCCCAAGATGCAGGGTGGTTCTTTCAAGCAAGTGGTTGGCTTGCAACTGCTGCCTTGCTGCTTCCAGCATCGGCTGGGAGGGATCAACGGCCATGAAGCGCCAGCCCGGCTCGAGCCCGGCCATGGCTATGATCTCCTGCGCCGTACCGCCCGCGCCGACCACGAGTATGTTGGCCGAGGGCGCATCGCCAAGGCTTGCCGCCAGCATGCAGGCTGCCAGATCCTGGCAAGCGTCATATCCCGCCAGGGCAATACGGCTCTGGCGTGCGTATTCACTGGCTCTTGAGGTATCGAATTTTTCAGCAGGGTTGGATGGGGTCGAGTTCAAGGCGGTTCTCCGTGGGCTTGAAGCAAATTACGTCACCCACAGAGATAAGAAAAATTCATTAATTTTATCTGCTGCATTCCCTTAGGGAATGCGCCTCTCAATCCTCAGCCTGTGACAACGGCCGCGCCACGGCCTCCAGCGCCTGGCGCTCCGCCGCCACGCCCCACACCGCCTGCACCAGCGCCGCCGCGCACATCAACCCTGCGCCGATCAAATACCCAATCAGTAAACTCCCGCGTTGCTGGGTTTGTATAAGTTGCCCGAACAACGTCGGGCCGATTATCCCGCCCAGCCCGGTGCCGAACGCATAAAACACCGCAATCGCCAGTGCGCGTATCTCCAGCGGGAAGGTTTCCGCCACGGTCAAATACGCCGAGCTCGCCGCCGCCGAGGCGAAGAAGAAGATCACCATCCACGCCAGCGCCTGCTGGGTCACATCGAACCAGCCCTGTTGGAACGCGTAGCCACTCAACGCCAACAGCACGCCGGAGATGGCGTAGGTCGCGCTGATCATCACCCGGCGACCAATCACGTCGAACAAGCGCCCCAGCAGCAGCGGGCCGCAGAAGTTGCCGAGGGCCAGTGGCAGCACGTACCAGCCGACTTTTTCGGCAGGGACTTGGTAGAAGTCCGTGAGCACCAAGGCGTAAGTGAAGAAGATCGCGTTGTAGAAGAACGCCTGGGCGGTGAGCAGGGTCATGCCGACCAGGGCGCGGCGACGGTAGCTGACGAACAGGGTGTGGAAGATCTCGCCCAGGGGCGTGTGGTCGCGGGCATGCAGGCGCAGCGCTGGGCCAGTGACGGCGGGGAGCGTGTGGCCGGTGTCGCGCAGGCGCGCTTCGATGCCTTCGACGATGCGCCGGGCTTCGTCGTGCCGGCCGTGGATCATCAGCCAGCGCGGGCTCTCGGGCAGCCACAGGCGCATCACCAGGATGATCAAGCCCAGGGCGGCGCCGATGCCGAAGCACAGGCGCCAGCCAAGGTCGCCGCCGACCACTTGAGGGTCGAGCAGCACAATCGCGCCACCGGCACCGAGGGCCGCGCCGAGCCAGAAGGTGCCGTTGATGGTGAGGTCGACCCAGCCACGAAAACGCGCCGGGGTGAATTCTTGGATGGTCGAGTTGATCGCGGTGTATTCGCCACCGATGCCCATGCCGGTCAGGAAGCGGAACAGCAGGAAGGTTTCCAGGCTGAAGGAAAACGCCGTGGCGGCGGTGGCGCCGATGTACAGCCACAGGGTGATGAAGAACAGCTTGCGCCGCCCCAGGCGGTCGGTGAGCCAGCCAAACAGCAGGGCCCCAAGCACGGCGCCGGCGATGTAGACGCCGCCGGCCAGGCCGATATCGAGGTTGCTCATACGCAGCTCTGGGCTGTTCTTCAAGGCGCCGGAGACCGAGCCGGCCAGGGTCACTTCCAGGCCGTCGAGCAGCCAGGTGATGCCCAGAGCAAACACCAACAGGGTATGGAAGCGGCCCCAGGGCAGGCGGTCGAGACGTGCGGGCAGGTCGGTTTCGAAGACCGTGCCCATTTCGCTTCTGAGTGCCTGTTGTCGGGTCATTGCCACATCCATCCTGTGCACATGCTCCTTGGTTATGAGTCAGCCCGCGCAGCGGGAGTTCAGTTGCGCAGGCTGAACGAAGCAGGCCCTGGTGCAGTCGGAACAGCAGGCCATAAAGGCAAGGAACCCTGCTCATGTCGTTACGCTGCGCCGCCCTCCTCAGCTTGTTCACCTTGACTGCCAGTTCGTATACCGCAGCCCAGGAGCCATTGCGCCTGGAAAACCTCAAGCGATGTGGCGACCTGCTGGACAACCGTCAGCAACACTGGTGCCTGACCGTGCGCGGCCTCGGCGCTGCCACTCCGCAGTTGAAACTGGCGGGCCAGGCATTGCCGGCGAAGGCCCTCCAGCGTGACGGCAACCAGTTGCGCCTGCACCTGGACAGCGCCACCTACCAGAGCGGCCCGCTATGGCTGGAAGACGGCCCGCGTACCAGCAACGCGGCCTGGCTGACCCTGCGCCACAGCCAGGTAGTAGCCGCTGGGCCAAGTGAAGTCGCCAAGAACATGGATGGGTTGACTACTTATGTCGATCTGGTCAGCGTATTGATTGAAGAAGACCACGAGGGTCGCCAGGAAGCCGAGCGCCTGGCGCGCAAGTACGGCGCAACCGTGGTGGGCAGCATTGCGCCGCTGAATGTCTACCAACTGCGCCTGCCGGCCAAGGACCTGATGCAACGCGATGCACTGGTGCTGCGCCTGGGCAGCGAGACCAGCGTGGATGCGGTGGTCATCGAAGAGTCCGCAGCCGAAGAAGCCGAACAGGCCCGCCCTGAAAAGCCAAACAAGCCGGCGCCAGATTCTGATGAATGGGCCGCCAACCGCTTTCTTGACGCCGTGGCTTACTACCAGCGGCGCATCCCCGGGCAGCACACGCCTATACCGCCCAAACCGGTACGCATCGGCGTGGTCGAGCGCGGGGTGGATTTCGACACCGCGGATTTTGCCGACTACCTCGGCCCCTGCTCGCCCAAACGCACCTGCGTGTATGCCCGCGATACGCAGGCGCCGGACAGCCACGGCACCACGGTCACCGGCATACTCGCGGCAGGCTGGGATAATGGCGGCAACAGCGGCTTTCTGCGCGGGCTGGACAAGGCCAGCGATGGCTTCGAGGTGATTGTCGACCGCAACTCTGATGCCGGCATTACCGCCAACATCGCCGCGTCAGTCAACTTGGTGGAAGACGGCGTGCGCGTGCTCAATTGGAGCTGGGGCATTCATCGCGTCGGCACCAAGGACGTCAATGGCAACGACGTCGATTCCCTGGTGCGCTCGGGCATCGCCATGAGCGGCTATGAAGAATTGCTGGAAGAGTTTTTCCTGTGGCTGCGCAAGGAACATCCCGACGTGATCGTGGTGAACTCCGCCGGCAATGGCTCGGCGTTTTCGGGCAGTGACGACTACCGCCTGCCCTCCTCCTTCATCACCGAACAACTGCTGGTGGTCGGCGCGCACCAGCGCAACCAGCGCACCGACATTGCCGTTGAAGACCCGGCTTACGCCGTCACACGCAGCTCTTCGAATGTCGACATGCGCGTAGACATCACCGCCGCCGCCTGCGCCCATGCCTCCACCGCCACTGCCGGCGAGGAAGGCGCGGTGCATTGCGGCACCTCCTACGCCACGCCTATGGTCGCAGGCCTGCTGGCGGCGATGCTGTCGATCAACCCGCAACTGGAACCCGAACAACTGCGCATGCTGCTGCGCCGCAGCGCCATGGCGATTGGCGACAACCATGATTTCGAACGCAGCGATGCCCAGGACCTCACGGCGCCCATCCTGCCGTCAGAGCGCAACTACCAACTCAATGACAAGGACGTGGGCCGTTCGGCACGGCTGGATATGCAAAAAGCGTTGGACCTGGCGGTGCAGAGTCGTACGCGGGTGCGCTGAGGTTGCAGGATCGTACAAGCCTGCTGAGCGCTTGCCTGGGTAGTCTGGCCTTCTCATCGACAGGAAGATCCAGCATGACTCAAGCACAGCCTGTAAATCTTGCGCAAAAAGCCTCGCTCATCGACCGGCAATGGAGCCCAAGGGTGGTCGCCGAAATGAACGACTACCAGTTCAAGGTGGTGCGCATCGAAGGCGAATTCATCTGGCACTCGCACCCGGAAACCGACGAGGCCTTCCTGGTGCTCGAAGGCACGCTGCGCATCGACCTGCCGGACGGCCCTGTGTACGTGGCGCCGGGTGAGTTGTATGTGGTGCCGCGTGGCATTGAGCACAGGACGGCGGCCGAGGGAGAAGCCAAGCTGATGATGATCGAGCCGCGGGGCATCCTGAATACCGGGAATGAGGGTGGTGAGCGTACCGCGTTGAATGACCAGTGGATTTGAACGTTGAGGCGCATGACTTTAGGTACTCCGCTGGACCCTGTGGGAGGGGGCTTGCTCCCGATAGCGGATTGTCAGTCACTGCATGTGTTGACTGAACCACTGCCATCGGGAGCAAGCCCCCTCCCACAGGGGCCAGCGGCGTACGCAAAAAAGTTGTGCTTATACCTATCACCGCGGCCTTATCGTCTTTGAACCTGCACACTCGCAAACGTCGGCTCGTCGCGCGCCTGCTCCAATGTGTTCTTGGGCCTTTCCGATACTGGGGCTGGCGTCACCGGTCGCACTGCGGCGGGCGGGTGCAGGCGCATGTCCAAGCGTTCGTCACTAGGGGCCACGCCGAAAAAATCCCGGTAGCACTTGGAGAAGTGCGGCGTGGACACGAAGCCACAGATCACCGCCAGCTCGACGATCGAAATCGGCGTCTGCATCAGCAATTGGCGGGCACGGGTCAGGCGCAGCTTGAGGTAATAGCGCGATGGCGTGCAGTACAGGTACTTCTGGAACATGCGCTCCAACTGGCGGCGGGACACTTGCACATAAGCCGCCAGGTCGTCGAGGTCGATGGGCTCTTCCAGGTTGGCTTCCATCAAGGCCACCACTTCCTGCAGCTTCGGCTGTTGGGTGCCGAGCAGGTGTTTGAGCGGTACGCGTTGGTGGTCGCGTTCATTGCGAATGCGCTCGTACACGAACATCTGCGAAATCGCCGCCGATAGCTCATGCCCGTGGTCGCGGCCTATCAGGTGCAGCATCATGTCCAGCGGGGCGGTGCCGCCGGAGCTGGTGAAGCGGTTGCCATCGAGGGTGAAGACGCTGGAGCTGACCCGCACGCGGCTGAACGCCTCCTGCATCGACGCCATCAGCTCCCAATGCACGCTGCACTGGAAACCGTCGAGCAAACCCGCCTGGGCCAGCGCCCAACTGCCGGTGCACACCGCACCGAGGCGCTTGCAATACAAGCGCGCCTGGCTGCGCAACCAGGCTATGTGGGCAGAGCTGATGGCCTGCTGAATGCCGATGCCACCGCACACGATTACCGCGTCGAAGCCACGCTGATCCAGCGCGCAGGCATCCGGCGTAACCGATACACCATCGCTGGCCCACACCGGCCTGCCATCGAGGCTCAGGGTCTGCCAACGGTAGAGTTCTTCGCCGGCCAACTGGTTGGCCATGCGCAACGGCTCGACCGCACACGACAGCGATATCAGCGTGAACTGGTCCAGCAGCAAAAAGCCGATGGTCTGGCAAACCGGCGCGTCAGCGTCCATCACGGCGACTCTCCACGCAGGATCAGGACTGTTCGAGCGCAACCGGCTTGGTCGCCCGATTATGCTGGCGCGCCGTGACCAGGCCGATGAAGGAAATCACCAACGCTAGGCCAATGGTCGAAGACACTTCGGTGCGGTGTTCCGGCGTCACCATCATCACCCCCAGCGCCAGGCAGATGAACACGATCACCAAGTAAGTCAGCCAGGGAAACAGCCACATGCGGAAGGTCAACTCGATGTTCTGTCGAAGCAGGAGCCGACGCATGCGCAGTTGCGAGATCGCGATCACCAGGTACACCAACAACGCGATCGCCCCGGAGCTGGCGAGCAGGAACTGGAACAACCCCGCCGGCATGAAATAGCTCAGCAGCGTGATGCCCGCGCCGATGATGGTGCTGGCGATCACCGCTGCCCTGGGCACACCCGCCGCCGAGGTGATTTTCAGTGCGCGTGGCGCATCGCCGCGTTTGCCCAGGGAGAACAGCATGCGCGAGGAAATGTAGATCGAGGAGTTCATGCAACTGGCCACCGCAATCAAGACCACCACGTCGACCATGAACTTGGCGTTGGGGATATTCATCAGCTCCAGTGCGCGCTGATAGGAGCCCACGGATGCCAGCAGCGGGTCGTTCCAGGGCACTACGGAAATCACGATGGAGATCGACAACAGGTAGAACACACCGATGCGCCAGATCACCGAGCGTGTGGCCTTGGCGATGTTCTGCGCCGGGTTGCTCGATTCGGCTGCGGCGATGGTCACCGCTTCGGTGCCGATGAAACTGAACATGATGGTGATGAACGCGCCCACCACCGCCGACAGGCCGTTGGGGGCAAAACCTCCGTGTTCTTCCATCAAACGGCTCAAGCCGCTGGCTTCACGATCCGGGATCCAGCCCATGAGCACGCTGAAACCCAGGCCAATAAAGCCAACGATGGCAATCACCTTGGCCATGGCGAACCAGAACTCGAACTCGCCGTATTTGGCGACGCTGAACAGGTTGGTGATCACCAGCAGGATGATCGAGAGCAAGGCGAACAGCCAGGCATCGACCTGGGGGAACCACTGGTTGAGCACATGCCCGGCGGCCAGCGCCTCGATGGGGATCACCAGCACCCAGAACCACCAGTACAACCAACCGATGGTGAACCCCGCCCAGCGACCGATGGCCTGGTCGGCATAGGTGGAAAACGAACCGGTGTCGGGGCGCGCCACCGCCATTTCCCCGAGCATGCGCATCACCAGTACCACAAGCAGGCCGGAGAACAGATAAGCCAGCAATACCGCCGGCCCGGCGGCGGCGATGGCGTGTCCGGAGCCGACAAACAGCCCCGCGCCGATGATGCCGGCGATGGACAACATGGTCACATGGCGGGGCTTGAAGCCCTGCGCCAGCTGACCGGTGGAATCGTTGGGAGTCAGGCTAATCATTGTTTTTGTTGTGCTCAGGCGGCCAATGACCCTCACCTTAAGTGCGTGAGGCCCGGTACAAGTAGCCTGGTTACGCCATCATCGTGTCTGATCTCGACATTGGTGATGGCGATGCACGGGTTCAGCGAGTGCCGCGTCTTACTCTTGAACGCTGCGAATCAGCGCGCCAAACAGCTCCCCACGCGGCATCTTGTCCAGTGGGATATCGGCATTCTCAAACCACTCCTGGCCGGCTTCCGGATGTGGCCCGCTCAGCACCACAACGCCTTTCTGGTAGGCGTAGCGCGCCGCTGCTACATCGCCGTTGTGGTAGGTGGCGAGGGTTTTGTAGGGCGCGTCAGCGCTGGGCTTGGGAAAGTACGGGCCATCCTGATAGAACACATGATCAGCCTGGCCGGCCCACGTCACCCGCACAGCAGCGTCGTCGATACCGGTCACTTCAAAACCGGGGCGGCCGGCTTCGGTGTCCAGCGCGTGGGGGATCAGCCCGAGGTTGTTGTCGTCCGCGAGGTAGGCGCCCATGCACAGGCCGAGGTAGCGGCCACCCTTGGCGACGTAGTCGCGGATGGCCTCGGCACGCTCATCGCCGAGACTGTCGAGGGCGCCGGGGATGTCCTGGCCGCCGCCGGGTTGTACGTAAAGGTCGTAGCGGGCCAGGGTGTGTGGGGTGATGTCGATGGGTTCGTCGGCGCCGACGAAGTCGATCTGGTAATTCGGGTTAAGACGCTGCAAGGCAGTTTTCACGTTTTCCGAGCAGTCCGCGCAACCCGCAGGGCCACGGTAGATGGCGACATGGGTGATGGGCGTTGCGCCGTGTACGGGTAAAGGGTGCAGCGTAGCGAAGGCAAGCAACGTGGCAGCGATGGCGGGCAGTTTCATGGGGTAGGCTCAACGGTCAGTTGAAGGGGTTGATCCAAACGTCGCAGCGCCAAGCCTATAACGATGAGCCTTTTGAAGTCGTGAAGAGTTGTAAATCCACGTGGGCCGCTCAGCCATTGCCCAGCATCTGCCACAACGACGCGCCCACGCCGGTAATGCTCTCCCCGGCGATCAACCCTGCCGCTGCCGTGATCGCAAAGCGTTGCGTCACGCTCGGCCAGCGACAACTCACCGCCCAGGTGATCACCGCGCCCAGGGCCATCATCAGCGACACCGAGGCGGGCAGGACAAAGGCCAGGCCCAAGGCTGCCGCGCTCGGCAAATAGCGCGCACGGTGGGCCGGCAGCGTGCTGTCGAGCAGGCCCAGCAGTACGCCGAACAGGCTGGCAATGCCGATGGCCCAGCGGATGCTCGGCGATAGTGAATCCAGGCCATGGGTCAGGGTCTGAGCCACGGCTTTCCAGGTGGCCACCGCCGGGGCCGGCCATTCTTCAGTGAGCAGCATGGTCTGAGGGTCGGGAATCAACGCCAGGTAAGCGAACACGCCGACGATGCTGCCGACGAAAATCCCCAGGATCTGGGCGATCACTTGCTTGTGTGGTGTAGCGCCAATCGCCTTGCCCACTTTGAAGTCATTCATCAAGTCGGTGCATTGCCCCGCCGAACCGCCGGCGGTATTGGCGCTCATCAGGTTGATCGGCACCTGGCCGGGCGCAACGATGCCAAAACTGAGCTGGGACAGTTGCCCGATGGCGCCAATCGGTGGAATGCCGGTGGCCCCCACTACCCGCGCCGCCACAGCGGCCAGGCAGATCGCCAAGGGAATGGTCAGCAGCGCCATGCCCAGGTTGATGCCGAACAGCAGCGCTTGCAGGCTTACCACCAGCACGATCGCCAGGGCAAAACCAGCGGCTGGTCCAGGTTTGGGCACCGTCCACGGCGTACCGCCAGCTGCTCGGGTCGAGCGATGCAATGCCCATAATCGGATCGCCAAAGACGCCAGGGTAGAACACACCATCAGGCTCACCCCCGGCCACAACAGCCATTCCACCAGCACCGCAAACTGCGGGCCGCTGCTGCCGGCGGGCAGGCTCACCAGCCCGTTCGCCAACAGCCACGGACCCAGCCCACCCCATGCGAGCAGGGCGCCGAGCAGCAGGGTCAAGCCCACGCGAATGCCGATAATGCCGCCAAACCCCAGCAACAGCAGCGAAGGGTCTGCGGTGAAGGTCAGGCGCTCCAACTGGGCACTTGGCGACCAGCGCGGGAAGGCCCACATAAAGGTATCCACCCACTTGACCAGTCCGGACAACAATGCCGCGCCGAGCAGCACTTTCAAGCGCGTTGCGGCTTCGCGCCCGTGGTTGTAGATGTGCAGGAGGGTCTCCAGGGTGGCCATGCCTTCGGGAAACTTCAGCGCCTTGTCATTGAGCAATGAAGGCCGCAGGTACCATGCGATCCAGATCCCGAGGAAGCTTACGGAAAACACCCAGGCGATCATCGGCAGCGCCGCCAGTTGGTTGCCTGTGAGCAAGGTATAGGCCGGGATGGGCGCGACCAGCCCGCCGGAAATGATCGAAGCGGCGGCCGAGGCCACGGTCTGGTTGATATTGCTCTCGTGCAGGGTCCACGGCAGGTGCTCGCCGGAACGCCGGGCCAGGCCTTGCCAGATTCCGTAGCCGATCAACAGGGCGATGATCGACATATTGAATGACCAGCCGATCTTCAAGCCTGCGTAGACGTTGGAAGGGGTCAGCAATATCCCCAGTACGATGCCGGTGATGACCGCCCGCAGGCTCAGTTCGCGTTCTACGGGGACGGTTGCCGAGGTGGAGTGCATGCAGATTCCTTTCGAGAAAAGCCAGTGCCACCTCTTAAGTGAGCGCTGGAGAACTCGAAGGTTCACCTACCGTACACGGGATTGGTTCCAAATGTGGGAGGGGGCTTGCTCCCGATAGCAGTCTGTCAGTCAGCATTTTTGTTGCTGACCCACCGCTATCGGGAGCAAGCCCCCTCCCACATTGGTCTTCCTCAAGCCTGGCTATTTGGCGAACGCATATTCCCCGCCCCGCTCCACCGCCTTGCGGTAAGCCGGGCGCGCCTGGAGCTTTTTGACCCACGCCGCCAGGTTCGGGTACGCCTGCAATTTGCCCTGGGCCTGGGCCACTTCACCGATAAAGCTCATCTGGATATCCGCACCGCTGAGTTCGTCGCCCACCAGGTACGGCGTGCGCCCCAGCACATCATTCAAGTAGCCCAGGTAGTTGGCCAACTCCGATTCAATCCGCGGATGCAGCGGTGCACCCGCTTCACCCAGCCGCCCCACATAGAGGTTGAGCATCAACGGCAGCATGGCCGAGCCTTCGGCAAAATGCAGCCATTGCACATAGCTGTCGTAGGCGTCGGTGGCCGGGTCGGGTTGCAGTTGGCCGTTGCCGTGGCGGCGGATCAGGTAGTCGATGATTGCGGCGGATTCGATCAGCACGCGGGAACCGTCTTCGATCACCGGGGATTTGCCCAGGGGGTGAATGGCCTTGAGGTCAGGTGGCGCCAGGTTGGTCTTGGCGTCGCGCTGGTAGCGTTTGATGTCGTAGGGCAGGCCCAGTTCTTCAAGCACCCACAGGATACGTTGTGAGCGGGAATTGTTGAGGTGGTGAACAGTGATCATAGCGGGCAACACCTTGGGGGATTTAGGAGAAGACTACAGGGTAGCGGTGAAGTGCCGTGAATGTGGCTCAGGCGAGCAACTGATCGATCCACTTCACCTGCTGCACGATCTCCTGCACTTTCTGCTCGGGCACGGCCTGCCGCGCTTGTTCGAGGCTGGCCAGTGTCTTGCGTTTCTCGCGCACTATACGTTGCCACTTCGCCAGGAAATCCGGGCTGCGCGCCTGCATTTGCAACGGGCCGAAGTACAGCTGCTCGGCGGTATAGGTCACCGTCTCGGTGGGTTCGGCGACGATGATTTCGTAGTAGAAGCGGTTTTCCCGCAGCAACTCTTCATGGAGGATCTGGTAGCCGTTGTCCATCAGCCATTGGCGCAGCGGCTGCTCGCCGCCGTTGGGTTGCAGGATCAGGCGTTCACGGCCATTGAGGTGAGCCTTGCCGCTGTCGAGGATGTCGCGGATGGTCTCGCCGCCCATGCCGCACAGGCTGATGGCGGTGATTGCGTCAGCCGGCTCGATGGCCGCCAAGCCGTCGGCCAGGCGCACCGTGATGTGCTGCGCCAGGCCGTTATCGTTCACGGTACGGTTGGCTGCGTGAAATGGCGTAGCGGCCACCTCCCCCGCCACGGCCGCCGCAATGGCGCCACGACGCATCAAGGCCACCGGCAGGTAGGCGTGGTCCGAGCCGATATCGGCCAGGCGTGCGCCGGTCGGCACATGCGCTGCCACACGCTCAAGGCGCATGGACAAGGTGTGTTGGTTCAACGGTGGTTCCTTATGATTGCCCGGAAAATCGATCCCGGCTGTTGGTCAAGTGCAGCACCATGGCCGCCCGTGCGGCGTCCGGGTCCTGGCGCTTGACCGCATTGTAGATCGCCTCATGCTCCAGGTTCGCCAGGTGCCCCAGCTTGGCAAAATCCGCGCCGCCACGCTCGGCGGCCTTGACCTGGGTGCGCGGGATCATCCCGCTGCCCAGGTGCAGCATGATGTCGGTAAAAAATCGATTGCCGGTGGCCTCGGCGATCAGTTGGTGAAAGCGCTTGTCTTCCTCCACGCAACTGTCGTTGTTGGCCAACGAGGCTTGATAGTCATCCAGGGCCTGGCGCATGTGGGCCAGTTGCGCGTCGCTCCTGCGCAGCGCGGCCAGGGCCACGGCCTGCACCTCCAGGCCCAGGCGCAATTCGAGCATGTTGCGCACGCTGGCGACCGTGTCCACATGCAGGCGCAAGCCTGGCTGCGTGTGCTGCTCCAGCACGAAGGTGCCGATGCCGTGACGGGTCTCCACCAGCCCGGATGCCTGCAGCTTGGACAGCGCTTCGCGCACCACGGTACGGCTCACCCCGTGTTCACGCACGATGGTGGATTCAGACGGCAGCTTTTCACCCGGCTTGAGTTGCCCGAGCAGGATGCGCTGGGTCAGCGACTCGACCACGCCTTGGGCCAGGTTGGTTGAACGTCTACGCACAGGTGTTGTGCTTTCAATGGGCATTGTCACGGTCCACGGGCTTGGGCTGGAGGGAGCTTATCACTCTGAATGCAAAGGACACCTCATTGCTGAAAAATACTCAACTTGTATGACAACACCACTACGCACCCTTTTTATCAACTGTTTCGCTCTGAAAGAGCCGCCTTACCACTGCACCTTCACCGCAGCGTTAAAACCCAACAAATACTCACAAATAACCAAAACACGCAGCTAAACCTGGCCCTTATAAACACAAAATCACTGACCTGAGCATTGCGATACTCAGAAAAGCACTTGTATGATGTCTGGCAACAAACACCTAACCCGCATAAAAACAATCAGGGGACGTTTTCAAATGGTGAGCCATTCAAGCCCAGCATCCGCCGCACTCGAACGTGATTCGGTACTCGCCCGCGCCGTAAGCAAAGTGAAGCGCCATGTGCTGCCACTGTTCGTCATCATGTTCATCCTCAACTACATCGACCGGGTCAATATCGGCTTCGTGCGCACGCACATGGAGCATGACCTGGGCATTGGCGCGGCGGCCTACGGCTTTGGTGCCGGGTTGTTCTTCATCGGCTACGCGCTGTTCGAAGTGCCCTCCAACATGCTGCTGCAAAAAGTCGGTGCACGTATCTGGCTGACCCGCATCATGTTCACCTGGGGCATCGTCGCCACGCTGATGGCGTTTATCCAGAACGAAACCCACTTCTACATCCTGCGTTTCTTGCTGGGCGTAGCCGAAGCGGGCTTTTTCCCGGGGGTGATCTACTACTTCACCCGTTGGTTGCCCGGTGTGGAGCGTGGTAAAGCCATCGCCATCTTCCTCAGTGGTTCGGCGGTGGCGTCGTTGATCTCCGGGCCGTTGTCGGGGGCGTTGCTGCAGATCGATGGTTTTGGCTTGCACGGCTGGCAATGGATGTTCGGCATCGAGGGCCTGGCCTCGGTGGCGCTGGGCTTCTTTGTGTGGTTCTGGCTGGACTCCAAGCCACATGATGCCAAGTGGATGACCCGCGAAGAACAGGACGCCCTGGTTGACGCCATTGACCAGGAACAGCGCGAACGTGAAGCCCTGACCACGGTGAAACCGACCATCGGCAAGCTGCTCAAGGACCGCCAGATCCTGCTGTTCTGCGCCCTGTACTTCTGCATTCAACTGACGATCTATGCCGCGACTTTCTGGCTGCCGAGCATCATCAAAAAAATGGGTGACCTGAGTGATGTGCAGGTGGGTTTCTTCAACTCGATCCCCTGGCTGATCTCGATCATCGCCATGTATGCGTTCGCGGCGCTGTCCGGCAAGTTCAAGTTCCAACAGGCCTGGGTCGCCGCGGCGTTGCTGATCGCAGCGGCCGGGATGTTCATGTCCACCACCGGCGGGCCGATCTTCGCCTTCGTCGCGATTTGCTTTGCGGCCATCGGCTTCAAGTCCGCATCGTCGCTGTTCTGGCCGATTCCCCAGGGCTATCTGGATGTGCGCATCGCCGCCGCCGTGATCGCGCTGATCAATTCCATCGGCAACCTGGGCGGCTTTGTGGCGCCAACCACCTTTGGCTTTCTGGAACAAACCACCGGCTCGATCCAGGGCGGGCTGTATGGCCTGGCCGGTACCTCGGTGCTTGCGGCCATTCTGGTGTTCTTTGCCAAGACTTCACCCTCTGCCGTGTTGGCCTCACCTAGCGCCGTACCGTCAGGCGCCGCCATCAGCAAATCCCTTTGAGCGTCTATAAGGACCTTGCCATGAATACCCCTGT
Source organism: Pseudomonas sp. Root569 (assembly GCF_001427465.1). Classification (NCBI taxonomy): domain Bacteria; kingdom Pseudomonadati; phylum Pseudomonadota; class Gammaproteobacteria; order Pseudomonadales; family Pseudomonadaceae; genus Pseudomonas; species Pseudomonas sp. Root569. The sequence goes on along the minus strand of NZ_LMGQ01000029.1, from coordinate 251,474 downwards.
AGTCACCCATTTCCAGGTCATCCCGGTCGCCGGCCACGACAGCATGTTGCTGAACCTCAGCGGCGCCCACGGCCCCTACTTCACGCGCAATATCGTCATCCTCAAGGACAGCAGCGGCCACACCGGCGTCGGTGAAGTGCCCGGCGGCGAACGCATTCGCGAAACCCTGGAAGACGCCCGCAGCCTGGTGATCGGCCAGCCGATTGGCCAGTATCAGCGCGTCCTCAACCAGATGCGCAGCACTTTTGCATCCAGGGATAGCGCTGGTCGCGGCCTGCAAACCTTTGATCTGCGCATCACCATCCATGCCGTCACCGCCATGGAAGCCGCACTGCTCGACCTGCTGGGCCAGTTTCTCGAAGTGCCGGTGGCGGCCTTGCTTGGCGAAGGCCAGCAGCGCGACGCAGTGAAAATGCTCGGCTACCTGTTCTATGTGGGGGATCGCAACGCTACCGACCTGGCCTACCGCAACGAGGCCGACGCCGATGATGAGTGGTTCCGCCTGCGTCACGAAAAAGCCCTGACCGCTGACGCCGTGGTGCGCCTGGCCGAAGCCGCCAAGGCCAAATACGGTTTCAACGATTTTAAGCTCAAGGGCGGTGTGCTCAGTGGCGATGAAGAAATCGAAGCCGTCACCGCGCTGGCCGAACGCTTCCCGGATGCGCGCATCACCCTTGACCCAAACGGGGCCTGGTCACTCAAAGAAGCCATCCGCCTTTGCCGTGACCAGCATCATGTGCTGGCCTACGCCGAAGACCCGTGCGGTGCAGAAAACGGCTACTCGGGCCGCGAAGTCATGGCCGAATTCCGCCGCGCCACGGGCCTTAAAACCGCTACCAACATGATCGCCACCGACTGGCGCGAAATGGGCCACGCCATCCAGCTGCAATCGGTGGACATCCCCCTCGCCGACCCGCACTTCTGGACAATGCAAGGCTCGGTGCGCGTCGCACAAATGTGCAACGACTGGGGCCTGACCTGGGGCTCACACTCCAACAATCACTTTGATATTTCCCTGGCGATGTTTACCCAGGTGGCCGCGGCCGCACCGGGTGAGATCACCGCCATCGACACCCACTGGATCTGGCAGGACGGCCAGCGCCTGACGCGGGAGCCGTTGAAGATTGAAGGGGGCTACGTAAAGGTGCCGGCCAAGCCGGGCCTGGGTGTGGATATCGATATGGAAGCCGTGGCCAAGGCCCATGAGCTGTACAAAGGCATGGGCCTTGGGGCGCGGGATGACAGTGTGGCGATGCAATTCTTGATCCCGGGTTGGGGCTTTGATAACAAGCGGCCTTGTTTGGTGCGGTAAATCGGCTTTATGAACGCTCAGCGCAATTTGAGCGTGACGCAAAAAATCCGATGCCCAAACAGGCATCGGATTTCAGTCAGATCAGAAGCTTAGCTGTTTGACCTCTGGCACGTCTGCCAGAGGTCTCTTTGCGCTACTGCTGATTGGCGACCTCGAGATCCGCCGTATCCTCCTCAAGGCCAGAGACAGCAGTGCCATTGATCAACGGCCCATAACGGCGGCTGAACTCCCAGTTGTAGGGCACGTGGTCTTTGTTGACCCCGTTATCCCAATTCACCGACCAGGTCATCAGGCCCTTGATCGACAATCCTTTGTCGTACAAACGCTTGAACGCACGGGTCACGGCTGTTGGGTTGATCACATAACCGGTGGCAGCCGCGTCGACGTTCGCGGGCAGGCCAATGACGAACTTGTCTGCCGGGATTTTGGTAAACCCGCGCGTTCCGCTCACCAGGCTTTCGGTCAGGTAAAACAGGAAGTCCTCTTTCATCGCGTCGTTGTTCTGGGCAATCCAGGCGCCGTTGCCGTTGTTGACCTCTTGCACCCAGATCCCGTCGCCACCCTGGTTGTAATACTGCGGGGCGATGAAGTCGTAATAGCCTTCCAGCGCCTGGATGTAACCGACGTATTTGCCAGCGGTGGTGAGGTAGGGAAACTCCGGCGCCATGCTGATGATGAAGTGTTTGCCTTGACCTGCGTAGTGGTCCTTGACCAATTTCAACGCGGCGGGCAGGACAGTCTTGTTGTCGGCGAAATCAATCGCGCTCTGTTCAAGATCGATATCCAGGCCATCAAAGCCATAGGTTTCCACCAGGCGGATAATTTCGTTGGCCAGTGGCTGTTCGTTGCCTTTATGCAGTTCGATGTGCGCATCGGCGCCGCCAAGGGAAATCAGCACAGCCCTGCCCTGGCTGTTGAGCACGCCCACCTGGCGACGGAACTCGGCGTCGGACAGGTTGTACGGCTTGAAGGTTGGGATACCGTTGCCCTTCATGAAGGCCACGGCCACCACGTTGTAATCCTTTGGTACATCCGCCAGGCTCATATTGGCGAACTGGCCACGCTGGTAGCCGTCGCTCGGGCCGGCAGGCCAGTTGTGCCAGAAGCCCATGAGGATCTTTTTGCCGGCAATGCTGGGCATCAGCGAAGCGGCATCGTTCAGTGGCGATTGCAGTGAGGTAAAGTCGATATTTGACATGTTCTAATCCTTCAGAACCTGTGGGTTTAATGATGCGGGCTTATTTGAAGTCCACGTCGAAAGCTTGATAGAAGGCGTTGCCGGTGTTGGCGACGATCCACATCAATACAATCACGTGCTGGCCCTTTTTGTTGGCCGGCAGTTTCACTTCATGATTGACCTTGGCCTTCAGTTCGCCTGCATGGCTGTAGTACGGCACCTGGGCATAAAAGTCTTCGGCGAACGGCTGGGTTTCCAGCTGTGCGCGGGTGATGCGCTGTTTCGGGTCCCAGCCATCCTTGGTGATCAGCCAGCGATAGCCACGGGTGGTGTGCGGCGCGGTGTATGCCCAGGTGACCTTGAAGGTCTGACCCGGCTCGACATTGAGCAACGGCCAGGTGAAGGCGCGGTTGAGTTTCTTGGCCATTTCCTCGCTGGTGAAGTTGATGCAGTCACGGGCATCGGTCTTGCCACCGCTGAGGATGAAACCGTCGGCTGGTGGGGTGACGCTGTCACTGTCGGTTTGATAAGGCGCCTGGAACGGACCGGCCATCAGTGCCGGGAAGTTCTTGCCGCCTTCCATCTCATTGACCTGCCAGGTCTCCAGCAGGCCAAGATCCACGGCGACTGCGCCACGGCTGGAAGGGGATGTGACACGACCATGGCGAAGCGGTGTCTGGGTTTGTGGTTTGTTCATTTTGTGACTCCATTGATTTGATTAAGAACTCTCCTTTCTTGAAGGAGAGGACCTCAACCTAACGGAGTTGCTTTTTTTTGCCACTGGCCCATTTTTCACTCATTTTCGTTTCATGAGCGCGCCGACCTGAAAACACTGGATATATAACCAGTACAATGGGAATAGCCTTACGCTACCAGAGGTCAATTTCCTACAAGACCAGGCGCACATCAACTCTGCTTCTCTCTTAAATCGTTTGATCCCGTTCGTAAGGGAATGGCCCTCTGTGGACAAAAAGGGACGTCTCTATTTTCAATCAAATAAACCGTCCTCTTTTGGGTCCATCAGGTTTTGCCAATGACGGCCGTTTTTTTAATTGCGGTCTCGGCAATCGGTTGCACCGTCAGTTCCACCCCTAAAGCCAACATCAGCTTCTGGACCGTCTCATAACGCGTCTTTGAGCCGCCTTTCAGGGTTTTATACAGGCTCTCCCGATTCACCCCCGCCGCTTCGGCAACTTTGTTCACACCCTGGGCCTTGGCAACCTCGGCCAGCGCCTTCATAAGGATTTGCGGGTCATGGCACGCCATGCTTTGCGCAAGATAGGCACTGATGGTTTCCGGGCTATCAAGGAAGCGTAAAGCCTCATAGGCGCTGGTACCGGATGTATCCAGCTCGAGGATCGGCATGTCCTCTGGTTTGAACGTCGACTTACTCATGTCATTGACCTCTCAGGGCATCGAGAATCTTTTGTCCGCCTGTAGCCTACTGGCTACATCTTGCATCTACCAGTGCTTTTTTAAAACCAGCAACACACATCCAATGTGGGAGGGGACTTGCTCCCGATAACGGTGTATCTGCCATTGAGAGGTTGGCTGACCTGCCGCAATCGGGAGCAAGCCCCCTCCCACATTTGCACTGGGTTGCTGTTGAGGCAGCATTTTTCCGCGCAACGTCAACCCGCGACTTTCTTTGGTATTAAGTAAACCGGGGCAGACACTATTAAGATGTCGCCCGAGCCCACCACCCTATCGTCACAGCGGGCTCTACCCTCCCACCCCGACATCGGAAGCGCTCTGCATGAAGCTACCTGAGATCAGTACATTCATTGCTCAATGGCCCTCCCTTGGCGTGACGCAGCCTGCCGCTTGGCGGGTGTCTCAAGACTGCGAAAACCAGGTTTTGGCCTTGCTGTCACGCCTCGGCACGGGCTACCGGCGCCACGGAGACTGTGCCATCCACGAAAGCGCCATTGTCGAAGAAGGCGCTGTGTTGAAAGGCCCGATCATCATCGGCGAAGGCTCATTCGTAGCCGCGGGAGCCTACCTGCGTGGCGGCGTTTATCTGGGCAGCCATTGCATTGTGGGCCCAAGCTGCGAACTGAAAAGCACCTTCATGCTGGCCGCAAGCAAGCTGGCACACTTCAACTTTGTCGGCGATTCATTGATTGGCGAAGGGGTAAATATTGAAGCCGGTGCAATCATCGCCAATTACCGGAATGAGTTGGATGGGGCGGATATCAAGATCCGCTACGCAGACAATGTGATCGACACAGGGGTGAACAAATTTGGTGCCCTGGTAGGCGACGGCTGCAAAATCGGCGCGAATGCCGTCATTGCTCCAGGCGCAATATTAGAGCCAAACAGTCGTGTTCCGCGTTTGGGGTTGATTGACCAGTTCGCCTACGAGTAGCGATAGCCTGTAGACATGTCCTACAGCGCGCTGCACCACCTTGCTCCGTTGCCTACAGTTGCGTCAGAATCCGCCGGCTTGTGCGCTTGGATGGGCGTCTCTAAGGTGGCTCGGTCGCTGACAACTCAGTGATCGGGTTTAGTAGCCCGAGGGTCAATTACACTTAGTGCATGAGCTTCATCTATCAGACGTTCCTGTCTGTGCCTGATGGTGGCTGTGCGTAGGGCACCTTCGGGTGCGCCGGCTTTGTGTAATTCCCCGGTCTACTAACCTGCGTACAGCTGCCACCCTTTCGTTTAGTAGCGAAACGGTGTCGGCCCCACTCAGGAATTACGCATATGTACAAAGTCACACCTAACCCTCCAAACGATCCAAACCTCAAGCTTGATCAGGCAGCCGTTAACACCCACGCCGAACCATCTCCCTCACCGCTGTTCAGCGTTGCCGACGATGCCAGCAACGAAATGCTCATCGCCAACAGCTACGAAACCTTTTCCTCGGTAACCGCCTTGCTGCTTGATCTGTCGGATGAACTGACAGGTAAACAGCGCGATGTCGCGTTGGCGATTCATCAGTTGAGTGAATTGGGGGTTTTGTTGGTGGACAAATTGATGGCGAGGGAAAGTGCTTCAACGGTTAGCTAGTCTTGCAGCCACCCGATAGACCGCCGCGTCGTCATGATCGACTTCACGACGACTCGGCAGCGCCTAGGCGCCCGTCAGGCCCTCGGAGCCTGGTGGGCGCCCTTTCTCTTGGAAGACGCTGGAGCCACCCCTTCCTCGCGCAGACGATTAATCAGCAGCTGCGCATTCTGCACATGCCACACCCTCGGGTTTACCTTCGAAAACCATTGACCTTAAAGTTGGCTTTAAACCTAAGTCAGTGGGTGGCCAAGGCGTGTGATTGCACCCCTCCTCATGGTTTTGGATTTTTCATCAATTTTAATAAATACCCAGGCCAGCGCCATCGCGGGGTGGACTGATCGGGGGTGCCTGCAAGGGTGTCTACCAGAGAGCGCGTCTTTAAAGGGTCGGCTACGGCCTCATCGACGACGCTGTGCGGCTGCCTGTCGTCGACTGAAGGCGCAGCCGCCCGACGCGGTTTTCCGGTGGCCGGGTCCATGGTGTAACCCGCGGCCTTACCTTTTTCGGTGATGGTCCAGATGCCATCGGTGTTGATAAGCACGGGCTCATCAAATGTGAGCGTTACCTCTTCGGCTACTGTGACCACCATATTGTCGTTGATACTTATCGGTGTATAAGTCGCGAACTCCCTGCCCAGCAAAGCTTGCGTGGCACCTGCACTGGAAAATTTCAGCACCATCTGCTCAAGGAAAGCGATGCTGCCCATATTGCTCAGCGCGCCGAAGTCCGGGTTCAGGACATGACGTAAAAAACCCTGTTCGAGGCGGGTAGAGTCAATGGCCGAGCCGTACAGAATGCGTGATGCCGCAGCTACATCATGCTCCTTGAAGTTGAACGTCACCCGGCGCCCCTCCTGGTTGTAGCCATTATTACCGCTCAAGAGCTGGCGACCATTGTCGTGATGGCGGTAGTTGCCGAGGTCGTAGGCCAGCATGTCGACATATGCCAAGTCGGCTCCTTGCTCCTGCGCATAAGCGTACATGTCTGACAACAGGCTGCGATCATCACGAGTCAGGAAGTCGTAACTGCTTTGGGCCATATTGCTAGAGGTCAGGGTGCCTTCGGCCACCGCAGGTTCATGCCCCAGGAAGAGCCGAGAAATCATGAGTTCACGCCCAATGGCGGAACCTGAAGAGGCGCTGACCCGCTGTTCATTCAGGCGAACCTCCTGCCAGGCTGCGCGCCGTTCGTTGACGGTGAACGTACCGCTTTCGTCGCGAGCAATCAGCGTCAATTGATCGACCGCGAGTCCTTTGAAAGGGTTACTGGCCAAACCGTTGGCAAAGGCGGTGGCTTGCTTGGCGCGCTCAAGCAATTCCAGAACGTGAGTATCGGGAACCTCAGCATCATGCTGAGCTTTGTCAGCGAAATATCTTTCGTCGCTGATCGCATCGAGCGGGTTGGAGAGGTTGTTGCCTGGGTCTGCTTGACGCATGCCGGCGTCATGGTTGGCAGCGTCACTTAGTTGCCTCGCCAGGATCGATAAGGTGTTGTCAGCATCGGCTTCAACAACGGCAGGCGCGCCGATAGGGTCTCGAAGAGGCAACACCGAGGCTGGGCTCAAGTCACGGACAACAGTACTACCCAGGCGATTATTGGCTAACGACGTATCAACGTTGATAGTTACCATAAATGGCCTCGCGATCGATTAACAACGCTTTTGAGCTGCAAGTAAGCCCCGCAGGCTGATCGCGAGCGGGGCTCGCAACTTAGTCCCTATACCGAACTGTCACCGTGTCGCTGCCAGCGGGATAACCCAGTCGTGCACCGCCGCCCAAAACATGATGCTTGATGGTCACGCCCGCACCTTGGCCGAAGGGCTGATCATTGAAGTCGGTCGACGTTCCGGAAGATCCAGGCCAAATCGGCACACACGTTCGCTGGGCGGTTTTATAAGGACGCGAATAGCACAACTCAACGCTTTCCTTTATGTTTTCGGGATAGGAGGTCGTATTCCAATCAATCCCTAGCAACTGTTTGGGAACGCCGAAGGAACCGGCTGGAAAATCGCTGGGGGACAAGCTAAAAATGGCCAGTCCAGTCCCACCAATAGAAATGACGTTGATAACAGTGGGCGTGACCGTTTTACTGATCATTTTTTCCTCGGCATTAACTACACCGGAGGGGGAAAAAGTTATTCCGATCAGCAAAAAGACTAAATAACTACGGCCAGACAGGTCATACCTCGGCTTCGAACCAAGTGATGCACTTATAAGCTCCATAATCATCACCCTTTAATTAAAGGTCAGTGTCGACACATCCAGTAGGATTCACGCTCCAACACTGCATGATTTACAGCTTCAAGTAAGCCAGCTACTTCCTAAAAACGTGAAGTCCGCATCTGTAATACCAAGCAGTAGGACTCTGTCAGCCACTTCGTAGTCCCGCCTCCCCTCTACCTGAACCGACCGTTTCAGGTCATGCTGCGCCCTCCCTTTCAAGGACGAAAAAAGCATGAAAGCCCCCCTCGCCGCTCTGCTGCTGATGTGCCTGAGCGCTCCCGCATTCGCCAGCGACAACCCCGTCGGCTTCCAAACCACCACCCTGCCCGACACCCACAACAACCGCCCGTTGGAAATGGCTGTGTGGTACCCCGCCGCCGCCACTGCCAAATCCAAGCTGATCGCCGACAATGTGGTGTTCATCGGCGTGCTGGCCGTTCCCGATGCGGCGCCGACGCCGGGTAAGCATCCTTTGGTGGTGCTCTCCCACGGCTACGGGGGCAATTGGGGCAAACAGGCGTGGCTGGCCAGTGCGTTGGCGCAGCAGGGTTATATCGTGGCGGCGGTCAACCACCCAGGCACTACCAGCCAGGATCGCAGCGCCGAGGCCGCTGCGCAGCTGTGGCAACGGCCCAGGGATTTAAGCCGGGCCATCGATGCACTGTTGGCTCAGCCCGAGCCATTCGGTGCAGTGGATAGCGGCCGGATCGCGGTGGTGGGTCATTCCCTCGGGGGTTGGACGGTGATGGAGACGGCCGGTGCGCGTTTTGACCCGGCGCTGTTTGCCCGGGACTGCAGCGCCCATCCGACGCTGGTCGCGTGTACCGCCTACCGCGAGATGAATCCTGAGGGCACTGCGAACGGGAAGGAGCAATTGGCCGCGGACTTGAGCGACAAACGCGTCAGCGCCGTGGTGTCTTTGGACCTGGGCCTGTCGCGCGGGTTTACCGATGCAAGCCTGGCGGCGCTTCCGGTGCGGGCCTTGGTGATCGCCGCCGGTGTGCCGTCAGCGGATTTGCCGGCGCAGATGGAATCGGCCGACATGGCCAAGCGGTTGCCAAAAGCCTCGACGCAGTACGTGCAGATCAGCGACGCCAACCACTTCAGCTTCATGTCGCAATGCAAACCGGGCGCAGCGGCGGTGCTCGACGCGGATGTGCCCGGCGACAGCATCATTTGTCAGGATGGTCCGGGGGCACGGCCACGACCGATTATCCAGCAGCAGGTGATCACGTTGATCAGCCAGTTTTTGGCACGTTGATCAGGGTTTGATGATGTAGGAGCGAGCTTGCTCGCGAAAAATCTCAACGATAACGCGCGCTTCCAGGTAAAACGTGGCGTGCTGAAGTGCTTCGCGAGCAAGCTCGCTCCTACAGAACAGCGGTTCAAATAAGTATGAAAAGAAGCAAAGACACCTTTGCCTATCAGGCGGTGTACCGCTACCTCATCGAGCTGATCGAGGCTTGCCCTGCCGACGGCGAACGCAAATTGCCGTCCCTGCGCCAACTGGCCCTGCGCCTGGGCGTGTCGGTGTCGACCACCAAGTACGCGTATGCATTGCTTGAGGAACAAGGGCGGATCCAGGCCAGGCCCAAGCTCGGTTTCTTTATCGCCCCAGGCTCGGCTGCCGTCATCAACCCAAGCTCATCTCCCCTGCTCGACCAGGTCTTCGCCAACGCACGCCAACCCGGTATGCTGGCTCTGTGCAGTGACGCGCCGGCGATGCTGCTGTCGCTAGAGCAGCCTTTGTTGATGCTGGAACGCGAACTGACCCGGCGGTACCCGCGCTCACTGGCGCCGCTGTATCTGCCAATGGGGGAACCCGAGTTGCGCGCCGCCCTGGCCGAACGTTACAGCCGCTCCACGGAGCACTATTGGCAGGCCGACCAGGTCTATATCGGCTCGGACCTGCACAGTGTGTTGGAGGTCTCGCTCAATGCCCTGGAGCTGGCCGGCACGCTCGCGTTGGTGGAGTCACCCTGTTCGTGGGCGATCCTGCGACAATTGCAGGCGGCGAAGATCCGCGTGATCGAGATGCCGCTCGGCGCGGATGGGCGTTTCGACCTGGACGCTTTGAGTGCGCTGCTCAAGCGTGAGCCGATCCGACTGGCGGTGCTGTCGTCGACGGTGAATATGCCCCAGGGCGGCGTGGTGCCGCCACAGGACAAACAGCAGATCTGCCAGTGGTTAGCCGAGCGCGATATCTGGCTGTTCGAAAACGATACCTACGGCGAGCTGTACTTTGGCCCGCAACCGGCGCGCTATCGTGACTATGCCGACCCGCAGAAACTGTTGGTGTTTTCGACCTTCGACAAAGTCATCGGCTCGGAGGCGCCCTACGGCTATGTGCTGTGTCGCAGTGCCGGGGCGCCGTTGCAGCGGCTGTTTCTGGAGCGCGGTTTCCGCCTTTCGCCGATCCGCCAGAAGGCCATTGCCAGGCTGTTCACGACCCAACGTTTCGACGCTCACCTGACGGCGTTGCGGGCACTGCTGCTGGAGCGCATGACCCAGCTCAAGGCCTTGCTGCACGCCTATGGCGATGACCTATGGCGCGTGGTCACCCCCCACGGTGGCGCAAGTTTTTGGCTGGAGGCCACGCGCCCTGTGCAGATGCGCCAGGTGTTCACGCACTTGCTAAGCCAGCGTATCGTCATCGCCCCCGGCGAATTGTTCAGCCAGCAAGGCGCCTGGTCTCATCACCTGCGCCTGAGCTACACACTCGACTGGAGCAAGGACATTGCCCTGGCTGTCCAGCTACTGGCCCAGGCGCTGCGTCAAAGCCCGTAGCAGTGCCGGTCTTCGGGAAAACGCCCCTGGCGCACATCGTCGGCAAAACGCTCGCACGCGTCACGAATCACCGCCCCCACGTCAGCGTATTGCTTGACGAAGCGCGGCATCGAACCGCCGCCCAGGCCCAGCACGTCCTCGGTGACCAGCACCTGACCGTCGCATGCCGGCGATGCACCGATACCGATCGTGGGTTTGCTCGAGTCCAGGGTGATCTGGCGCGCCACGCCCTCGGCCACGCCCTCCAGCAGCAGGCTGAAAGCACCGGCCTCCAGATTGGCGCGGGCATCTGCCGCAATCATTGCAGCTGTTTCAGGCGTAAGCCCCTGGGCCTTGAACCCGCCCATCACATTGACGAACTGCGGCATCAGCCCCACGTGGGCCATCACCGGTACACCCCGTGCAACCAGAAACTCCACGGTACCGGCCAGGGCCTGATTGGCCTCCAACTTGACCGCATCGCAACCGGTACGCGCCAGCACCTGGGCACAATTGCGAAACGCCTGCTCATGGGATTCCTGGTAACTGCCAAACGGCATATCGGCGATCACACAGGCCAAGCGGGTACTGTCGACCACCGCCCGAGTGTGGCCGATGATTTCTTCGAGCTGCATGCTCAAGGTCGAGGCGCGGCCATAGCCGACCATGGCGGTGGAGTCACCGATCAGGATGAAGTCGACAATCGGGTCGATCAGCTTGGCGATAGCGCTGGAATACGCGGTGAGGGAGACGATCTTCTGCTGGCCCTTCATGGCAACCAATTGGGGAACGGTGGTGCGTTTAGTGCGGGTATGGATACTCATTGAGGGGCTTCCGTTTGCGCTGGATACCCGACCTGATTATTGATAAAACCCAGCCCCGTTCAATGCACAGATTGCCGCGAAAAAGCGACCCAGGCCCGGCCATGTTTTTTCAAGCTGGTATCATCCACTCCTTTCCTCCCCAGGCAGCAAGACATGAACCGCCAGAAAAAACTCCAGCAGCTCTTCAAGGCCAAAGCCAAGAAGGCCAGTGCCAAGCTGGCGCCAAAAAGCAAAGATAAATACATCAGCAAGGCCGACCGTTTGAAGCTGGAGACCGAGGCCGGTGAAAGCCCTGTCACGTCCCCCGAGACGCCTGCTGAATAAGGCGCACCGCTGAAGGGGTGGCCGCTTCATATTTGCCCCAGATACGCCGCAGATGCCGCGCCGAACCAAAGCCTGCGCGCTCGGCAATAGTTTCAATGGCCAGGTCAGACTCGGCCAGCAGTTCACGGGCCACGGCCAGGCGCAGGCGGTGCAGGTAATCCAGCGGGCTGATCCCTACGTGCTCCTGGAACAAGCGCCCCAGGTGGCGGCTGCCGGTGCAGGCCAGGGCGGCCATACGTGTCACGGTCCAGGCTTCACAGGGGGCTGCTGCGATAGCGTCCTGCACCCGATGCACCGCCGGGTGCAGGTGATTACGCCCGGAAATCCAGGGTGACAACTGCGGGTCGCTGCCGCTGCGGCGCAGGTACACCACCATGTCCCGCGCTACCGCACACGCCAGCCGTGGCCCGGCCAATTCGGCGACGAGGTGCAGCATCAGGTCGATACCGGCCGTGACACCGGCGCTGCAACTGACCGGACCATCGGTCACGTACAGGCGGTTTTCCAGGACCCGGGCCTTGGGCGCCATGGCTTGCAAGGTGGCGCACAACGAGTGGTGCGTGGTGCATTGGCGCCCATCGAGCAATCCGGCCCTGGCGGCACTCAATGCACCGGCGCATACGCACACAAGGCGTTCCGCGGAGGGCGCGAAAACGCTTTGCAGCCAGTGGGTCAGGTGGTTGCTGGCCGACTCGAAAGCCTGTTGGTGCACCTTGTCGACCTTCATCGTGGAACCCACCAACACTACCAGGGTACCGGGGGCCAGGGCCGGTGGCAGTGGCGCCAACCCTGTCAGCGGCAAGCCGATGGACGTGTGCAGTGACGCCACCGGGCTGACGTATTGCAAGTCGAAATCCACAGCCGTCGGGTCGTCGACTTGCGCGGCCAGGCGCAGCACTTCGGCAGGCCCCGCCAGGTCGAGCATCAGCACATTGGGCAGCAACACGAACAGCACCGGCACGCTCATTGACTCATCCCGCCAGGGCCTGGGCGACCGTCACAATGCGCGCAAATCGATCATCCAGGACCAGCTCCGTGCGCTGGCGAATCTCAGCCGGCGTGTAGACCCGGCCGCTGTACACATGGGTCATCGGGAAGGTCAGCGTCGCCTCGCTGACAAAATCCACCGTAAAGCCGCTGTCCGAAGCCTGCCGTGTGGTGGTCTCGCAGCATTGCTCGGTGCGAATGCCACTGATGATCAGCGTGGTGACGCCCATCTCCGTCAGGCGAGCAGCCAGTGGCGTACCGGCAAAGGCACTGTGGTAGCGCTTGTGGATTACCAACTGCGGATCGATCGACAACTCGCTCAATGCCCTGACGTTGCCCGATTGCATGGAGAAATGCCCCTGGTCTTCAACATGGAAGACTTGTACCACCGGGATGCCTTGCTGAACACAACCATCGATGAGGGCCTGTTGTTTTTCCAGGTAATCGGGCAGGTCATTTTCGGACCAGTAGGTTGAATGCCGGAACGAATGCTGGGCGTCGATCACGATCAGGGCTTTACGGCTCATGGATTGTCCTTGTGGCTTGTATCAGTGGCTGAACGATGCAGCCATGGTATGGGCAACACACTTCGCACGACAGACGCGCGACGGACTACTTCAGGACGGATTCGGACTTCCTACCGAGCAGGCCATGGCGCATCGGCTGCCAGGTTCGAAGCCATGGGCATACTCATCCGCCAGGAGATTTTCCAAACGCTGATCGGTATGCGCTACAAACCCCAGGCGCCGATAGAACGGGGCATTCCACGGCACCTGCAGGAAAGTGGTCAGCGTCACCGCACGCAGGTGCCGAGCACGTGCATGGCCCATCGCCGTTTCCACCAACTTGCGGCCCCAGCCTTGGCCTTGCAGCGGCTGGGCCACCGACACTTCATGGATATGCAGGTCGTCACCGACAGACTCTGCGCTGAGGAAACCCTGGGGCTGGCCGCGTTCATCAACCACTACCCAACAGGTCATCAAGGCGATCCACTGCCGATGGCGCTCGACGCTGATCGGCGCGGCATCCGCCAGCCAGCCCAGCCCCTCGATTGCCCGGAACGCTTGGGCGGCAGAGCGCTCGATGGCGGGCAATAGTCCGGAATCCTCCATGCGCGCCAAGCGAATGTGAGCGGGCCGCTCAGCACCCACTCAAGGCCACCTGGGGCCGTTCGCCCGCGAAGAAAAACGGCCGCAGACGCACGCCCACGCTGTTGCCGATAAACGCTGCCACCAGCCACACCCAACCGTGCAGGCTGCCCGAAGCGATGCCGCTGAAATAGGCGCCGATGTTGCAGCCGTAGGCCAGGCGCGAACCATAACCGAGCATCAGGCCGCCGATCACCGCCGCAATCAACGAGCGCGCCGGAATATTCAGGCTGGGCGCGAAACGCCCGGCCAGGCCAGCAGCCAGCAGCGCGCCGAGGACAATGCCGATATCCATGACGCTGGTAATGTCTTCCCATACCGGCGCGGCCAGCGCCTTGGCATTGGCCGGCATCTGCCAGAACGCCCAGCTCGCCACATCCACGCCCAACCCACTCGCCACCTTGGCGCCCCATAGCGCGAACGCCGAGGTGATGCCCCACGGCCGCCCGGCCAGGGCCAGGGTGGCGTAGTTGAGCAACGCCAGGCCAATCGCGCCCCACACCAACGGCCAAGGCCCACGCAGGAAGCGGCGCAGGCCTTGGTGCTCGCTGTGCAGGCCTTGTTCAAGCTGGCCATGGCGGCGTTTTTCCAGGCGCACCGTGACTAGCGCAATCAACGCAAACAGCGCCAGGCTCAGGACCAACGCCGGCAGTACACCGAAACTCTTGACGATGGACACCGCGGGGAACGACGGCAACGCAAACCACCAATCAACATGATGAGTGGCGATCAACGAACCACAGATAAAAAACAACAACGTCACCAACATGCGTGCATTACCGCCGCCCACGGTGAACAAGGTGCCCGATGCACAACCGCCCCCCAGTTGCATGCCGATCCCGAAGATAAACGCCCCGAACACCACCGACACCCCGGCAGGCGCCACCAGCCCCACCACGGGCTGGCCGAACAGGCTGCCTGCGCCCAGCGCCGGGAAAAACAGCAGCACCGCTACCGCCAGCATCACCATCTGCGCACGCAAGCCGGCGCCACGCCGATCATTGATAAACACGCGCCAGGCCGAGGTGAAACCGAAGGCGGCATGGTAGAGGGTCAGGCCTAGGGCGGCGCCGACCACCAGCAACAGCACCTGGCGCGCGCCGACTGTGTTTTGCAGGAACAGGGCGCCCGCCACCAGGATGACAAAGGCTATCAGTGGCGCGATGGGCGTGCGCGCCGGAGGGAGGGAAACAGAGGTGCTCATGGGGATCTCGATGTATTTGAAGAAGGCCAGTATAGACCCTTAAGGTGCGGGTCCTATTTGAGGCTCAAGGAATTCCACGCTGCTTCGGCCAGCAGCTCACGGTACTCAAAGGGGCTCTTTTTGACCTTCGCCGACAGCCACGCACGGGAGTAGCTTTCCGCCGCGCCGATGATCAACGAAGGGATAAGTTCTGCAGGCAAATGACTGAAATATTCCTTGCGCCCTTCCCCACTCATCCAGGCCTTCAACTGTTGGTTGCGCTGCTGGTTACGCGCAATCAGCTCGTCCTTGAACGGGCCGTTGGACACGGCGAAACGGCTATGGAAAACAAACCGTGCCCACTCCGGCTGCGCGCTGACCCATTCAACATAGCTGTACACCAGGCCGACCACGCCAGCGTGGGCCGTATCCGCCGCTTGCAGGTAGCGATCACGCAAACTGGCCTGGTCTTCCAGCGCAGCGAAGAACAGCGCCGCCACCAAGCCCTCTTTATTGCCGAAGTGGTGATAGATAGCGCCGACGCTGGTATCACAGCGCGCACGGATGGTTTCGATATTGGTCGCTTCGATACCCGCCTCGTTAAAGCACGCCAGCGCTTCACGCAGGATGGTGCGTTTGAGGTCGCTGCGCCGGCCGGGAAAGGTGCGCTCGATAAGATCGATGGAGTGCATGGGGGGACGCCAAATAAAAACAGTTTATAGGTTGAGCGACCGCCAGAGAAAGCCTGGTTGACAGACCGGGAAACAACGGAATATTGTTCGGTTACAGAATATTATTCTGCAAACCACTTCTGAGGATATTCCTATGAGCCAAGCCCTGAGCATGTTCAATAGCGTCGGCCCCGCCGCATTCAGCAACCTGGCGTGCCAAATGGCCCCTTACTTCAGCACGATCACGCCGCAAATCGCTGAGCTGAAGCCCAACCACGCGGTGGTCACCGTGCCGTTTCGCAAGGAAATCACCAATCACCTGGCTTCGGTGCACGCCATCGCGCTGTGCAACGCCGCCGAACTGGCTGGCGGCATGATGACCGACGCTTCGATTCCCCCAGGTGCACGCTGGATTCCCAAAGGCATGAACGTGGAATACCTGGCCAAGGCAAAAACCGATATCCGCGCCGTCGCCGACGGCAGCGCTATCGATTGGCAGACTGCTGGGGACAAGATCGTGCCGGTAGAGATCTTCGATGCGGGCGACATCAAGGTGTTCACCGCCCACATCACCATGAATGTGAAACTCGCTTAGGCGATCGGCCGGTCAGTGCCCCACCACCGCAGGCCCATTGGCAGACCGCCGTCCCGGCTTGAAACCATGGGCATGCGCCGTCCAGGCGATCAGCAACGCGAGGATGATCAATACCAGCATCGCCCAGGGAAACGCGGCCACGCTCCAGCGATCCAGCAGCAGCCCGCCGATCACGCCACTGCCGGCAATCGCACTGTTCCACGCTACTACGTTAAGTGACAGCGCCACATCCGCGCCGTCACCGGCGGCATCGGCCAGGGCGGTTTGCAGCAGGGTGGCGGCGCCACCAAAGCTCAGTCCCCATATCGCCACGCCGAGGTAGACCACTGCCGGCTGGCTGCCTAGCAGGCCGAACGCCACACAGATCGCCGCGAATGTTCCCAGGCTCGCCAACACGGTTTTGCGCAGCATCGGCTCGACCAAACGCGCCGTCAGCCATATACCCGCCAATGCGGCAACACCGAACACCAGCAGCACCAGGTCGACCCTGTCCGCCAAGCCAGCCCGCGCCACGAATGGCGCGATGTAGGTGTACAGAATGTTGTGGGCCAGCATCCAACTGATGACGACCGCCAGCACCGGGCGCACGCCGGGCGTGGTCAGTACTTTGCCGAGGGGTATGCGCTGATGCGCAGGCTGTGGTGCGTAGTCAGGGACCTTCACCAGCACCCACACGATCAGCCCTAGCGTCAGCGCCGACATCAGGCCGAATGTGGTACGCCAACCCACCAGGCCACCGAGCCAGGTGCCCAGCGGCACACCCAGTGACAGCGCAATCGGCGTGCCGACCATCGCCAAGGCCAGGGCCTTGCCTTGTTGCTGTGGCGCTACCATGCGCCGCGCATAACCGGCCAGCAGGCTCCAGGCCAACCCTGCCGAAACGCCGGCAAAGAAGCGCGCCACTAGGGTCACGCCATAGTGAGACGACCACGCGGTGATGGAGTTAAACAACAAAAAACCAACGATGGTCAGCAGCAACACATTGCGCCGGCGCCAGCCGCGAGTAGCGATGGTCATGGGGATCACCGCCAGCACCGAGCCCAGCGCATAGGCGGTGACCATCTGCCCGGCCATGGACGGCGAAATGCCTAGGCCTGCGCTGATCAACGGCAACAGCCCGGCGGGCAGGGTTTCGGTGACGATGCAGATGAAACCGGTCATGGCCAGAGCGAGCAGCGCGCCGATGGGCAAGCGTTCAGACGACGCCGATAGGCTGAGTGAGGGTGTCATGGGAAACTCCTTGGCGGACTTAAATACTGATCGATACAAATGTTGCGCGACCTGGCGTCGCATTGTCAACGACTTATGTATCGACTAGTATTTATCTCATTTCCCCAAGAGGATTGCCGTCATGGCGCAAATGGGCCGCCCCCGCAGCTTCGACCGAGAAGAGGCCGTTGAACAGGCCATGCACCTGTTCTGGCAGCACGGCTACGACGCCACCTCCCTTGCTCAACTCAAGACGGCCCTGGGTGGCGGCATTTCCGCACCGAGTTTCTACGCCGCGTTCGGCTCCAAGGAAGCACTGTTCGATGAGTGCGTGCAGCGCTACCTGGCAACCTACGCCCAGGTCACCGAATGCTTGTGGGATGAAAGTCTGCCGCCACGCCGGGCCGTCGAAACCGCATTGCGCCAGTCAGCGCGCATGCAATGCGACGACGCCCACCCCAAGGGCTGCATGGTGACACTGGGGGTGATGAGCGCGCCGAGCCCGGAGCATGCGCGGGTGGTGGACGCGCTGACCCAATCCCGGGCGCGAACCCGGGCGGGAATTGTCGCGTGTGTACAGCGGGCGATCCAGGCCGGCCAGTTGCCGGACACGCTGAATGTTGAGGCGATGGCGACCCTGTTCGATTGCTTCTTGCAGGGCGTGTCGATCCAGGCACGGGATAACACACCCCATGAGCAGATCGATGCGGCGATCAACCATCTGCTGTTGACCTGGGACATCGCGGCATCTACGGCAGCGCCCATTCGTCACGGCACGCCAGCGCTGTTGAAAACACCACAGCCGTAAGGAAGGACACGGTCGCACTATCTATTTGCAGCGCTCGGCATCACGCGGGTGAAATCGAGGATGACGGTGAAGCGTTGTTGCTCGCGGATCACGTCAATCTGCCAGTTCAACTTTGCGCACAATTGGCGCATCAACTGCAACCCAAGGCCATAGCCATAGTCGTCGGATTCCTGGCGCGGCTTGACCTCCCTGATGTGATTGGCAATCACCAGCCGAGGGTATTTGAAGCTGATATCTACTGCGCCCTCTTCGGCGTATTGCAGTGCATTGCGCAGGAAGTTGCCGATCACGATGCGGCACGCAGTAGGGGGCAGTCGGCAAGGTTCGTCGTGGATGTCGATGCTCAGCTCGATATCCCGGTTACCGATCAGGTAGCGGTGCTTCTCAATCAGTTCGCCGACCACTTCGCTCAAGTTAACGTCTTCCTCCGGCAGCGATTCGGCGTGCTCGCGACTCATCCACAGTAAGGTCTCGGCGATAAGCTGCATATTCAGCACGGAGCGTTCTATACGCTGCAAGGAGGGAGGCAGCACACCGCCGGATTGCAGGGCCAGCAGTTCGATATTGGCCTTGAGCACCGCCAATGGCGTTCGCAGTTCATGGCTGGTGTAGCGCAACAGGCGGCCTTCACGCTGGCTGGCGGCCTGCACTTGCTCGACACTTTTGGCCAGGGCATCGGCCAGCATATTGAACTCCTTGAAGTTGAAACCAGGCCGCCTGCTGGCCAGGGCATCAGGGTTTTTCAAGGTGCCGGACCATTGGACCAAACGTCCCAGCGGACGGACCAACCACCACACCAGCAAAGCGATGATGATCAGTGCCGGCACGAATACCGCCAGGCTGATGAACTTAACGCTCTCTATGACCTGATCAAAATAGGCGTCAGACAATGGCGTCTCGACCTCCCCCCCGGCCTCTTTATCGTGGTCGATGTCGTACATGTAGAGGGTTTTGCCGTCACCCAAGGGCTGTTCAAGGATGATCTGGAATGGCTCGTCGTCGTCATCGGAATAGAGATCGCCGAAGATATTCACCGCACCGAAGGACAGATTCGGCGGTGTATTGAGCAACTCACGGACGTCCTGCGGCAACGCCTCCTTGCCGATGACGCTGGTATAGAAATAATTGTGCGGAGTCGGTGTGGTCGGGTCCTGCTTGTAGTGCCTGACAAAATACTGGGCTTCCTCTTCCATCATCGCGCTGGCGGTATAGAACAAGCCGCGCACGGTAAATTCAGGCAGCAGCCTGCTGTAGATCACCAGCACCACCGCAATCAGACACAGGAAACTCCCGCTGATCACCCATTTCAAGCTCAGGCCGTTACGCATGGGCTTTCACCTGAATGCCGACACCCGGCAGGGTATGGATCAACGGCCGGCCGAAGGGTTTGTCTACCGCCTTACGCAGCCGATGCATGTGTACTTTGAGCGTATTGCTGTCAGGTGGCTCATCGCCCCAGATCTTCGCTTCCAGGCGTTCTCGGGGAACGGGTTGGGGACTTGCGCGCATCAGGCTTTCCAACAAGGTCCAGCAAATGGGTGACAAATGCAGCTCCTGCCCCGCGCGGCTGACTTTGCGGGTGGTCAGTTCCATCACCAGATCATCTACTTGCAGGCGACTGGTCTGACCGCTGCGGCGCAGGCTCAGTGCGCGAATCCTGGCCAGCAGTTCAGCCAGCTCGAACGGCTTGACCAGGTAGTCGTCGGCGCCCGCAGCAAAACTGGCGAGCTTGTCCGATAAGGCGTCCAGCGAGGTCAGCATCAGGATGGGGGTCTGAATGCCTTGCTGACGCAACCGCTCGCATAATTGCTGGCCGTCCAGTCGCGGCAGCATGATATCCAGGAGAATCACGTCGTAATGCTGGTTGAGAGCCAGGTTGAGCCCGGTCTGGCCGTTAGTGACGTGGTCGCAGACGATGCCGCTGATCTCCAGGTACTCGATGACGGTGGTGGCCAGATCCAGGTTGTCCTCGACCAACAGCAAGTGGATATGCACGGAAAAAACCTCGGACAGGGAGTGCGCAGAGGTTTGAAGGATAACGGAAGTCGAGCGGTTCCCTACGGGTGTTTACCTGACGTTAACCCAGCGCTGATTAAGCTGGAGTTCCTCTAGTCCAGAGCTCGTCATCGCCATGAACCTGTCTTCGATGATCAAAGGCGTCCTGCTAGCCTTGATTTTCCTCACACTGCTGCTCGGTTGCCTGCCACCACAAGCTCAGCGGATGCGTATGGGAGGCAATAGCTGGTTTCCGATTGGCCACAACATCGAGCACTCAGGGTCGTGGTATGTCACCCGTGCATGCTGACGACGTCGACGCCAGCTATGCCAACCAGTTGGTCGCCTGTGTGGTGCTGATTGTTTGTGTTTCGGTTGCGGTGGGTATCTATATCGCGCGCTTAAATGCCCATGTTGATAAGCAACGCGAGCTGGCGTCGGTATACCTGCACGAATGTCACAATGGGCGCGGGGGCTTTATTGTCTACCCTGATGGCAGGCGCAGCGCAGACGACTGCTACACCGCCACAGGGGGTAAATCGACGGATGCCGACGAGCCACAGGATCTTCCTGGCTTGCTTGGGGCTCAATAGCGTTGAATTCATCTGACCCTGCGTTGAATCCACGCAGGCTTTTGACGGTAGAATCGCTGCGAATCGAGCTCCACCAAGGATAGGAAAGCAATGTATTTCAATTTCATCACTCTGCTCACGCTCACATTGCTCACTGGTTGTGCAGCAATCCCTTACGAAAAGCCGCAAGACCAGTTGAGCATCCAGAAAGACTTGTCATTAAAACCTGAGGAAATTGTCACAATGACCCAGGTGAATTGGTGCGCCTACGCCTATGGTGAACTGACGCCTTGCCATCCTCAGGAAGTGCTGGGGGTTCAGACTCGGACAAAATTGATATTGGCCAGTTACGACAAGCCCCACTACAAAACAATTTTTGAAGTACAAGCCAGCGATGTCATGTGCGCGCACCTACAAACGCCGGTAGACACCACTCCAAATCTGTTTTTGTTCGCGCAACACTACGCCGTGCAGATTTGGCCAGTAGAGCCGAGTTTTAAACCGGATATAGCGAAGAAAAAACTCATCGTGGACACCATGCTCCAACCAGGAAAGCGAACCTTAGTGGGCACTGAAAAGGATTATGTGAAGGCCACGGGGCATGGGAGAGCAAGCATGACGATGACCGCTATCGTAAACCTGGTTAATCCTTGTGCGCTTTGAAACCAAAAAAGGTTGGTAGGTCCCTCCCGGCGTCTCATGCGTTAGCGTATAGAACGAGGACAGTGACGGCTGGGTATCGAGATCGACGAGTACGAAGACCCGCGTCGGCGCAGAACGCGCCTGGATTAGCGCCAACCGTGGCTTTCCCCGGCCCGCCTTTGGTTGAAACGACTGCAGCGACTTTCATTGGCCTTACCTCTGAATCGAAGGATTAGAGATGGCGTCATGGGAATCGCGCTAAGCGTTTGGATTGCTGGGTCAAATCCCAGGCAAAAAAAAGCCTGCATCTCTGCAGGCTTTTCTCTATCTGGCTCCACGACCTGGACTCGAACCAGGGACCCAATGATTAACAGTCATTTGCTCTACCAACTGAGCTATCGCGGAATGCGCCGTATGTTACTGATTAAAAAGAAGAAGTCAAGCGTTCCCTGACGCTCGTCGCAATTAACTCCCATGACCGCTTGAGAACCCCGGCTCCAGGGCCAAATCCAGCCAGGCCCGCGCCGCAGGTGGCAGGTGGGCACTGGCGCGCCAGGCCAGGGCGATGTGCCAGTCGGTGTGGGGTTCGTCCAGGTGGAGCAAGGCGATGCCGGCGTGTTGATGCTTGTGCGCCAGCATGCGTGGCAGAAAGGCAACGCCTAGGCCGGCGGCGACCAGGTCGACGATAAAGTCGATCTGCCCGCTGCGGGCGGTGACTTTGGGGGTCACGCCCTTGCGCTCGCAAGCGCTGAGGATCTTGGCGTTGAGGGCGAAGCCGGCTTCGAACAGGATAAATGGCGAGTCCGCCAGGTCGGTAAAGTCGATGCGCTTGCGATGCGCCAACGGGTGACTGATAGGCAGCACGGCGATCAGGGGTTCGTTGCGTACTGGCTGGTAGTCGAAGCCTTCATCTACCGGCAAAAGCAGGGCCGCGAGGTCGACCTCCCCCGCCTCCAGGCATTCACGCAGTTTTTTACTGCCGTATTCGGTCAGTTCGATATCGATGTCCGGGTAACGGCTGCGGTAAGCGGCAAACATAGCGGCAAACAACACGCCACATCCTACGGGCGGCAGGCCAATGCGTAGCACACCACGCTTGAGGCCGCGCAGGTCATTGATTTCAGCCACCAGGTCGTTGCGTTCGGCGAGTATCACCAGGGCGCGGCGGTAGGCAATTTCACCGGCAGCGGTAAGTTCGTTCTTATGGCCGAGGCGATTAAGCAGCGGCGTGCCCAGTTCGTCCTCCAAGGTCTTGACCGCCTTGCTGACGGTGGACTGGGTCAGCGCCACCGTATCGGCCGCCTGGGAAAAGCCGCCCTGGCGCACCACCTCGACAAACGCACGCAAGGTTCGCAGGTTCATCAGTATTCCCTTTGCGACTGGATAGCAGCGATAAAAGTTGTTTTTATCATGTCACAACTTTGCTTATGGTGTAGCACTTTGCCCTGTGGAGACACCGTAGATGATCATCTCGTCCGCTTCCGACTACCGCGCTGCAGCCAAGCGCAAGTTGCCGCGCTTTCTGTTCGACTACATCGACGGCGGCGCCTATGCCGAGCACACGCTGCGCGCCAATAGTTCGGACCTGGCCGAGATCAGCCTGCGCCAGCGCATCCTGCGCAATGTCGACAACCTGAGCCTGAGCACCGAGCTGTTCGGCACTGAACTGGCGATGCCGGTAATCCTCAGCCCGGTGGGCCTGACCGGCATGTATGCGCGGCGCGGGGAAGTGCAAGCGGCCAAGGCGGCGGCCAATAAAAACATTCCCTTCTGCCTGTCGACGGTATCGGTGTGCTCGATTGAAGAAGTGGCCTCGCAAAGCCCGCAGTCGATCTGGTTCCAACTGTATGTGCTCAAGGACCGCGGCTTTATGCGCAACGCGCTGGAGCGGGCGCAAGCGGCTGGAGTCACCACGCTGGTGTTCACTGTGGATATGCCGACACCCGGCGCGCGCTACCGCGATGCTCACTCGGGCATGTCCGGCCCATACGCGGCGCAACGGCGCATGTTGCAAGCGATCACCAAACCGCAATGGGCCTTCGATGTAGGCCTGATGGGTCGCCCCCACGACCTGGGCAATATCTCCAGGTACCTGGGCAAACCCACCCACCTGGAAGATTACATCGGCTGGCTCGCCAACAACTTCGACCCGTCGATCAGCTGGAAAGACCTGGAATGGATCCGCGAGTTCTGGAAAGGCCCGATGATCATCAAGGGCATCCTCGACCCACAGGATGCCAAGGATGCGGTGAGTTTCGGCGCCGACGGTATCGTGGTCTCCAACCATGGCGGCCGCCAACTCGACGGCGTGCTGTCCACGGCCAAGGCGTTGCCGCCGATTGCCGAAGCCGTGGGCGACGACCTGACCGTGCTGGTGGACTCCGGCATTCGCTCCGGGCTCGACGTGGTGCGCATGCTCGCCCTGGGTGCCAAGGCATGCCTGCTCGGGCGTGCCGCCGCCTATGCACTGGCCGCCGAGGGCCAGCACGGGGTGGAGAACCTGCTGGATATCTTCGCCAAGGAAATGCGCGTGGCGATGACGCTGACCGGGGTTACTTCAATCGCACAGATCGATCGCAGCACCCTGGTCTAGCCTTGCTGCTCGGCGATACCTCTCGACCTTAACGTATGCCTGGATTTTATCGTGATGGGAGCCGTGCTGTATTTGCGGCTCAATCCAGATGTTTTTTTATTTTCGGCAAACAACCTGACCCGCAAAGAGTAAAACTGAGCAAGCGGTAGCAACTCTAGCTCCAACCAGCCAAATAACTGGCGCCATTGTTTGCCAGACTTTTCTGACATTAAATACAGTCGATTGATTTATAAGGAGTTTTGTTGACTGTATAAACTTGGCACGAATCTCGCTCTAATACTCTTCAAGCAGGTTGGGCGATGACAAGACGTGCGGCAGTGCCCCGGGGTTATAACCCGAGGCAAAGCGGTTTAAACTGTTTCCAATGTTTTACGGTACTGAAGGAACAGTAAGACGCTTGGCGTTCGCCACTCTCATCCCGCCTGTAAGACAGCCAAGTGCTTAGAGGCCATTCGTTTATGAAAACACCCACCCAGACCAACGCAATTGACTTCGACAGTGCCAAATTGCAGCGCCTGGGATTGGGTCAGCCTTCCCTTCGCCCACGTCGCCCTGCAACACTCACCGAACTTCGCCAGCAATTGAGCCAGCAGCTGCAAACCAGCCTTGAGCCGGAGCGTATCCTCAGTCTGTTCTTTCGCGAAATACAGCGCTTGGTACCACTGGATGCGTTGCAATATCGCCATGCCGCCAGCGACCTGCGCCTGGAGTTCGGCCATCGTGGCCACCATTCGGTGAGCTACACCTTGAGCCACGAGGGCGAGCACTTGGGCGAACTGGTATTGCGCCGTAACCAACGCCTGATCGAAGAGGAGCTGAACCAGCTCGAGGCGCTGTTGGTAACGTTGCTTTACCCGATGCGCAACGCCCTGCTCTACCGCGCCGCCACCCGCAGCGCCCTGCGTGACCCGCTGACCGAAACCGGCAACCGCGTCGCCATGGACCAGACCCTGCAACGGGAAATCGACATGGCCAGACGGCACCTGCACCCTCTGTCGTTGCTGATGCTGGACATCGACCATTTCAAAAAAATCAATGACACCCATGGTCACGCCGCAGGCGACAGCGTGCTGCGCGCCGTGGCCGGGGCGATCAAGCGCCAGTTGCGTAACGTGGACATGGTGTTCCGCTTTGGCGGGGAAGAGTTTCTGATCCTGCTGTCCAACACCGGTCGCGAGGCCGCGAGGATGGTCGGTGAACGCCTGCGCCAGGCGGCACAAGCCCAGGACTACTGGGTGGAGGGCACGCGGATCGAATTGACGGTGAGCCTGGGCTGCTCGACGCTATTGGCGGCCGAGTCGGCTGAAAGCTTGCTGCGCCGGGCAGACAACGCGTTGTACGTGGCCAAGCGCGAAGGCCGTAACCGCTTGGCAATGGCGGGGTAAACCCCCGCCATCGCACTTACCTCACGCCTCGCTGGCGACGCGCATTGGGCGCTCGCGAACCGCCGCCTTGTCTTGGTCTTTCTGCGCGTTCTCCAGGCGCATGCAGCTTTCCAGGAACAGGTACATGTAGTCATAGCTCTTGCACACCGCCTGGCGCAGCTCTTCCTGGAGCGCCTTGCTCGGGTTGGTGCCGGCCAGGGTGCAGATGATTTCCAGGGCTTCCCACGGGTGGGCATCGTCGTACTGGGCGTGCATCTTGAGCCACTTCATCGCGCGCTTGCGATCTTCCTCAGGGAAGGCGGCAGCATACACACCGGTCGAGCAGACCACGGCGGACCACTCCCCAGTCGCCCCCTCGATCGCGTAGTTGGTGGCGGCAATCGCGACGATCAACGGATCGGCCGAACTGGTGTGCCAGCACCAATGGCTCAGTGCGTGCAGTTCCGGCGGTACGTCCTGCGCCTGCAGTTCTTCCAGGCTGACGCCGTGGGCACGCGCCCAGTGCACCCAATAATCGGCATGGTTGAGTTCCACACGGATATTGCGCATCAGCCAACGTCGTGCCATGTCCTCCCCCGGGTGGC
Source organism: Pseudomonas sp. Root569 (assembly GCF_001427465.1). NCBI lineage: Bacteria > Pseudomonadati > Pseudomonadota > Gammaproteobacteria > Pseudomonadales > Pseudomonadaceae > Pseudomonas > Pseudomonas sp. Root569. The sequence continues at coordinate 225,465 of NZ_LMGQ01000029.1, read as the reverse complement.
GGGCAAACTTGGTCTTGGTCAGGTTCTGCGCCATGTACAAGGCAAACTGTTCGACCACCGGCCAACCACCAATGAGGTAGTGGCGCATGGTCTGGGCGCTGAGGGCGTTGTCGCGCATGCGCTGATACAGTTCGTGCTCGACAACCCGGCGCTTGCTCTCGCTACAGGCCTGGATCAATTGCTGCGCCCAGGCGGGGTAACTCGAGGCTTCCATAAGCGGGCCGGTTCTGTTGAAGGTGTCGATCACTGTAGGGCTCCTTTTAAGTGTGATTGTACAGACCAGCAAATGTTTCAGCGGAAAGTGCCGGGCGCCTTGAATAACAGTGGCTGCGGTCGCGCAGGTCGACACTGCAAGCTATCAAAGGTAAACAACTGCGGGCGTTCAATCAGGTAGCCCTGAGCGTAATCCACACCGATCTCAAGCAACGCCTGTTCGATCTGGGGTGTTTCAACAAACTCGGCAATCGTACGCTTACCCATGACGTGGCCGATGTGGTTGATCACTTCGACCATGGCGCGGTTAATCGGGTCGTCCAGCATATCCTTTACGAAACTTCCATCGATCTTCAGGAAGTCTACAGGTAAATGTTTCAAATATGCGAATGAGGACATTCCGGCGCAAAAGTCATCGAGAGAAAAATGGCAGCCTAAGGCTTTGAGTTCATTAATAAAGCGAATCGCACTACCCAAATTGGCTATAGCACTGGTTTCAGTTATTTCAAAACAAATCATTTCTGGCGGTATGTTGTAAGTGCCGAATTTCTCACGCAAAAAACCGAGAAAGTCATCATCTCCGATAGTTATGCCTGACAGATTAATCGCACACATCGCCATAGGGCGGCCCGGACGTTCATGCATGCAACGGGCGATAATCTTGAATACGTTCTCCACCACCCAGCGATCCAGGGAAGTCATCAAGCCGTAACGTTCGGCCGCGGGGATGAAACTGTCAGGCAGGATGATTCGCCCCGCCTCATCATGCAGACGCAGGAGAATTTCGATGTGCCCGTTGCCGGCTTCGGTCTGGCCCAAAGGCGAAATTTCCTGGGCGTAGAGACAAAAGCGATCTTCTTCAAGGGCCATGTGCAGCCGCTGCACCCAGGCCATCTCACCAAAGCGCAGGGACAGCTCGGAATCGTCGGCGTGGTAGACCTGCACGCGGTTGCGGCCCTTTTCCTTGGCCATGTAGCAGGCCATGTCAGCAGCGCGCAGCGAGGTTTCCAGGGTGGTCGGGGTTTGCGAGATATGCACCAGGCCAATACTGACGGTAGTCATGAACGGCCGGCCCTTCCACACAAAGTGCAGGCTCTGCACGGTATGACGCAAGCTCTCGGCGATCTTTTCCGCCACCGCCGGCGGACAGTTCTCCAGCAGGATGCCGAACTCATCGCCGCCCAGGCGCGCCAACGTGTCGCCCTCGCGCAAGTCCGATTGCAACAGCGCACAGATGTGGCGTAGCAACTCGTCGCCCGCGGCATGGCCGCAGGTGTCATTGACCAGCTTGAACTGGTCGAGGTCGAGGAACATCAGCGCATGTCGCCCAGTTTGCTGGCGTGTGGCGTGTTGCAGCACCTGTTCAAGGCGGAACTCGAATTCGCGACGGTTGGCCAGGCCGGTCAAAGCGTCGTGGGTCGCCTGCCAGGAAAGGTTGGCGATGTACTGACGCTCCTGGGTCATATCGTGCAGCACCAGCACCGCACCACTGATCTTGCCGGCGCTGCGGATCGGCGCGCCGACCAGGGTGACCGAGACGGTGCTGCCGTCCAGGCGCTGGATCAGCTTGGAATGCTCGCTGCCGCCACTGAGCTGGCCCTTGATGATGTGCTCGATCAAGGTGAAACCGTCGGGCTCGGCGTTTTCATCCAGCAACTTGAACAATGCCGCCAGCGGCAACCCCTGGGCTTGCTCCGACTTCCAGTGGGTCAACACCTCGGCCGCCGGGTTCATATAGGCAATGGCACCGTCGACGTCAGTGGTAATCACCCCATCGCCAATTGACTCCAGAGTGATCTGTGCACGCTCCTTCTCCGCTTGCAGGGCATCGGCGAATGCATGGCGCTGGGCCAGCAACTTATGGGTGCGCAGCAGCGCCAGCACGATCAAGCCCAGGGCGGTGGCCAGGTTGGTGATCAACAACAGGCGCAGGATCACCCGCGAACCTTCGCCCAAGGCATCGCTGAACGCCTTGGCGGCTGGGGTCACTCCCTCGTTGATGGCGATAATGCGCGCCTTCCAGCTACGCACGTCATTGTCCGTGACCTGGTCAGTGCCGATGGCGCGGTGCATCTCCCGGGCCAGTTCATCCAGTTGTTCCAGATAAGCATCGCCAACTGTCCACAGTTCAATGGCTTTTTCCAGATAACTGAAATGACGGAAGTTAAGGTACAGCCAGATCAGGCTGGGGACGTCATCCGGGTGATTGCCGCCCTTGAGGATGCCCAGGCGTGCGGCAGCCAGGTCAGGCGTGGCACTGTCCAGGGCGACACGCAACTCATGCCCGCCCTGGGGCACGGCAATGGCCTGTTGGTATTTGAGGTAAGTGGCGTCGTCACGGCTATCGGCATACAGCGTCAGGTAGTAGATCGCGTCCTTCTGGCCCTTGGACCACAAGCTTTCACCAGCCACATAGCCACGCACCGCAGAAAGCACGTAGAGACTGCCGCAGCCTAACAATGCCTGGAACAAGACAACGGCGATAAAGGGCCAGACAATACCCAACAACCGTGGCGTTCCGAGAGTCCGCTTTTGCTTCATGAAGTCCCTTGCACATGCACAGCTCAATACGCACGCGAAAATCCGCTTCCGATAGCACAGCCTAAGCTAAATCAACGCACTTGTTGCAGATGTCCGTACAGTTTTGCATACAATCCGCCATCGGCGATCAGTTGTTGATGATCGCCATCCTCGGCGATATGCCCGCCATCGAATACCAGCACCCGGTCAGCCTGCTTCACTGCAGACAGCCTGTGGGCGATGATCAGTGTAGTACGCCCACTGAGAAACCGCGCCAGTGCCTGGTGCAGGTTATATTCGGTAGCCGCATCCAGCGCCGAAGTGGCTTCGTCCAGAATCACCACCTTAGGCTCGGCAAGCACCATGCGGGCGATGGCCAGGCGTTGCCGTTGCCCACCAGAAAAGCGCACGCCAGAGCGCCCTACCACGCTGTCCAGGCCCAGCGGCAGTGCCTTGACAGTAGCCTCCAACTGGGCGATTTCCAGTGCCTGCCAGCAGGCTTGGTCGGAACGCGTGCGGCCCATGGTCAGGTTGGCGCGTACGGTGTCATTGAACAGCGCCGGGTGTTGCAGCACCACCGCGACGTTCTCGCGAATGGTTTCCAGGCCGATCTCCTGCTGGGTCGCACCGCCAAAACGAATACTGCCCGCCTGCGGGGTGTAAAGCCCCAGCAACAGTTGCACCAGGGTACTTTTACCGCCGCCGCTGGCGCCGACAATCGCAACCTTCTCACCCGGTGCGATGGCCAGGTTCAATTGGTCAAGCACCAGGTCTTCGCCGTAGCCGAAGTCGAGGCCACGCACCTCGATGCCGACGGTTTGGCGCCCACTGAACGGATCTGCGCCGCCTGCGTATTGCGGTTCATCGGCACGCGCCAACAGCTCGTTGATCCGCGTCAGCGCACCACCGGCCGCGTAGTAGGCGTATTGCAGGTTCAGCAGTTGTTCCACCGGGCCGATCATGAACCACAGGTAGCTGAACACGGCGAGCATCTGGCCGATGGACAGGTCGGAAAACAGCACGGTCAGCATGGCCGCCGCACGAAAAATGTCGATACCGAACTGGAACAGCAAACCACTGGCGCGGCTGGACGCGTCGGTTTTCCATTGGGAATGAATGGCGTAGTCGCGCACTTCCTGGGCACGCTGGCCAAGGCGCCCAAGGAAAAACCCCTGGCGATTACCGGCGCGCACTTCCTGGATGGCATCCAGGGTTTCCGTGAGCGCCTGGGTAAAACGCGAAGTACTGTCGTTCTCGAGCTTCTTGAGGTGCTTGACGCGTTTGCCCAACTGCACTGTGGCGTAGATCACCAGCGGGTTGAACAACAGGATCAGCAGCGCCAGTTGCCAATGCATCCACACCAGGATCGCCGAGGTGCCGACCAGTGTCAGCATCGCTACCAGAAAACGGCTGAGGGTTTCACCGACGAACTTGTCCAGGGTATCCAGGTCGGTCACCAGGTGCGTGGTGACCGTTCCGCTGCCCAGGCTTTCGTACTCGCCCAGGGAGATGCGCTTGAGGCGCTCGATCAGGCGCACGCGGATGCGATAGACGATGTCCTTGGCCAAGCGCGCAAACAGGCGCGCCTGCACCACGTTGAACACCAGCGCGCCACAACGCAGGGCCAGGGTCACCAAGAGCATCAGGCCGATATAGCCGGCGGCTTTCTGCCAACCCAGGGGCAATGCGTGGTTCATCACCTTGAGCGCAGCGTCGCCATGGCCGAGCAGCACTTCGTCCACCAGCAATGGCAACAGCAGCGGGATGGGCACACTGCACAGGGTCGCCAGTATAGCGACACCGTTGGCGACCCACAGGGATCTCTTGTGGCGCAGGGCCAGGCGGCGGATTTCCGCCCAGGTCAGGCGGTCGGTGCGTTGGGGTTGTTCATACACAGGCGGCTCGCTCCAACCAGCGGGCGAGCAAAGGCGACAGTTCGGACAGCGATTGGTAGCCGTTGGTCAGCAAGGCCAGTTGGCCATCGCGCTCGGCCAGCAAGGTAGGGAAGCCAGCGATGCCCAAATCCTGCACCCAGGTAAAATCGGCCGCCGTCGCCGCATGCTGCTCGGCGCGGTCGAAAGCGCCGGCAAACTCGATGCGTGGTATGCCCGCCTGCTCCGCCAGTTCCACCAGCACACTGGCAAGGGTCACATCGCGGCCCCCGACATAAAATGCACGCTGGATCAGGCCCAGCAACGTCCATGCGCAATCCGGCGCCAGGCTGCGCGCCGTGACGATGGCGCGGCAGGCCGGCTCGGTGTCGTAGACAAAACCATCAGGCAGAGCGCCCTCGAGCTTGAACGGTTGGCCGGTGGCCTCGGTGACGGCCTGCCAGTGCTCCAGGATATAGCGCCGGGTGGTCGGCTCCAACGCCGCGCCGCTGCCGGTGCGCAGACCGCCCACCACCAGGTGCACGTCCACGCCGGCCGCCTGGGCCTGCTCAACCAGCGCCTGCGCTACCGGAGCAAAGCCCCAGCACCAGGAACACATCGGGTCCATTACATAGAGCAGGCGCGCGGACATGGCTCAAGCCTCGGAAGGGGTTTGCTTATAGTTGAAGCCAATCGGGTGCGGCATATTGCGGGCCTTGGCCAGTTCGATCTGTTTCTGGCGGTCGATCGCGCTGCGACGGGTCTTCTCCGGCAGCTTATCCCAGCAATGGGGGCAACTGATGCCGGCCACATAATGTTCGGATGCGCGGTCTTCGATGCTCACCGGCGTGCGACAGGCATGACATTGATCGTAGTCGCCTTCGCTCAAGTCGTGGCGTACGGTGACACGGTTGTCGAACACAAAGCAGTCGCCCTGCCATTTAGTCTCTTCCTGAGGGACTTCTTCAAGATACTTCAGGATCCCACCCTTAAGGTGGTAGACCTCATCGAAGCCTTCGCTGAGCATATAGCTCGAGGCTTTTTCGCAACGAATGCCGCCGGTGCAGAACATGGCCACCTTCTTGTGCCTGGCCGGGTCGAAGTTGGCTTTTATATAGTCGGGAAATTCGCGAAAACTGGTAGTTTTCGGGTCGATTGCGCCCTCAAAGGTACCGATGGACACTTCGTAGTCGTTACGGGTGTCGATCAACAGCACTTCCGGGTCGCTGATCAGCGCATTCCAGTCCTTCGGATCAACATAGGTGCCGACCTTCTTATTCGGGTCGACGCCTTCAACGCCCAGGGTCACGATCTCTTTCTTGAGCTTGACCTTGGTGCGATAGAAGGGCTGGTCGTCACAGTAGGACTCTTTATGGTCAATATCGACCATGCGAGGGTCTTTTTTCAGCCAGGCTATCAGGCCATCGATGCCTTCGCGGCTGCCGGAAACGGTGCCGTTGATGCCTTCTTCGGCGATCAGCAAGGTGCCTTTGATGCCGTTGTCGACCATCGCCTGCAACAGGGGCTCGCGCAGGGCGACGTAATCTTCGAGGGTGACGAACTTATACAGTGCCGCCACGACAATCGGTTGAGTCATGGGTGTTGTCTCCAGGTGGCTACCCTCGTAAGGGGTGAACCGGATGCAGAAAAATGCAGGCCAAGCCGCGCGGCGCACATTCTAGCAAAACCACAACACCACTGCATCGACACTCAGTCACCGATATTTCCCTGACTCGCTCACGGCATTGGCTGACCTCGGCCCGTACAGCCTGCGTGATAGCGTCTTGCGTCGTCCAATGGATCCACCTTTGGGCTCACAGGAAGATCGATGACATGGAAACTTCAAACCGTTCTTTATTGGCCAGACTGGTGGAACGGCCCGTCCCTCCAGGTGTTGGGAAGGTCGAGTTCAGCAGCGCCATGAACCAACTCGGCTTCACCAGCATCTTCGACATCGTCGAGCTGCCCAAGGCCGAGTTCATCCGTCAACTGGCCCGCTACAATGATGACGATGGCGCCCACGCTTACGAAAACGCGTTGTCCTACGCCACGCAATTACAATGGCTGTACGACCAACAACCAGTCAACGCTCCCCCAGCCTCCACGCGTAGCAAACGCGACCTGGGATCCAACGTACCCAGCCTGCTCAACGAGGATTGGGGGAACGTCTGTCATCCCGATGCCATCGCCGCTATCGACTCACCGGTTGCCTACCTGCGCACACTGTTTCTTTTTGCAACTCAGCTTGAAAACAACGGGACGGGAACGCAACACAAAATCCTCCTGAGCCAGCGGCGCCCGGACCTGAAAAACTTACTGATTGACCACGACACGACCTTTGCCCAGCGCCCGCTGCTGACGCTGATCGATGTCCTGTTGCGCAACCAGATCAAACACCATCACCCGCAAGAAGAGTTGCACCTGCTGCTCAGCAAGCAACACTACCCCTTGACGCTGCCTTACCACCATCATCACCTGCAATGCCGCCTGGGGCTGTCGGGAACCCAACACGCCTTGGGCGAATTGAATTATCGACTCAGCAAGCGCCTGCCGTTTGACGATGCCGGCAACGCACTGTACGGCACGGTCAAAAAGCGCAATGGTGACGCGCAATGCCTGCTAAGCGAACTGAATCCGCAGCAGCAAAAGCTGTTGACGCAACCGCCCGTCACGGAGAGCACACTATTTGAAACCTACTTTGGCAGATCCCGTGCACCGGAAAACCTTGACGACTTTTTGAAATGTACGGCGCTGGACAGTACCCAGTTGCAAGCCCTCCTGGCGCAAAACAGTTTCGCCCCCCATGCCTCCCGCTCGGCGCCTAAACAAACGTTGCTGATCTATGGTGCCCGCTATGTCAATGGCACAGACCGTCTGCCCAAGCTGGAAGTCGGCCACGCCGACGGCGGGAAAATTGCGACACTACTCAATACCAGCCCCGACCGGTTCGACCGTCTGCATCGGATGATCCGCCTGCAAAAGTGGGTCGATCTACCGTTTGCCGAACTGGATACGCTGATCGTCAACGCCATGGTGCTTGAGGGCACCGCCAACGCCGCTCTTCAGATAAGCCACACCACCCTGCGCGCACTAGGTGTCTACCGCTACCTCCGTGGGCGCTACCGGCTCAAGCCGCTGGAGTTTGCGGCGTGGCTGGATCGCCTGCCCGTACAGGCCAGCGCCAACGAGCAACCCTTATTCGATCAGGTGTTCAATCGCACACTGTTGTCCGGGCGACCACTGGCGCTGGACGACCAAGTCTTCGATTCGCATACCCGCCAGCAGCTTTGCGCCGCGTTGGCGTTGAGTGACACCCCGGATTCGCTGCAACTGCTGACAGACGTGCTCCCCACCCCTGTCCTCAGGAACCTTGTCACATACTCCCGGATCTATCGGCTGGCACGCATCGCCCAGGTTTTCGGCCTTTCTGTGCTGCACTGCAAACAGCTGGCCGACCTGCTCGGCCCGTCCACCTGGAGCAAGCTGGCCACCCCCACATTGAGCACCGAGAGGGACTTTCTCGATGTACTCATGCAGTTGGACTGGGCCGTCACCTGGCTCAGGGACAGTAACACCAGCGTAACGCAGTTGCGCCAGCGATTGCTGCTGGAACCCGCCACTGATAACCCAGCGCTCAAGCGCTGGGTCGACTTACTGCCAAAGGGACTTGAGGCGTGCATCCAACAGTTCCTGGAACACCCGGCGCCGGCCCTTTACAGCAATGAGCTTAAGCTCTACTACAACCTGCATTTCAAAAAAACGCAGACTGAGCCCAAACACCTGATCCTGCTGGCGCCGGATATCACCACGCTGTTGCCGTTGCCGGTCAACAGCGCCTCACTGCGTCAATTACTGATCAACCCCCATTGGCTTGACAGCAAAAAATCACCCACAGGACTGATCGAGCTGAGCCTGGGCACACTCTATCTATTGCAGCGTTTCAGAGACTGCTGCGATACGTATGGCCTGGCGCAGGACAGCCTCTTGGCGTACTTCCAGAGCGCCAACAGCAACGGGCCTCAACCTTTCGATACCACGCTCAGCCAATGGTTGGGGTGGGACGAAAAAGAACTGCGGGTACTCACTGAGACCTTGCCCACAGGCACGGTCAAGTCCATGGACCAACTGGATTGGATCATGCGCTGTCGACAAGCCTGCACCATCACCCGGCTCTCCAGCCAAACGCTGCTCAACACCAGCGAACTGGATAACGCCAGCGATTTCAATCAATGGAAGCTCGTGGGCGAAGCCATCATCGCCGCACATCAATAACGGCTTACTCTCTACCAGCAGACTCAAGGAATGACCATGTCTGAGCCCCTCGACCAGCGCCTCAATGAAGCCTGGCGTGATGCCATGCTGAGCTACTATCTGGCTCACTGCATCAGCCCCGCCCTTAAAGACTCGTTGCGCGCACCCAGCGACCTGTACGACTACTGGCTACTGGACGTACAAGTCAGCCAAGCGGTGCCAACCAGCCCGGTCGCCAGTGCGATCACCAGCCTGCAGCACTACATCAACCGGATTCACTCGGGCCTCGAACCAGGTTATGAAACCCAGGGCATGTCGCCTCACGAGACCCTGGCCTGGCAGAACTCCCTGCACACTTACCCCCTGTGGAGCGCCAGCCAGCAACTGCGCTATCACCCGCAAAACTTCCTCGACCCCACGCTGCGCGAGGACAAGAGCCAGAGCTTCGAGCAACTGGAAAACGAGCTCAACCAGCATCGAATCCAGCCCGACACCGTGCAGAACGCCGTACAAGGCTACCTGTCACGGTTCGAAGAGGTCGCCAACATTCAGACGCTCAATGGCTACATCGATGGCAATGTCAAACAGTGGGATACCAGCACCTATTACTTCGTCGGCAAATCCACCAGCGATGAGCTCTATTACTGGCGTTCGCTGGACCTGTCCAAACGCTCCACCGTCAAGCCCGAGGGACCTGCGCCCCTTGCCTGGACAGACTGGACACCCCTCAACCTGACGTTTTGCGCCGATACGCCCGCCCACAGTATCCGCCCCGTGATGTTCAATCATCGGTTGTTCATTGTTTGGGCCGAGAGCATCAAGCCCGCCCCCTACCAATCTTTCAAGGCACCGGGAAACGGCAATGGTGACCACGAGAACGATGACTACGACGAAAAACAACGCCAGGCTGAGTGGCTGAACAGCCGGTTCGTGAAGTTTCGCCTGTGTTTCTCCTATAAAAAACTGGATGGCACTTGGAGCCTTCCGCACACGGGCCTGGAAGAGCACTGCGTTATGCGCAGCATCAACGCGCTCACGTCGGCGCAACTAATCAGCATCACGCAGACCATTGCCGTGGTCGATAGCCGTTCCCCTCACACCCTGTTCCTAGGTATAACGGCCACTACGCTCAATCATGGCAGCGGCCAAATGGGCGAGTTCTTCCAAGCCATCAGTGTCGATCAGTCATTAGGGATAAAAATCGTCGCTTGTGCGGGCAGCCCTGGCCGATACAAGATCGTGCCGGGTTCAGAAGTTGCGCAGGAAACCGTCAGGTTGCTGGAAGCCTATGAGTCCACAAAAAATACGCCACTGCAGACCGCTTTGTTGGGCGGCGTCGATCAGGACAACGTATTTTCCAGCGTGGTGCTCCCCTCGTTCGCCCACCAATACTTCCGTCTGTTTTTCGATATAAACAAGGACAACTTACAATTCAAGACTCACGTAGCGCAGGGAGAGGACAAAAGCACGGTAGTCCTGGAAGCTCACACCCCCCAAATAGAAGATCAACAGAAGTGGAACTTTGAATCCAAAAGCACCGATATAGGCACCACCGATACTGCCACCACAAATTTTGATCCCGTCACCAACGAGTTCGTCTTTACCTCGAAAATCGCTAAGCCCTTCCTGCAGACTTACAGCATCACCCTTGCCTCCCATTACGCCCAGGTGAGCATTACCCTGGTCACCAACTCTGCGTTGCATGACCCGACTTTATCCGAAGTTGAACTCATCAACGGCTCAGTCCTGAGGATCGACTGCGCGATATTCCCCGAAGTGAAGGCTACGTATCACTCGATGTTTTTCAAAAACCCCAGGACCGGAAAAAGCTATTCCAACGCCATTTATGACAGAGGCTCCATATTGTTCAGCCTCGACAAAATAGAGACGGTAACGAGGAAAGACTTGAGAAGAGGGTATGAAGGTCAATCCTATACCGCCTTTGAATTCTCCCTGGCCGGGAAGCTTCTCAACAAAAATGCATTCCTGCACTTATATACCCATTATCAGGATCCCTTCCTGACGATACTCGACCGCTACAGCGGCTATAACCTGCCCGGTGACGAGACCGCCAACCAGAAACTGCACTTTGTGAACGACGTGAGGCTAGAGTCCACCCACACTTCCGCGCCCATTTTGCGTTTCTACAAGCATGTCATCATGCAGTCCAAACTCACCGACGTGCCGACTCCGCAAGCCATCAACAACAACACCGCCCAAATCCTTAACTACACGGACACCGAACACGAAAGTCTGGCGGGTGCCTCGCCCGAATTAGCAGCCGGGCACCTGGCGAGTACACGGATAACGTTACCCAATGAGCAACCCGCCTCAGCCATCACGGTGATCCATGGGGTCATCACGCTTGAGAGCCAAGAGAATAAGGTGAAGGTTCTCGGCTACGCGCTCAAGGCAGTCAAATGCTCCCTTGCCACATCCGTTGCCGTTGACAAGTCTGCGCATTCCCCGCGTATCACGCGCCAGCAGCAAAAAACCGGAGAGACAACCGAGCACATTGATTTTTCCACAAGCTTCGCCCCGGCTATCCCAGCAATCCGGCTCAATACCACCGTTGCGAGTAAATTGACCCAGACTGCCACGCTCGGCTTCGACCCATCACTTTTACGATACCCCGAGGACTGGACGGAACCGGCGCTGGACGCAGGTGCCTCCCCCGAGCCTCTGGATTTTCAGGGTGCCCACGGTAAAAGTCTGCGCGAACTGTTTATCTATTTACCCTGGACCATCGCCCATTACTTCAACCAGCAACAGCAATACGCTTACGCCGAAACCTGGTTGCACTACCTGCTTGACCCTCACCACCCGAACAAGGGGGCTCTCGGCGCGCTGCCAAGCCACCCCGTGGAGCTGAGCTACGCCTGCCAACACCCCGAGAGCCCGCATTACCGGGCGCTGAGTTTTCCGATATACCTGCGCAAAGCGTTGTACCACCTCAATGTGGATATTTTGATCAACCGGGGCGACGCGGCTTATCGCCAACTGAGCCCCGACAGCCTGGCAGAAGCCAAACTCTGGTACATCCAGGCGCAGAACCTGCTCGGCATGCGTCCGACGGTCACGCGCGCCGATACCTGGACGTCGCGTGATCTGAACGCACTGGCGACGACATCCTCCCAGGCAATACGCCGGTTGGAACATCAACCCGAATACACCTCGCTATTGTCCCAGCAGTGCAAATTCACCGGGCAACACGCCTGGTTTACAGACAGCCCCTATTTATACCGGCCGTTGAATACGCAACTGGTAGCACGCTGGGACACATTGGAGAGTCGCCTGCACGGGCTACGCCATCATCTGGATATTTCGGGCAAGCCTTTACGCCAGACACTTTTTGCGCCCCCCTTGTCACCTGCCGCGTTGCTGACGCGCAACGCACAGGGGGCTGCGAGTGGCGCCAGTGCCTATCTACCGAGCCGTCCTGAAGTGGGTCACTACCGGTTCCAGGTCATGCTGGGGCACGCCTTGAGTGCGGTCGACAGCCTGGCGCAGTTCGGCAATACGCTGCTCACGCTGATCGAGCGCAAGGAACAGGCGCACTACCTTGAGGTGCAACAGCAAAACGCCTGGCAGTTGGCCGAACTGGTGCTGACCCAGCAGACCCAGGCCCTGGCCATCGATGAAAAAAACAAAGACGCGCTGCGCCGCAGCCGAGCAATCGTCGAGGGGCGATTGGAATTCGTGACGCGTCAGTTGCGTGAAGGTGTCAGCACCGGTGAAATTTCGGCCGGCCAGCACTATCTGGAGAGCGCCGCGTGGGAGAGAAAAGTCGCGATTGCCGGGATGGGCGCCGGGGCCGCCATGCTCGCGCCCAATATCTTCGGTACGTCGTTCGGTGGCATGCGTTTTGAGGGCGCGTTCCATGCCTTCCAGGCCTTCGCCCAGGGCGAAGCCAACACCGCTCGCGCCAACGGTAATGACCTGGAGCGCACTGAACAGTTAAATCGTCGCGCTCAGGAGTGGGCCCATGCCGAGCAACAGGCCCGCCTTGAATTGGCCCAGATCGACACCCTGCTGCTGGTGCATGCCGAGCAGGAAAAAGCCACTCGCCTGCAACTACACAGCGCCCGCACCGCATTGGCCCAAGCCAAGTCCGCCTACCAAATGCTCGGCATGCGCTTTACCGGAGCACAACTCTATCAATGGCTCACTGCACAACTGAGCACCTTCTATTACGCGCTGTATGACAGCGTCCACTCCCTCTGCCTGGCCGCTGAAGCCTGCTGGCAGTATGAGACCGCCGACAGCCGACAGTTCTTTCAAACTGGGGCCTGGCATCACACATCCCGCGGACTGTTAAGTGCCGAAAGCTTGAAACTGAACCTGGTAAAAATGAACACCGCGTACCTGCAACACACACCACGCGAGCTGGAAATCAGCAAAACCGTGTCACTGCGCCATCGCCTGATCGAGTGCCTGGTCACGACCGACAAACGCCCAGCCGAAATCACTGCTCCCGCCAAAACCTGGGCTGAGCATAAGGCGCAACTGGTAAGCAGCGGTACGATCAGTTTCGCCCTGACTCAGGCGTTGCTGGATGAGGACTACCCTGGGCACACCCTGCGCCGGATCAAGCACGTCAGCGTCTCATTACCTGCCTTGCTGGGACCTTATGAAGACATCAAGGCGACACTGACCCAGACCCGAAATGAGATCCAGATGCCCGACGGCACCACCAGGACCGACTTCAGGGCACACCAGCAAATCGCCTTGTCACGTGGGCTGGACGACGACGGCCTGTTTACCCTCAACTTCGACAACGATCCACGTTACCTGCCGTTTGAATACACCGGGGCAGTGTCGTGCTGGCGCTTGAACTTTACCAATCCGCTGCAACAAAAAGCCCTGCTTGAATCCATCACCGACATCATTGTCCATGTGCGCTATACCGCAAGGCCTGGCAGGAGCGATACATGAGCAACCCAGCGAATGAATCGCCCCTGAAGGTGCCTTCGCTGCCCAATGCCGGCACCGTCATCGAAGGGGTCGCCAAAGGCTGGGGCAACGTGGGCGCCGATGGTACGGCGACCTTCGAGGTTGCGTTGCCGATTTCCACTGGCCGTGGTTATGCACCCACGCTGTCATTGACCTATCAAAGCACGGCGGGTAACAGTGCGTTCGGCTTTGGCTGGGACGTCAAGCCTGGTGCCGTCACACGGCGCACCCAGCAGGGCGTCCCCCATTACACCGCAGCTGATACGTTCCAGGGCCCGGATTCACAGCATTGGATGCCCGAACGCACCACTGAGGGCACGCTTGTACAGACGCAGCGTGACCATTTTGACCAGGTGCCGCTGGGTCGCCGCTACCTCGTCACGCGCTACTTTCCCAGGGTCGAACGGCGTTTCGAGCGCATCGAGCATTGGCACTCAGACGGCGACGCCGCCGGGTTCTGGCTGATCCAGGCGGCTGACGGCAGCCGGCATGTGTACGGCAAAACCTACGCGGCGCGCATCGCTGATCCCGACAACCTGAGCCATGTGGCGCAATGGCTGCTCGAGGAAAGCCTGAACGCCCATGGCGAGCATATCGGCTACCAGTACCTGGCCGAGACCGATACCGGCACTGCCCCCCATGACTGCCGAGCCCAGCGTTATCTGCATAAAGTGTGTTATGGCAACGTCAAGGCCAGGGAAAAAGAGACACTGTATCTGCTCAAAAGCGACGACCTTTCCAGTCAGGCATGGCATTTTTACTTGCTGTTCGACTATGGCCAACGCACCACCGCCAGCGACGCGCTGCCTTCCTATGAGGCCCTCACCCCGTGGCTCTCACGCGAAGATGCGTTTTCCAACTTCATCTTTGGCTTTGAATTACGAACACTGCGCCTATGCCGGCAAATCCTGATGTTTCACGTCTTTGCGGATGAGCCCGACATGGGGCCCAGCCCTATACTGGTCAGGCGCCTGAGGCTCGAACACCACACCTTTCGCAACGGGCTCAACACTCTGCTCGCGGTCTACGAGCAGGCCGTTGATGCCCAAGGAACACTCACCAGCCTGCCGCCGCAAGAATACCTGTATCAATCCTCGGGCCTGAAACTGGATACCCGGCGCTACCAGCGTTTCGTTGACGTGCCGAGTCTCAATGACGGCCAGCGCTATCAACTGGTGGATCTATACGGCGAAGGCGTGCCGGGGATCCTGTATCGCGGTGATCAAGCCTGGTATTACCGCGCACCTCAGCGAGCCGAGGCGTCCACAGGCGATCAAGTGGCATACGCTGCCCCTCAAGAACTGCCTGCTATTGCGGTGGCAGACCGTTCACGCCCGGTCTATCAGGCCTTGCTTGATATAAACGGGGACGGACGTTTGGAATGGGTGCTGGCCCGACCGGGTATGAGCGGCTTCTTCAGCCTGGCCCCTCAACGCAAAGAAGCGGGTTTCGTACGGTTCGACGCGTTCCCGGTGGAGTTCTTGCACCCCCATGCGATATTTGCCGACCTGATGGGCAGCGGGTTGGCTGATCTCACGCTCGTGGGCCCGCGTAGCGTGCGCCTGTACGCCAATCGGCAAAGCGGTTTCGGACAGGGCGTCGAGCAGGCGCACAGGGTTGACGGCGACGACTTGCCGTCCTTCACCCGTTCTTCCGCCGACTGGGTCGGCTTCAGCGACATACTTGGCAGCGGCCAGCAGCACTTGGTGCGTATCCGTCACAACGAAATCAAATGCTGGCCCAATCTGGGCCATGGGCGGTTCGCCAAGGGTAGAGTGTTGGCTGCCCTGCCCTTCAGAGAAACGACCTTCAACGCCGCCAACGTATTGCTGGCCGATCTGGATGGCTGCGGTGCCAGCGACCTGCTGTACCTGACGACCGATGAAGTACGCATTTTCACCAATAAGGGCGGCAATGGCTTTGCCACAACCCCCTTGGTATTACCGTGGCCATCCGGCGTACAGTACGACTCCCTGTGCCAGGTGAACGTGGCGGACCTGCAAGGCAATGGTTACGCCAGCCTGGTCATCAGCGTCACGCACCCGCATCCGCGCCATTGGCGCTACGATTTTTTTGATCGCAAGCCCTGTTTGCTCAGCGGCACTAACAACAACCTCGGCGCGCAAGTCGAGGTGCGCTATCGCAGCAGCGCCCAGGAATGGCTGGACGAGAAAAAGCAATATCAAAGTGAAGACAAGCCTGCCGTTAGCCAACTGCCATTCGCGCTCAACCTGATTAACCACCAGGAATGGCGCGATGAGATCAGTCATCAGCGGCTGACTCAGCGTTTCAGCTACCGGCAGGCGTATTACGATGCCGATGAGCGCGCCTTCCAGGGTTTCGGATTGTTGCTGCAAACCGACGAAGAAACCCGCAACAGCGAAGTTCCCGTAGCAGGTTCGCAAACCAAGCGCTGGTTTCACACCGGCCAAGCGCTGGACATGCCCCAGGACCATTACAGCCGCCATGACGCCGACGCCACCAAACTCGGCCCCACATTGCTGGCGATACACGATGCACCCGAACAGCCGCAACCGACAGACCATCACGACAGCTTGATTGCGTCGCCCACGCCACCGCAAGTCCGGGCGGCAGCCTACGCGCTCAGGGGCCTGCCGGTACGGGTGGAGGTGTTCGACCTTGACTCGGCCAAGCGCACACCCAGCTCGGTGCAGCAGTACCGCTATCTGGTCCGTCGGTTGCCCCAGGCTGGCTCAGACCCCACGCCACGCATGCTGCCGCTGACGCTGGAGTCGGTACACTATCAATACGAACAGGTGCCCGATGATCCGGTCTGCGAACACCAGGTCAACCTGCGCTGGGACGCCTATGGCAGCCTGGTCCACAACGTCACTGTGCACGGCGCGCGGCGCAAGGCCGCCCGCGATGCGCCTCCGGCACTGCTCAAGGATGAGCATCAGCAACAATGGTGGCGTGATACCCACGACCCGGCTCAGCAGGTCTTTTACCTGAGCGAAACCTTGGCGCAATGGATTCATCTATCAAACGACGACCAATGGCGATTGGGTTTGCCCTATCGTCGACGCGACAACGCCTGGACCCTGCCCAACGGCCAGCCACCTGCCGGGTTGAACACGACGGCGATCAACTACGAGACGTTGATCAACCGGCTGTCAGGACCGCTGGGGCCGCGAGCACCACGCGAGCTGATCGGCTTGTCGATCCAGTACTATCGTGAACCGGGCGGCAAGGGGCTGACCCTGGCCCCTGGAACTGCAACCTTCCAGGGGCTGGCTGATTATCAAGAAACCGCGGAGCTGGCCCCTGACGCGCTGCAGGCGCTGGAGAACATTCCCGACATGCCGGGCCAACCCGCCGAAGACCTTCCGAGCCGACTGCGCCGAATCGGCTATCGCCCCATGGCGGTGTTTTTCCATGCCAATGATCAGGAACGCCAAGCGCCTTCCCTCTGGTCGATCCGCCGTCAGTTTCCACGCTACTTCAACGCCAAGCACTTCTATCGCTTACGCACCTGGCGCCTGACGCTGGCCGAGAACGAAACCACGCTGACCTATGACGCTTACGGGCTTCAGGTCATCCAGGTGAAACAACCCGACGGCTGCATCACCCGCGTCCAGCACGACTACCGTCTGCTGCAGCCGATCAGTATCACCGATCCCAACGGCACGACCGAGCAAGCCCTCTACGATGGGTTCGGTCGTTTGATCGCGACCAGCATTCAAGGGCAAGAATCGGGAAAGTCCATCGGTTTCGGGCAATTGTCAGCGTATCGCAGGCCGCTAGACACACCTATTGAACTCGCAATTCAAACACCCGCAACCCTCCTGCGCGAAGCGGCCAAAGCCTGGCTCTACGACGCGTTCAGTTGGATGGGCTCGATCGCCACCGCAGACAGGCAGGCGGACTGGGTCACTCAGCGCTACCTCTTGCCCGACGGGCACATACGCGCCACAGCCAGGTTGCGCTTGAAAAAAAAGGCCAGTACGTTGAGCGCGAGTGAGAAAGCCTTGGCTGACCTGATCCAAAAGATCAGGCGCGAACCCGCACGAAGCCTGATGTTGGCCGCTGATCGCTATACCGACGATCAGGAACAGCTCATCCACATGACCCTGGTCGCCCAGGACGGCTTTGGCCGCATCTTGCAAAGTAAACAGAAAGCCGAGCCGGGGCCGGCCTATGCCGTGGACGACAAGGGTGACCTGAGGGTCGAAAACGGCGCCCTCCAGACGGTTCAGGCTGACCCACGCTGGTGCGTCAACGAGCACACCGAATACAGCCCCAGGGGGCTGATTATCCGGGTGTATCGCACCTATTACGCCGACCACCATAGGCACATCGACGGTACCCCCCTGCTGCACAGCGACACACAGTTTCATGACGCCCTGGGGCGGCCCGTGCGTACTCTCACGGCCCGAGGGGGAATGCGACAAACCACCTACTGGGCCTGGTACACCGTCAGCGAGGATGAAAACGATACCTGGGAGCCGCCTCCGGCAGGGCAAACCTCTAAACCTTAACCATGTAACCACCGTGGTCGATGCCGCTGAGTCACCGCCACGGTGATTCGTTCAATCAGCGTACCGCCCGCCTTGAAGCCCTGGAACTGGCGGGTTTATAGCTGCGCCACGCGGACGAGTTGGATTCCCAAGGCGCATCGACCCGCTGTTGGTGCCGATAGAACGTCACGCGGCCTGCCAGTTGCTGTCGATGCCGATAAAGCCAGCGCAGTTCCGAACCTGTGGCAGAAGACTGGGACTTATCGATTACCCGATTCAGGTCCAGATCATCAAGAGCAAAATGCACATGGCGCATGCTTTCAGGGTCCGTCAGGGTCTTCAATGACGACTTACTGATGCGGCTGACCAACTTATGCTGGAAGTCAATCAAGTCCACGTCTATGTAGTCTTCAAGGGTGCGCTCGAATGAATAGTCGCCAGAAGCAAGATCACTGACAAATTTCTTCGCGAACTCCCGGTTGGCGGTGGTCGATGTACAGCCCGAATACTTCGCCACAACAGCGCCATAGAACTGCTGTGCGACCTGTACGCCTTGCTCACTGATCGTTTGCCTGTACCTGGCCTCGCTCATCCTGCCGAGCCCGTACCGAACGTGCGCACTGACGCTTTCTGCCAGCGCCGCTGTTGCCGGCCCTATTTCATCAATTCCGACATAGGCGGCCATGATGTCTCCACGTGCCGTCAGCTTCGACCAGAAGCTACGATAGCTACGCACAGTATTCGCCAAGCCGAAAAGGATATCGCCTCGACCTGGTTGGAATTGCTCGCCGAACAACGTTTGCCCACCATCGGCATCCCTGAACCGCAAGGGATTGCCCAGCGCCATCGCATACAGATTCAAACCGTCCACGTCACCCAGTGGGTCCGGACTGATCCAGCGTTGCAGCCACGGCGCGTAATACCGATATCCGTAGTAATACAACCCTGTCGCGTCGCGCTCCTTGCCCGCGTAGCGGCGAATCTTATAGTTGGCTCGCTGCGTATCGTTGGTAGCCCACCACGCCGTCATGCCATACGGATAGTAGTGCTCCTGGCTCAGCAACTGCGCGTGCTCGTCCAGCTCAAGTAAACTGCTGCTGAGGTGATCGAGGATGCTGAATTGCAACTTCTCGGCGCTCATATCACTGGGGCGACCGTGCTCCCATTGCAACACCGTGACACGACCGCCGCCCGTATCAATCTCCAGCACGTTCAAACGCTTGCCAGGTTGTATATGCAGGTGCAAACCCGGCAAGTAGCACGTCAGTTGCGTATGGGGTTTACCCGCGACCCGTTGGCTTCTGATCTTGGCAGCCCGCTGGCCCTGGCCGTCGTAGAGGTAATTTTCCACATCAGGATCACCCTGTTCACGCCGCACCTGGGTGGCATGGGTGAGTTGATTACGCACGTTCCAGCCTAACCGTTGGCCGCCGCCCAGCGATTGCTGGTTACCGTTGGCATCAAACATCGTCGCCCAGTGTTGCGCCGCACCGTCAGTGACCGACAAGGCGCGATTGCTGCCCACCGCTACACTCATGTCCCGGGTATACCCTGCGCCACTGCTCGCCACATGGCGCAGGCGTGTCAGGTTGCCATGCTCGTCGTAGGTATAATGCTGGGTGTAATTGCGCCAGAGTCCGTCGCCGGTTGCACCAAACGCCACCCGCCCCGGGGCTGCCTGACCACCGCTGCCAACAGCATTTTCCCGACCGCTGGCCTGGGTTAACTGGTAAAGACTGTCGTACTGGTAACGACTGACCGCATCAATGCGCGCATTGCTGTGCCATTGAGTCGGCTGGGCCTGGTCGCTGAGGCTGAGGATATTACCGACCGGGTCGTACTCGTACACAAGGTCCTGTAAAGGCTGGATAGCCTCGCCCTTGCGATACACCGTCAACTGCAGCAAACGATTATCCTCAGCGGCGTATTTCGCCACTTTGGTGACTTCATTGCCTAGCCGTTCGGACTCCACCAAGCCGCTGGCGTTGTACACGCGCTGGTTCATCAACACTTGGCGTGTACCCTCACGCAGGGTCAGCGCAACCTCCTGCAGCCAACCTTGCCGCCCATAGCGCCAGTGCCGGCGATTGCCCCTGGCGTCGATCTGCTCCAGCAGCGCCCCCAAGGCATCGTAGCGCCAGGTCGTGGTATGGGCTTTGGTTTCCAGCTGTTCAGCTTGATTGTCATCGCTCGATGGCCAGTCAACTGCCGAAGTGTCCATGCGAAACCGTCGAGTCTGCTTGATGACGTTCCCACCGATCCCGTACTCATCCATCAACACAACACCGGCCGGGTCCGCGTGACGAATCAGCCGTCCACAACGGTTGCCGGCCACCTCGGCTGCCCCATAGGCCAGGCGCTCTACACAACGCGGCCGTGGCTCATTCGCAGTCTGTTCAAATACTGCCACCGGGCGTAGCAGACGGTCGTAGCGTTGCTCCTGATGGGCTTGACGCGAATCCCAGGTGTGCAACGGCTGGCCCGCTTCGCCGCGTAATATCAGGCGCCAGCCGGCATCGGCGCTCTCGGTGCGAACCGTCTCGCCCGACAGACTGAAAATGTTCGATTGCGATGCCACACCGCCAGATCCCCGCGCACATTGCCGCGGGTCCCACTGACCGGACAAAAAACCACTGGCCCCAAAAACCTGTCGGGTAACCCGTGCCTGCGGAGCCTGGGTCACGCTCTGGCGGTGATATTCAACGGTACGTACAGCCAGTCCGCGAGGATCCGTGGCCTTCAAGGTAGGTGTATTTCGATGCAAAGAATTAGACATGAACTCATGACCTGACTAGCTAAGGTCAAAAAAACTCTAGGGAGCTGCTCTGTGCAGTGGGGGTATTACGAGGATGTTTTATGTGTCTAATTACAAGGACTGAATACCATTGGGACTGCTACGCAGCCCAACGAGAGCAAGCGTTATCGCCACAGATACTGGGCTGCGGCGGTTTAAATACCTATGCCCGGCCCCGTCAACCTGCGTGATAGCGTTTTTTCATTGCCCGCCGAACCCATCGGCGGGAGTGAAGGAACGTATGAATATGCAAGCCGACAGCAGCTCCTTGCTCGCTCAACTGATTGACCACACACACCCTTGCACCCCCGCCGCAGCCAGTTGGGGTCAGGCATGAGCGACGACACTCTCAAACTGCAGGTCAATACCCCGACACTGCCCAAAGGCGGTGCTGCCATCCAAGGCACCGGCAAGGGCTGGGGCGATATCGGCTCCAGTGGTACAGCAAGCTTTGAAATTCCCTTGCCGATCTCTCCCGCGCGCGGCTATGCGCCGGCCATGTCGCTGACCTACCACAGCGGCGCCGGTAACGGCCCCTTCGGCCTGGGCTGGGGGCTGCCCCTGGGCGCCGTCAGCCGGCGTACCTCCCATGGCGTGCCTGACTACACGATGCACGATGTATTGGTGGGCCCCGACGCGCAAATCTGGCTACCTGAACGCGACGCCAACGGCGTGATCAGCAGCAGCCGCCTTGCTTCATTCAAAGGCTTGCCACTGTCCATCGCGTATACGGTCACCCGCCACTTCCCCAGGGTCGAGACCCGCTTCGACCGTATCGAACACTGGCAATCGGCAACCGACACCGCCGGCTTCTGGCTGATACACAGTGCCGATGGCAGTCAGCACTTTTACGGAAAAACCCCCTTGGCCCGAATTGCCGATCCGGACCACGCGCACCACGTGGCGCAGTGGTTGTTGCAGGAAAGCCTGAATGCCCACGGTGAGCACATTTATTATCACTACACAAAAGAAACCGATAACACGCGCTACCCCAGGGATTGTCGAGCCCGGCATTACCTGGAAAGTGTCTGCTACGGCAACTTCACCGCCCGTGAGCACGAGCAGCTTTACCTCTGGCAGACCGACGATAAACCGGACGTGGGCTGGCACTTTCAATTGCTCTTTGATTATGGTGAACGCGCCCTTGAACTGGATAGGCGGCCGACGTACCAGAAAATCCGGGATTGGCCGGAACGACCCGACCCCTGCTCGGATTTTGCCTTCGGCTTCGAGTTACGCACCCTGCGCCGGTGCAGCCAGATCCTGATGTTTCACCACTTCCCCAAAGAAGCGCGAATGGGTGCCGAGCCGGTACTGGCCAAGCGCTTGCTGCTGGAATACCACGCACCCAGCCATGTCAGCCTGTTGAGCGGGGTCCATGAGCAGGCCTTCGACAGCGCGGGCAATAGCGTGAGCCGCCCGCCGCTGGAGTGTTTTCATCAATCGAGCCATCTCAAGGTCGACCCGGACCGCTACCAGGCATTCAATGCATTGCCCAAGCTGCATGACGGTGATCGTTATCAACTGGTAGATCTGTACGGCGACGGCCTGCCCGGTATGTTGTATCGCGCAGACAACAGTTGGTATTACCGTGAACCGCTGAGGCCGCAACACCCGCAAACCAGCGACGAGGTGAGCTACGGTGCGGCGCGGGAGTTGACGCGGGTGCCGGTCGCCGACAGCACGCGGCCCATCCACCAGGCGCTGGCCGATGTGGATGGCGACGGGCGTTTGGACTGGCTGGTGGCCGGGACCGGGCTCAACGGTTTTTTCAGCCAGGACGAACAGCACAATTGGTCAGTCTATACGCCGTTCGATGCATTCCCGTCGGAGTTCTTCCACCCCCAGGGCATGCTCGCTGACTTGATGGGGGCAGGCCGTCATGACTTTGCGATGATCGGCCCGCGTAGCGTACGCCTGTATGAAAATCGCCGAACATCCGGCTTCGCACCCGCCACTGAGGTGCCGTATACGCCCGACGATGGGTTGCCGATCATTTCCTACTCACCCAATGAACTGGTGGCGTTCAGCGATGTACTCGCCACGGGCCAACAGCATCTGGTGCGTATCCGGCATAACGAGGTGAAATGTTGGCCGAACCTGGGTCGGGGTCGTTTCGCCCGGGGTTTTGTATTGGCTACATTGCCGTTTCGTTATCAAACGTTCAATGCGGCGCATGTACTGCTCGTCGACCTCAATGGCGGCGGCGCGGCAGACCTGCTGTATTTGAGCGCCACTCACTTGAGTATTTTCCTCAACAAAGGCGGCAACGGCTTTGAGACACAGGCGATCCACGTCCCTTGGCCAGAGGGCGTGCAGTATGACAACCACTGCCAGGTCAGCGTTATCGATGTGCTCGGCCTGGGCTGTCCAAGCCTGATCCTGACCGCAGCCCACCAGACCCCCAGCCACTGGCGCTATGACTTTTTCAGCCAGAAGCCCTGGCTGCTCACGCGCACCTACAACAATATGGGCGCCCAGGCGTCGATCAAATATCGCAGCAGTGCCCAAGAGTGGCTGGACGAGAAACGCGAGCTGCATGCCAAGGGCCAACCTGCGATCAGCCAGTTACCCTTTGCGCTGCTGCTGGTCAGCCAACAAACCCAACGAGACGAGATTACCGGCAACCAACTGACCCAACACTGGCGCTATCGCCAGGCTTATTACGACCGCACGGACCGCGAATTTGGTGGTTTCGGGCTTGTGCTGCAAACCGACACCGAGAGCAGCAAAGACACGCAACACACCCAGGGTTTCAGCGCCCCCGTGCGCACCAAAACCTGGTTTCATACCGGGCAATCCATCGACATGCCCACCCTCGGCCATAGCACTCACGACCCCCAGGCCAAAGCCATGGGCCCCACGCTGGTCAGCCGCTACAAAGCGACGTCCGGGGCACAGCCGCTGGATCACCACGACGACTTGATCAGCGATCCTGCGCCACCGTTGGCACGCGAAGTGGCACGTGCACTCAGCGGCAGTGTGCTACGGGTGGAGGTGGCAGCGGCGGAGCCGGCGCACGACACCCTACCCTATTGCGTCAAGCAACAGCGTTATCTGATCCGCGAACTGGCGCCGAACAATGCCCATACGCCCTATGCCCGGCTACTGCCATTAGCCCTGGAGTCGATCAGCTATCAGTATGAAGGGGTGGAAGACGATCCCGTGTGCCAGCACCAGATCAACCTGCGCTGGGACGCCTATGGCTGCCTGGTGCATGGTGTCACCCTGCATTACGCCCGCCGTACCAGCGCCTACGGCTCACCACCCGCCGTGCTGGTCGATGAGTATCACAAGCGTTGGTGGCGCGATACCCATGACAGCGCACAGCAGTTCTATTACCTGAGCGAAACGCTGGCACAGCACATTCATCTGGACGACGCACAAAACTGGCGTCTGGCCTTGCCGTACCGCCAACGAAACAATGCCCTGGTGCTGGGCAAAGCGCCAGCGGCCGGTGGGTTAGAGCTTGGGCGTATCGCCTATGAAAAGTTCATCGACAACCACGACGGGCCATTGGCCGCAGGCGCCAAACGCGAGCTGAGCAGTTTGTCGGTGCAGCGCTATCGACAAGCCGGTGGCCTCGGTAAAACCCTGGAGCCCGGCGTCGCCAATGCCCAGGCCTTGACTGACTACCTGGAAACCGCAGAGCTGGATGACAACGGCCTGAATGTCTACAAGCACATACCGGCGATGCCTGACCAACCTGCGGTTGATCTGGTAAAAAAGCTCAGCGACAGCGGCTATCACTCCATGGAGCTGTTTTTTCTATTCGACGGCGAGGTGCCGCCCGAGGAAAATCGTCTATGGTCGATTCGCCGGCACTTTCCGCGCTATGGCAAGGCTACCCAGTTTTATCGGTTAAGGGCGCTGCGGACCACCAAGGCCCATGGCGAAACAACACTCAACTATGACCCCTATACGCTGCAAACCGTGCGTGTAAAGACGCCGGACGGTTGTGTGACCAAAGCCGAATACGACTATCGCCTGCTGCTGCCGACAAAAATTGTCGACCCCAATGGCAATATTCAAGAAGCGCTGTATGACGGTTTTGGGCAAATGCTCGTCAACACTTTTCGCGGCCACGAACATAACCTCACAGTGGGTTTCGCCGCGTTGGAGAGCTACCGCCCGCTCAAGGATGTAACGCCCGCGTTTGCCATAGAAAACGCGCAAAGCGTGTTGCAGAGCATGGCCAGCCTACACTGCTACGCCCCGTTCAGTTGGATGGGCGCGGTCGACTTGGCCATGGTCAAGCCGGAGTGGGTCGCCAAAGCCTATCTGCTCCCCAGCGGGCATATCCGCGCGGGTGCGAGGGCACGTCTGAGTGCACGAGCGCGCCAGGGTAGCGGTCGCCAGGGGCTCAGCGACAGCGACAAACAACTCCAGGCGTTGATCGACAAAGCCAGCCGGACCCCGGTGCATGGGCTCATGTTGCAAGCCGACCGCTACCCGGACGATGCCGCCCAACAGATCCGCATGACCTTGACCTGTTGGGATGGCTTTGGTCGTACCTTGCAGACCAAGCAAAAGACTGAGCCAGGCCTGGCCAATGCGCTCGACGACCAGGGCAACCTGCTGGTCGACAACCTACCCGATACGGTACCCGGCACTTTCAAGAAACAGCTGCGCCAAGTGCATGCCGACCCCCGCTGGCGCGTCAGCGAGCGTGTTGAATACAACAACAAGGGCCTGGTCATTCGCATCTACCGCCCCTACTTCGCTGACAAGCACGCCTACGTCAATGATCATTCCATGCGTGAGCTGGGCCACAGCGACCGACAGTTCTACGACCCTCTCGGCCGCCCGACGAAGACATTGACCGCAGCAGGATTCATACGGCGTACCACCTATTGGGCCTGGTACACCGTCAATGAGGATGAAAACGATACCTACGAAGAGCTGCAAGCTCCCTCTCCAAAGCACTGACAGACGAACGATAAGTGCCCGGCTGACCGGATCGTCAAAGCGCGTGCGCTTTCCAGTTTTTGTTCGCTCCCACGCAGAGTGGGAACGGTCAACGCAGGCTTGAATCCGTGGCAACCCGACAGGACGGCGGCCCATTCCCCCCTACCTGGAGCGTGGGCTTGGGCGCCAGCTCGTCGCCAAGGTCGAATATCCGCCCCTGGCGAACTGTACGAACAAGCTGCGCCATTCGGTCAGCGCGGCAATCATGCCGCGGGCCGCCATCACAAGGTTGCGTGTCATTCGGCCTTGGGCGGCCATGGGCAAGCCCGTCAGCGCAACGGCCAATGCCTCGACACCGGACGCGGCCCAGTGCGTCCACACCTGATTGAACATTCTGCTCAGCCCACCGTGCATCGTCGCGGCAGGGTCTGGCAGCTGCAGGGTCTGGCCATGGGGATCGTGGACAGCCGTTGGGTGACCGCCACGAATCATCGTTCCCGCCGCTGCATCGTAGGCTTCTATTGCAGGTGAAACATTGGGTAGCATCAGCGCAGGCACTTCCCCGCCGTATACCGCGTTGGCCACGGTAGCAAGGGCATAGGCCGCCGTCGCCCCGGCGGTGCGCGTCAACCTGCCGCGCAGGGGCGTGCTGCCCCAGGAGACGCCAGTACCGTGCCCACGGAGGACCTGCTGCGCGAGTTCCCTGGAGAGCGCGCGCACATGCCCGCCCAACCGCTGGACCGCTACCGGGTCCCAGCTGTGCTCGGCTTGATCACCTATCGAGTCGCCATAAACGGCATATCCCATGCCCGCGGCACCTGCAAGAACAGCACCTACATGGGGTGCATATTGCGTCCAGTTACCGACAATACCAGTGCTCATATGTGCCGTGGACACTGCATCCAGTGCCGCAACGGTCATGCGCAAGATTTGATTGCGTTGCGCCGTCGGCTGGATGTTGCTGAACACCGCCAGATCGACACCCGTCCAGAAGGTATTGGAAATATAGGCGGATAAACCATCGCGAATCGCAGCCGATGAAGCCGCTTGTATCCTGGGTCGCAAAATGAGCTGCATATGCGCGAGCCTGCGACTGATGGAAAGCCTGCGTAGTTGAGTCTGCCGAGGTTGTTCCAAAGCCGGTGTCGCCGTCAGCCCCTGCTCATCGATCTTGCTGACGGGGTTGCCGCCGACCATGGCGTACAAATTCAAACCGTCAGCATCGCCGGTCGGGTCCGGGCTGATCCAGCGATACAACCACGGCGCGTAATACCTGAAGCCGTAGTAGGACAGCCCACTGGCATCGCGCTCCTTGCCCGAATAACGGATGAATTTATAGCTCGCCTCGCTGGCGCTTTTCGCCGCCCACCACGCGGTACCGCCGTAGGGATAATAGCTTTCCTGGCTAAGCAGTTGCGCCTGCTCGCCCAGCTCCATAGTGCTGCTGCCCAAGTGGTCCGATAAGCCGTAACGGATCTGCGCATCCTGGCGGACGCCCGAGGGGTGGCGATCCCAAATCAGGACGCGGACGGTGGTAGTACCGACATCGAGGTTGAGTACATTCAGTTGCTCACCCGTTGCGCTGTCATGGCGAACTTCCAGTTCCGGCAAGTAGCGCACTTCGGCCGTATGCACCACGCCCCGGGCCTGGGAGACCCGGCGTTTGAGGATGCGCCGACCGGTGGCATCGTAGGCGTAGCGTTCTTCATCGTCGTTGCCGCCCTCACGCCGCAGCTGCGTGAGGCGCACCAGTTGATTGCGCACATCCCAAGCCATCTTTTGATCGCCTCCCAGCGTTTGCAGATTGCCGTTGTCGTCAAAGCCCTGCCCCAACCCGGGCGCGGTCTTGCCATAGGCCTGCGGCAGAAAATGATTGCTGCCTGCGGCCACGCTCATCTGCCGCGTGAAGCCCGTGCCGCTGCTGGGCACATGCTGCAACTCAAGCAAATTGCCGGCAACGTCATAGCTGAACCGCTGGGTGTAGCGACGCCATACGCTGTCGTCTGTCGAGCCAAACGCCACCCTCGCCGGTAACGCAGGACCGGCGGTATTGCCGGCGGTTTCGCGGCCGGTGGCCTTGGTCAGTTGCGATAACGTGTCGTACTCATAAAGGCTGGCCGAACTGATTCGGGTGTTGCTCGACCATTGCGTCGGCTGGGCAAGGTCATCGATGCGCACGATGTTGCCAACGCCGTCATAGTCGTAGCTCAGGTCTTGCAACGCTGCGCCCGGTTGTGCGGGCAGACGGGCGGTCATTTGCCGCAAGCGACCATCGAACTCGCGGTATTGCATGGTGCGCACAACACCGTTGCCGGCGCGTTCACTGAGCACCTGGCCGGCTGCGTTATATTCGCGCTGGCTCAACACCTGCGTAGACGCGCCGCCCATGGGGGTGACGAAGATACTCGCCGGTAGGCCGTCAACGGCATAGGCGTAGTCGACGCGATTACCCTTGGCGTCCGTGTGATGCAAGCGTTCACCCAGCGCGTTAAACCCAATGGAGGTCTGGAACCTCTCGGGCTCCAGGCGCACCTCGCGTTGTGCATCGGCTTGGGGCCAATCCAACGCAGCATCCGCCTGCCGGAAGCGTCGGGTCTGCTGCTCAACCTGCGCGTGCAGCCCATAGAATTCGTGGAACACCGAGCCGCCACCGTCATCGTGGCGAACCACTTGGCCACAGCGGTTGCGTGCAGCCTCTTCAGCCGAGGGTAAAGCATAGGCAATACGCTCGACGCACAGCGCTTGCTCGTCATTGGCCGCCTGCTCGAAGACGGCGACCGGGCGTAGATATTGATCGTAGTGATGAGTCTGGTGAGCGCCACGCCCATCCCACTCTTCCAGTAAATTCCCGGCTTCGCCCATCAGTGTCAGTCGCCAGCCGGCGTCCACGCTGTCGGTGCGCAACACTTGTCCGCCAAGGCTATAGACCGTGCGTTGATTAGCCGGGGTGGCAGGCTGAGAGCGTGACAACTGCGACAGACGTGGGTCCCATTGTTCAATCATCATGCCCGTACTGCCAAACACCTGACGATGAATGCGCGCCTGCGGTTCAACCTCTGCGCTTGAGCGGTGGTAATCGATGTTACGAACAGTTAACCCACGCGGGTCGAATGCAGCCAGGGACGGCGTGTTTCGATGGATGGAAGCAGACATGACCTCAAGACCTTAGTGCTGGATATGTAATCCTGAAAGCCTAGGGATGAGGTGTGGAGAAAGGTGGTGCTGGAGGATGTTTTGTGTATCCAGGTACTGGCATCGCCCCGACCCGCTCGCGCGGGTCGGGGCTGCGCTCAATGCCCGCCGGCGCAGGTCGGCGAGGCCGGGGCTGCGTCGATTTTCGCCCATTCATCAGGCGTATAGGTATGCAGCGCCAACGCATGAAACTCGCTCATCAGGTCACCCAGGGTGGCGTAGACCTTCTGGTGGCGCTTGACGCGGTTGAGCCCCTCGAACTGCGAGCTGACCAGCACGGCCTTGAAGTGGGTCTGCAACCCACGACTATGCATATGGCTCTCATCCAGCACGTCCAAGTGTTGCGGCTCCAGGGCGGCGAGCGCCGTTTCGATACGCTGTTGCATGGTCATTCCTGCTTACTTCTTCTTGGCCGGTGCGGCGGCTTTTGGCGTCAGCTCGTTGGTCATGTCTTCCAACAGCTTGTTCACCACCGGCACCGCGCTTTCCAGCTTGGCCTGGGTCATCTGGGCCGATTGCTGGGTCAGTTGTGGCATTTTTTCCAGGACTTTCTTGCCCAGTGGCGACTGGTAGAAAGCTACCAGGTCCTTGAGTTCCGATTCGCTGAAATTGGTGGTGTAGAGCTTGACCATGTCCGGTTTAAGCTTCGGCCAGCCGATAGCCTGGTCCAGGGCAGCGTTGGCCTTGGCCTGGTAGCTGTCCAGTACAGACTGCTTGGCGGCAGGCGCCTTGGTCTGTTCGAAGCGCTGGGCGAACATTTGCTGCACTTGCATGTACACCGGGGTCCCCAGCTTGTCAGCATGGGCCAGGGTAAGGAAGGCTTCGGCACTGGCGTTGTGGCTGGCGGTATCGGCAAAAACCTGGCCGCTGGCGCAAACCAGAGCAACCGCGGTACAGATGGCACGAAGACGAGTCATCGAGTTTCCTTTTCTAGCAGGCGAGGTAAGACCCCAAGGGCGCCCATTCTGCGCCTAAAAAACCTCGCGGCTCAACCCCACCCCACGCAGGCCCTGGTTTTGCGGGGCGCAATGGCACAAATACCGATTTAGGGAACCCACGGCAGCCGTCAGGGCCTAAACTGACCAATCACGACTGGATAAGGAGGGTGCCCGATGAGCCGTATCGAAACCGACAGCCTGGGAGAAGTACAGGTCCCTGATGATGCGTATTGGGGCGCGCAAACCCAACGTTCGCTGGTCAACTTCGCGATTGGCGAGCAACGTATGCCGCTGGCGGTATTGCATGCCCTGGCCCTGATCAAGAAGGCCGCCGCCCGGGTCAATGACCGCAACGGCGACCTGCCCGCCGATATCGCCCGGCTGATCGAACAGGCCGCCGACGAGATCCTCGAGGGTCAACATGACGACCAGTTCCCTCTGGTAGTCTGGCAGACCGGCAGTGGCACCCAGAGCAACATGAACGCCAATGAAGTGATCGCCGGTCGCGCCAACGAACTGGCAGGCAATAACCGCGGCGGCAAGAGCCCGGTGCATCCCAATGACCACGTCAACCGCTCCCAGAGCTCCAACGACTGCTTCCCTACTGCCATGAGCATTGCTGCAGTGCAGGCGGTGCATCAGCAGTTGCTGCCGGCGATTGCGACCTTGTCCGGTGGCCTGGCGGAGCTGGCTGCACGGCATATGAAGCTGGTCAAGACCGGGCGCACCCACATGATGGACGCCACGCCGATCACCTTCGGCCAGGAACTCTCGGCGTTTATCGCCCAGCTCGATTACGCAGAGCGGGCGATCCGCAGTGCCCTGCCCGCCGTGTGCGAGCTGGCCCAAGGCGGCACAGCGGTGGGCACCGGGCTCAATGCACCCCACGGCTTTGGCGAGGCGATTGCTTCCGAGCTGGCAGCGTTGTCGGGCCTGCCCTTCGTGACCGCGCCGAACAAATTCGCCGCCCTCTCCGGCCATGAGCCATTGGTGACCTTGCACGGCGCGTTGAAAACCCTGGCCGTAGCGCTGATGAAAATCGCCAATGACCTGCGCCTGCTAGGTTCAGGCCCACGGGCCGGCCTGGCCGAAGTCAAGCTACCGGCCAACGAACCGGGCAGTTCGATCATGCCGGGCAAGGTCAACCCCACCCAGTGCGAAGCGCTGTCGATGCTGGCCTGCCAGGTGCTGGGCAACGACGTGACCATCAGCATGGCCGCCAGCCAAGGGCACTTACAGTTGAATGTGTACAAGCCGGTGATCATCCATAACCTGCTCGAATCGATCCGCCTGCTGGCCGACGGCTGCAACAACTTCCAGGAGCACTGCATCGCCGGTCTTGAGCCCGACGCCGAGAAAATGGCCGAACACCTGGAGCGCGGGCTGATGCTGGTCACCGCACTCAACCCGCATATCGGCTACGACA
Organism: Pseudomonas sp. Root569; assembly: GCF_001427465.1. Taxonomy (NCBI): domain Bacteria; kingdom Pseudomonadati; phylum Pseudomonadota; class Gammaproteobacteria; order Pseudomonadales; family Pseudomonadaceae; genus Pseudomonas; species Pseudomonas sp. Root569. Next base: position 193,921 of record NZ_LMGQ01000029.1, on the reverse strand, counting down.
AATCGGCAGAGATCGCCAAGAAAGCCTACGCCGAAGGGCTGACACTGCGCGAAGCCGCGCTGGAGCTGGGCTACCTCACCGACGCCGAGTTCGACCAGTGGGTACGTCCGGAAAACATGCTCGGTAGCTAAACCGCCATGCGCAGCCGCCGGGCCTTGAGCCCGGCGAGCAGCGACGGCGCCAGGGCGACTGCAGCTGACCCCAAGACCACCACGAATGCGCCGAAGTAGCCCAGGGCGTTGATCTCTTCGGCCTGGACATAATCCGGCCACAGCCACGCCGCCAGCGCCACCGCGACAAAGGTCACCAGCGGCGTCAACGCCAGGGTCGCACTCACCCGCGACGCCTCCCAGTGGGCCAGCGCTTCGGCAAACGCGCCATACGCCACCAGCGTATTCATGCAGCACGCCAGCAACAGCCAGCCTTGCAGGGGGCTCAACTGCAACGCCTCCAGGGGATGCGCCCACGGCGTGAGCAGCAACGCGCAGAACAGGTAGATCACCATCATCACCTGCAAGGAATTCCATACCGTCAACAATTGCTTCTGGCCCAAGGCATAGAACACCCAGATCGAGGTGGCCAGCAGGATGGTCAGCACCCCGGCGGTATAAGTGCCCAGGGACGTCAGCAACTCCACGAGGCGCTGATTGAAAAACAGGCCGAAGCCGATAATCAGCAGCACCAGGCCGAGGACCTGCCCCAGGCTGAAACGCTCCTTGAAGACAAACACGCTGGCGATCATCAGGAAGATCGGGCCCATCTGCACCACCAATTGGGCGGTGCCGGGGCTGAGCATCTTAAGGCCAACCAGATACAGCACGTAGTTACCCACCAGCCCGCACACCGCCATGGCCACCAGCCAACCGCCCTTGGGGCCGAGCACCTTGCGGCTGGGCAGGCGCTTGGTGGCGGCGAGGTACACGAACAAGCAAGTGCCGGCCACTGTGAGACGAAACCAGGTGACGGTGATCGGGTCCATGACCTGCAGGACCTGCTTGAGCTTGATCGGAAGAATGCCCCACAGAAAGGCGGTCAGCAGAGTCAGCAAGAAACCGTAGACCCAGCGGCCGGAAGAGATGTGCATGAGTGCCCCAAAAAAAGCCAGAGGTGGAGGAGCAGCCATTCTAGGGGTAAGTGACCAGATTCGGATACGTGGATGGCCAAATGTGGGAGGGGGGCTTGCTCCCTATAGCGGTGGGTCAGCCAACATCAATGTTTGCTGGGCCGACGTCTTCGCGGGCAAGCCCCCTCCCACATTTGATCTTCGCCGCTTTGAGCATTTCGTTCGCTTAACTGACTGGCATTAGGGCTTGCCCCCGATAGCCATGGTTATCTATACAACTCTGACGTAGCGACCCTCAGTAACCACGATGCGAAGCGAGCCGCTCTTGATAGCCGCCCCGCGCCATGGATGGCGCGTGGCGGCGGCCCCCCAAATCCATGGCGGATTACGGGCACACCGAGCCTGGGCGAGGTGCCGAGTGGTGGGGCGAGGACCTTTTGCTCACTTTTGGGTCCTTCCAAAAGTGAGCCGCTGTAAGAGCGGAACCCTAAGTGGCCGTTACCGCAGGAATGGATATGTACTCGATCTAATCCAACATGCTGGCCGGCTGTCAGGTCGCCATCGGGGGCAAGCCCCCTCCCACATTTTGATCAGCTTACGGCTTCGAAGAGCCCAGTAGCGCCCATGCCGCCGCCCACGCACATGGTGACAATGCCGTAGCGCAAATTACGGCGTTGCAGCCCCCGCACCAAATGCCCCACCTGCCGCGACCCGGTCATGCCGAACGGGTGGCCGATGGAGATCGAGCCGCCATTGACGTTGTACCTGGCGTTATCGATCTCCAGGCGGTTGCGTGCATACAGGCACTGCGAAGCAAAGGCTTCATTGAGCTCCCACAGGTCGATATCCGCCACCTTCAAGCCCTTGGCCTTGAGCAGCTTGGGCACCGAGAACACCGGGCCGATGCCCATTTCGTCCGGCTCGCAGCCGGCGACGGTAAAGCCACGGAAAAATGCCTTGGGCTTGAGCCCCAATGCCAGGGCTTTTTCCAGGCTCATCACCAGGGTCATTGAAGCCCCATCGGAGAGCTGCGAGGAATTGCCCGCCGTCACCGAGCCATCTTCGGCAAATACCGGTTTCAAACCACTGAGACTGGCCAGTGTGGTGTCCGGGCGGTTGCAGTCGTCGCGGTCCACCACGCCATCGAGGATCTGCACTTCACCGCTGTGCTTGTCCTCGACCTTATACTTGACCGCCATCGGCACGATTTCATCATTGAACAAGCCATCGGCCTGGGCCTGGGCAGTGCGCTGCTGGCTCTGAAGGGCGTAGATGTCCTGCTCCTGGCGGGTGACCTGATAGCGGCGGGCGACGATTTCGGCGGTCTGCCCCATGGGGAAATAGATGCCCGGCACCTGCTCTTTGAGCAGTGGGTTGATCAGGTTGTCGGTGTTGACGCTTTTCATGGTCAGGCTGATGGACTCCACACCACCGGCGACAATGATGTCGCTGCAGCCCGAGGCAATCTGATTGGCGGCGATGGCAATCGCCTGCAAGCCCGACGAACAGAAACGGTTGAGGGTCATGCCCGCCGTGCCGGTACCCAGTTGCGAGAGCACCGCCACATTACGCCCGATGTTATAGCCCTGGGCGCCTTCGTTGGAGCCGGCGCCGACGATGCAATCCTCCACGGTGGCCGGATCGATGCCATTGCGGGCCAGCAGCGCGTTGACGCAATGGGCCGCCATGTCATCGGGGCGGGTCTGGTTGAACTTGCCACGAAAGGACTTGGCCAGGCCGGTTCGCACGCTGTCGACGATCACTACTTCACGCATGGGCTTACCTCGATCTTGTGGTTGTGGATCGAGGATAGAGCCAGGCCCGGCCGGCTGCGATGATCATTCACTGCATAAATGCAAAAGCATGGGGCCAACACACGGTCTACCTGATGTGTGGCGATCCAATGTGGGAGGAGGCTTGCCCCCTCCCACATTTGGACCATTGTTCGATCCGCGCTATTTCTTTTTCTTTTTGTCGTGCTTGTCGGTTTTATCGAATGCGTCTTCCAACGCACGATTGATGGTGCGCAGCACCTTGACCCGCGCCCAGCGCTTGTCATTGGCTTCCACCAGGGTCCAGGGCGCCACCTCGGTGCTGGTGCGATCAACCATGTCGCCCACGGCTGCACGGTAGTCGTCCCATTTGTCGCGATTGCGCCAGTCGTCCTCGGTGATCTTGAAGCGCTTGAACGGGATCTCTTCACGGGCCTGGAAACGTTCCAGCTGCGTTTGCTTATCAATGGCCAGCCAGAACTTGACCACGATCACGCCAGCATCGCGCAACTGCTCCTCGAAATCATTGATTTCGCCATAGGCGCGCATCCAGTCCGTCGGGGTGCAGAAGCCCTCGACGCGTTCCACCAGCACACGGCCATACCAGGAACGGTCGAACACGGTGAACATGCCGCGTGCCGGGATCTTCTGCCAGAACCGCCACAGGTAGGGTTGCGCGCGTTCGTCTTCGCTGGGCGCGGCAATCGGCACGATATGGTACTGGCGCGGGTCCAGGGCGGCGGCCACACGACGGATCGCGCCGCCCTTGCCCGCCGCGTCGTTGCCCTCGAACACCGTGACCAACGCGTGCTTGCGCATGCGCTTGTCGCGCATCAGGCCGGAGAAGCGCGCCTGCTCGGTGATCAGTTGCTCTTCATAGTCGTCCTTGTCCAGGCGCAGGGTCATGTCGAGGCTGTTGAGCAGGCTTACCTGGTCTACGGCCGACGGCAGCGGCGCCGGGTTCATGCCGCTGGCCTTGCCCTTGGGCATTTTCAAGGCATTTTGCAGGCCTTCGAGCAGGATCTTGCCCACGGTAAGGCTGCGGTAATTGCTGTCCACCCCTTCGATCACATGCCACGGCGCGTAATCCCGGCTGGTACGGCGCAGCACGCGCTCACCGAAATGCACGAACTTGTCGTAGGTCTTGGACTGCTGCCAGTCCAGCGGGCTGATGCGCCAGCTGTGCAACGGGTCGTCGGCCAGGGCCTTGAGGCGTGCCTTCATCTGCTTCTTGGACAGATGGAACCAGAACTTGAAAATCAGCGCGCCTTCGTCACAGAGCATTTTTTCCAGGCGCTCGGCACCGGCAATGGCCTGGTCGAGCCGGGCGTCCTTGATCTGCCCATGCACCCGGCCTTGCAGCATCTGGCTGTACCAATTGCCGAAAAAGATACCCATGCGGCCCTTGGCCGGCAGCTGCCGCCAGTAGCGCCAGGCCGGTGGGCGCGCCAGTTCCTCGTCGGTCTGCTGGTCGAAGGTACGCACTTCGATCAGGCGCGGGTCCATCCACTCATTGAGCAGCTTGACGGTCTCGCCCTTGCCGGCGCCCTCGATGCCGTTGATCAGGATAATCACCGGGAAGCGTTTCTGCTGCTGCAGTTCGTACTGCACCTCCAGCAAGGCTTCGCGCAGGGCCGGCACTTCGGCGTCATAGGTGTCTTTGTCGATGGCGTGACCGATTTCGGCGGATTCGAACATGGGCAGCTCCGTTTCAAGATGGCTCAAGACTAGCGGATTGGGCAACGACCTGGGGCAGGAAATTCCACCCGCGCTTGTCTTGGGTCAATTCAACCCCTGTTGATCGGCTAGAATGGCCGCCTTGTCTTTGCCCGCTTTCCTTTATGAGCCGCCATGAACCCCATCACCCACGCCCAGCTCGACTGGGATGACCAAGGCCGCCCGCACTCGCGGGTGTTCGACGATGTGTACTTCTCCGACCAGTCGGGCCTTGAAGAAACCCGTTATGTGTTCCTTGAGCAAAACCGCCTGCAGGAGCGCTTCGCCGCCTTGCCTGCGGGAGGGCGACTGGTGATTGGCGAGACCGGCTTCGGCACCGGCTTGAATTTCCTCTGCGCCTGGCAACTGTTCGAGCAGCACGCCGCAGCCGGTGCGCAGCTGCATTTTGTCAGCGTGGAAAAATACCCGCTCAGCCACCCTGACCTGCAACGTGCCCTGGCCCTCTGGCCTGAACTGCAACCCTTGGCCGAACAACTCTTGGCGCAATACATCGCCATCCATCAGGGCTTCCAGCGCCTGGTGCTGGGCCACGGTCGCGTGACCCTGACCCTGTTGATCGGCGATGCCCTGGAGCAACTGCCGCAACTGGATGCACAGATCGATGCGTGGTTCCTCGACGGCTTTGCCCCGGCGAAAAACCCCGATATGTGGACCGCCGAGCTGTTCGCCGAACTGGCGCGCCTGGCGGCGCCGGGCTCGACCATCAGCACCTTCACCAGTACCGGCTGGGTGCGACGGCTGATCAACGCGGCGGGCTTCAAGATGAAGCGCACGCCGGGCATCGGCCACAAGTGGGAAATCCTGCGCGGTGAGTTCGTCGGCTGGCCAGCCGATATTCCCAGGCCCACGGCTACACCACCGTGGTTCGCCCGCCCAACAACCCACTACGCAGAACGCCGCGCCCTGGTGATCGGTGCGGGGCTGGCCGGTTGTGCCACCGCGGCCAGCCTGGCGGCACGGGGCTGGCAGGTGTGCCTGCTGGAGCGGCATGCGGCGCTGGCCCAGGAGGCGTCCGGCAACCCGCAAGGGGTGCTGTACCTCAAGCTGTCGGCCCATGGCACCACACTGTCGCAGTTGATTGTCAGCGGGTTCGGTTATACCCGCAGGCTGCTCGAACAACTGCAGCGTGGCGTGGATTGGGACGCTTGCGGCGTGCTGCAACTGGCGTTCAACCCCAAGGAGGCCGAGCGCCAGGCACAACTGGCGCAGGCCTTTGCCACGGACCTGTTGCACCCGGTCGATGCGGCCCAGGCCCAAGCCTTCGCTGGGGTGGCGCTGGACCAGGGCGGGTTGTTTTTCCCCGAGGGCGGCTGGGTCCATCCGCCAGCGTTGTGCGAGTGGCAGGCCCGCCATCCAGGCATTGAGGTGCGCCTTCATCAGGAGGCGCTGACTTTGCAGCAGGTCGACGGCCAATGGCAGGCCCGTGATGCCGAGGCGTTGATCGCCAGTGCACCGGTGGTGATCCTCGCCGGGGCCGCCGAGGTCAAGCGCTTCCCCTTCAGTGCCGCCCTGCCCCTCAAGCGGATTCGCGGGCAAATCACCCGCTTGCCGCAAACCACTGAAAGCCAACGCTTGAGCACGGTGGTCTGCGCCCAGGGCTACGTCGCCCCCGCACGTCTGGGCGAACATACCCTGGGGGCCAGTTTTGCGTTCAACAGCGACGACTTGACGCCCACCCTGGCCGAACATGTCGATAACCTGAGCCTGCTACGGGAAATTTCCCAGCCCCTGCTGCAAGCCCTGCATGCTGACAGCGCACCACTGGAAAGCCTGCAGGGGCGTGCGGCATTTCGCTGCACCAGCCCCGATTACCTGCCCATCGTCGGCCCGCTGGCCGATGCAGCGGCCTTCGCCCAAGCCTACGGCGTACTCGCCCGGGATGCCCGGCAAGTGCCCGATACGCCCTGCCCTTGGCTGGACGGCGTGTACATCAACAGCGGCCATGGCTCACGCGGCCTGATCACCGCGCCCTTGTCGGCAGAACTGTTGGCGGCCTGGCTGGATAATGAACCGCTGCCGTTGCCCGCCAGCGTGGCTCAAGCGTGCCATCCCAACCGCTTCGCCTTGCGTGAATTGATTCGCGGCAAGCCCCGGCAGACCCCATGAACCCTGCCTAGCGAATCTCGCACACCCCCAGTTCGTCAGCGCGCATGGCCGCCAGGGTCAGGCGCTCGAAGGCCACCTGTTCGGCGGTGGCCTGCTCCTGCAGAATGCCGTTCATGCGCGACCTGAAGACCTCGTCCTCAAGGTCATCGCCTTGTTCGAACACCTCTTGCATCCGCGCTTCGAACGGCTCGTTAAGGGTTCTGAAACTGGCGGCATAGGCGCGCTTGAGGTAATCCGTCCAGAACGGCAGGTCATTGAGAAAACGCAACAGCTCGGGTGAAACCTCTGCGGCCTTGATTTTGATTTCCGCATCGCTCAGCGCCGCCGGGGTGACACCGCTCAAGCCGGCATAACGCATGTGCCTAGGCTGCCCTGGCAGATAGAAACGGCTGGCCAGGCCGGTGCGGTAGGCCAGGCTGACTTCCAACGGATCGCCGCCGGGGTTGGCGATGCTGTGATTGCGCGCAATGCTTTCCAGGCGATCAAGCCGATACAGGCCGCGCCCCAACGCCAACAACGGCCTGGCAGACAACTGGCCGCCCTCGACCTGCCGGCGCGCATCGCTGATCTCAACCAGGATTTCCAGGGCGCTGAAGCTCACCGCCGCGCCGTCATCGCAGTTGTATGGGGTAGCGGCCCGGTCGAACACTTCAGTAGCCAGTTCATCGCGCTGGCTGGTCGCCTCGAGTACACGCCATACGCGCCGGGACATGTCTTCACGCACATGCTCGCTGTCAGCCGCGCCGCCCAGCTCGGCCAGCAACTTGAACAAGCCGTCACTGGACCTGTCATCCTTCAACATCCGCCATATCACCTCTTTTGGCGCGTAGTCGGCCAGCCGCAAATCCGGCATCCACAACTCGCGAGCGGCCTGCTCGTTCAAACGCGCAATATCGTCTTCGTAAAAGCCCATGCCCACGCCGCGCTGGCGACGGTAATCGAGCACTTGCCGGCTGGTGGAGGCCGACAAGGGGTTGTGGCGCAAGTTGATACCTTGGGTGCGTTGTCGAGGCGCCGTGAACAACCAAGCCGGCAGCTCGGTAATGTCGTTCTCGCGCAGGTCCACACTGGTCAGGTAGGGCAAGCGCCACAAGTGTTCGGGAAAGCTCTTGAGCCGGCAGTCACGCAAGATCAGTTGGTGCAGGTCGAACAGGTGATCGACCCTGGGCGGGTCAATCAGCGGGTTGCCCGCCAGGTTCATGATCCTCAGGTTGCGCAGGTCTGCCAGCTTGGTGCGCGTGTAGGCGGTCAACGCCAGTTGATTGTCATCCAGGTACAAGGCTTGCAACTGCGGCATTCGCGACAGCGCCTCCGGCAAGCGCGTCAAGCGGTTACCCGACAACTCGAGGGACGTCAGCCCGGTGAAGTGCTTGAGGAAATACCCCACCTCATCCCCCACCCCCATGTTCTTCATTGTCAGTTTGCGCACGTGCTCGAACTTGATCTGGGGTGGCAAGGTGGGCAGCGGCCCGCCGATCATTTCATCAAGTGACAGGCTGGCTTCTTCGTTCAATCCGGTCATCCTTCGCCAACAGTCTTTGATGCGCTGCACGATGATCTTGCGACTGAACCGCGCGTCCGCTGGCGTGCCCGGGATTTTCGTCAGCGCGGCGCGGTCATGGCGCCAGGTGCTGAGCACTGAGCGCAGGGTTTCATAGTCGTCCTGCAGGCCCTTGACCGCACGGGCACGTGCCATGTGATCAGCCCCCAGGCTTTCGATCAGGCTTGAAGCCTGGGCATCATCGAGCAAGGGGTAGAGTTTTTTCACCTTGCGGACCAGTGCCGCCGGCTGCGGCGTAACCTGCGGCGGTGACGCCTGCACGCAACCTTCGCCCCACGACGGCAAGGATTCGGCAGAGACACGCCGCAGATGCCCAGCCACCAGGTCACGCTCATCCCCGACCCGCCAGCGTAACCTCAACTGCAACTGCGTGGCGCCCCGCTCGCCGGTGGAGTAAATCCCCAGGCCGGTGCGCTCTGTGGCTGAAAGCGTGTTCAACAGTGCCTGGTAAAAGCCCAACGGGCCTGGCAGCGGCTCATGCAGGGAGCGACCCTGCTCATCGAAAGCCTGGTAGCCCTGACCAGACTTGACTACCTTGCGCAGGCGGGTCGCCGTGGCATTTTCCAGCTTGCCAATCAAGGCACCGTCCAACGTCTGCTCATGCACTTGCACGCGCAGCTGCGCCGGCCATCCCGGTAACCGCCCCAGCAGGCTGACCGCCAGGCGTTGAGTCGATTCGGTGGCCAACGGCGGCAGGTAGAAGCCGGCCACCGCACGGTCTTCCTGCAGCTCGCGCCACGCCTGCCTGGCACGCTGCGACAGGCGCAAGGGCACGCTGGCGGTATTGCGCAAATACAGGCGTTCCCATGACGACGCCTGGGCCAATAGCTCCTCGGCCATCCCGGTGGGCAATTGCGCGAAGCGGTGTTTGAGCACGCCGGCAATGCCCGAAGCGGGCCGATCAGCATGTTCGCAGAGCTGGTCGAACAGCGTGCGGTAATGCCGTTTTACCCCCGCCAGCAAACGCGTACGCAGCAGCTTATGGGCCTGCTGGATGTCGGTTTTTTCGCCCAACAGCACGTCGCGTTCCTTGTCGCTGAGGGCCTCGAGCAGCGTGTGCATCACCTGGCCGTCCTTGAGTTGCTGCTCACTGACGTGGATGCTCATGTCTTCGTAATCGAATGGAGCGGTGTCGGGATAGCGCTTGAGCAAATTACCCTCGGCGTCCAGCAGCTCGAAAAACCGCCCCTTGGGCCACCCTTCCAGCATCGGCAAGGCCAGCATTTGCACGGTCCCCGTACCGGCATCTGGCTGGCTCTGGAATTCCAGTTGCCAGGCCAGGTCGCGGATCAATTGCTCCTGGCGCCAACGCATCACACAGTCGCGCAGCCGCTGCGGCAAGGGCTGGTTGTACTGCGCCAGTTGGCGTAACCAGGGCAACCGGCTGTTGGTGGTGCTGATGATTTCGTCCAGGCGGCCATCGGGCAGTGATCTCAAGCCGGGCGACAAGCGCTCAAGTACATAGTTCGGGCTGTTCCACTGTTCGACCTGCTCGGCCTGATGACGCCAGCCGCCGAAGCCGTTGTGCTCCAGCAGCGGGCAATAGGCCGCTTCACGCACCGGATGCAGCACGCGCCAACGACCGATGCCCGCATCGAAAAACACCCGGTAGATCGCGCCGTCAATCGCGATATAAGAGCGCCCTTGATATTGGTAAATGCCTTTGTAGCTAGGGTTGGCAAGCACCTCAGGAGTCACCGACTGCTGGTAGGGGCGCAGATCACGTCGCCACAACCGTGATTGCCCCTGGGCGGACTTGACCGCCTCGAACTGCTCGAAATAACTTGCCGGCGTGCTCGAAGCGCCCTTGAACAAGGCGCCGACAACTTTGCCCCCGGCTGCCAACAGTGCCATTGACGCGATGCCTGTGGCCACATTGGTCATATGCTCCAGTGCCTGGGTCTTGTGCTCGTGTCGCCAATCCTGGACGCCCTCGAAGACCTCGCCCAGCAGTTGACCCACGCCTACCCCCAGCATCAACTGGCCCAGGCCCGGCACAAAAAAACCGGCAATATTGGCCAATGTCAGGCCCAGCTCCACATAACGTTCGTTCAGCGATCTGCGAGCCTCCTCGTCTACCTCCGCCACCGGCACCGCCAGTACCCTGGCATCCAATTGCGCCTTGCCGACATAGGCATCGAAAAAAAACCGCGACACACCGACGGTGACCGACACCGCCTCAAGGCTTTCCACGGCTTTACGGGTATCAAAACGCTGGAAAAAGTCCACGCGCTCGGATTCGTCCAGATAGCCCTTGAAAAATTCGCGATAGGCTGGCTCCTGCAGCTTGGACGACAGATAGCCCTTGAACGCCGCCAAGGTGTCGTACTCGAACCATGGGCGGGCTGGATCGTTGGGCATGTACACCACGCAGCGCCCCGGGGACAGGCCCTGGCCGGTGCTGCCGGAAAATACCAGCACGCTCCATGCGCATGCCTGGTCGATGTTCAATCCATGCCAGACCAGAGCACGGCCCTCCAGCAACAGGTCGCGGGTTGGATAAGTGTCCCTGCCCGACCACAGCACCTTGAATAACAGCGTGCCGGTCTGCGTGGTCACATGCCCCTTGCCCATGGCGACATGCAGGTCCAGGCGCATGTCACTCAGCTTGAGCCGGCCAATGTCCCTGGCGGACGGGTTATAGGCATCCACCGTCGTCACCTCGCCAGGGGCGGGCAAGTCGAAGACCTCGCGCAGATGTTGCTGATAGGCCGCCCCCAGGTCCAACTCACGACAATAGCCGGCAAACTCGACGGCACTCATGGACTCGACCTCAAGCCCCGTACCGACGTCGCGCACCAGTGCACCGATGCCCAAGCCGCCGTCCTCAGCCTGGGAGGCGCTGAAATTCTGCATAGCGGCCTGCAGCAGCGTGCGCTTCTCGACCGTCACCGTCATCAACAGCGGCCCAAGCAGGTCGGGGTTGGCGTTAGTCATCGAGCGATGGGGCAACTCCAGCACATCGTGCTTTACATCCAACTGCTGGCCCTTGGAGAGCAGCAATGCTTCAAGTCGCTCGCTGCAGAACTCGTCGAGCGGCTCCAGGTTTTTCAATAGCCTATCGAGCGTCTCGCGCAATACCTCACTGTCCTCATGCTCACGCTTGATATGCGCCAGGCTGCGGGCGTCGGCATGAACCATCCAGCCGGGCAACCGGTCGAGCAAAACTTGGGTTATATCCAAATCCTGGGTGGCCTCCAGCAGTTTGCCGGGCAACTGCGCCCACACCGTTGGCGTAACCACCTCACTTACCTGTGACATCCATGACCTCCATGACAACCTTGAATAATGACGCTCCACCATATGCCCGCCGCCGCCGGGAATGGGTTTGAATACCTGCTGGTTTGCGCGGGCTACCGCCCCATAATTTGCGTGCAACCTTGACCTATCTAACGCCCCCGCCACGCAGCCCGCGGCGGGCCGTGGATGCTCACCAGCGCCTGAGGCCCCGACTGCTTATAACTTATCGTTCTAAAACTCCACGGGTATGCCTGGGTCAGTTTCAGGGTACCTGCGCGTTCAGCGCGCGATGTGTTGACCTCTCCCCAACGGAAAAACCGGTAAGGACTTTATGTGTGGATTAGCTGGCGAGTTACGCTTTGATCATCAACCTGCCGACCTGGCAGCGGTAGAACGCATCACTCATCACCTCGCCCCCCGAGGCCCCGACGCATGGGGCTTCCACGCCCAAGGGCCGATTGCCCTGGGCCACCGTCGCCTGAAAATCATGGACCTGTCGGACGGCTCAGCCCAGCCGATGGTCGACGCCCAACTGGGGCTGTCCCTGGCTTTCAACGGCGCGATCTATAACTTCCCCGAACTGCGGCAAGAGCTTGAAGCCCTGGGCTACGCCTTCTATTCCGGCGGCGACACCGAAGTGTTGCTCAAGGGTTATCACGCTTGGGGTGAGGCGCTGCTGCCCAAGCTCAATGGCATGTTCGCGTTCGCTATCTGGGAACGTGACGCCCAGCGCCTGTTCATCGCCCGTGACCGCCTGGGCGTGAAACCTTTATACCTGTCGCGCACCGGCCAGCGCCTGCGCTTTGCCTCGGCGTTGCCGGCGCTGCTCAAGGGTGGCGATATCAACCCGATCCTGGATCCGGTGGCCCTTAATCATTATTTGAATTTCCATGCGGTGGTGCCGGCCCCGCGCACCTTGCTGGCGGGCATCGAAAAGTTGCCACCCGCCACCTGGATGCGCATCGAGGCCAGCGGCAAAACCGAGCAGAAAACCTGGTGGACCCTGCCCTATGGCCCCCGTGAGGATGAGCAGAACCTCAGCCTTGAAGACTGGACCGACCGCGTCCTCGACAGTACCCGCGAAGCCGTGGCTATCCGTCAACGCGCCGCTGTGGATGTAGGCGTGCTGCTCTCCGGTGGTGTCGATTCGAGCATGCTCGTCGGTCTGCTGCGTGAAGTTGGCGTGCAGGACCTGTCGACTTTTTCCATCGGCTTTGAAGATGCCGGTGGCGAACGCGGCGACGAATTCCAGTACTCGGACCTGATCGCCAAGCACTACGGCACCCGCCATCACCAACTGCGCATCGCCGAGAGCGAAATCATCGAGCAATTGCCGGCGGCGTTCCGCGCCATGAGCGAGCCGATGGTCAGTCATGACTGCATCGCCTTCTACCTGCTGTCGCGGGAAGTGGCCAAGCATTGCAAGGTAGTGCAGAGCGGCCAGGGCGCCGATGAACTGTTTGCTGGATACCACTGGTATCCGCAGGTGGATGGCGCCAGCGACCCCTACGCCGCGTACCGCGATGCGTTTTTTGACCGCAGCTACGACGACTACGCGGCCACCGTCGCGCCGAAATGGCTGACCGCCAACGACGCCGCCGGTGATTTCGTGCGCGAACATTTCGCCATGCCGGGCGCGGATGCCGCGGTGGACAAGGCCCTGCGCCTGGACAGCACGGTGATGCTGGTGGATGACCCGGTCAAGCGGGTCGACAACATGACCATGGCCTGGGGCCTGGAAGCGCGTACGCCGTTCCTCGACTACCGCCTGGTGGAGCTATCGGCCCGCGTGCCGGGCAAGTTCAAGCTGCCCGACGGCGGCAAACAGGTACTCAAGGAAGCGGCGCGCCGGGTCATCCCCAGCGAAGTCATCGACCGCAAGAAAGGCTACTTCCCGGTGCCCGGCCTCAAGCACTTGCAAGGCGACACCTTGAACTGGGTGCGTGAACTGCTGCTGGACCCGAGCCAGGACCGTGGCCTGTTCAACCCGGCCATGCTCGACCGCTTGCTCACCGACCCCCAGGGCCAACTGACCCCGCTGCGCGGCTCCAAGCTGTGGCAGTTGGCGGCGCTGAACCTGTGGCTCAGCGAACAAGGAATCTGATCGATGAAACCGAATGCCGCGGCGTACAGCCAACGCTTACTCAAGGGCCAGGCGCCGACCTACGAGCGCCTGCAAGCGCGCCTGGCCGAAGATGGCAGCCCACTGGCCGCCGAGCCGATTGCCGTGCATTGCGGCTGGGGGCGGTTGCTGATCGGCCATACCTTCCCGGACCCGGCCACCCTGGCCCAGGAACTGCTCAATGAGCAGCCCGGCGAGCGCGACATCGCGCTCTACGTGGCAGCGCCCCAGCAGATCCTCGGGATAGACCCGCAGCAGTTGTTCCTGGATCCGTCCGACACCCTGCGCTTGTGGTTCAGCGATTATCGCCCGGCAACCCGGGTGTTTCGCGGCTTTCGCATTCGCAGGGTGCAAAGCGATGCCGATTGGCAGGCCGTCAATCAGCTGTATCAGGGCCGCGGCATGTTGCCCGTCGACGCCGAGCGCCTGACGCCGCGCCATCAGGGCGGCCCGGTGTACTGGCTGGCCGAGGACGAAGACACCGGGGCAGTGATCGGCAGCGTGATGGGCCTCAATCACCATAAAGCCTTCCAGGATCCGGAAAACGGTTGCAGCCTGTGGTGCCTGGCCGTCGACCCGCAATGCACGCGGCCCGGGGTCGGTGAAGTACTGGTGCGCCACTTGGTGGAGCACTTCATGAGCCGTGGCTTGAGCTACCTGGACCTGTCGGTGCTGCACGATAACCGCCAGGCCAAGAGCCTGTACGCCAAGCTCGGCTTTCGCGCGTTGACCACCTTTGCGATCAAGCGCAAGAACGGCATCAACCAGCCGCTGTTCCTCGGCCCCGGGCCGCAGGCGGAGTTCAATCCCTATGCGCGGATCATCGTCGAGGAAGCCCATCGGCGCGGCATTGATGTGCAGGTCGACGATGCCGATGCGGGCCTGTTCACCCTCAGCCATGGCGGGCGCCGCGTGCGTTGCCGGGAGTCCCTGAGCGACCTGACCAGCGCCATCAGCATGACCCTGTGCCAGGATAAGAGCCTGACCCACAAGGTGCTCAAGGCCGCCGGCCTGCAACTGCCCTCGCAGCAGTTGGCGGGCAGTGCCGACGACAACCTGGAGTTTCTCGATGAACACCAGCACATCGTGGTCAAGCCACTGGACGGCGAGCAAGGCCAAGGCGTGGCGGTAGACCTGCGAACCATCGAAGAGGTGCAGCAAGCCATCGAAGCGGCGCGCCAGTTCGATAGTCGCGTATTGCTGGAAAGCTTCCACGAAGGCCTGGACCTGCGCATCCTGGTGATCGGTTTTGAAGTGGTCGCCGCCGCGATTCGCCGCCCTGCCGAAGTGATCGGTGACGGCCAGCATTCCATCCGCGCCTTGATCGAGGCCCAGAGCCGACGTCGCCAGGCTGCCACCGACGGCGAGAGCAAAATCCCTCTGGATGCGGAAACCGAGCGCACCCTCAAAGCCGCAGGTTATGACTACGACAGCATCCTGCCCCGGGGCGTGCAACTAGCCGTACGGCGCACCGCCAACCTGCATACCGGTGGTTGCCTGGAAGATGTCACGGCGATCCTGCACCCAACGCTGGTGGACGCTGCCGTGCGTGCTGCCCGCGCCCTGGATATTCCCATGGTCGGCCTGGACCTGATGGTGCCGGCGGCCGACCAACCGGAGTACGTGTTTATCGAAGCCAACGAACGGGCCGGGCTGGCCAACCATGAACCGCAACCTACCGCAGAAAAGTTTGTGGATTTGTTGTTTCCGCACAGTCAGCCGACCGCTTGAGGCTTGTGTTGAATGTGAAACCGCTATCGAGGGTAAGCCCCCTCCCACATTTGCCTGTGTTCACACATCAAGGGTGGGATGGGGCTTGCCCCCGATGAGGCCGGCACAGGCAACGAATCGCTCAACCCTTTCATCGAAACCATCGATGCCCACTACTCATCAGGAGTTTCCATGACCCGAACCATCCCCGAACCCGATCTCGCCTACCTGCAAAAAGTGTTGCTGGAAATGCTCGCCATCCCCAGCCCGACCGGATTCACCGACACCATCGTGCGCTACGTCGCCGAACGCCTGGAAGAACTTGGCATCCCGTTTGAGATGACCCGGCGCGGCACCATTCGCGCCACTCTCAAGGGCCAGAAAAACAGCCCTGACCGCGCCGTCTCCGCGCACCTGGACACCATCGGCGCCGCCGTGCGTGCAATCAAGGACAACGGCCGCCTGACCCTGGCCCCGGTGGGCTGCTGGTCGAGCCGCTTTGCCGAAGGCAGCCGGGTCAGCCTGTTTACCGATAATGGTGTGATTCGCGGCAGCGTGTTGCCGTTGATGGCCTCCGGGCATGCGTTCAACACTGCCGTGGATGAAATGCCGGTGAGCTGGGACCACGTGGAGCTGCGCCTGGACGCCTACTGTGCCACCCGCGCCGATTGCGACTCCCTGGGTATCAGCGTCGGTGACTATGTGGCCTTCGACCCGCTGCCGGAGTTCACCGAGAGTGGGCATATCAGTGCTCGCCATCTGGATGACAAGGCCGGTGTCGCCGCCCTGCTTGCCGCGCTCAAGGCGATCATCGACAGTGGCGAGCCGCTGCTGATCGACTGCCACCCGCTGTTCACCATCACCGAGGAGACCGGCAGTGGCGCGGCGGCCGCCCTGCCCTGGGATGTCAGTGAGTTTGTCGGCATCGATATCGCCCCGGTCGCCCCCGGCCAACACTCCAGCGAACATGCGGTGAGCGTGGCGATGCAGGACTCCGGCGGGCCGTATGACTATCACCTGTCGCGGCACTTGCTGCGTCTGGCGGCGGATAACGACCTGCCGGTGCGCCGCGATCTGTTCCGTTATTACTTCAGCGATGCGCACTCGGCGGTGACTGCCGGCCATGACATCCGCACCGCTCTGCTGGCGTTCGGTTGCGATGCCACCCATGGCTACGAACGCACCCATATCGATAGCCTGGCTGCGCTGAGTCGCTTGCTGGGCGCGTACATCCTTAGCCCGCCAGTGTTCGCCAGCGATGCGCAACCGGCCCAGGGCTCCCTGGACCGGTTCAGTCACCAGATCGAGCATGAGACCCAAATGGAGAGCGACACCCGCGTACCGTCGGTGGACAGCCTTGTGGGTCAGAAGTCCTGACCCTGGCACCACCTGATACTGGCAACAAAGGTCCCGGCGCAGTAGCATCGCCGGGATTCTACCCCCGAGGCTTGTATGCTGATTCCCCACGATGCACTTGAAGTCGACACCCTGACCCGCCTCATCGAAGACTTCGTCACCCGCGACGGCACTGATAATGGCGACGATACGCCCCTGGAAACCCGCGTGCTGCGCGTGCGACAGGCGCTGACCAAGGGCCAGGCACTGATCGTCTTCGACCCCGATAGCGAGCAATGCCAACTGATGCTCAAGCACGATGTGCCCAAGCATCTGTTCGACTGAACACCTGCGCCTAAAGATTGGGGACCGGCACAGGATGGGTGGCGGGCCCTTGGTGTTTGAGAATCTTCTGGTACACCTCGGCTCGGTGCACTTTGACGTCCTGTGGCGCGTCGATGCCGAATTTCACGTGGGTACCGTTTACTTCAAGGATATGCACGACGATGTCATCGCCGATGGAGATGGCTTCGCCTAGAGTGCGGCTCAAGACCAGCATGGCGGTTGTCCTTTTCGAGTGACAGGACCCTGACCATGCGCCCTTGAAAATGGACCGGCAATGGCTTGCGATCAAATCAGGCGCTGCCTACACAGGTAGGTAATTTACCTGACAGACTTCGCCCGGATCAGCCTTTAACGGCTTGGGCCTTGGCGCGCATTTTGTCAGCCATCAGCGTCATCTCGTCATACAGCAACTGCGGGTTTTTCTGTTTCAGCGCCCAGGCCATGCGTCCTTGCTCATGGGGCAGGATCATGAATTCGCCTGCGGCCACGCGCTGGTAGATGTAATCAGCGATATCCGTCGCGGTGATGGGCGAACTCTCAAGCAACTTACCCACCTGCGCCTTCATGGCCGGGGTCGGCCCTCGGAACGAGTCGAGCAGGTTGGTCTGGAAAAACGACGGGCACACCACATGTACGCCGACTTCCTGCTGCTTGAGCTCCACCAGCAGGCTTTCCGACAACGCCACCACGCCGGCCTTGGCCACGTTGTAGTTGCTCATGGCCGGGCCTTGCATCAGCGCGGCCATCGACGCAATGTTGATGATCCGGCCCTTGCTCTTTTCCAGCAGCGGCAGGAACGCCTTGCAGCCCTTGACCACGCCCATCAGGTTGATTGCGATCTGCCAGTCCCAGTCCTCCAGGGACAGTTCGGCGAAGAACCCGCCTGAGGCCACGCCGGCATTGTTGACGATCACATCGATGCCACCCAGCTTCACCTCGCACGCCTGGGCCAGCGCAGTGAGCTGGCTGTAGTCACGCACGTCACAGCGCTGGGTAAACCCATCACCGCCCGCCTCGCGGACCTGCTTGAGGGTTTCCTGCAAACCGGCGTCGCTGACATCCGACAAGGCTAACTGCCAGCCCTCACGGGCCCAGCGCAGAGCGATTTCACGACCCAGGCCGGACCCGGCGCCAGTGATCATCATGCGGTTTTGCATAGGAAGTGCCTTGTGGTTCACGAAAGAAGTGACCGGCAGTGTAGCGAAGGTTTTTCCTGCACCCACGCACCATCAGAGTGATGAATGCCCCAGGCAAACCGCGGGCTCGGTCGGATGCCTGCGTATAGCCTAAGTTCAATAAACTTCAACTAATAAGATGGATTTGCGTACGCGTTAAAAGAAATAAGCGACTGAGCAAAATGCTTTAAAAAAACACGGAATTTTCTGTGAAGTAAAAGAGTCGGAGTTAGTAAGGCGCCCGTAATCAGATAGACGGGGGTATCGTAAATAACCGGTCTTTACCAAAGACCTATAAGGAAAAAACCATGAGCCTCATTCTGATCATTATCCTGATCCTCCTGCTGGTGGGTGGCCTGCCGGTGTTCCCGCACTCGCGTAACTGGGGTTACGGCCCATCGGGTATCCTCGGTGTGGTGTTGGTAGTCCTGCTGGTACTGCTGTTGCTCGGCCGGATATAAACGCCGCGCCAAGCGTTTAAGAAGCAAAAAAAAGAGGCCTTCTAGAAGGCCTCTTTTTTATTGCCGGTCAGTTAGTCCGGCTTACCATCCACCACACCCGCGGTGTTATCCAGCAGGCTCTTGGTTGCGGTTTGCAGGAACGACTCTAGTTTCTGCTTAAGTGCAGCTTCGTCCGGCGATTCCGGGATCACCTTGCCGGTCGGCTCGGCGCCCAGTGTGTATTCCCACAACTTGGGTGGCATTTCCTTGGGCAATACCAGCACACGGTCACCGGTGAGCAAGGCTACGGTCTGGTCGCTGCCCGACGGCTTGATCACGCCGAAGCCCTTGTCGCCTTCCGGCAGGTTAAGCAGGTCACGGCCCCAGCACTGGTGCAGGGTGTCGCCGCCCAGGCGGCCCATGATGGTCGGCACGATGTCGATCTGGGTGCCCACCGTGTGATCACGCTCACCGAACTTCTCCTGCATGCCCGGCGCAATCATCAGCATCGGCACGTTGAAGCGGCCCAGGTCCATCTCGGTGATCTGCTGCTCGTTGCCAAAGCCGTGGTCACCCACGATCACAAACAGAGTCTCCTTGAAGTACGGCTCCTTACGGGCCTTTTCAAAGAACTGGCCCAAGGCCCAGTCGGAGTAGCGCATAGCCGTCAAGTGCTCGTTGAGGCTGCCACGATCGGTGACTTTTTCAACCGGCAATGGCGTCGGCAACGCGTACGGCGTGTGGTTGGACAAGGTCTGCAGCAGCGCATAGAACGGCTTGCCGCCTTCACGGGCTTTCAATTCTTCCAGGCCACGGTTGAACATGTCCTGGTCGGACACGCCCCACGTCGGGTCGGAGAACACCGGATCCACAAAGTCATTGCGGCCAATGAAGTTGGTCATGCCCTGGTTGCTGAAGAACCCCGACTGGTTGTCCCAGGCGAAATCGCCGTTATAGACGTACACATCGTCGAAATCACGGGCGCTGAGCAACTGCGGCAGGCCCGACAGCTTGTGGCTGCCTTCCGGGGTCTGCATCAGGTACTCGAAACCCGGCAGGTTCGGGAAGCAGGCCATGGTGGCGAACATACCCTGGTGGGTGTGGGTACCGTTGGAGAAGAAACGGTCGAACAACAAGCCTTCCTTGGTCAGCTTGTCGAAGTACGGGGTGATATTGCCCGGACGTCCCAATGCACCCACCGAGTGACCGGCGAAGCTTTCCATCAGGATCACCACGACGTTCTTGATCGGCA
Source organism: Pseudomonas sp. Root569 (assembly GCF_001427465.1). Lineage (NCBI taxonomy): Bacteria > Pseudomonadati > Pseudomonadota > Gammaproteobacteria > Pseudomonadales > Pseudomonadaceae > Pseudomonas > Pseudomonas sp. Root569. The sequence goes on along the minus strand of NZ_LMGQ01000029.1, from coordinate 174,063 downwards.
GGGTCTTCTCGGCCGGTGGCGTGAAGTCACGGCGCACGGCGGCGGTGTCGGTATCCACCAATTTTTCCTGCGGCAACACCAGCATGTCACGCACGGTCTGGGTGGCCAATGGCTGTTCCAGGGTGGCTTTCCAGATATTGGAGCGATCTTCGGAGAAGCGCGACTTCGCCGCAGCGATCAGCGACAGGGTGCCATTGAGGCCCAGCTGGTTGGCGAAGTTGGAATCGGTGGTGTAGACATCACCCCAACGCAGCGGCGGCCCCTGACGCAGGGTGCCACGGATGGCGACCACGGCGACCAGCAGGCACACCACGAACACCGCGATGCGGCTGTACCACGGTGCCACCTGGCGCGTGCTGATGGTGCCGCCGCTGAACGGGCCGCGTGGGCGCGTTGCGCGATCGGCGCCCTTGAAGGCCATGCTCAGGATCAGCGTGCCCACGGCCCAGGCCAGCAGGTAACGCACCACCGGGAACCCGTACCAGAGCATGCTCATCACGGTTTTCGGGTCTTCCTTCACATACTGGAAGACCAGGCCGTTGAGGCGCTGGTGGAATTCGCGGTAGAAGTCCATCTCCATCAGGCCCAGGAACAAGGCGATGCTCGACGCAATGGTCAGCCACAAGCGGAAGAACCCGCGCGCCGCCATGGCCCGCACACTGAACAGCGCCAACAACAGCGGAATCAGCAGGTACATGACCAGGCGGATATCCAGGCGCAGGCCGTTGGCGAACGCTTCCAGGAACGTCGAGGCCGGCGTATCCAGGATCATCTCGCGGTTGTAGACCAGCAACGCCAGGCGCAGCAGGGAGAACATCACCATCATGACCAGTGCGCACAGCAGCGTGTAAGCCAGATGGGATTTGACGGTCGGTTGCAGCAGGCGATTTGCAGCTCGCTGCTGATTCAGGGCGTCCGGGTTTGCCATGTCGTTTTAGGACCCATTGGAAGTTTAAGTTGCGAAATAAGGCAGTGGCGTCCGTCCCTCGCCCAGGCTGGCTGGGGTAGGCGGTTAACGCGGCGGCACAAATGGTGCCCGATCAAGGCCGGCAAGGCTATTAATTACTGAACGTGCAACCTGGCTGGGTCTTTAGAAGCCCCAGGGATAGAGCCTTGCCAGGCGAATACAGCCGGCGAATTGTCTTGGATGGAATGTGAAAATTCTGTGCAGCGAATATCTCGATACACAAAATACGAATGGCCCGGTCATTCTTCGGCCACGCAGCTGAAAAAAATTATCGGTACGGGTGGGGCATCGCAGGTGCCATTGTTACGCCATCAATTTTGCGCGGTGTGCCCACCCATTGCACCGGTAATTTTGCCGAAGGCAGTCGTCCCCATTATGGGGGTCATGAAACCGACTGGACACGCACCCAATCACCGAAGCCAAGTCATACACCAAACTACGCATCGCTGTTGCGCGCGACGGCGCAAACCTGCTGCTGCATTAGACTTCGGCACATTTTGCATGAAATGCAGACGCGCAGATCAGCCCATATTTTCAATTAACTATTCAGCCATTTCATCGCAAAAAGGCAGAATTGAAAATAATTGTATTGTCTTGACACCCGCTCCCCCGCCTGCAAGTTTCATAGTCGTTGCGCAACACACATCCTTAAACGCAATGCTATGGATAGGAAAAACAAAATGGACGCTCTCGTTAACAATGCAACTTTTGAACTGGAACTGGATTCGGAAACCGCGGAGAAGTTTTCCGTCATTCTGAACGATGAAAGCCTGATGCATGCTGGCTTTGTCGCACACCAGTCGAACAACAACGTGTTGACGCTGGCCCTGGCTGAAGAAGTGAAAATCGCAGCCTGAAAAAACGGGAGGGAAGTCATTCCCTCCCGTTTCCAGTGTGTGCTTGTTTAACTTTCATCACGCCAAGGTAACAACTTATGCAAAGGCTTAGTTCGAGCCTTCGTCGTCGCAGTGCCGAAGAAACATTATCCATCATCACCAACGACCTTGCCCCACGCCTGGGCATTACCCGAGTAACCGACACAACCTGGCTGGACCGTATCGGCATCCCAGTGTTTGCCAGTATTCGACCCGATGCCCTCAAGGGCTCGCTGTGCGTCAATGCAGGCAAAGGCCTCAGGCCAGCCGAAGCCAAGATAGGCGCGTACATGGAGGCTATCGAATTCAGCCTTGCGCAATACAATACGGCCCAACTGACACTGGTGGAGAGCACTCCTCGGCAACTCATCGACAGCCATGAGGGCCGCATAGCGTTCAATCAGTTCTGCATGCTGTATGGCTTCTCTGCCAATGCCGACGCGCTCATCATGGCCATCGAAGTCGAAGACGTATTGCGCGAGAAAAAGGTCCTTGCACCCGCCGAACTGGTGTTCATTCCCTACCCCGAGAACCCAGGGCAACAACTCTTTGGAGAAAGCTCCAGTGGCCTGGCCTCCGGCAATGACTTGGTGGAAGCCTCGGTGCATGCGATGTGCGAACTGATGGAGCGCGATGTCCAGGCCTTCAATCACCTGCATGACCGTTCCTGCCTCGTCCATCTGGACCAGTACAGCGCAGAGATCGCTGCCCTGATCAGCAAGGTCAATGACGCCGGCCTGAGCCTGTCGGTCCGCTACACCGAGAACTGCTTTGGACTGGCCTACTTCCAGGCGTTCATCATGGAAGAGTCCCCCCAGGCCCCCATCTCTGTGGCGACTGGCTCAGGGCTGCATCCGATCAAGGAAATCGCCTTGATCCGGGCAATCTGCGAAGCGGCCCAAAGCCGTCTGAGTCACATCCACGGTGGCCGGGACGACATCATTGAGCGGGTCAAATACTTCGAGAAGAAAGGCCGCTCCGTGGAGCTTGAAGCGATCTCACGCTTGCGTAACGTGGCGACCTCCCGTGAACAGATGATCGATTACTCCGCCATCGACTGCCAGGAAGCCGCGATCCCCACCATCGAAGCGGCCTGGACGTTGCTTATCGAGCGGTTGCAGGCCATCGGCCTGAGTAGCGTGCTGAGGGTCGTGCTTAGCAAGGCTACGGACGACATCACGGTGGTCAGAATCATGATTCCGGGGCTTGAAGCCTTTGAACCCGGGTTGAAAAGGGTCGGTCCGAGGTTACTTACGTATGTCAAACAAAGCGCTTGAACCCTGCACGCTATTTGCGGGCCCTTCCCTGCAAGGCATCGACAGCCGACTGCTGTGCAGTGACGACCTGGTGGTATGCCCGCCCGTCAAACGCGGCGACATAGAACGCCTGGTCGCGCAATCGCCGCCTTCGGACCTTGCGATTGTCGATGGGGTGTTCCATGCACACCCTGCAGTCGGGCATGCCGAGATCCTGACGGCGCTGAACGCCGGTTGGCGCATTTGGGGCCTGTCTTCCATGGGGGCCATTCGCGCCTGTGAAATGGACAGGTTGGGAATGACCGGCTTTGGCGAAGTCTATCGGCAATTCGCCAGCGACCCGGACATGTCCGACGACGAAGTGACATTGGTGCACCAGGCACAAGCGCCTTACCTTTCGCTCAGCGAGCCGCTTATCCATATCCGGCAGTTTTTGAAGCACTGGACGGCGGAGCAAATCATCACGCCAGCCCACGCACAGCAAACCCTGCACTACCTGAAAAACATGTGGTACGGACATCGCACGCTCAGTTGTCTGAAAGACGCCTTGATAGCACTGCCTGTCGCGGAACCCGCCATAGACAGTGCCCTGGCCAACTTTTCGGCCTACAGAATAAAAAGTCTGGACTTGATCGATTTTCTCAAACTGAAACCATGGACGAAGACGGTAAAACAGAATGTCGCCATCAGAGATACTGTGTGAAATAAACGGCTTGCCGTTTGTAAATCCACACTTCAACAGCACCAAACTTCTAACCCTCGTCGCCGTTGTACGCAGGAATATTGCGGGCAGCGAGTTACCGTTAGCCACTTATCTGCAACCTGATTTTGCCACCGACCTGTATCACCAGCACGTCGAAGGCGCGCCTGAGTTTCCACCCCATCAAGCGCTGGGTAACGCCGAGCAGTTCATGCTGGCCGAAGCCAGGAGCAACCTTAAAGCCTTGCTGCCGCACTGGAGCAAACTGTTCGATCTGCCAGTGAATATCTATAAGTTGCTGACGCACCAGGTCAGCCTGACCAATCCGGTGCTGCCGCAACAGATGTTCCTGGGTGAAGACGCGTTCACCAGCATCACCGATCTTGAGGAACTGCTCGTGCATGAGCTGTCGCATATCTGGTGCAGCATGATCGCCGAGATTTACGACTTCCAGCTCAAGGACAGCGCGAACGACTACGTGCTGCCATCGGGCACCGGCGGCAAGAACCCTCGGGGTGTCCTGCTGGCTTGCCTGTTTGCGGTCAGCGCCGTGAACTATCACCAGCGCCTGGTGGCGAGCGGCTCCGGGCGGGCGCGCCCCGAACGGCTGGATTTTCTGCACCAGTATTTCCTGCAGAGCCTGGCCACGCTCCAGGCATCCGCCGAATTGTCTGAAATCGGCAAGCTGATCACCTCCAGGCTGGATACATTCTCCAGTGAACTGACCACTGACAACGCTCAAGGATGACCCATGGCAGTCGTACACTTTCCCCGGCAGTTCATGCCTTACACCGACCAACATAAAACCCACGAGGCCGAGGGTTTGTGTGTCAATGATGTACTGGGCAACCTGACCGCGCGGTTTCCCGCGTTGATTGGCCCGGTGTTCTCCGAGGACCTTCATCCCCAGCCGTTCGTGGGCTTGTTCGTCAACGGCATGCCGGTAATGAGTGCGCAAGACCGCGGCCGCGCCCTGGACAGTAATGCGCAGTTGATTCTGATCAACGCCGTGGCAGGTGGCTGACATGCAGTGCGACCTGAAGACGGACACCTCCCGTTATGCCCGCCAGATAATCCTCAGTGAAGTCGGTGCCCTGGGCCAGCAACGTCTCAAAGACAGCAAGGTGCTGGTGGTCGGCGCCGGCGGGCTCGGCTGCCCGGTGCTCTTGTACCTGGCGGGCGCCGGGGTCGGCACGCTCGGCATCGTTGATAACGACATCGTCGACCTGAGCAACCTGCATCGACAGATTCTCTATGGGATGGCCGATGTGGGCGAACTGAAAGTGTCGGCCGCCAAGCGGCGCGTCAACCAGTTGAACCCGGACATCGTCGTCGATACCTTTGCCACCACGCTGAACCCGGACAATGTGCTGTCGCTGCTGGCGAGCTACGACATCATCGTCGACGCCACGGATAACTTCGACACCAAATACCTCATCAGCGATGCCTGTGTCGCCGGTGAGAAACCGATGGTCTATGCCTCGATCAGTCAGTTCGAAGGCCAGGTGTCGGTATTTAATCACTACCACCAAGCCACCCAGGAGCGGGGGCCGTGCTTTCGCGATCTGTTCGAAACCCCACCGCCTCCACACTTGACGCAAAACTGCGCGCAAGCTGGCGTGCTGGGTGTCATACCTGGCCTGCTCGGTTGCTTTCAAGCCAACGAAGTGCTCAAGCTCATTCTCCAGACAGGTGAGCCATTGAGCGGCAAATTGTTGTCCATCGACTGCCTGGACAACACCTTTCACCTGTTGAGCGTCCATAAAAACCGGAACCGCCTTCCCGCACCCACCCTGGGGGCTTCCACCACGCCTGCATGGCGTGACAGCGACTGGCTGTCGCCGGACAACTTACATGATTGGCTCGAGTCACAAGCACCCTTGCAACTGGTCGACGTACGCGACAGCCATGAACACCTGCACGCTTCGCTGGGCGGCCGCTTGATTCCGCTCAAAGACATACTTGATCGCCGGCAAGAACTGGATACCACCCGGCGTATCGTCTTCTATTGCAAATCCGGAGTCAGGAGCAAGGCCGCCCTGCTGGCGGTTCGCAGCATCCACCCGCACGCGGAACTTTTTAGCCTTGAAGGTGGCATCGAGCGCTACCTGATGACTTTTCCTGACAACGCCACGCTGGTCGCGCCGTGAACGCCGCTGATTGCACAGTTACCCTCTCCGTATCAAAGGTCCCTCAATGAGCGCAAATTCTTCAGGCATCACCTGGGGTTTTCCCGGCATCGACCGACGTCTGCTGAAAGTGCAATTCAGCTTTTTGCTGATGGTGCTGGGGGGCCGCTGCAATCAACTGGCGGTGGCCTGGTGGGCGTTACAGGAGACCGGGTCTGCACTTTATTTTGCCAATATGATTGCCTGCTCCATCGCAGCCGAGGTATTAGCCAAACCCCTGCTGGGGTGGCTGGGGGACAAGTACAACAAGATCCTGATCATCAAGCTGGCTTCCTGGCTCAGCTTGCTGACTGCCTTGTTGATGGTGGTACTGTCTGCCACGGGGTCTTTCAACCCCTGGACAGTGGGCGCGCTGATGATGATCAGCAGCGCGATCGTCGGCGTACGCGATCCGCTCCAGGCGTCGATCATTCCTTTATTTGCGGACGACGATAAAGTCTCCCTGGCCTTTCGCACCAAAAGCGTGATGTCGTCCTTTTCGATCCTGCTGGGGCCCGTCATGGCCAGTGGGTTGATCTATGGGTTCGGGATCACATTTGCGTTTGCCGCCGATTTTGTTGCGATTCTCTTCGCCGGGGCGCTGATAGCGACCATACCTAACCCCGTCGGTGCCACCAGCCACAGCGACAATGCCCCCGCCACCAGCGGCTGGCGCATGATCTACTCCGGCTTCAAGGTGGTGTATGGCGTGAAGGTCGAGTTTTACCTGGCCATTGTCGCGATGCTGATCAACTTTGCCTTGTTTCCCTTTTTCACCATCCTGCTGCCACTCTACGTAAAAGACGTCATCCACTATCCGGTCACTTACATCGGTCTTCTGGACTCATGTTTCGGACTGGGGATTCTGGCAGGCAGCTACAAAATCATCGGCTGGTTATCCGATCGCCTTCCCCGCGACCTGTGTGTATCCGCAGGCTTTGCGTTACTGGGGTTAAACCTGGTGGTGGTCGGCACCGTGTCTTCGTCGTTGCTGGTGCCGGCGGCCTTTTTCTGCGGGGGCGTCGGCCTGATGCTGATCAACATCCCCACCTCGGCCGTGAGGTTACTGGCAACCCCCAAACTCCATCGCAACCGGATCTTTGCCACGGTGGCGTTTCTCTCTGCCGCAGCCAGCCCCTTGGGCAGTTTCGCGATGACCGGCCTGATCGCCCATCTGGGCGTCGCGCTAACCATCACCGTGCTGGGCCTCATGGTGCTGCTGTTGTCGTTGCTGGTGTTTCTGGTACCCGACTTCAAAACGTTCATGCGCACCCAGGACACGCAACTGAGCGATGCCTACCTGGACAAATACCCGGCAGCGTTCGCGCGCTGACGCGTCTCGTCATCACCCACCACTTGCAAATGGAGTTGCCTTTGACCACGTCAGACCTCGAGGACCGGCCTGAACCCGCTCGCCATGAACAGATCTTCTGCGGCCAATATTATGACGACATGGGGTGCATCGGCTTCCTGGGCGACCCGTCGAAATCGGACATCTCGGTGTTGATGCTGGGGCTTTCGGATGGCGTGGCGCTGGCGCCGATTGCAGCCAGTACCCGGGTGACCCGCCTGTTGGCCGTCGACCTGGACGAGACCGCCGCCGTGCGAAGCCTGGAAAACCGCAACCGACTGGCAGCGCATCTGCGCTTTGACAGTGTGGTCGACGATGCCGCGCACTTCCTGGACGCGACCTCCGAGCGGTTCGATGTGATCATCGTCGATCTCTACACCGAGGAGGGTTACGCCCCGATCGTGTTTGATCAGGGGTTTCACCAACGGCTAAAAAGGCGCCTGAACCCTCGCGGTCATGTGGTATTCAACGGTTTTGGCGTGCCCATGAACCTAGAGCCGTTCATAGGTTTTACCCCGCAGGCCTGGCTGGCTAAGCGTCTGAATGACAGCTGGGGCGACATTCACCACCTGCCCCACCGACGCAATGCGACGTTCATCATCGGCCCACCGCCCTCCACCACTGCAGCCGTGGGGTCGTTGTGTGTCAGTGACCGGCTGTTCATGGACCTCATGGGCCTTCGCCTGCGCTACCTGACGCCCACGGTTATCCAAGACACGCCGGATGTACCACCAGCACTGGACTTCGCAGGGATTGATCAGGAGGTGCATAAACGTTGGGTGGGTGCGTTACCGGCCTTGTCCGCACTGCTTGCGCCGCCGTTGGTGCTGGGCAAACCCGGCGATCTGCTTGAGCTGCTGGATCACCCGCAAGCTTGCCTGGCACTGCAGGAGCGCCTGCTGAAAGACCCATCATCACTGCGCACCACCCTGGCCTTGCTGATCGCAGGTGAGGTCAACTTCTCTGATCGTGATATGTCATGGTTGCCGGACTGGGTCGTCGCGACCCTGGACAATAGCGTCGAAGCACGCCCTCGAGACTGGCTGGAGGGGCTTCTTCCTTACGCCTATGGCGTTATTACCCACAGGACCCGCGGGGATGCGAACAAGGTGGAGGGCTTCCGCAGAGCGCTGGATCGATTGTCACAAGCAGCGTGACCCAGCTACGCGGCTGCGCCTGCGGTGCATCAGACGCACCGTAGACCCAGCCGCGCTGCACCGCCTCTACGGCGGCTTCAGATCCGCACGTTACCGCGTGGCCCGGCAATCGCCCAGATGATCAGGCCCAGTACCGGCAACAACAGGATCAACAAAATCCACAGCACCTTGGCGCCCGTGCTCGCGCCGCTTTTGAACACGTTGATGATCGCCCAGATATCCAGCGCGAGGATGATCAGGCCAATCAGGCCATTAAAAGTGGAACCCATGGTGTCGCTCCTAAGTGAGGGCATGCCCTTGTAGGATAGCCAGGCCTGGCAGGGGTTCCGTTTTATTTTCAGACGTGTACGGCAATCTTCAAGGCTTCCAGGGATGGCTCAGCCTTGATGCCGACTTCGGCACACAGCTCCAGCACCCGTGGCAGGTCGTTGCCAAATACCAGTACCGCCTGGATCTCGTCGTCCAGCAACTGGCTGAAGTTCATCAGCACATAACCGCCATCTTCCGGGCTCAGGGCACTCATCTGGATCTGGATACGGTTCAGCGCAGTCAGGTCTTCGGTCTTGGCCAATTGCTTGGGCTTGAGGTTGAACGCCACGCCCGGGCCGAACGACGCGACGATCTGGGCAAACAGGTCGACGTAGGTATCGGCCTGGAACAACACCGTGTCCGGCAAGCTACCGACCACCACCCATTCACCCAGCGGGATCGGGAAGCTGTCGTCGTAGTTGATATCCGGGTTGGCCGTCAGGAACGCCGCCGGGTCCGCGTAGGCCTGGGCCGCTTCATCGGCGATGCGCGCTACCTCGTCGTCGCCCATGACGCCGGCGCTGATTTTGCTGATGAGTTCGACGAGGGCGGTTTTCATGGGCGATCCTATGGCGGGCGGGTTTTGGAGGGCGCGTAGCCTACACCAGTTTCTGCAACTGCGCCGCCGTATCCACCGCGCCCATGGTCTTTGCCGCCGCCAGCGCAGTGGCACCCTGTGCATCGGTGGCCTTGGGGTTTGCGCCCTTGCTGAGCAGGTAATCAACCATTTCAACGCGGTTGAACATCGCCGCCATCATCAAGGCCGTACGCCCGTCCGACGACGCCGCCTCAACCGGCGTGCCGCCGTCGATCAGCGCCTGCACCACCGGCAGGTTGCCTTTGAACGCCGCGCCGGCAATCGGCAACTGGTTCTTGTCGTTGGCGATCAAGGGGTCGGCCTTGAATTCCAACAGTACTTTTACCGCCTCAGGATGACCGTGGTAGGCCGCGAGCATCAATAAGGTGTCGCCATTGTGATTACGAAAGTTGGCCGGCAAGCCCTTGGCCAACAACGCCGCGAGCATGGCGGCGTCGCCACGGCGGGCCACGTCGAAGACCTGCTCGGCAAATTCGGCAGCTTCGTCTTCGGTCATTTGTTTGGGCTGGTCTGACATGGGGGCTCCTTGCTTAGGCGGCTTATGTAACTGAATAAGGCGCTCAGTGTCGCGAGGGAGTTCCCCAGTGTCATGGCTTTTTTGTCAAAAGCCGTCATAGCCAGAATCAATAACGGAAGTGTCCGCCCTGGATCTGGACCAGCAGTTGCCCGGTGACCGGCACATAGCTGTCCGTACCTGGCAACCAGGCGTAGACCGGATCATTGCCGGCCTTGCCCGGGTCGAATGCCTCCTCCTTGAGCTTCACTTTCTGGTACTTGAAGGTGCCGGTGGTTTCCATCTTCACCTTGATCCGCAGAAATAGTGGCACCGCATAATGCGGCAACTGGCCGTGGGCGAATTGCAGCAATTCACGCATATCCAGAGCGGCCAGGGATTCTCTGGGGGTGATGGCGACCATGCCCGCACGACCATTGGTGTTTTCGATCTCGACACCGTAGGCCACCACCTCGGCGATCTGCGGGTGTTGCAGCAGGACGTTTTCCACTTCGGTGGTCGAGACGTTTTCGCCCTTCCAGCGATAGGTATCGCCCAGGCGATCGACAAATTGCGCGTGGCCAAAGCCAATGCTACGCACCAGGTCGCCGGTGTTGAAATAGCGGTCGCCCTTTTCGAACACGTCGGTCAGCACTACCTTGCGGTTCTTTTCGGGGTCGGTATAGCCATCGAAAGGCGATTTCTCATCGATTCGCGCCAGCAACAGGCCCTGGCCACCGGTGGCGACCCTGTGCATGAACCCGTCACTGCCGCGCAGCGGCTCATTCGTGTCGTGGGCGTAATCCACCAGCGCCCAATGCTGCAGGCAAAAGCCGATGGTGTTGTCGAAATTCAGCACATTGGTGAAGCCGATATTGCCGTCGCTGGCGGCATACAGTTCGCAGATATGCTCGACCCCATAACGCTGCTTGAACGTTGCCCACACACCGGGGCGCAGGCCATTGCCGACCATCTTGGTCACGCGGTTATCGCGGTCCTGTTCGCTGGGCGGCTGGTCGAGCAAGTAGCGGCACAACTCACCGACGTAGCCAAGGGTGGTCGCGTTGAACCTGCGCGCATCGTCCCAGAACTGGCTGGCACTGAATTTGCGCCGGATGGCGAAGCCGGACGCACCAATAATCGCCGAGCCCCAGCACACACACAGGCCGGTGGCGTGGTACAGCGGCAAGGTGCAATAGAGGACGTTCTGCGGGCCCATGTCCAGTGCGATGCTGCCGAAGCTCACGGCGGTCTTGGTCCAGCGCCCGTGCTTCATGATGCCGGCCTTAGGCAAGCCGGTAGTGCCGGACGTGTAGATATAGAAGCAGGGGTCGTTGAAGAAAACCTGCGCGGAGCTCGTCGGGTTGTCTACCGGGCCGTCGGCGCTGGCAGCCATCAGGTCGATGTAGCCTGCGGGCGTCGCGCTGCCGGGTTGATCTGCGATGAACCAGGTCCGCTCGGCCGGAATCCCGACCTGATCGCGCACCGCCGCGTAGGCGCTCGACAATTCCGCGCCTACCACGATGGCTGCGGGCTTGACCAACGTCAGGCTGTGCACCAGCGGCGCCTGGGTTTGCGAGGTGTTGAGCATGGCGCAGATGCCCCCCAGCTTGGCCACGGCCAACACGCTCAACAGCAACTCGGGGCGGTTCTCGATAAACAGCGCCACCACGTCACCCTTGCGGATGCCTTGGGCCTGCAGGTAGTGGGCGATGCGATTGGCATGCTGATTGGCGTCGCGATAGCTGATCGCGCTGTCCGCATAAAGCAAGGCGTTGCCATCTGGGTTGCGCAGCGTGGCTTGCTCGAAATGCCAGCCCAAGCCGCAGGGTTGCCTGGGGTCAGTGACATTGCCAGCGCGCATGCCGCGGACCACTCGCGGCAGTGCTCGAACGATAGCAGGCACCTTGCGCAGCATCATGCTCCAGGTGATGAGGTCGTTTTGCGGATTGCTCATGGCGGAACGTCCCTTTTCTTATTCTTGGTCTGGTCGAGAAACATCGACGGCCCCATGGGAATTCGCCGAATGGCTCGCAGGAAAATACGTCAGCCATTCTTTGGCTGTACACGCAGGATTTGAAAAGTTTTGTATCCCAGGCGGCGGCGGCCATTGGCGATGGAATTTTCTGGGAAAAATCGTGGTCAATAGTGTGGAGGGCCAACGGCCCAGCGTGAAAAATGCCCGACCCGGTAGCGCAAAATGCAGGATGCACGATGGACCTTCATGCAAAATGCACGAAAATGAAAACCGCAAAAAATTATAAGTAGCTGATTTATAAGGTTTTTTTAAGACAGGCAATACTGGCACAATCACTGCACCTATCACTCCATGCTTGCCAACTTGAGCCAACGGAGCTGATAGACATGAGCCTGATCCAAGATAAATTCGCTTCAGTATTCTCCAACTACGACGTCACCACCCAACCACGTCCAGACGGCGGCATCCTGTTGACCCTGCGCAACAGCGAAGGTAAGCAGGTCAAGCGTTCGATCTCTTACCAGCAGCTGCACACCGCTGATCAACTGACCTGGGTGATCAGCGCCATTCGTCGCGACCTGGCCGAACAAGCCAGTGAGCTGCCACAGATTTCGATGCTGCAAAGCCAGAACCGGTTTGCCCTGCCGACTTACCATTCGGCTTAAGTCATCGACGTGAAAAGGGCCGCGACGCTTTTAGGCTTCGCGGCCCTTTTTTATGCCTTCAACACAAGCCCTGGCGGGAGGCTTCATTCATCGCCTGCACACGGTTGGTGACATCCAGCTTGCCGTAGATATTGCGCAGATGGAATTTCACTGTGGCTTCGGAGGTGGCGCGAATCTGGCTGATCTCCCAGACGGTCTTGCCCTCTGAGGCCCACCGCAGGATCTCCAGCTCCGTCGGCGTCAGGGGCTTGCCAGACAAGCTCAGGCGCTTCCTGACAGCCGTGGGTACGATAACCAACGGGGGATATGTCTGCTCTGGGCCATTCATTGCTCTCTCCTTTGATATCTGCTGATGCGCTGCCACCTTTCGGATTCCTCCTATTGACAGATGGCTTAAACATTGACGCGGAACAGAGAGTTACATAACGAATGGAGTGAAAGCGTAAAGGACAGAATAAACAGCTTCGCCCTACAACTAATTGAGTTTCTTCCCACAGCAAATTCCAACTTGCCTGGGTTGAATATTCAATTTTTTATGCTTAGTCGTCCAATTCCGGAAAACGAACAGCTATATCGTCGCCGGTGAGTTTTGGTTCCCGGCCTTGAGCGGTGTCGAACAAGCGCAGCGTTACACAGTGCGGGTTCTCGCCCATATCGAACCAGTGGGGTAAACCTGCCGGGATGATCAGCAGGTCATGTTTCTCACAGCGCACGCCGTACACATAATCGTCTATATGGAGAGTGAACAGCCCCTGGCCGGCGACGAAGAAGCGTACGTGATCTTCACTGTAGGTTCGTTCGGCCAGGCACTGGGCTCGCAACCCGTCCTTCTGTGGATGATCATTCTCTACGCGAATCACTTCCACGGCGGCGTAGCCGAGCGCATCGATCTGCGCCCGGTACGCCTCGATCATTTCAGCCTCACTGGCGCCCTTTTCGACCGGGCTGGGCTGCCAGCGCTCAAAGCGAACGCCGTGCTCGGCCAGGATCGACCGGATGTCATCGACATGGGTGAGCACCTTGTTCGGGGTATCCGCAGTGGCGATGGGGTAGACGGCTACATAACTCATTGCATGGCTCCTTGGTTCGGCTCTTGCAATCGAAGGCCAATGATAATGGCGGCGGCCAGGGCCGCGGCGCTGGCGATACTGAATGTCAGGGTCGGCCCCAGCAGGTTCCAGCTATAGCCGGAATACAGGGCACCGAGGGCGCCGCCCGTGCCGGCCAATGCCGCATATAGCGCCTGGCCCTGGCCTTGCTGGCGGTCACCGAAGCTGCGTTGCACAAAGGCAATTGCCGCCGCGTGAAAGCTGCCGAACGTGGCGGCGTGCAGCAGCTGCGCCAGGAGCAGCACCCAGAAAAATTCGGCGAACGAGCCCAGCAGCAACCAGCGCAGCGCCGCCAGCAGGAAACTGGCCAACAGCACCCGACGCACGGAAAAGCGCGCGAGGATGCGGCTCATGGCCAGGAACATCAGCACCTCCGCCACCACCCCCAGCGCCCACAACAGGCCGATCACACCGCGGCTGTAGCCCAAGTGTTCCAGGTGCAGGGTGAGGAAGGTGTAGTACGGGCCATGGCTCATTTGCATCAGCGCTACGCAGGCATAGAACGCCATTACCCCGGGACTGCGCAATTGTTTGAGGAAACCGTCACCGGCCAGGCGCTTGCCGTGGCTGGTGGGCTGCGCGTTCGGCACCCACAGGCTGGCACCAATGATGCCGGCCATGATCACCACGACCACCACCGGGTAGATATCCAGGCTCAGCCAGTCGAACAGACGCCCCATGATCACCACAGTGAGGATAAAACCTATGGAACCCCATAGGCGGACCTGGCTGTAGCGCGAGGTCTGCTTGTGCAGGTGGGCCAGGGTGATGACTTCAAACTGCGGCAGCACCGCATGCCAGAAGAATGCGTGCAGGGCCATGACCATCGCCAGCCAGGCGTAGGTCTTGCTGACAAAGATCAGGCAGAAACTGGCCAGGGTGCACACCGCGCCAAACCGCACGATGGCCAGGCGCCGGCCGGTGTAGTCGCCGATCCAGCCCCACAGGTTAGGCGCCACGCAGCGCATCAGCATGGGGATGGCCACCAGCTCGCCGATGCGCGCACTGGAGAATCCCAGGTGATCGAAGTAGAGCGCCAGGAACGGCGCCGTCGCCCCCAGCAGGGCGAAGTAGAACAGGTAGAAGCTGGAGAGGCGCCAGTACGGGAGCGGTGGGGTCATTTCAGGCGGGGCTGCTTCGCAGCCCGGCGCGAGCAAGCTCGCACCTCGCCACAGAACGTCACAGCTGGCCCAGTACCGGCGTACTCACGCGCACATCGGCATTTTGCCCACGGTTGCGCAGCAGATGGTCCATCAGCACGATGGCCATCATGGCCTCGGCAATCGGCGTGGCCCGAATACCGACACACGGGTCGTGGCGGCCCTTGGTGATCACGTCCACCGGGTTGCCATGCACATCGATCGAGCGGCCCGGCGTGGTAATGCTCGAGGTCGCCTTGAGCGCCAGATGCGCCACGATCGGCTGGCCGGAGGAGATACCGCCGAGGATGCCGCCCGCGTTATTGCTGAGAAAACCTTCCGGGGTCAGCTCATCACGGTGTTCGGTGCCGCGTTGGGCGATGCAGGCAAAACCGGCGCCGATCTCCACGCCCTTCACCGCATTGATGCTCATCAGTGCGTGGGCCAGCTCGGCGTCGAGGCGGTCGAAGATCGGCTCGCCCAGGCCCGGTTTCACCCCTTCGGCCACCACGGTGATCTTGGCGCCGACGGAGTCCTGGTCGCGACGCAACTGGTCCATGTAGGCTTCCAGCTCCGGCACCTTGTCCGGGTCGGGGCAGAAGAAGGCATTGTCTTGCACGCTGTCCCAGCTCTTGAACGGGATCTCAATCGGGCCCAGCTGGCTCATGTAGCCACGGATGACGATGCCTTGGGTGGCCAGGTATTTCTTGGCGATGGCACCGGCAGCCACGCGCATCGCAGTTTCCCGCGCCGAGCTGCGGCCACCGCCACGGTAGTCGCGCTCGCCGTATTTATGATGGTAGGTGTAGTCCGCGTGGGACGGGCGGAACAGGTCCTTGATCGCCGAGTAGTCCTTGGACTTCTGGTCGGTGTTGCGAATCAACAGGCCAATGGCGCAGCCGGTGGTGCGGCCTTCGAAGACCCCGGAGAGGATTTCGACCTCGTCCGGTTCCTGGCGCTGGGTGGTGTGGCGGCTGGTGCCGGGCTTGCGGCGGTCCAGGTCGCGCTGCAGGTCTTCCAGGCTCAGCTCCAGGCCAGGCGGGCAGCCGTCGACAATGGCGACCAACGCCGGGCCATGGCTTTCGCCCGCGGTGGTGACGGTGAACAATTTGCCGAAGGTATTGCCGGACATGCAGGGCGCTCCGTGAAATCAGTTGAATCAAGTCAACCGTAATAACTTAAGACGGCCAGTATACGCAGGCTAACCGACTAGTTCATCCTCGAAACCTTACCGGTAGACGTTGGTCCAACCGGCACCTCTCTGATGATGGCGCGATGATGCTGCGAGTTTTACTGTTCACCCTCACCCTGTTGACCACTGTGGCCCAGGCCGCCTCCCCTGTCGTACTGCAACGCCCGATCAGCCTGGACACCGGCAGCGGCGAGCTATTTGGCTCGTTGCTGTTACCGCAGTCCGACAAACCGGTGCCGGTAGTGCTGATCATCGCCGGCTCCGGCCCCACCGACCGCAATGGCAACAGCGCCGACGGCGCCCGCAATGACAGCCTCAAGCGCCTGGCCTGGGTGCTCGCCCGGCATAACATCGCCAGCGTGCGCTACGACAAGCGCGGCGTGGCCGCGAGCCTGGCGGCCACGCCGGATGAGCGCAACCTGACACTCGACGCCTACGTGTCCGACGCAGTGGCCTGGGGCAAGTTGCTCAAGGCCGACCCGCGCATGGGCCCGTTGATCGTGCTGGGCCATAGCGAAGGCGCCCTGGTGGCCGCCCTCGCCGCCCCGCAACTGGCGCCGGCCGGGGTCATTTCCCTGTCGGGCAGCGCCCGCCCGGTGGACCAGGTGATTCGCCAGCAACTGGCCGATCACTTGCCCCCTGCCCTGTTGCTGCGCAGTAATCAAATCCTCGACCACCTCAAGGCCGGCCAAGTGGATGCCGATGTGCCGCGCCCGCTGGAGGGCATTTTCCGGCCGAGCGTGCAGCCTTACCTGATCAGCCTGTTCCGCGCCGACCCGTCGGCCGCTTTCGCCAGGCTGAGCATGCCGGCGTTGATCATCCAGGGCACCAACGACATCCAGGTCGGTGTAGCAGATGCCCGGCAACTGAAAAAGGCCAAGCCCGACGCGCAGTTGACGGTGATCGAAGGCATGAACCACGTGATGCGCATCGTGCCCAACAACGTCAAGCAGCAACTGGCGTCCTACAACGACCCGAAACTGCCCCTCGCCGCTGAGCTGGGCCAGCGCATCATCGGCTTTATCGACGGACTTCAACCCCGTTAAGCGACTATTGGCCTCCAGTCCTGGGAAAAACGGCCGATAAGCCCTGGGTCGACAGTAAAAAGACTGTCGGCTCGCCGGGCTTGGACAGGATCGCGCCGCATGACAACCACCGAAGCAACACCCGAATCGACTGCCGACACCCCGACTGGGCCCGAGGCCGTCGTGGCGCCGGCCCTGCCGTGGGCGGACGTCCACGCCGAACATTTCAAGATGCTGCGCCTGGCGCCCCTGGCCACCGACCGTGCCACCGGTGCCAGGCCGTTGCGCTTCGTGCAGTTCGGCTATGCCGAGCGCCATGACAAACATCACAGCTTGCTGCGCATGGTTATTCAGTTGCCAGGCCAACGGGTGCGTCGCGAGCAGAATCACTTGGATATCTGGGTCGATCACGATAAACACCGCGTGCACTTTGGCCCGGGCAACAGCTTGGAAATCGAACCGGCCAACCGTGGTCTCGGCCGCTTCCTGGTCGCCCAGGCCGCCGCATGGGCAAAGAAGAAGTGGTCACACTACCGCGTCGATGGCGTGGACCTGGCCAACAAGGACGCCCTCAACGAAGCCACGCGCCTGCGCCGCGATCATTTCCTGCGTATCCAGGGCTTTGATGTGGCCTATGCCGATGTGCAGCACCTCAAAGGCAATGTACAGCCGGGCAAGGTCAGCGGCGTACTCGACAGCTGGAACACCGAGAAGGTGCAGTTCGTGGAGATTCTCGAAGCCGCGCAGATGCTGCAACAGGCCGAGCAGAACCTGATGGAACAGGAAGTGAAGTTGCGCAAGGAGGAGGAAAAGGTCACCAAGTTCAAGCGGGAGGACAGCGGGCTGCGCTTTACCATTACATGCCTGGTGGCGTTTACGGTGTTTCAGGCGGGGTTGTTGATCTGGATTGCCACGCACCGGTAGCAGACTGGAATGCAATTGAAAGTGTGGGAGGGGCGGTGCGACGATTCGACTTGCCCCCGATAGCGGTGTGTCAGTTAGCAATGCATCTACTGACACTCCCCCATCGGGAGCAAGCCCCCTCCCACATTGGCCCAGTTTTTTCAGTTAAACCTGGGTTAAACCCTGGCAGCGAAAATGGCCTGATGTTGGCGACACTGCTCAGCCGTCAACATGAACACCCCATGCCCGCCACGCTGGAAGTCCAGCCAGGCGAAGTCCACTTCCGGATACAGCGCTTCGACATGCACCTGGCTGTTGCCCACTTCGACAATCAGCAACCCCTTCTCGGTCAGGTGATCGGCCGCTTCGGCGAGCATCCGGCGTACCAGGTTCAGGCCGTCGTCACCGCAGGCCAGGCCCAATTCCGGCTCGTGCTGGTATTCGTCGGGCATGTCGGCGAAATCTTCGGCATCCACGTAGGGCGGGTTGGACACGATCAGGTCGAAACGCTGGCCAGGCAGGCCGTCGAAGCCATCGCCCTGTACGGTGTAGACGCGCTCGTCGACGCCGTGGCGCTCGATATTCTGATTCGCCACTTCCAGGGCTTCGAAAGACAAGTCACCCAGCACCACTTCAGCGTCCTGGAACTCGTAGGCACAGGCAATGCCAATGCAACCAGAGCCAGTGCACAGGTCGAGGATGCGTGCCGGCGGCTGGGCCAGCCATGGCTCGAAGCGGTGTTCAATCAGTTCGCCAATCGGTGAGCGCGGAATCAACACGCGCTCATCGACGATAAACGACAGGCCGCAGAACCACGCCTCTTTCAACAGGTAGGCAGTCGGCACACGCTCATGGATACGGCGATGCAGCAAGCGCTGCACATGGGAGATTTCCTCTTCCTCCAGGTTGCAATCCAGGTAGCTGTCGGCAATTTCCCATGGCAGGTGCAAGGCGCCGAGCACCAATTGACGGGCTTCGTCCCAGGCGTTATCGGTACCATGGCCGAAAAACAGGTCTTCCCCATGGAAACGGCTGACAGCCCAACGGATGTGGTCGCGCAAGGTGCGCAGGCGGGAAGTGATCACGGGGGCAGACTCCTGGAAAAAACGACTGGCGATTCTAACAGCCTTCACCTGTACGGACGATGTACGAAAACCCCGGCGCCGTACGTCGGATTTCATCCAATTGGCCCGCTTTGTGTTAAACAGGCTCACCTCTTGACATGGCTGCACGCCAGCAACGGCGTACCTTACGATAGTAGCGATTCACAGAAGCGCTCAGCCAGTGGACAATGTCGCAAAAGCCCCACTCACAGGAGCCCCCAGAATGTCCGTTCCAAAGACGATGTTTCAACTCAGCGGTCGCGGTTACGCAGCAGCCAACCTCAATCATGCGACCCTTGTGATCATCGACGCCCAGAAGGAATACCTCAGCGGCCCACTCGCCCTTTCGGGCATGGACGCGGCTGTCGAGCATATCAAGCAACTGTCGGCGGCGGCACGCAACGCCGGGCGCCCGATCGTGCATGTGCGCCACCTGGGCACCGTCGGCGGCCTGTTCGACCCCCAGGGCGAGCGCGGCGAGTTCATTCCGGGCCTGGAGCCTGAGGGTGACGAAACCATTATCGGCAAGCTGCTGCCCAGCGCCTTCCACGGCACCGGCCTGGAAAAACACCTGCAGGACCTTGGCTCTCTGGACCTGATCGTCTGCGGCTTCATGAGCCACTCCAGTGTCAGTACCACCGTGCGTGCGGCCAAGAACCTGGGCTTTCGCTGCACCCTCGTGGAAGACGCCTGCGCCACCCGCGACCTGCCTTACAAGGGCGGCATCCTGAGTGCCGAGCACGTGCAGCAGACCGAAATGGCGATCATGGCCGACAACTTCGCCACCCTCGCCTTGACCAAAGATCTGATCTGATCACTCCCCAATGAGCGGCGTATTGACTGCGCCGCTCATCCGCAAAGCCCTCTCATTTGGCGCTTTTACCTCGAGCACTGGAACAACCTGTGTATCTTCCGGTCGAAGGGCCGATACCCTGGAGGAAAGGTCGGAATGAAGATATCCGATGGTTTTGATGCTCGTCGCTTGCGCCCCAAGGGCCCCAGCAACTGGCGTCTGCGCCTGGTAGCCGGCATTGCCGCGTTGCTGGCCATAGTAGGCGTGCTGTTGGCGGGCGCTGGTGGCGCCGGCCTGTTTGGGCATTCACCGGCACTGGGCGAACTGAATGCCAGCCCGGGCGGCTCGGCGATCCTGTTAGTGATTGGCCTGCTCGTAATATGGCTGGGTGTATGGCTGTGGCGCCGCAGCCGTCGGCGGATGCGCCAGCCATTGTCGTTGAATATCGCCTCGCACCTGATGAAAAAGCACGAATGATGGCGCTTGGATAGCGTTTCCTGCGCCCTGGCCGCCGCGATTTAGGTAAACTGCCCGCCCTTCGCGGAGGCTGACATGCAAGACGACGATTTTTCCCTGTTCAAGAACGAGCTGCGCGGCGTCAAGCCGATCAAGCACGACCGCGCCGACACCGGCAAACCCAAGACTGACCGGGCGCAGATCGCCAAGCTGCGCCAGGCCGCGACCGTGCGCACCGATGCCACCACGGTGGATGGCCTGTCAGACCAGTTCGTCATCGACGTCGGCCCCGAAGATGAGCTGATGTGGGCTCGCGACGGCGTGCAGGAAAGCCAGATACGCAAGCTCAAGGCCGGCCAGATCCCGTTCGAAGGCAGCCTCGACCTGCACGGCATGAACGTGGAAAAAGCCCGGGAAACTTTGTGGGCCTTCCTCGCCGAA
This sequence comes from Pseudomonas sp. Root569, assembly GCF_001427465.1. Classification (NCBI taxonomy): domain Bacteria; kingdom Pseudomonadati; phylum Pseudomonadota; class Gammaproteobacteria; order Pseudomonadales; family Pseudomonadaceae; genus Pseudomonas; species Pseudomonas sp. Root569. Next base: position 153,385 of record NZ_LMGQ01000029.1, on the reverse strand, counting down.
GCCACCCGGTTCGAAATCCGCTGCGTGCGCGTCACCCACGGCAAGGCGGTGCGGCTGGACGGCAAACGGCCGATGATCAAGAGTCACGTCAACACCTGGCTGCGCCAGCATGCCCAAGTACTCGGCTTTGCCTCCTGCCAGCCCCGCCATGGCGGTGCCGGCGCGGTGTATGTGATGCTCAAGCGCACCATGCTGGAGGGGCGCGACGAGTAACAAGTGCTATCGTCAGGCTTGCAGCGATGTGTCCGCCACCGTAACCTTGCGCTTTGCGAAAATCCCACAGGTAGTTTCATGTCCCTGGAACAGAATTACACAGAGATTCTCGGCCAACTCGGCGAGGATGTCTCCCGCGAGGGCCTGCTCGACACGCCAAAGCGTGCCGCCAAGGCGATGCAGTATCTCTGCCGCGGTTATGCACAGACCCTCGAAGAAGTCACCAACGGTGCCTTGTTCAGCTCCGACAACAGCGAAATGGTGCTGGTCAAGGACATCGAGCTGTACTCGTTGTGCGAACACCATCTGCTGCCGTTTATCGGCAAGGCTCACGTTGCCTATATCCCAAGCGGCAAAGTGCTGGGCCTGTCGAAGGTCGCACGGATCGTCGACATGTATGCTCGCCGCCTGCAGATCCAGGAAAACCTCAGCCGCCAGATCGCCGATGCCGTATTGGAAGTCACTGGCGCCCTGGGCGTGGCCGTGGTGATCGAGGCCAAGCACATGTGCATGATGATGCGCGGTGTAGAGAAACAGAATTCGTCGATGATCACCTCGGTGATGCTCGGTGAGTTCCGCGACAACGCCGCCACCCGCAGCGAGTTTCTCAGCCTGATCAAGTAACAGGCCTCGCTTGAAAAAACCGGCGTTCATCGCCGGTTTTTTTTCGCCTGCAGAAATCAGGTAAGCTGCGCCCCCTCAGTTATGGGCAAGAGGTAACAGCCATGTTCGTCAAAGCACTTCGAGTGGGCCTCGGCCAAATCATCATCGCAGGCGATTTCCTGACCCGCCCACGCAAAAAACAGCGCCCCGCCGAACAACAGGCACTCGTGAACGAAGCGGCCAAGAGCCTGACGCTGTATCAGTTCCACGCCTGCCCGTTTTGCGTCAAGACCCGCCGTACCCTGCATCGCCTAAACGTGCCGGTCGCTCTCAAAGACGCGAAGAACAACGAGCAGGACCGCCAGACTCTGCTGGAGCAAGGTGGCAAAATCAAGGTGCCGTGCCTGCGCATCGAAGAGAATGGCCAGACCACCTGGATGTACGACTCCAAGGTGATCATCGATTACCTGGACAAGCGCTTCGCTGCAGTCTGAAGCACGCTGCAGTCAATGTAGGAGCGAGCTTGCTCGCGAAAAACTCATAGGCACCGCGTTTACTCAGGAAGCACGCGTTATCGTTGACGTTTTTCGCGAGCAAGCTCGCTCCTACAGAAATCAGGTCGGTGTTGTCAGGTCCAGATCCAGCAGTGCCGAGCCCAGGCACTTGCCGTGGGCGTCCAGGGCCAGTGAGCGGGTCACGCCCCCACGCAAGATCCCCGGCAACACGAAGTTCAGCGCCTGCACATTCGGCAATTCATAACGCCGAACGGGGGCCGCTAACGGGTCCAGCAAATCCTTGAAAAACGCTGTGACGCGCTCCACCGTAAGCTGTTCGCACAGCAACGGGTAGTCTTGTGCGCGATAGGCAATGATCGAGATGTTCGACGTGTCGCCCTTATCCCCGGTACGGGAATGGGCCAGCGTATGCAGTTTCATTCTTCAATCCTCGGTTTCACCGCTTCACGGGGCAACAACAACGACGCCACCGCCACCACTTGGCGCACGTTCTTGCTCGCGCCTCCACCACCGCTAGGGCCGTTGGTATAGAGGGTTTCCACTTCATTGCCGACGCGCACGGCTTCACTGCGGTCCTCACAACGAGCCGCCACGCGCAGACGTACTTCCCAGGGCTCAACACTGCTGCGCTGGCCGTGCAGCGCGTCCATGCCGACCAACTCGGCGCGCACCTCCTGCATCTTCACGCCCATCAACTCCAGACGTTTGAGAACAACATCCCGCGCCAGTTTGGCCCGTGCGACAGCACCCGGACCGCCGTAGGACATCTGCCCCTCACCGATCCAGCCATCCAGATAACCGACGCTGACCTTCAACTGTTCAGGCCGGGCACGGCCATCAGCGCCCTGGACACGCACCCGGTCGACGTTCTCCTCGACAAACCCCACCTGGGAAAAATCGGCGGTCACATCCGGGGTCAGATAGGCGGCAGGGTCATGCACTTCGTAGATCAATTGCTCGGCGCATGTGGCCCGGCTGACCCGCCCCCCGGAGCCTGCGACTTTGGTGATCAAGGCGTGGCCATCCGCATCTACTTCAGCCAGCGGAAAACCCAGGCGCGCCAGGTCATCCACATCCTTGAAACCCGGGTCGGCAAAATAACCGCCACTGACCTGGCCTGCGCATTCGAGCAAATGCCCGACCAAGGTGCCGCGGCCCAGGCGTTGCCAGTCATCAAAGGCCCAACCGAACTCAAACATCTGTGGCGCCAGGAACAACGAAGGGTCGGCCACACGCCCGGTGATCACCACATCAGCGCCGACACGCAGCGCCTCAAGAATACCGTCCACACCCAGGTAGGCATTCGCGGAAATCAGCCGCTCGCCGAGGGAACCGACGGTCTGGCCGTTATCCAGCAACTGCTCGCCAGGCAAGGCATGCAGTACATCATCGCCCACCACGGCCACCACCTTGAGGCCAAGGCCGAGTTCGGCGGCAATACGCCGTACTTCAATGGCAGCCGCCAGCGGGTTGGCCGCGCCCATATTGGTGATCACACGCAGGCGGCGACGCCCTGCAAGCCGTCCGACAAAGGGCAAGACCCGGCGCATGCGCTCACCCAGCAACGGGTCGTAACCGCCCTGCGGGTCGCTGATACGCACCTGCTGCGCCAGGGCAATGGTGCGTTCGGCCAGGCATTCGAACACCAGGTAATCCAGGTCGCCCTGTTCGGCCAGTTCCACAGCCGGTTCTATGCGGTCGCCGGAATAGCCAGCGCCGGAACCGATACGCAATGTATTCATCTCAAATCACTCCCAGGAGCAATGCCGTCAGGGTCATCAACACCGAGGCGGCAAACAGGAAAGGAATGGTGAAGCGCTGGTGATCGGCCAGTTCGATCTTGCACAGGCCCACCAACAGGAAGGTCGCGGGGGTCAGCGGGCTGACCGGGAAACCCGTGGTGTGCACGCCCAGCAACGAGGCCTGGGCCACTTGCAGTGGGTCGACGCCCAAGGCCTTGCCAACTTCGGCGATCACCGGCATCACACCGAAATAATAGGAATCGGGATCGAACAACATGCTCAGGGGCATGGATAAAAAGCCCACCACTGCCGGGATCAACTTGCCGTGACCCGCCGGAATCTGCGCCACCGCCACTTCGGCGATGGCCTTGAGCATACCGGTGCCTTGCATGATGCCGGTGAACACCCCGGCGGCGAGCAGGATACTGGCCATCGTCAGCGCGGTTTTCGCATGGGCGTCGATGCGTGCACGCTGGGCGTCGACGTTGGGGTAATTGATACACAGCGCGATCACGGTGCCGAGCATGAACATCACCACCGGATCGACCCAACCGGCGATCATCACCACCATCACCAGCACGGTCAAAATCAGGTTGAGCCAGAACAATCGAGGGCGGCGCAGCTTGATATCTTCATCACTGAGCACCCGTTGCGGCACCGCATCCACCGTCGAACCAGCGCCCAGGCCGAGGCGTTTTTCTTCACGATGGCCCAGCCACCAGGCACAGGCGAAGACAAAAATCAGCCCGACGATCTGCACCGGGATCAACGGCTGGAACAAGTCAGCGACAGGCACATGCAGGGCTGCCGACGAGCGTAGTACCGGCCCGGTCCAGGGCAGAAAGTTGACCCCCGCCGCCATTGCGCAGACGCAGGCGAGGATGCGCTTGTCGATGCCCAGCCGCGTATACAACGGCAGCATCGCCGGCACGGTCACCAGAAAGGTGACTGCGCCGGAACCGTCCAGGTGCACCAGCAGAGCCAGGGTGGCAGTACCAACGACAATGCGCGTAGGACGCGTCCCTACCGTGCGCAGGATCCGATCAATGATGGGGTCAAGCATGCCGGCGTCGGTCATGATCCCGAAAAACAGGATTGCGAACACAAACATGCCGACCACGGGGGCGACGTTCTTGATCCCGGTAATGATGAAGGCACTGGTCTGCAGGCCGAAACCACCGAGCAGCGCGGCGATGATCGGCAAGGCGATCAGGGCCACAAGCGGTGAGAGGCGTTTGCTCATGACGGCAGCGAGCAGGCAGAGAATGGTGATGACACCCAGGGTTGCGAGCATGGGTTACTCCAGGGCGGCCTGGTTGGCCGGTTATTGTTTTCCCTGGAGTATTGGAAGCGGGTTAGTCTTTGTAAATTGGAATATTCGGCCTAGCACGTTCGGAAAAACAGAATGAAAAACTCGATCCAGCACATCCAGGCTTTCCTTGCCGTTGCCCGCACCGGCAGTTTCACCAAGGCCGCCAACGAGCTGCATCTATCGCCGTCGGCCCTGACCGTGCAGGTGCAACAACTGGAAGACTGGCTCGGCGTCGCCCTGCTCGACCGCAGCCCACGCCACGTGAGTATTACCGCTGCCGGCCAGGAGGCCCGCGGGCCGATGGAAAAACTGCTGCTGGACCTGGACAACATCGTCACCGGCTCCCGCGACCTGGCCGCCCTGCGCAGGGGCGTGGTGACCATCGCCGCCCTGCCTTCGGTATGCGCCGGCGCCCTGCCCCCGGCCTTGCGCCTGTTCCGCGAACGCTTCGCCGGTATTGAGGTGCGCCTGCATGATCTGGTGGCCCATCGAATTCATGCCCAGGTCCGCAACGGCGAGGTGGATTTCGGCGTCGGGGTACGTGCGCGCTTGAGTCACGGCCTGGAATTCGTGCCGGTGCTGAATGATCGTTTGTGTGCTTTTGTGCCGCAGAATCATGCGCTGACTCGCTTTCGATCACTGACCCTGGAACAACTGGCAGACCAACCGATCATCCTTACCGGACGCGACAGCAGTGTGCGCGAACAGGTGGACGGCCTGTTTGACGAGACCCGGCTGACGCTGAACGCGGGCATGGAGGCCAACTACATGTCGACGGTATTGGCGTTGGTGCGCCAGGGATTGGGCATCAGCGTGCTGCCGGAGTCAGCGGCAGACAGCCTGGAAGGATTGAAGCGGATCGACATCGAGCATCCCGGGGTAAATCGAGAGATTGGCTTGATCAGTCGCAGTGGGATGACGTTGAGTCCGGCAGCACAACGCTGCTTTGAACTGCTCAATGAAGAATTATCTGATACGCCGCTGCGCTGAATGTGGGGGCTTGCTGCCTGGCAGCTTATCGCTATCTAACTGTGGGAGGGGGCTTGCTCCCGATGGGCATGGGTATCTACACAACTCTGACATGCGACCGTCAGTAACCACGATGCGAAGCGAGCCGCTCTTGATCTTGATCTTGATCTGCTTTTGATCTTAGGCGCCCCGTTAAACCACGCTGGCCGCAATTCGACAGGGATTTGGGGGGCAAACCGGCAGGGATGCCGGTTTAGCCGCCCCGCGCCATGGATGGCGCGTGGCGGCGGCCCCCCAAATCCCTGTCGAATTACGGGCACACCGAGCCTAAGCGAGGTGCCGAGTGGTGGGGCAAGAGCGTTTTGGTTACTTTTGCGCTTTTCAAAAGTGACCCGCCGTAAGGGCGGAACCAATAGCGGCCGTCACTTAAATAATGGATATGTACTCGATCCAACCGAACATCCTGGTCGGCTGTGAGGCCGCCATCGGGGGCCCCCTCCCACATGGGCCGGCGGCGTACCAGAAGTTGTGTAGATACCCATGTCCCGATGGGGGAATAACAGTCATAAATTATTAACTGACCCACCGCTATCGGGAGCAAGCCCCCTCCCACACTTGGATCGCGGTGCATCAGTCAGATAGCTGTACGCTGTAAGGCCGCTAGTAGGAGCAAGCCCTCCTACCTTTGCGCCCGTGTTTAATCCACCATCGTCACATGTTTCGGATGCCTGGCCACGCGCTGCAACCACGCCTGTACCGCCGGGTAAGGCGCCAGGTCGAAGCCCCCTTCATGGGCCACATGGGTGTAGGCATACAGCGCAATATCGGCAATCGAATACTGCTCACCCACCAAGTACGGCGTGGCTTGCAGCTGGCGCTCCATGACCCTCAAGGCTTTGTAACCGCCCTTGTGGGTGGTCTTGTATTCCTCAAGGCGATCTTCCGGCATGTTCAGGTAGAACTGGATAAACCGCGCCACCGCGATATACGGCTCATGGCTGTACTGCTCGAAAAACTGCCACTGCAATACTTGGGTACGCAGGCGTGGTTCCGTGGGCAAGAACTCACTGCCATCGGCGAGAAAGTTAAGAATCGCATTGGACTCCCACAGGCAGGTGCCATCTTCCAGCTCCAATACCGGGATTTTGCCGTTGGGGTTCTTGGCCAGGAATTCAGCGGTCTCGGTGTCGCCGTTGAGGATGTCGACATCGATCCATTGATACGGGATGCCCAGCAGATTGAGCATCAGTTTGATTTTGTAGCAGTTGCCCGACTTGTAATCGCCATAAACCTTGTACATGGGGCTCCCCTTATGCTGCTTGTGCGCTCTGACCGAATGCTTGCGCCGATAAGGTGCGGGTGTCGAGGGATTGTTTCAAGGTAACGGCCAGAATAAATAGCCCACACGCCTGGAAATCCGCCTTTCATCCCCTTTTGCCCAGACAATCGAAAACATTATTTGCTTTATTTGTATACAAAAGCATAATTCGCTTCGTGCGAGTTCCTGACCTACTGGTCAACAAACCCGCCAGTACCTCAAAGCGCCGTTGCCCACTTAAGGTGCCCTGCGCTGGACATAACAATAAAACCCTTGAGGAGTACTCGCTGTGGATAGCCGCAAAACCGAAGCCCCTACGCTTGACCTCGCCGCGCCGCAAGGTGGCTGGCTGGAACGCCTGTTCAAACTGCGTTTGCATGGCACCACAGTGAAGACCGAGCTGATTGCCGGCCTGACCACGTTCATCACCATGGCCTACATCATCTTCGTCAACCCCAATATCATGGCCGATGCAGGTATCGACCATGGCGCGGCGTTCGTCGCCACCTGTATCGCCGCCGCCCTGGGTTGCCTGCTGATGGGCTTGTACGCCAACTGGCCGGTGGGCCTGGCGCCGGGCATGGGCCTGAACGCGTTTTTCACCTACACCGTGGTCGGCACCATGGGCTACACCTGGGAAACCGCGCTGGGTGCGGTGTTCATTTCCGGCGTGCTGTTCATGGGCCTGACACTGTCGCGGGTGCGCGAATGGCTGCTTAATAGCATTCCGGTGAGCCTGCGCCATGCCATGGGCGCAGGCGTCGGTTTGTTCCTCGGGGTGATCGGTCTGAAGACCGCAGGCATCATCGTCGACAGCCCTGCGACCTTGATCAAGCTCGGCTCCCTGCACGAACCTGCACCGCTGCTGGCGGCGGTGTGTTTCCTGCTGATCGCCATTCTCAGTTACCACCGGGTATTCGGCGCGATCCTGATCAGCATCATCGCCGTGACCCTGGCCGGTTGGGGCCTGGGCTTGGTGCACTACAACGGCATTCTTTCCACGCCACCGAGCCTGGCACCCACCTGGATGGCGATGGACATCAAAGGTGTATTCAATGTCAGTATGATCAGCGTGGTATTTGCATTTCTTTTTGTACACATGTTTGATACCGCCGGTACACTGATGGGCGTCGCGCAACGCGCCGGGCTGGTGAATGCCGATGGCAAGATCGATAACCTGTCGCGGGCGTTGAAGGCCGACAGTGCGTCCAGCGTGTTTGGCGCCATGGTCGGCGTGCCGCCGGTGACCAGCTATGTGGAAAGTGCGGCGGGTGTTGCCGCAGGAGGTCGTACCGGCTTGACTGCGGTGACCGTGGGCGTGCTGTTTGTGGCGGCGATGTTCTTCGCACCGCTGGCTGGCATGATTCCGGCATATGCCACCGCTGGCGCGCTGATCTACGTCGCGATGCTGATGATGGCGAGCATGGCCCATATCAATTGGGATGAAGCCACCGACAGCATCCCGGCGATCGTCACCGCGATCATGATGCCGCTGACGTTTTCGGTCGCCGATGGGATCGCCCTGGGCTTTATCACTTATGTGGCGCTCAAGGCCGGCACCGGCAAGTACCGCGAGATTTCCGTCAGCCTGTGGGTGCTGTGCGCGATCTTTATCGCCAAGTTCATCTTCCTGTAGGTCGGGAATAGCTGAAAGAATCGCCTCACCTCCGGGTGAGGCTTTTGCACCAATGGAGGACTGTAAATGACCCTGGAAACCTGGCTGCTGTTCAGCGGCGCTGCATTGATTGTGATCCTGATCCCCGGCCCGCTGTCGCTGCTGATGATCAGCAACAGCCTCAACTACGGCCTGCGCCGTTCATACCCGGCGTTTCTCGGCGGCGTGATTGCCTCGATCTGCCTGCTGAGCGCCTCGGCCCTGGGCCTGGGCGCGCTGTTGCTGGCATCGGAGCAGTGGTTCAGCGCCTTGAAAATCGTCGGCGCACTGTACCTGTTCTATCTTGCCTGGCAGAGCTGGCAGCAAGCGCGGCAACCGGCCCACGTGGCCCAGTCCTCGCAGGCACCGGCAGTGCCACGCTTTCGCGCTCTGTTTGGCCGGGCTTTTGTGTTGGGTGCCAGCAACCCCAAGGACATCCTGTTTTTCGCCGCCTTCCTGCCGCAATTTCTCAACAGTCAGCAAGCGTTCTTTCCACAGCTGCTGGTCATGATTGCCACCTGGGCTGTGCTCGACCTGCTGTGCAAGCTGGCTTACGGCCTGGGCGCCCATGGCACCGCGCGGTATCTGCGCAGCGGCAAGGGCCAAAGCTGGTTCAACCGGGTGAGCGCCGCACTGTTCGGCGGTGCCGGGGTGGTGTCGCTGCTTAAGGGACAGTAGCCAATTTGATGAAGTAAACACTGGCAGGCACTCGTCCAAAGACTGGCCATTGAATGCCGGCCATGATCGAAACCAGGCGCCCTTGCTCCAGCGCAAGTTTAACCTCGGCGTCTGCTGACGCACTTTTGCGCAGCCAACGCTCCTTGAACTTGCCCAACATCCTGATGCTCCCCTTCTCAAGCCACTGATATGCCACGTAGTACAGTCGGTTTGGAGAATTGGGATGAGTTGCGATCAAATCCGGTATCACACCCGCCCTGTCGCGTGCTACCGGGAGCTCCCGCACAGTGAAACCCTGATCATTGAGTACCCTCTGAATTGCCACTCGTTGCGTAGCCTGTCTAGCTGCAACCAGGTGCTTGTCTCTCTGGAGCCTGGCCTCTAAAGGGACGGCCGGAGTGAAGTCTACCCGCGTAAAACCAGGCGCTTTACCATCGAAACCGATGTGTATGTACGCATCGCCCAGGTCATGGGGACGCAACATCCGCAGCAAGTCATCCGTCTGGCCAGGCCGCGCAGGGGGTTGGGGTATCCATTCGTCGAGCGCCGCCCGCAGGTTGAGCAGATGAGTGGCCGTTGCAGGGCGCTCCGGGCCTGATAACTCAATCAACCTTGCGACGGTGAACTCCCGGCTGTGGGTTGTCATGGTGGGGAACGCAGTGCCCACAGAGTCCGTCAAAGGTTTGTCGAACAGGGGGGCATGGAACCGCCATTCACTGGCTTGAACATGGGTTACCGGAACAGGCTGCTCAAGCGTTTGCGTAACCGTCCAACGCTCAATGTCAGCACGGGCCAACGAAACCAGCGGCTCATTCCTGTGGATAAACTGAATGCCCTGCAGGGGAGCCTGGTTGCCCTCGGGAAGCATCCTGTAATAGCTGCTCAACGGATACATCAGATGGGTATTGGCAGGTGCCACCCGGATGACATTGTGGGGAAAACCTCGAGCATCCGGATCAATGTAAAACACCCCGGCAGACGGAGACCGCGATATTTGCCCCACTTCCCCGGGTGGGATGCGCCAATTTTGCCAATGGGTAGCCGTTGAGCTTGATTGCACAATTCTGGTTTGTGTAGCAGTACGCACAATCGGCGGTTGCCAGTCCTGCACCGTCTGCGCTTGCCCGCGCCACGGGTTGAGCACGCCCGAACTGGGCCCCGGTTGTGGTGCATCGGCCCCCAGCAACCACTCCCTGGGCTGGTCGATGTTCAAGAGCAATTCATCTTGCCCATCGCCCTGGGTTTTCTTCAGGCGCAGCGCCGATTCATTCTTACGTTGATACACCGAGTAGGCCTCTTGCCCCTCGGTAACCATCTGTTGGCCATTCTTCACATACCGCCCCTTGCCTTCCGGCCACTTCAACTCAACGGCGCCCTCCAACCCACTCAAGGATTTGAAATGCCCCAGCAGACTGAGCGGTTTGCCAGGTGACACTCTCAGGCCGGCGAATGCGCCACTGGCGAACCCATGGTGGCGATGCAAATGCGACAAGGAGGGCCGCGCAACACGCATACCCTTGGGAGCAGGGAGAAAGGACAACAACACATCGAGGAACGCCATCAGGGTAAGGAACGCTACATCCACGGCGTCATGGGCATCGCCGCTGAAATGATAGCGCCGTGCCGCGAGCAGCATTTCATACAAGCTGATACCCACGCCCAACACCGGCACGAATGACAACAGCCCCCGAATGCTCGCGGCGTGCTGTTCGCCCAGGCGTTGCTCGCGATATGCCTCTAATACCTGGGAAGAATTGGACTGGGCCTGGGCACGGCGTTGCAGCTCGAACATCCGCGCGTGGGCCAGCAGCGCCCTGGCGTTGCCCTGGGACGTGGTCACCATCGCCAGCCAAGCATCGGGCGCCAGCGCAATCTGCTCGCTGATTTGTACCTCGACACTGCTTTGGTCTACCGCTGGAACCTTGTGTCGCACCGTGAAAAAACGGAAGAGCTGCCTGACAAAACGCGCAACCACCGGTACATAAACCCGGCGTATAAATAATTGGCGGGGTTCCATCTGCGGATCTTCGTCGGGATAGCTGTTGACGGCCTGGACCTCCCAGTCGGGCGCCACCTGGCCCGCCAACGCCTTCAGGTTCAGGGACAAGGCGCCGACCTTGTTCAAGGCTTGCTCGGCCAGGGCCACGCTGGCGTACTCGGCGATGGGTGGGCTTTCCAGCGCGGCGGGCCAATACACGACACACAGCCCGGAAAGGCTGTCGTGCATGACCAGTATCCCGGCGATATGGCGATCATGTTCCAGGGTATGGCCCACCAGACGCACCAAGCCCAATTGCACATCCAACCCATCACCTTTCAGATCGCTCGCCACCTGCGCCGCCATGACGCGGCTGAACACACGTTGCGCCTGATCGCTCAAGCCTTGCCGGATCGCGCTGTACACCTGCATCTGGGCCCTTTGCTGCAAGGCCCGATAAACCAAGGCCTGGGACAGGCCCGGGGCAGGCACCTGGGTCGATGCCGACGGGTAGAACGCACGCCGGATCAGCTTGTCGTATTCTCCGCCCACGTCCAGGGACGCAAGGGTCTTGACCAGGTAAGACACACTCAGCCGGTCTTTCCATGCCGAGTCCAGCCAGCGTGCCCGGTTCAAGCGCCAGCGGGTCCAGGGGGCCTTGGGGTCAAGGTTATGCAGCGCCAGTTGCAGCAGGCTGAAGGTGGTGCGCTGCTGACTGACAGTGATTTTCGCATTGCGATCTCCTACCGCGCATTGGCTTGACCAGCTACACATTTGGGAACTCACATCATCAGGCATATCGAGCAGCGGTTTATCGATATCCAATTGCGGGTAAAACCCGTCTTTGCTCAAACGGGCGATCAGTGCCTGGCGAGCAAAGGATTCCAGGTCAGGCAACTCCAGCCACAGTTTTTGTTCAACCGCCCAGGCATTGGCCAAGTAGCGGCGACACAGGCCCCTGTAGTGCTGGCGTTGGGCGCGGGTTGCCGTGGCCAGCCAGGCGGGCAGCTTGCTCGCCTGGCTGGCTGCCAACTGCAACAGGTTGAGATTGGCCACGGCCAGGGTTCGTGCATCATTGGCCGGGACCAGCAGGCCGTCGAACAATTCCTGGGCCAATAACAGGCGGCTCAGCTGCCGGTCACTCACCTCGCTGAACAACCGCTTTCCCTGATCAATCAGCTTGTTCATCGCGACGTGATGTTGCATATGCTTGATAAACAGGTCCTTGATCACGGCGCGCTTGATCATTTCATAGCTCACCACCAGGGATGCCCCCGTGGGCAACGCGCTGATCGCCGTGCGTGCCTGTTCCCGCTGGTGCCGCCCGATACAGCGCCACAGCATAGAGCCATCGCGGCTTTTCAGGCTGGCTTCAAGCGCCTCGGCAAAAGCATTCAGGGAATCAAACGCTACCAGCCCTCCGTAGCGGCCGGCCACATATAGCAGCACCGGGTACGAGGCGCCGGGGTTGGCTTGGGCCGCGTTGCCGGTCACCAGCACCGCGCCGAGCAGCGGGTACAAGGTAGCGGCATCGCCGCCCACCGCGACTTGCAGCACGCAGGTATCCGTAGCCTTTTGCCCAGGCTGCCAAGCTTCACTCAACGCCGCTTCCAGGTGCACAAGGTGGGCATCGCTGATCAGGTTCAGGCGCTGCTGCATCTGTGCCTCATACAGCAACGCACTCAGCTGTGCCGCACCCAGCAAGGAGCCACGATTGCGCGAGCCCTCGGGTTGCTCCTGCCAATAATCTTTTTTGAACACGCGATCCGACGGCCCCCGGGCCCATTTGCGCGCTGCCGCTACCTGGGCCTGCCATTGGCGCTCAAGACTGAGGAAATCCTGGTAGGCCACGCTGCCCTTGCCCACGTCCGTCGCGTCGAGCAGGCCCATCAGGGCTTTTTCATAACGTTTGAGCTGCGCCTCGCGGGTTTTCCACGCAAGCTCCGGCGCCAGATGCCCTGCCACAATCTCGCCGCTGCGGCGCTGCCGATCCCACTCCAGCAAGATCTGCAGGGTATGTCCCAAGCGCGGGAAGGTGACCAGGCGCCGGCGCCCTTTCTCTATAAATTTGAGCAAGCGCCACACATCGGGCGCCGCAGACGCGTTCGCGCCCTGAAGGCCCACTGCGGCGTGATTGATCGACAAGGCGCACGCCAGTTCGTTATCCCATTGCCCGTCCAGCACCTCGCTGGCGCTGGCGAACAGCGCGTCGTCACGCAACAGGCTCCCGCGCTGAGGGATGAACGGCGTGGGGGTAACGCTGGGCGCCTCACACAGTTCATGCCAACGCCGCAACGGCAGGCACTGCCACAACACACGACTCAGCGGGCCATTGACCAGTATCGGTAGGTCGCACACCAATTGGTGCCAGGAACCGAACTCGTAGAACTGGCGAAACAGGCCGGGCAGATACACCACGTGGGGCGAATCCCCCTCACCGCCCTCGCGATAGATATGCAAGGCCCCTGGAACCGGCACGCTGCGCTGGTTGGTGCCGGGCCACATGACCCTGCACACATGGACATTCGCCCATTCGCCGCCGGCCCGCTGACGCTGGTCGCCGTCGGGTATTTCGAGCAATTTGCGCAGCATGTCAAAGCCGCTGTCAGACAGTTGATACAAGCGATGGGCCAGCAACGCATTGGCGGCGAACAACGACGTACGCAATTGCGCCCAGCGCCCGCGACGGGTCAACCACGAACCATGGGCCAGCTGTTGCCAGTACTCACGGGTCGCCTGTTCGATGCGCCCGAGCAAGGTCAACCCCTTGACTCGCACAAGCGCATCCGAGGCCGTATAGGGCAAGGTACGGGCCGGATCGTCCTTGATGCTCAGCGTGGTGAAGTGGTTGATATTGACCGGCACATAGGGCTGGATCAGCAAAGCCAGTGCGCGCTCGGTCAGGCTGTCGATCTTCTGGGCCGGGGCCGGTGGCCGCGGTTCGGTGAACAGCACGGTGTCCGGGTCCAGGCCAAACGCCTCCTGCAGCGCGCTGCGCACGATGCCCAGCACCCTGGGCGCGCGCCCGAGCAAACCACTGAGGGTCTTGGCCGCTTCGCTGGCGCTGGCCTGTGCTTCGTGGAGCCGATTGATTTCCAGGCTGGGTTGCGTGACTGCGTTGAGCCGACGGGTCAGCAGCGTGCGCATCGCCTCGTCGCGGTCTGCCGATGTAGTGTGCGGGTCATCGAAGTCGAGCTTATCGGCCCAGGTGGAGGTGGTGTCAGTGCTCATGGCGGGCTTTCCCGTACAGAAAAAGCCGAGCCTAGGCACCCCGGCCACCCAGGGTGCGTTACATAGTTGGGCGCGGCGCACGGGCCGCGGGCAAAAAAAAGCCCGCAGTGTGCGCGGGCGAAACCAACGAAGAGCATTGGGGGTAAAGCGCGGTGACGACTCAGCTACCGCGGTAGGTGGAGTAGCTGTAAGGCGAAATCAGCAGGGGCACATGGTAATGATCCTGTTCGGCGCTGATGCCGAAGCGCAACACCACCACATCGAGAAACGCAGGCTCCGGCAATTGCACACCACGGGCTCGGTAATAGTCGCCGGCACTGAATTGCAACTGGTAGACACCGCTGCGGTAGTCGTCACCTTGCAGCAGCGGCGCGTCGCAACGGCCGTCGCTGTTGGTCCGGGCGCTGGCAACCAGTTGCAGCTGTGTACCTTCGACACGGTACAGCTCGACCTTGATCGCGCTGCCGGGGCAGCCGTGCGCAGCGTCCAAAACGTGTGTGGTCAAACGTCCCATAGCGTTTACGCGCCTCCTGAAGTCAGTAGAAGAGAAACCCGCACTTTTTCAGGGCAGTGAAAAAGTCGGCGATGGTCGATTAAGACACTTTCAACAAAAATTGTACACAATAAATTCAACCTACTCATCGCGTCTCTTGACCTGCCCCCTGTAGGAGCGAGCTTGCTCGCGAAAATCGCCAACGATACCGCGGGTCTTCAGGAGAAACGCGGTGACTTGAAGTTCTTCGCGAGCAAGCTCGCTCCTACAGTTCTATGCACCTACGCAGACAGCGCAATTATTTTGCTTAAATTGACCGGTCAGGCAGGTTTCTTGCAACCCTTGTAAACCGACCGTTCAGAAAAAATGCAGAAATGCACACTTACAAAGTGGGGAATAAGTTGTATACAATCACTCATCGCCACCTCGACGAACAAGAAGGAAGACTGCAGTGAGCGCTGACTACCCACGCGACCTGATCGGTTACGGCAGTAACCCTCCTCACCCCCATTGGCCGGGCAAGGCACGCATCGCGCTATCGTTCGTACTCAACTACGAAGAAGGCGGCGAGCGCAATATCCTGCATGGCGACAAAGAGTCCGAAGCCTTCCTCTCGGAAATGGTCTCGGCCCAGCCGCTGCAAGGCGAGCGCAACATGAGCATGGAGTCGCTGTACGAATACGGCAGCCGTGCCGGTGTGTGGCGCATCCTCAAGCTGTTCAAGCAATTCGATATTCCGCTGACCATCTTCGCCGTGGCCATGGCCGCCCAACGCCACCCGGATGTGATCCGTGCGATGGTCGATGCCGGTCACGAAATCTGCAGCCATGGCTACCGTTGGATCGACTACCAGTACATGGACGAGGCCCAGGAACGCGAGCATATGCTCGAAGCGATCCGCATCCTCACCGAGCTGACCGGCGAGCGCCCACTGGGTTGGTACACCGGGCGCACCGGCCCCAACACCCGACGGCTGGTAATGGAGGAAGGCGGCTTCCTCTATGACTGCGACACCTACGACGACGACCTGCCTTACTGGGAACCCAATAACCCCACCGGCAAGCCGCACCTGGTGATCCCCTACACCCTGGACACCAACGATATGCGCTTTACCCAGGTGCAGGGTTTCAACAAGGGCGATGATTTTTTCGAGTACCTCAAAGACGCGTTTGACGTGCTGTATGCCGAAGGCGCCGAGGCACCGAAGATGCTGTCCATCGGCTTGCATTGCCGCCTGATCGGCCGCCCTGCCCGCCTGGCCTCCTTGAAGCGTTTTATTGAATACGCCAAGAGTCACGAACAGGTGTGGTTCACCCGGCGTGTCGACATTGCCCGCCATTGGCAGCAAACCCACCCCTACACGGGAGCGGCGAAATGACTGCATTCCAGACCTTGAAACCTTCGACCTTGAGCCGCGACGCTTTCGTCCAGGCCTTTGCCGATATTTACGAACACTCGCCATGGGTGGCCGAAAAGGCCTTCGAGCTGGGCCAGGATGCTTCGATCGACCAGATCGAAACCCTGCACCAGCGCATGAGCGATATCCTGTTGAGTGCTGATCACACCCGCCAATTGGCATTGATCAACGCTCACCCGGACCTGGCCGGTAAAGCCGCCGTCCAGGGCCAACTGACCCAAGCCAGCACCGATGAGCAAGCTGGCGCGGGGATTCACCAATGCACGGCCGAAGAGTTTTCTCGCTTCACCGAGCTGAACGACGCCTACAAGGCCAAGTTCAAGTTTCCCTTCATCATGGCGGTAAAAGGCAGCAACCGGCATCAGATCCTCGCCGCGTTCGAAACGCGCATACACAACTCGGTAGACACCGAGTTCAAGTGCGCGCTGGACGAGATCAACAAGATCGCGTTGTTCCGTTTACTGACCCTCTAAACGACCATCCCCAGCCACTCTATCTAAGGCAGACAAGAAGAATGAAAGCTTACGCCGTACCTTTCGAGAAGTTCGTCAACCTGGCCGACGCCCGCCTGGGCACCAAGATCATCTCGGTGACCGATGACTGGTTCGCCGACGCCAACCGACTGTTCCAGCCGACCCCGGCCGTGTGGAAGGAGGGCGTTTTCGATGACAACGGCAAGTGGATGGACGGCTGGGAGTCACGCCGCAAGCGCTTCGAAGGCTACGACAGCGCGGTGATCCGCCTGGGCGTGCCGGGTTCGATCAAAGGTGTGGACATCGACACTTCATTCTTCACCGGCAACTTCCCGCCGTCGGCCTCCCTGGAAGCCTGCTTCCTGGCCTCGGGCGAGCCGGACGCCAATACCCAGTGGGTGGAAGTGCTGTCGGCGGTCGAGTTGCAAGGCAACAGCCACCACTACCACGAAATCAATAACGACCAGGCGTTCAGCCACCTGCGCTTCAACATTTACCCGGATGGCGGCGTAGCCCGTCTGCGTGTGTACGGCGTGCCGTTCCGCGACTGGTCTTCGGTGGGCGACAACGAACAGGTCGACCTGGCTGCCGCGCTCAATGGCGGGCGTGCCCTGGCCTGCTCCGACGAACACTTCGGACGCATGAGCAACATCCTCAACCCGGGCCGTGGCATCAACATGGGCGACGGCTGGGAAACCGCGCGTCGTCGTACACCTGGCAATGACTGGGTGATCGTCGCCCTCGGCCACCCGGGCGAGATAGAGAAGATCATCGTCGACACCCTGCACTTCAAGGGCAACTACCCGGACACCTGCTCGATCCAGGGCGCGTTCGTGAAAGGTGGCACCGACAGCCAGATCGAAACCCAATCGCTGTTCTGGCGCGAACTGTTGCCGGCGCAGAAACTGGAGATGCACGCCGAGCACACCTTCGCCGAGCAGATCACGGCACTGGGGCCGATTACCCATATCCGCCTGAATGTGTTCCCGGATGGCGGTGTGAGTCGCCTGCGCGTCTTGGGCAAAGTATCGAAGTAATGCTGAGACTGTAGGAGCGAGCTTGCTCGCGAAGATCGTCAACGATAACGCGCCCATCCTGGATACACGCGGTGTTGTTGAGTTTTTCGCGAGCAAGCTCGCTCCTACACTGATCCAATAACAATTCAAGATTAAGAAGACAGCCATGCGCACACTGATGATCGAACCCCTGACCAAAGAAGCCTTCGCCCCTTTCGGAGACGTTATCGAAACCGACGGCAGCGATCACTTCATGATCAACAACGGGTCGACCATGCGCTTTCACAAATTGGCAACGGTCGAAACAGCACAGCCCGAAGACCACGCCATCATCAGCATCTTCCGCGCCGACGCGCAGGACATGCCGCTGACCGTGTGCATGCTGGAAAGACACCCGCTGGGCAGCCAGGCTTTTATTCCGCTGCTCGGCAACCCCTTTCTGATCGTGGTCGCGCCACTTGGCGATGCACCTGTATCAGGCTTGGTCCGCGCCTTCGTCACCAACGGCAGGCAGGGCATCAATTACCATCGCGGCGTCTGGCACCACCCGGTGCTGACGATCGAAAAGCGGGATGACTTCCTGGTGGTTGATCGCAGTGGCACAGGCAATAACTGCGATGAGCATTTTTTCAAAGAGGATGAGCGGTTGATCCTCGCCCCCCACCAATAAGAGAAGGCCGGATCACCCGACAACAAGGGTGACAGGCGAGAGGTAAAGACTGTGGAAGCACATTTGATGGAATGGCTGAACCTGAGCGTGCGCTGGGTTCACATGATCACTGGCGTCGCCTGGATCGGCGCTTCGTTCTACTTTGTCTGGCTGGAAAACAACCTCAATCGCGTCAACCCCAAGAGCGGCCTGGCCGGTGACTTGTGGGCGATCCACGGTGGCGGTATCTACCACCTGGAAAAATACAAACTGGCCCCGCCAACCATGCCGGACAACCTGCACTGGTTCAAATGGGAAGCCTACTTCACCTGGATGTCGGGCGTCGCGCTGCTGTGCGTGGTGTTCTACTGGAACCCGACGCTGTACCTGCTCGCCCCCGGCAGCAGCCTCAGCGGCACCGAAGGCGTGTTGCTGGGCATCGGATCGTTGTTCGCCGGCTGGTTCATCTACTCCTTCCTCTGCGACTCGGCCCTGGGCAAGCGCCCTGCCCTGCTCGGCTTGATCCTGTTCGTGCTGTTGATTGCGGCGGCCTACGGCTTCAGCAAGGTGTTCAGCGGCCGCGGTGCCTACCTGCACGTGGGCGCGGTGATCGGCACAATCATGGTCGGTAACGTGTTCCGCATCATCATGCCGGCGCAACGCGCACTGGTGGCGGCCATCGCCGAGAACCGCACGCCGGATCCAGCGCTGCCGGCCAAGGGCCTGCTGCGTTCGCGGCACAACAACTACTTCACCTTGCCGGTGCTGTTCATCATGATCAGCAACCACTTCCCGAGCACCTATGGCAGCCAATACAACTGGCTGATCCTGGCCGGGATCGCGGTAGCGGCGGTGTTGGTGCGGCACTACTTCAACACCCGGCACAACAGCCAGAAGTATGCGTGGACCTTACCGGTGGGCGCGTTGGCGATGATCAGCCTGGCGTACGTGACCGGGCCCAAGCCGGCTCCGGAAGTGGCAAAGGCACCTGCAGCGATCGAGTACCAGCCACTGCCGGAAACGGCATTGGGCGGGGGTTTGAAGCCCGCAGCGCCTGCCGCGCCTGCCGCTGAGCCGGCACCGGCCCAGGCCACCACCGACTTCGGCCAGGTGCACCACGTGATTGAGCAGCGCTGCACTGTGTGCCATTCGGCCAAGCCCACTAGCCCGTTGTTCAGCACGGCGCCGGCAGGGGTGATGTTCGACACACCGGCACAGATCCAGCAGCAGGCCGCGCGCATTCAAGCACAGGCCGTGGCCAGCCAGATCATGCCGTTGGGCAACATCACCCAGATGACCCAGCAGGAGCGGGATTTGATTGGTTCCTGGATCAACCAGGGGGCGCGTACCAATTAACTATGTACATCACCCACTGTAGGAGCGAGCTTGCTCGCGAAGGACGTCAACGATATCGCGCACATGCTGAATGAACGCGGCGCTCTTGGGTTCTTCGCGAGCAAGCTCGCTCCTACAGGAATTGCGAACAGCGCTAATGGCAATTGAATGCCAAACAACACAAAAATAAAAAGATCCGAGGTGTTGCATGACCGAGTTAGTCGAACCGCAGATTCCTGCCGCGCCCGCCATGGTGCGGCTGCCCCTCTTGCAACTGATTCTGGTTGGCCTGCAACACGTCTTGCTGATGTACGGCGGCGCCGTCGCCGTGCCCCTGATCATTGGCCAGGCCGCGGGCTTGAGCCGTGAAGAAATCGCCTTCCTGATCAACGCCGACCTGCTGGTGGCCGGGATCGCCACCATGGTGCAATCGTTCGGTATCGGCCCGGTGGGCATCCGCATGCCGGTGATGATGGGCGCCAGTTTTGCCGCCGTCGGCAGCATGGTCGCCATGGCCGGCATGCCCGGTATCGGCTTGCAGGGCATCTTCGGCGCGACCATCGCCGCCGGGTTCTTCGGCATGCTTATCGCACCATTCATGTCCAAGGTCGTACGCTTTTTCCCGCCGTTGGTGACCGGCACCGTGATTACCGCCATCGGCCTTTCGCTGTTTCCCGTGGCCGTGAACTGGGCCGGGGGTGGCAGTGCCGCCGCCACGTTCGGCTCACCGATCTACCTGGCGATTGCCGCCCTGGTACTGGCCACCATCCTGCTGATCAACCGCTTCATGCGCGGCTTCTGGGTGAATATCTCGGTGCTGATCGGCATGGGCCTGGGTTACGGGTTGTGCGGTGTTATCGGCATGGTCGACCTCAGTGGCCTGGCTCAGGCGCCCTGGGTGCAGGTGGTGACGCCGTTGCACTTCGGCATGCCCAGGTTCGAGCTGGCGCCGATCCTGTCGATGTGCCTGGTGGTGGTGATCATCTTTGTCGAGTCCACCGGCATGTTCCTCGCCCTGGGCAAGATCACCGATCAGGAGGTCACGCCGAAGATGCTGCGCCGCGGCTTGCTGTGTGATGCCGGCGCGTCGTTCTTTGCCGGTTTCTTCAACACCTTTACCCACTCCTCCTTCGCGCAGAATATCGGCCTGGTGCAGATGACCGGCGTGCGCTGCCGTTCGGTCACCATCATGGCCGGCGCATTTTTGATTGTGCTGAGCCTGCTGCCCAAGGCGGCCTATCTGGTGGCTTCGATTCCACCCGCGGTACTCGGCGGCGCGGCGATTGCCATGTTCGGCATGGTGGCGGCGACCGGGATCAAGATTTTGCAGGAAGCCGACATTGCCGACCGCCGTAACCAGCTGTTGGTAGCGGTGAGCATCGGCATGGGCCTGATCCCCGTGGTACGCCCGGAGTTCTTCGCGCAGTTGCCGCTATGGATGAGCCCGATTACCCATAGTGGCATCGCTATGGCCACCCTCAGCGCGTTGTCGCTGAACATACTGTTCAACATCCTGGGCGGCGCTGAGCGCGTTGCCGTTGAGCACGTCCACACCTGAAGCATGCTCCATTGTCGTCCTGAGCGCGCTGTAACGGCGCACTTGAGCCAGGACGTGGGAGCCAGTATTCTCCGCGCCCGCTTGAATCGACGGTTTTTAACCGCCTTGGCGCGGCTTTTGCTGTAAGCATAAAAGCTGACCAATCAGATGATTTTTTCAGCGAATCCAAAGGCGCCACATCAGAGCGCCAGATTAGAAAAAACATAAAAAAACTTTAACTCGGGAGCAACCGAATGAAACCTATGTTCAAGGGCCTGGTGCTGGCAGGATCCCTGCTGGCCGCCGGCCAAGCCGGAGCCGGCGACTTGTTGCAATGGCAGAACAACAGCCTGACCTACCTGTGGGGCAAGAACTTTACCGTCAACCCGCAGATCCAGCAAACCGTCACCTTCGAACATGCTGACGCATGGAAGTATGGCGACAACTTCTTCTTCCTCGACCGTATCTTTTACAACGGCAAGGAAGACGGCAACGTCGGCCCCAATACTTACTACGGCGAGTTCAGCCCACGATTGTCATTCGGCAAGATTTTCGACAAGGACCTGTCGTTCGGCCCGATCAAGGATGTGTTGCTGGCCTTCACCTACGAGTTCGGCGAAGGCGATAACGAGTCCTACTTGCTCGGTCCTGCCATCGACTTGAACATTCCTGGCTTCGACTACTTCCAGCTGAACTTCTACCAGCGCCAGACCGAAGGCAACCGCCCGGGTGACGGCGTCTGGCAGATCACCCCGGTGTGGTCCTACACCATTCCCGTAGGCAACTCCGACGTGTTGATCGACGGCTTCATGGACTGGGTGGTGGACAACGACAAGAACGCCCGTGGCACTTATCACGCCAACCTGCACTTTAACCCGCAGGTCAAATACGACCTGGGCAAGGCGCTGCATTGGGGCGACAAGCAGTTGTATGTGGGTTTTGAATACGACTACTGGAAGAACAAGTACGGGATTGAAGACAGCGGCGCGTTCAAGACGACCCAGGACACAGCGAGCTTCCTGGTCAAGTACCACTTCTAATAAACACTGCTGGACAAAATGTGGGAGGGGGCTTGCTCCCGATAGCGGTGTGTCATTCAAAGTATCTGTGACTGAATCGCCGCCATCGGGAGCAAGCCCCCTCCCACATTTTCAGCTCTGCGTCAGGCCGAGGAATCGCGACAACTCCTCACGTTTGGCCAGCGCATCCTTGCGCCCCAACTCGATCAATTCGCTGCAATACCCCGCCTCGAACAGCAAGTAACTTAATACCCCCGCGCCACTGGTCTTGGTCGCCCCCGGCCCACGCAAGAACAAACGCAACGCCGCCGGCAATTCCTGGCGATGCCGCGCAGCGATCTCGTCGATCGGCTGGCTGGGCGCAATCACCAGCACTTCCACCGGCGCCAGGCCCTGTACCGCTGCATCAGCAGGCACGACGCGGCTGAACTGGTTCAAACGCTCCAGCAGTTCGATATCGCTTTCCAGGCTGTCGATGAACGTGCTGTTGAGCATATGCCCGCCAATTTGCGCCAGGGTCGGCTCCTGGCCGGTGTAGGTGCGTTGCACCGAAGGCTCATTGCCCCGTGGGTTGCCGCTCACGCCGACCACCAACACGCGGCTGGCGCCCAGGTGCAGGGCCGGGCTGATCGGCGCCGACTGGCGCACCGCGCCATCGCCGAAGTACTCCTGATCGAGCTTGACCGGCGCAAACAACAGCGGAATCGCCGAACTCGCCAGCAGGTGCTCCACCGTCAGTTGGGTGGGCACGCCGATCCGTCGATGGCGCAACCAGGCATCGATGGTGCCGCCGCCCTGATAGAAGGTCACCGCTTGCCCGGATTCATAACCGAAGGCCGTGACCGCCACCGCCTGCAAATGCTTGCAGCGAATGGCTTCGTCGATGCCGTCCAGGTTCAGGCGTTCTTGCAACAATTCGCGCAGCGGCGAGCTGTTGAGCAGTGCCACTGGTACCTGTGCGCCCAGCCCCAACAGGCTGTGGATGAGGAAACGACTGGCCTGGCGTATCACCCCCGGCCAGTCGCTGCGCAGCACTTGGTGACTGCGAAACCCCTGCCAGAACGCCGTCAGTCGCTGGATAGCCGCACGGAAATCGGTGGCCCCGCTGGCCAGGCTCACCGCATTGATCGCACCAGCCGACGTGCCGACAATCACCGGAAAAGGATTCGGCGCCCCTGGTGGCAGCAACTCGGCAATCGCCGCCAATACCCCCACCTGATACGCCGCTCGCGCCCCGCCGCCAGAAAGAATCAAGCCTGTGACCGGTTCAACTGGGCGCATTGCGTCACTCCATGTGGGAAAAGCCAGCGCTTATCGGCGGCGTTTTTCGTACAGCTTGGGTTCACCCGCCGGTCGGCTCTTGAAGCGGCGGTGGGTCCACAGGTATTGCTCGGGGCATTCGCGTACCGAGGCTTCGACCCATTGGTTGATGCGCAGGCAGTCGACTTCGTCGGTTTCGCCGGGGAAGTCGATCAACGGCGGATGGATCACCAAGCGGTAACCGCTGCCATCGGCCAGGCGTTCCTGGGTGAACGGCACAACCAGCGCCTTGCCCAGGCGTGCGAACTTGCTGGTAGCGGTGACAGTGGCGGCCTGGATGCCGAACAGCGGCACGAAGATGCTTTGTTTGGCGCCGTAGTCCTGGTCCGGTGCGTACCAGATGGCCCGGCCGGCACGCAGCAGCTTGAGCATACCGCGCACGTCGTCGCGCTCCACGGCCAGGGAATCAAGGTTGTGGCGTTCGCGGCCACGGCGCTGGATAAAGTCGAACAGCGGGTTGCCGTGCTCGCGGTACATGCCATCGATGGTGTGTTTCTGCCCGAGCAGCGCCGCGCCGATTTCCAGGGTAGTGAAATGCAAGGCCATGAGGATCACGCCCTTGCCTTCCAACTGCGCCTGCTTGAGGTGTTCCAGCCCTTCGACATGGGCCAGGCGCGCCAGGCGCGGCTTGGGCCACCACCAGCTCATGGCCATCTCAAAGAAGGCGATGCCGGTGGAGGCGAAATTTTCCTTGAGCAGGCGTTTGCGTTCCTTGGCGGACTTTTCCGGGAAGCACAGCTCAAGGTTGCGCGCCGCGATACGGCGGCGATCGCCGGCCACGCGGTACATGCCCACGCCCAGCAGGCGACCAATGGTCAACAGCGCCCGGTACGGTAACTGGGTGACCAGCCACAGCAGGCCGAGCCCCAGCCACAGCAGCCAAAAACGCGGGTGAAGAAATACAGCTCGAAAACGCGGGCGATCCATTACAGATTCCGGTAAAGACAAGGGCCGCGCATTCTACAACGGTTCGACTCGGCTTGCGGCGGGTGAGTGTTCTCGTTATAAGTCTCGACACTTTTCGTGACAAGCCGCTTTCGCCGACCATGAGCCAAACCGAACCGCTAGACCAAGATCCCGTGTTCCAGCTGAAAGGCAGCATGCTCGCCATTACCGTGCTGGAACTGGCCCGCAACGACCTCGATGCCCTGGACCGCCAACTGGCCGCCAAGGTCGCCTTGGCGCCGAACTTTTTCAACAATGCCCCGCTGGTACTGGCCCTGGACAAACTCCCGGCCGGCCAAGGGGCGATTGATTTGCCCGGGCTGATGCGCGTATGCCGCTCCCATGGCTTGCGTACCCTGGCGATTCGCGCCAGCCGTATCGAAGACATTGCCGCAGCCATCGCCATTGAACTGCCAGTACTGCCACCGTCCGGCGCCCGTGAGCGTCCGCTCGAACCATTGGTCGGTGAAGAGAAGAAAAAACCGGAAAAACCGCCCGAGCCTGCGATCAAGCCAACAAAGATCATTACCTCGCCCGTACGCGGCGGGCAGCAGATTTACGCCCAGGGTGGTGATCTCGTGGTGATCTCCTCGGTCAGCCCGGGGGCGGAACTTCTTGCCGATGGCAACATCCATGTATACGGCCCGATGCGCGGACGCGCCCTCGCCGGCATCAAGGGTGATACCAAGGCCCGGATTTTTTGCCAGCAGTTGACCGCTGAGCTAGTGTCCATCGCAGGCCAGTACAAGGTTTCAGAAGATTTGCGCCGTGATCCGCTGTGGGGGGCTTCGGTGCAGGTCAACCTGTCGGGCGATGTGTTGAACATCATCCGTCTTTAACGGATACTGCCGCATTTTCCAAGCATCTCTAGACTCTGATAGCAAAGCGAAACCGGCAAGACTTGTGTAGGAATATTTGGAAGTTGGTGTTTCCCTGCGGAAACTGCATCTTTTTCCTACAAAGGCTGTCCGCCTGCAGCGAGTTCCAAGAGATGTTTTTCAGGGACTGAAAAGTCCTTTTTCCTTAGGGGTGAAACACCTTGGCCAAGATTCTCGTGGTTACATCCGGCAAGGGTGGTGTGGGTAAGACCACCACCAGCGCCGCTATCGGTACCGGCCTCGCTCTGCGCGGCCACAAGACAGTCATCGTCGACTTCGACGTCGGTTTGCGTAACCTCGACCTGATCATGGGCTGCGAACGCCGCGTGGTGTACGACTTCGTCAACGTAGTCAACGGCGAAGCCAACCTGCAACAGGCCCTGATCAAGGATAAGCGCCTTGAAAACCTGTACGTGCTGGCCGCCAGCCAGACCCGTGACAAGGATGCGCTGACCAAAGAGGGCGTAGGCAAGGTCCTCGCCGAGCTGAAAGAAACTTTCGAATACGTGGTATGCGATTCCCCGGCCGGTATCGAGACCGGTGCTCACCTGGCGATGTACTTCGCCGATGAAGCCATCGTGGTGACCAACCCGGAAGTCTCCTCGGTACGTGACTCGGACCGCATGCTCGGCCTGTTGGCCAGCAAGTCCAAGCGCGCCGAAGAAGGCCAGGACCCGATCAAGGAACACCTGCTGCTCACCCGCTACAACCCTGAGCGCGTCAGCAATGGCGAAATGCTCGGCGTTGAAGACGTGAAGGAAATCCTCGCCGTGACGCTGCTGGGCGTGATCCCGGAATCCCAGGCCGTGCTGAAGGCATCCAACCAGGGCGTGCCGGTGATTCTCGACGACCAGAGCGACGCCGGCCAGGCGTACAGCGATGCCGTGGATCGCTTGCTGGGCAAGACCGTGGAACACCGCTTCCTCGATGTCAAGAAGAAGGGATTCTTCGAGCGTATCTTTGGAGGCAACTAAACAATGAAATTTCTCGACTTCTTTCGCGCCAACAAAAAGCCAAGTACCGCGTCGGTAGCGAAAGAGCGTCTACAGATCATCGTGGCGCACGAACGCGGCCAACGCAGCACGCCGGACTACCTGCCAGCCTTGCAGAAGGAACTGGTCGAGGTGATCCGCAAGTACGTCAATATCGGTAACGATGACGTGCATGTCGCCCTGGAAAATGACGGCAGTTGCTCGATTCTGGAACTCAATATCACCCTGCCCGATCGTTGATCGAAAGGGCGGTCGCCACGGCGGCTCGGTCACCTTGATCCCTCTTCGGGAGCCAGGTGGTCGAGCCGCCGTTGGCGTTTGTTACGAGGCTGTTTAATGCCGCTGTCCAATATTCATATCCTGCATCAGGACGATGCCGTCCTGGTGGTGAACAAGCCGACCCTGCTGCTCTCGGTGCCGGGTCGCGCCGACGACAACAAGGATTGCCTGATTACCCGCCTGCAGGAAAACGGTTACCCCGAAGCCCGTATCGTCCATCGGCTTGACTGGGAAACCTCGGGGATCATCCTGCTGGCCCGGGATGCCGACACCCACCGCGAACTGTCCCGCCAGTTTCACGACCGCGAAACAGAAAAAGCCTACACCGCCCTGGCCTGGGGCCAGCCGGAACTGGACAGCGGCAGCATCGACCTGCCCCTGCGCTACGACCCGCCGACCAAGCCACGGCATGTGGTGGACCACGAGTTCGGCAAGCACGCCCTGACCTTCTGGAAAGTGCTGGAGCGTTGTGGCGACTGGTGCCGCGTGGAACTGACGCCGATCACCGGGCGCTCGCACCAGTTGCGTGTGCATATGCTGTCCATCGGGCATCCGTTGCTGGGTGATGGCTTGTATGCCCATGAACAAGCGTTGGCTGCCTGGCCGCGGCTGTGCCTGCATGCAAGCATGCTCAGTTTCACCCATCCACAAAGCGGCGAGCGCTTGCGCTTCGAGTGCCCTGCCCCGTTCTAGAATTGGCAATACAATCAAAACTGTGGGAGGGGGCTTGCCCCCGATGGCGGAGTGTCAGTCACTGTATTTGCTCACTGACACACCGCAATCGGGAGCAAGCCCCCTCCCACATTTGTTCTGTGCACTTCTGGCCATCGAACGGTAAACTCCGCGCATTGCTGTCTGGAGCTATTTATGCGCGAAGCGTTGAATCAAGGCCTGATCGACTTCCTCAAGGCCTCCCCTACTCCTTTTCATGCCACTGCCGCCCTCGCCCAACGCCTGGAAGCGGCCGGTTACCAGCGTCTCGACGAGCGCGACACCTGGGCCACCGAGGCCAACGGTCGCTATTACGTGACCCGCAACGACTCCTCGATCATCGCCTTCAAGCTCGGCCGTCACTCGCCGCTGCAGGGCGGCATCCGCCTGGTCGGCGCCCACACCGACAGCCCATGCCTGCGGGTCAAGCCCCAGCCTGAGCTGCAACGCCAGGGTTTCTGGCAGTTAGGGGTAGAAGTCTACGGCGGCGCGCTGCTGGCACCGTGGTTCGACCGCGACCTGTCCCTGGCCGGCCGCGTGACCTTCCGCCGTGACGGCAAGGTCGAAAGCCAGCTGATCGATTTCAAGCTGCCCATCGCGATCATTCCCAACCTGGCCATTCACCTCAACCGTGAAGCCAACCAAGGCTGGGCGATCAATGCCCAGACCGAGCTGCCGCCGATCCTCGCGCAATTTGCCGGTGACGAACGCGTGGACTTCCGCGCCGTACTCACCGAGCAGTTGGCCCGCGAGCATGGGTTGAACGCTGATGTGGTGCTCGACTACGAGTTGAGCTTCTACGACACCCAAAGTGCCGCGGTCATCGGCCTCAATGGCGATTTCATCGCCGGTGCGCGCCTGGACAACCTGCTGTCGTGCTACGCCGGCCTGCAAGCCTTGCTGACCAGCGAGACCGACGAAACCTGCGTGCTGGTGTGCAACGACCACGAAGAAGTCGGCTCCTGCTCGGCCTGCGGCGCCGATGGCCCGATGCTGGAACAGACCCTGCGCCGCCTGTTGCCCGAAGGTGATGAGTTCGTACGCACCATTCAGAAATCCCTTCTGGTATCGGCCGACAATGCCCACGGCATACACCCCAACTACGCCGAGAAGCATGACGCCAACCACGGCCCGAAACTCAACGCCGGCCCGGTAATCAAGGTCAACAGCAACCAGCGCTACGCCACCAACAGCGAAACCGCCGGGTTTTTCCGCCACTTGTGCATGGCCGAGGAAGTGCCGGTGCAGAGTTTTGTAGTACGCAGCGACATGGGTTGCGGCTCGACGATTGGGCCTATTACCGCCAGCCACCTGGGCGTGCGTACCGTGGATATCGGCTTGCCGACCTTTGCCATGCACTCCATTCGTGAACTGTGCGGCAGCCATGACCTGGCGCATCTGGTGAAGGTGCTGGGTGCGTTTTATGCGAGCCGCGACCTGCCCTGATTTGATGGGCGAAATGTGATCGAAGTGTGGGAGGGGGCTTGCTCCCGATGGCGTCGTGTCAGGTT
The DNA here is from genome assembly GCF_001427465.1 of Pseudomonas sp. Root569. Classification (NCBI taxonomy): domain Bacteria; kingdom Pseudomonadati; phylum Pseudomonadota; class Gammaproteobacteria; order Pseudomonadales; family Pseudomonadaceae; genus Pseudomonas; species Pseudomonas sp. Root569. The sequence goes on along the minus strand of NZ_LMGQ01000029.1, from coordinate 124,597 downwards.
CACATATTTACCTGATATACCGCCATCGGGAGCAAGTCGAATCGTCGCACCGCCCCTCCCACATTGGGTTCTGTGTACTGCCAAACTGACTTGCATCACCTGCACTTCCTGCAATCGCGCCTAGACTTGTCAAAACTTCCACTGTGACAAGGCTATTGCTCCCATGATCTCAATGTCCTCCTTCCACGCCATGCTGATTCCCATCGTGATCGGCATGATCATGCTCGCGGTCGGTTTCAACTTTCGCGACAAGCCCCTCGGCGTGTTCGGCATGTGGATCGGCATGCTGTTGATCCTGGGCACCGTGGTGTACAAGATTCTCGCCAAACTGGCGGAATGATAAATGCGCTCGCATTGGGCATAGCGGCCTCGTACACTCGGTCAATTCGTCGTTTTCAAGGTTGACCGCCTCGTGTTCTCCCGTCTGTTTGCCCTGCCCTGCTACCTGATGATCGCCCTGCTCACACTGCTGCCGTTCACGTCCGCCCAAGCCGTAGGCTTGCCCGGCATGCTGGGCGGCTCCAGCAAGACCCAACCCCAGGCCGAAGTGCCGCTGGGGCAGTCGCTGGACGAGGTGATCAAGACTCTGGAAAACGATCAGCAGCGCACCCAATTGCTGAGCGACCTGAAGAAACTGCGCGCCGCTACGCAAAAGGCCCAGCCCGCCGCCGAACAAGGCGTGCTCGGATTGATCGGCAGTACGCTGTCAGGCTTTGAACAGCAGTTTTCCGGCGCCGACAGCCCGCTGGGGCGCTGGTCGAATGAAGTCGATCTGGCCAAGGATGAACTGGGTGCGCTGATGCTGCCGGCCAACGAGTGGCTGCCGATCATCTTCGGCTTTGCCGTGATCCTGGCGGTGTGGAGTCTGCTGGCTGCCGCGTTGATCTGGCTCAGCCACCGGGTACGCGAGCGCTTCGGCCTGCCCGAGGAGTTGCCGCAACACCCGCGGACCTGGGACATGCTGCGCTTTGCCCTGCGCAAGCTCGGGCCCTGGCTGATCGCCCTGGTGATCACGGTTTACCTCAGCTACGCCCTGCCGTCATCCCTGGGTAAATCACTGGCGATGGTGCTGGCCTATGCCTTGGTGATCGGCACCTGTTTCTCGGCGATCTGCGTGATTGCCTTCTCCGTGCTCGACGGCCCACACCGCCACCGCGCCCTGTATATCCTGCGCCACCAGGCGTTCCGCCCGTTGTGGTGGATCGGCAGTTTTGCCGCCTTCGGTGAAGCCCTGAGCGACCCGCGCCTGGTCGAGGCGCTCGGCCAACACCTTGCCCATACCGCCGCGACTGTGGCCAATGTGATGGCGGCGCTGTCCACAGGCGTATTTATCCTGCGTTTCCGCCGGCCGATCGCGCACCTGATCCGCAACCAGCCGCTATCGCGTCGCCTGACCCGTCGCGCCCTCACCGACACCCTGTCGATCATCGGCACCTTCTGGTACATCCCGGCCTTGCTGTTGGTGGGTATCTCGCTGTTCGCCACCTTCCTGTCGGCCGGCGACACCAGCACCGCCCTGCGCCAGTCGCTGCTGTGCACGGTGCTGCTGGTGTTGTGCATGGTGATCAACGGCTTGGTGCGCCGCCACGCCCTCAAGCCGCAACGCGGGCACAAGCGCCATGCGCTGTACTCCGAGCGCCTCAAAGGCTTTGTCTACACCCTGGTGCACCTGGTGGTGTGGCTGGTGTTTATCGAGTTGGGGCTGCGGGTGTGGGGCCTGTCGATGATTCGCTTTACCGAAGGTGACGGCCATGAAATAGCCGTGAAGCTGTTCGGCCTCGCAGGCACCTTGCTGTTTGCCTGGCTGATCTGGATCCTCAGCGACACCGCGATCCACCACGCCCTGACCCGCTCACGCAAAGGCCTGGCCAACGCGCGTGCGCAAACCATGATGCCGCTGATCCGCAACGTGCTGTTCGTGACCATCTTCATCATCGCCGCCATCGTGGCCCTGGCGAACATGGGCATGAACGTCACGCCACTGCTGGCCGGTGCGGGCGTGATCGGTATCGCCATCGGCTTTGGTGCGCAGTCGCTGGTAGCCGACTTGATCACCGGCTTGTTCATCATCATCGAAGACTCCCTGGCCATCGACGACTACGTAGACGTCGGCGGCCACCTCGGCACGGTGGAAGGCCTGACCATCCGCACCGTGCGCCTGCGCGATATCGACGGCATCGTGCACACCATCCCGTTCAGCGAAATCAAGAGCATCAAGAACTACTCCCGGGAGTTTGGCTACGCGATCTTCCGGGTGGCGATCCCCTACAACATGGAAATCGACGATGCGATCAAGCTGATGCGCGATGTCGGGCATGCCATGCGCAACGACCCGCTGCAACGCCGTAATATCTGGTCGCCGCTGGAGATCCAGGGTGTGGAAAGCTTCGAGTCCGGCAGTGCGATCCTGCGCGCACGCTTCAAGACCGCACCAATCAAGCAGTGGGAAGTGTCGCGGGCGTTCAATCTGTCGCTCAAGCGCCACCTGGATGAAGCCGGGCTCGACCTGGCGACACCGCGCTTGAGTGTGCAGGTGGTCACCGCCGGCACGGTGCAGGAGAAAGAACCAGAACAATAAAGAAGGAGAGGTTTGTATGCGTTTGAACGGTTTGAAACATCAATGGGTGCTCGGCTTGCTCTGCGGGGTTGCCAGCAGCGCAGTGATTGCCGCCAGCAGTGGTCAGGATAGCGCCCGGGAGGAAATAGCCGCCCAGGCGAAGATCCTTGAACCGAGCCTGCTCGAAACCCGCCGCGATATCCACGCCCATCCAGAGCTGGGCAACGCCGAAACCCGCACCGCAGAATTGGTCGCCAAACAGCTGCGCGAGCTGGGCCTTGAGGTCAAGACGGGCGTGGCGCGCACCGGCGTCGTCGCCGTCTTGAAAGGCGCCCTGCCCGGCCCGACCGTGGCCCTGCGCGCCGACATGGATGCGCTGCCAGTCAAGGAAATCGCCGACCTGCCCTTCGCCTCCAAGGCCAAGGGCACCTACCTGGGCAAGGAAGTCGACGTGATGCACGCCTGCGGCCACGACGCCCATACCGCGATCCTGCTGAGCACTGCGAAAATTCTTACTGGCATGCGCGAGCGTTTGCCTGGCACCGTGGTGTTCTATTTCCAACCGGCCGAAGAAGGCCCCAGCGACTTCAGCCCCGACGGCAAGAACACCTGGGGCGCGAAGATGATGGTGCAGGAAGGCGTGATGAAAGCGCCGAAGCCGGATGCGGTGTTCGGCCTGCATGTGTGGGCCGGCGTACCGGCCGGGCAGATCGCCTACCGCCCGGGCCCGACCCTGGCCAGCTCCGACGACCTGCGCATCAAGATCCTCGGCAAACAGACCCACGCGGGGCAGCCCTGGAACGGCATCGACCCGATCACCGTCGGCGCACAAACCATTGTCGGTTTGCAGACCGTGGTCAGCCGCCGCACCAATATTTCGTCATCGCCCTCGGTGGTGAGCATCGGCACTATCAACGGTGGCACCCGCTACAACATCATCCCCGAGTCGCTGGAGATGACCGGCACCATCCGCTCCTATGACTACGGCATTCGCCAGAAGCTGCATGCAGATGTGCGCCAGACCGTAGAGAAGATTGCCGAAAGCGGCGGCGCCAAGGCCGAAGTGACGATCATCGAGAAGTACGACCCCACCATCAACAACCCGGCACTGACCGAGAAAATGCTGCCGAGCCTGCGTTGGGCAGCCCGGGATGACGTGGTGCAAGGCCCGTTGGTAGGAGGCGCGGAAGACTTCTCGTTTTATGCCAAGGAAGCGCCGGGATTGTTCGTGTTCCTGGGGGTAACGCCGAGGGACCAGGACATGAGCAAGGCGGCGCCGAATCACAACCCGGGGTTCTTCGTGGATGAGTCGGCGTTGGTGGTGGGGGTGAGGACGCTGGCGTCGCTGGCGACGGATTACCTGTACACCCACACACCCCTGTAGGAGCGAGCTTGCTCGCGAAGTACTTCAGAGCGCCGCGTTTACTCAGGGTGACCGCGGCGTTCTTGCGTTCTTCGCAAGCAAGCTCGCTCCTACAGGGTATTGTGGTGAATCAGTTGGCCAGCGCGGCGCTGTCCATCTTCTGGCGCAGGCTCAATGGGCGCATGTCGGTCCACACTTCCTCGATATAGGCCAGGCACTCTTTCTTCATGCCGCTCTTGCCTACGGTGCGCCAGCCTTCGGGCACGGCCTTGTAGTCAGGCCAGATCGAATACTGCTCTTCGTGGTTGACCACTACCTGAAACAGGATGTCATCGCGGTCAAATACTGAGGTCATTGCTGTTCTCCGTCGCTCAAAGGCTGGCTGCGCACCACGCGCAGCACTGATATCTGTAGAAACGTATCAAGGGCCTGGAAAATTAGACGCCGGCAACCGCCGCCGCCAAGGCGCGCCCGAAGATCTCGGCCACTTGGTCGATTTCGCCGGCGGTAATCACCAACGGTGGCAGGAAGCGCACTACGCTGCCATGGCGCCCACCCAGCTCCAGGATCAGGCCGCGCTTGAGGCACTCACGCTGCACCAGCGGCGCCAACTGGCGATGCACCGGTGGGTGGCCCTGGACATCCGGCGTGCCTGTCGGGTCCACCAACTCCACCCCCAACATCAGCCCGCGACCACGGATATCCCCCAGTTGCGGGAAGTCGCGCTGCAAGATGCGCAGGTGTTCCGCCAGACGTTCACCCATGGCCGCCGCATGGCTCGCCAGGTCGTGTTCCCTGAGATACCGCATGACCGCCGAGCCCGCTGCCATCGCCATCTGGTTGCCCCGGAACGTACCGGCATGGGCGCCCGGCAGCCAAGTGTCGAGCCAGTCGCGATACACCACCACAGCCAACGGCAGGCTGCCGCCAATGGCCTTAGACATGACCACCACGTCTGGGATGATGCCGGCGTGTTCGAAGGCAAACATCTTGCCGGTGCGCCCAAAGCCACTCTGGATTTCATCGACGATCAGCGCCACACCGGCCTGCTCGGTGATACGCCGCAGGCCGCGCAACCAATCGAGGTCTGCAGGAATTACACCGCCCTCGCCCTGCACCACCTCAACAATCACTGCCGCCGGTAGCAACACGCCCGCCTCCGGATCGTTGAGCAGGTTTTCCAGGTAATGCAGGTTGACCTGCACACCTTGCGCGCCGCCCAAACCGAACGGGCAACGGTAGTCATACGGGAACGGCAGGAATTGCACGCCATTGCCGAGCAACGCGCCCAGGGGTTTTTTCGGCCCCAGGCTGCCCATCAGGCTCAAGGCGCCCTGGCTCATGCCGTGATAGCCACCCTGGAACGACAGCACAGTGCTACGCCCAGTGGCGGTGCGCACCAGCTTCAATGCAGCTTCTACCGCATCGGTGCCAGTGGGGCCGCAGAACTGGATCTTCGCTTCCCGCGCCAATTCAGAGGGCAGCAAGCCGAACAGGTCCTGCACGAACTGATCCTTGACCGGCGTGGTCAGGTCAAGGGTGTGCAGCGGCAGTTCGTCGCTCAGCACTTGCCGGATGGCCTGGATCACCACCGGGTGGTTATGCCCCAGCGCGAGCGTCCCGGCACCAGCCAGGCAGTCGATGAAACGACGCCCTTCGACGTCTTCCACATAAATACCTTTGGCGCGCTTGAGCGCCAGAGGAATGCGCCGCGGGTAGCTGCGGGCGTTGGACTCCTGCTGGCGCTGGCGGGCCAGCAACGGGTTTTCGTCGAACTGATAGAGCGTTTCCGCAGGCGCCGCGGCGTCTTCGGTACGGCTGGTAGCGACTGACATCTCTGGATCCCTCGATACGCGGGTGATGGTGACCAAACTGCCGATCCGTTGGCGTCTGGCCCAAGGGCATGCGCACGGATTTCCTGTTCTGGAGACGCATCAGCGAGATGAGGATTTAGGGAACGGGCTGGTTAACTGATGAATGAAGATCCAAATGTGGGAGGGGGCTTGCCCCCGATAGCGGTAGGTCAGTAAAAAATATGCTAACTGACACACTGCTATCGGGGGCAAGCCCCCTCCCACATTTGAACAGCGTTCGAATCAAATTCCGCGGTATTTTTCGTTCAGCGCATACAGGATCGCGCAGGTCTGCGCATCCAGGACGCCGCGATAATCCTGTGACCGAAAGTGCATCTGGAATGCCCGGGTTCGCAGCTCGAACGCCTGGCGATTCTGCGCCGGCTTATACCCATAGCGCTGGAAAGCCCGCTCCACCTCGACCTCGGGTGGCAACCTGACACTGAACCGGCGCTGGTACATCGCGCGCGTGGCCTCATCAAACCAGGCCCCCAGCCCCGCTTCATGCAAGCGACACCAGGGGAACCGCGGCCCCGGATCACTCTTGCGCCAATACGCCACGTCCGCGTGACCGACGATGTCAGTGGCGGTGATCTGCGGATAGCGTCCAAGGATGTCGCGGATCAAGGCAATGAGCATATCGACCTGAGCGTTGGGATACGCCGGAAAATTGAATACGCCCTTGTCGTCGCGCGCCAGGTTGACGATCTCGATGCCAATCGACCGGCTGTTGAGGTTGTCAATCCCGTCCCAGTCGCTCACCCCCGCATGCCAGGCACGCTTGTCCTCATCCACCAGGCGGAACACGCGCAACTCTTCATAACCGGCAGCACGGTAACTGGGCTCATCCGGGTCGGGCAACAAATAGTGAGCGCTCACGCCACCCTGGGTCAGGGTGCGCAAGGCCGAGGCAAAGGGCCCGGCGGTGTAATGCAGGATCACCTGCCGCACGCTTTCGCCGTCGCGGTCATTGAAATCCCTGGCAGGAAAACTGGTATCGATTACCAACATAAAAAGAGCCGTCCTTTTCATTTCGGACCGAATCATTCGGCCCGTTCAAGCGCAAAAAATTACCGCCATCCTGAAGGTGTCAATGTCAGGCAGGCGGTAATTATTTGGCACGTGAAAAAACGATTCAGCGACGCAGCGGCATGCCCAGGTCAACCCGCAGCCCATCGGGCTGGCTGTCGAATGCCAACGAGCAGGAGCAGCGCTGCACAATCGCCTGGACGATCGCCAGGCCCAGGCCACAGCCTTCGCTGTTGCCGTTGCGCCAGAAACGCTGGGTGAGGCATTGCAGGTCTTCGCTGGAGATCTGCTTGCCATGGTCACGCACGCGAAACAGCACCTGATCGACACTGCTGGACACGCTCAACTCCACCCGGGTATCGGCCGGAGTGTGGCGCAAGGCGTTGTCCAGCAAGTTGCGCAAGGCCGCGACAGCCAGGCCCACGGGCATCTCCACCGGGCTGGCGGCAAGATCGTGGGCCAGGACCAGGTCGATCCGACGATTGTCGCCAGCGTTGGCATCCTGGATCGCCAACCTGGCGACTTCCTCGGCACTGGACTGCAAGCCGTCGTCAAACGACAGGCTGCCTTCCACCCGCGCCAGCAGCAATAACTGCTCCAGGGTGCGATGCAAGCGGTCGGCGCCTTCCTCGGCGTGGGCCAGGGACTGGTCGCGGGCCGCACCCTCGGTCATGCGCGCCACTTGCAGGTGGGTTTTGATCGCCGTCAGCGGACTGCGCAGCTCATGGGCGGCATCACCGGTAAGGCGGCGCTCGCGCTCAATAGTCTTGGCGATGCGTTGCAACAGTTGGTTCTGGGTGTCGAGCAGCGGCTTGAGCTCGCTGGGTAACGGATGGATCTGCAGCGGTTCGAGAGAGTCCGCACTGCGGCGCATCAAGGCGTCACGCATGCGGTTGAGCGGCACCAGGCTTTGGCCGATGCCCAGCCACAACAGGCACAGGCAACCCAGCAAGGCCACGCCGACGGGCACCGAGGCGGCGAGCAGGATCGACAGGTTCAGCGCCTCGCGCTCCACCTGGCGGTCGGCGGTGGTGATCAGCAAGTCGCCACGGGACAAGGTGAAAGTGCGCCAGCCCACGCCATCGATCATCTGATCGCGAAAACCGCTCCTGCGCGACTCCAGCCCTTCCTCAGGCGTGGTGTGGCTGCGCGCCAGGATCTCGCCGCGCAGCGAGCTGACCTGGCACGCCATGCCTCCCGGCACATTCAGCTGTTCGGTGCGCAGATGTGCGCCACCGCTGACACTGGCCAACCCCGGCATCTGCTCGGTCAGCCCCGCCACCATGCGCGCCGAGGCCACCAGGCGCTGGTCGAGGGAGAACATCATCTGGTTGCGCAAATCGTTGAGCATCCAGGCGGCCGCCAGCACCCAGATCAGCACAAAAGCGGCGCCCAGCTTGAACGTCAGGCGCAGGCGCAGGCTCTTCACTTGCTGTTCTCTCCAGCATCCGCCGGGCCCAGGCGATAGCCAAGGCCGCGCACGGTCTCGACGATGCCGTTGCCCAATTTGCGCCGCAGGTGATGGATATGCACATTGAGCGCATTGCTTTCCAGTTCGTCGCTGAACCCGTAGACGCTGTCCTTGAGCTGCTCGCTAGACAGCACGCGGCCCTTGTTGTGCAGCAGCGCCTGCAACAGCGCCTGTTCGCGACGTGACAGGTCCACCGGCTGGCCACCCAGGAAGGTTTCACGGCTGCTGGGGTCGTAGGCCAGTCGCCCGTGTTCGATCAGGTTGACGCTGCGCCCCGCCACCCGGCGCAACAGGGTTTGCAGGCGGGCGGCGAGTTCGCGCAGGTCGAAGGGCTTGAGCAGGTAGTCATCGGCGCCGGCTTGCAAACCATCGACGCGGTTGGTCACCGAGTCCCGCGCCGTGAGGATCAGCACCGGAATCTCCAGGCCTTGGCTGCGCTGTTGTTGCAGCAGCTTGAGGCCGTCTTCGTCCGGAAGGCCGAGGTCGAGCACCATGATGTCGAAGGCCGCCGCCTTGAGCATCGCCCGCGCAGCGCCAGCCGTGGCCACGCGCTCCACGGTAAAACCCTGGGCGGTGAGGCCGGCCACGATGCCGCTGGCGATCAGTTCGTCGTCTTCGCAGACCAGTACGTGCATGCTGAGCCCTTCATAAAAGATGCGGGTGATTAGAAAAGGCACGGATTAAGCGCGCATTATGCGGTCAAAGTTCACAACATCAGATTTTCCCTACACTCTAGAATAGCGTCCGGTTAATCATCGGTTAATCAGCGCCACACATTGTGTGCCTCACTTGCATCGAACTAAGGCTTGACCATGCGGCATCTGTTTATCTTTCTGCTGGTGTTGTTCGCGGGATTCGCCCAGGCAGCGCCGGGTAACCCCTTCGAAACCAAACCTGATTTTCTCCCGGTGGGCAAGGCCTTCACTTTTACCTCCGAACGTCTTGAAAGTGGCGAAACCCAACTGTATTGGCAGATTGCCGACGGTTACTACCTGTACCAGCAGCGCATGAAGTTCGAGGGTTTGGCCGAGCAACCGGTACTGCCCCAGGGTGAAGCCCATAGCGATGAGTTCTTCGGCGAGCAGCAGGTATATCGCCAAGGCCTGGAAGTGAAGATCCCCGCCGGCGCCACCGGCCAGGTCAAGCTGGGCTGGCAGGGCTGTGCCGATGCGGGCCTGTGTTATCCGCCGCAATCGATTACCGTGGACCTGGGCGGCAACCCGGCCGTCGCCGCTACCGCGCAGGCCCAGGACCAAAGCCTGGCCAGCGGCTTGCAACAGCGCAGCCTGGGCTGGAGCCTGCTGGTGTTCTTTGGCCTGGGCCTGCTGCTGGCGTTTGCGCCCTGCTCGCTGCCAATGCTGCCGATTCTTGCCGGCCTGGTGGTTGGCAGTGGCGCCAGCCCCCGGCGCGGCTTTGCCTTGGCCGGCAGCTACGTGGTGTGCATGGCGCTGGTGTACGCGGCCCTGGGGGTGATGGCCGCGTTGCTCGGCGCCAACCTCGCCGCGTTACTGCAGACCCCTTGGATCCTGGGCAGTTTTGCCGCATTGTTCGTGATCCTCGCCTTGCCGATGTTCGGCTTCTTCGAACTGCAACTGCCCGCCTTCCTGCGTGACCGCCTCGACAACGTCAGCCGCCAGCAAAGCGGCGGCAGCCTGGTGGGTGCCGGCATTCTCGGCGCGTTGTCCGGCCTGCTGGTGGGCCCGTGCATGACTGCGCCACTGGCCGGCGCCCTGCTGTATATCGCCCAAAGTGGCAATGCGCTGCACGGTGGGCTGATCCTGTTCGCCATGGGTATCGGTATCGGCATTCCGCTGTTATTGCTGGTGACCGTGGGCAATCGCTTCCTGCCCAAGCCGGGCACTTGGATGAACGTGCTCAAGGGCATCTTCGGCTTCCTGTTCCTGGGCACCGCCGTGCTGATGATTCGCCCGGTGGTCGGCGACAGCCTGTGGATCGGCCTGTGGGGCGCCTTGGCCCTGGTAATGGCCTATTGCGGCTGGACGCTGGCCCGTGAGTCCGGCCCCGCAGCCAAGGTGTGTGGCGCAGGCTCACTGGTACTGGGCCTGTGGGGCGCGGTACTGGTGGTGGGCGCGGCCGGTGGCAGCGATGAGTTGTGGCAACCGTTGAAGGTCTACAGCGGCTCGCGGGTCGCCGATGCGCCGAGCGCCCACGATGCGTTCACCACCCTCAACGACCCGGGCGCGCTGCAAAGCCAGCTCGAAAGTGCCAAGGCCCAGGGCCAATGGGTACTGCTGGACTACTACGCCGACTGGTGCGTGTCGTGCAAGATCATGGAGAAACAGGTATTCGGTAAACCCGAAGTGATGGACGCACTGAAAGACGTGCGCCTGCTGCGCCTGGACGTCACCGCCGACAACGCCGCCAGCCGCGAACTGCTGGGCCGCTACAAGGTGCCGGGGCCACCGAGCTTCGTGTGGATCGGCCCGGACGGTGACGAACGCCGTGCCCAGCGCATCACCGGCGAAGTGGATGCCGCTGCCTTCCTGCAACGCTGGACCCAGACGCGGGACGCTCTCTGATGCTGACTTTCACCATCGGCACCTTCGCCATCGCCCTGAATCACCTGCTGCTGATCAGCGCGTTGATGCTCGCCACCCTGGTGGGCTGGCGGGTGGCCAAGCGTGGCGGTGAGAACCCGGAGTCGGTGCTGTTCAGCCTGTTCCTGCTGGGCCTGCTCGCCGCCCGCGTCAGCTTTGTGCTGATGTACTGGAGTTATTACAGCGACGACTGGGTCGAGATGGTCGACCTGCGTGACGGTGGCTTTCTCGCCTGGCCCGGGATCATCACGCTGATTATCGGCTCGCTGGTCTACGGCTGGCGTCGCCCGGCCCTGCGCAAGCCGCTCAGCGCCGGGGTGATCACTGGCCTGCTGTTCTGGGGCATGACCAGCCTGTCCCTCAGCGTCTACGAAAAAGGCACGCGCCTGCCGGATATCACCTTGCGCAATGCCAACGGCGAAGTGGTGCAACTGGCGGACTACCAGGGCGGCCCGCTGGTGATCAACCTGTGGGCCACCTGGTGCCCGCCGTGCCGCCGCGAAATGCCGGTGCTGGAAAACGCCCAGCGCATGCGCCCGGACGTGACCTTCCTGTTCGTCAACCAGGCCGAAAGCATGCAAAGCGTCAGCACCTACCTGGCCACCCAGGGCCTGAACCTCGACAATGTGCTGTTCGACGCCAGCGGCCGCCTCGGCCAGGCCGTGGGCTCCATGGCCCTGCCGACCACGCTGTTCTACCAAGCCGATGGGCGCCTGATCAACAGCCACCTGGGCGAACTCTCCGATGCCAGCCTGGCCCGTGCCATGGAACCCTTCGACAACACCCAGACAAGGAAACCGACATGCCTCGCCTCCGCCACCTGCTGACCCTGCTGCCTTTGACCTTCTTGTCACTCAGCGCAACCGTCACCCTGGCCCAGGCCGAAGACTGGCCGGCACCGATCAAGCAGATCGAAGCCAAGGGCGCCAAGATCCTCGGCAAGTTCGACGCCCCCAGCGGCCTCACCGGCTACGCCGCCCAGTACCAGAACCGTGGCATGGCCCTGTACCTGACGGCCGACGGCAAGAACGTGATCGCCGGCAGCCTCTACGACGCCCGAGGCAATGACCTGAGCAGCGCGCCCCTGGAAAAACTGGTGTACGCGCCGATGGCCAAGGAAGTCTGGGCCAAGATGGAAAAAAGCAGCTGGATCCAGGACGGCGATAAAAACGCGCCGCGCACCGTCTACCTGTTCAGCGACCCCAACTGCCCCTACTGCAACATGTTCTGGGAACAGGCCCGCCCATGGGTCAAGGCCGGCAAAGTGCAGTTGCGCCACATCATGGTCGGCATCATCCGCGAAGACAGCCCGGGCAAATCCGCCGCCCTGCTCGCCGCCAAGGATCCACAGAAGGCCTTGCAGGAACACGAAGCCGCCGGCAAGGGCAGCCAGCTCAAGGCCATTGAGAAGATCCCGGCCGATGTCGAGGCCAAGCTCAATGCCAATATGAAGTTGATGGATGAACTGGAGTTGTCGGCGACGCCAGCGATTTTCTATCTGGATGATAAAGGCGGGTTGCAGCAGCAGCAGGGGGCGCCGTCGCCGGATAAGTTGGTGAAGATACTCGGGCCGAAATAAGCGCTGCCTGAACTGACGCCATCGGAAGCAAGCCCCTCCCACACTTTGAACTGTAAACACATTCAAAAATGTGGGAGGAGGCTTGGCTGGTAACGACTATTACAAGCCCTCCAACTCCGCCATCAGATCACTCAACCGGTCCACCTTCTCGGCACTGATCTCGTTAGCCGCCAACCCGTCGATATACTCGGCCAATTCCGCCACCGTGCTGCATTCGAACATCGCTCGCAACGGCACATCGCGCTGCAGGGTTTTCTGCACCCGCGAGGCGATCTGCGTAGCCAGCAACGAGTGCCCGCCCAGTTCGAAGAAGTTGTCCTGTACCCCAACCCGCTCAACCTTCAACACCTCGGCCCAAATCCCGGCCAGGGTGGTTTCCAGTTCATTGCGCGGCGCCAGGTAGTCCTGGCTGTGCAACTGGCCGATCTCCAGGGCCGGCAAAGCCTTGCGGTCGAGCTTGCCGTTGGCGTTGAGTGGCAGGCGCTCGAGCCAGAGCCAGTGCAGCGGCACCATGTACTCGGGCAGCTCGGCACGCAGGCGTTGCTTGATGCGGTCCAGGCGCTCGCCGGCCTTCAACGTCTGGTCGGCTGCCACCAGGTAGCCAACCAGATGCTTGCCGTTGACGCCCTCTTGCACACCCACCGCCGCATCGCGCACTTCGGGCTGTTCGTGCAGGCGCGCTTCGATTTCACCCAGCTCGATGCGGTAGCCGCGAATCTTCACCTGATGGTCGATACGCCCGACGTATTCCAGCACGCCATCACTGCGGCGCCGCGCCAGGTCGCCGGTACGATAGAGACGCTCGCCCGGTGCACCAAATGGGTTGGGCACAAAGACCTGGGCGGTGCGCAGTGGATCGCTGACATAACCACGGCCGACACCGGTGCCGGCGACGCACAGTTCACCGACCGCACCCTGGGGCACCAACTCAAGTGCACCATCGAGCAGGTACAAACGGTTGTTGTCGGTCGGTGTGCCAATCGGCAGGTAAGTGCCACGGGTCGAGGCCAGATCGACGCGGAAGAACGCTACATCGTCCGAGCACTCCGCCGGGCCGTAGGCATTGACCAGGCCAATCTGCGGGTAACGCAACAGCCACTGGTGGGCCAACTCGGGTGGCATCGCCTCCCCGGTCGGCAGCATCCAGCGCAGGCCGTCGAGGCTGATGTGCTCCTGGGCCAACATGCCCTGGATCAGCGACGGCACACTCTCCAGCACGGTGATGCCGTGGGCTTGAACATGTTCCAACAAACCTTGCGGATCGTGGGCAAGGGTGTTTGGCACAATATCCACCCGCGCACCAAACAGCGGCGCGGCGAGGAACTGCCAGACGGAAATGTCGAAACTTTGCGAAGCGGTCTGGGCGATCACGTCCGCATCAGTCAGATCCAGGTACGGCACCTTGCTCAACTGGTTATTGAGCATGCCGCGCTGTTCGACCATCACGCCCTTGGGCAGGCCGGTGGAGCCCGAGGTATAGATCACGTAGGCGAGGTTGTCGGGGCCGCTGTAGACCCCTGGGTTTTCACCACGGGCGGGCACTTCCTCCCACACCAGCAACTGGCAATCAACACCTTCGAGCAACTCGATGGCCTGTTCGCGGCACGCCTCGGTGCACACCAGCAACGGTGTGCGGCTCAAGTCGATGATTCGACTCAGACGTTGACTAGGAAGACCCGGGTCCAGCGGCAAGTAACCGGCACCGGCCTTGAAGCTGCCGATGATCATGCCCAACAGGTCGAGGTTACGCTCAGCCAGCAACGCCACCGGTTGATCCAGGCCGACACCCGCCGCGATCAGCGCGTGGCCCAGGCCGTTACTGCGGCGGTTCAGCTCGTCGTAGCTCCATTGCTGGTCGAGGCAGCTGGCGGCGATACGTTGCGGATGTTGCGCCACCTGTTCTTCGAACAACTCAACGTAGCTGCGTTCCAGCGGATAGCTACGCTCGCTCTGGTTGCAGCCGTCCACGAGGAATTCACGCTCCTGCTCGCCAATCAGAGCCAGCTCGGCCATGTCGCCATGGAAGCCCTGCATCAGCGCCAGCAGCAGGCGCTTGAATTCGCCGAGCATGCCTTGCACGGTGCTTTCGTCGAAATAGCGCTGGTCATAAGACAGGTGTAAGCCGAGGTCATCGCCCGGATAACACACGGCAGTCAGCGGGAAGTTGGTGTGGGTACGCCCGGAATCGGACGTAGCATTCAGGCTCTGCGCACGGTCCAGCACCGAGACTTCCACCGGCGCGTTCTCGAACACGAACAGGCTGTCGAACAACGGCTGGCCCTTGGGCAATTCGCTGTGTTCCTGGATAGTCACCAGCGGCAGGTATTCGTACTCGCGCAGCTGCATGTTGCTGTCGAGCAAGCCGCTCAACCACTGGCGCACGCTGCAACGCTGGTCATCCTCAGGCAGCTTCACCCGCAACGCGATGCTGTTGATAAACAGGCCGACGGTGCGTTGCATCTGCGGCATGTCTACCGGGCGCCCGGCCACGGTGACGCCGAACAGCACGTCACGCTCGCCGCTCAAACGCCGCAGCACCAAGGCCCAGGCCGCCTGGGCGAAGGTGTTGACGGTGAGCTGGTGGGCCTGGGCCAATTCACGCAATTGCGCACCGTCACAGGCATCAAGACGGGTGTAGCAATCACCCACCACCATGCCGCCGCTGCCACCGGCATGTTCGCGCAGGAACGGGCGGTCGCTCGGGATCGGTGTGGTGCGCTCGAAACCTTGCAGGTTGCGCTGCCACCATTGGCGCGCCTCATCCAGGTCCTGGCGTTGCAGCCAGGCAATGTAGTCGCGGTAGCGCGGCGGCGTCGCCAGTTGCGCGTCGCGGCCCTCGCCCAGGGCCATGTAGATATCGAAGAAGTCATTCATCAGCAGCGAACGGCACCAGGCATCGATCAGGATGTGGTGGTTGCTCATCATGAACCAGTAGCGCGACTCGCCCACACGGATCAGGCGCAGGTGGAAAGGCGCCTGGTTGAGCAGGTCGAAACCGGCTTCGCGTTCGGCCTTGAGCAAGGCTTGCAGGCGCGGCTCCTGCTCGGCTTCGGGGTCGGCGCTCCAGTCCAGGTACTCAATCGGCGTGCTGCCGGGTTTGTGGATCACTTGCAGCATGTCTTCGCCGACGTTCCAGCAGAACGACGCGCGCAAGGCTTCATGCCGGGCGATCACCGCTTGCCAGGCCTGGGCGAAACGCTCGGGGTCCAGGGCGCTGTTGATGCGGTAGCGGTCCTGCATGTAATACAGGCCAGTGCCCGGTTCCAGCAGGGTGTGCAGCAGCAGGCCCTCTTGCATCGGGGTCAGCGGGTAGACGTCTTCGATGGCGCAGGCCGGCACCGGCAAGGCATCCAGTTGCGCCTGCGTCAGACGGGCCAGGGGGAAGTCCGACGGCGTGAGGCCGCCGGCATCATCCTGCAGGCAATGGGCGATCAAGCTGTGCAATTCGGCCAGGTAAGCCTCGGCCAGATCGCGAATCACCTGTTGATCATGACGCTCACGGCTGAAGGTCCATCGCAGCACCAGCTCACCGCCATACACCTGGCCGTCGACGCTCAACTCATTGGGCAACGGCGCATCAGGATCATGGGCCAGGCCGGCGGACTCCTCCAGCGGATGGAACAGTGCGTCGGAGCCAAAGCTCTGGTCGAACTGGCCAAGATAGTTGAAGGTAATCGGCGCGCTCGGCAGTGCGGCCATGCTCTGTTTGCACAGGTCATCGGCCAGGTAGCGCAGCACCCCATAACCCAAGCCTTTGTGCGGCAGGGCGCGCAGTTGTTCCTTGATCGCCTTGATCGAGTCGCCCTGCCCGGCCTGCGGTGTCAGGCGCAGCGGATAGGCACTGGTAAACCAGCCGACGCTGCGGGTCAGGTCAATGTCATCGAACAGGGTTTCGCGGCCATGACCTTCCAGTTGGACCAATGCCGAATCGTGCCCGCTCCAGCGGCACAGCACGCGGGCCAGGGCGGTCAGCAGCAGATCGTTGACCTGGGTGCGATAGGCGCTCGGCGCCTGTTGCAGCAACTGGCGGGTGTGTTCGGCGTCCAGGCGCACGCTGACGGTCTCGGCATCGCGATTACGCCGTGCACCTTGTGGGCGCTGCACCGGCAAGGCCACGGCCGGGCCGGCCAACTGCGCCTGCCAGACGCTCAACTCTTCGCGCAGGGATTCGCTATGGGCATAGGCCTGCAAGCGCGCCGCCCAATCGCGCAACGCGCTGGTCTTGGCCGGCAGGCTGACGGATTGGCCTTCACTGAGTTGGCGGTAGACGTTTTGCAGGTCTTCCAGCAACACACGCCAGGACACGCCATCCACCACCAGGTGATGGATCGCGATTAGCAAGCGTTGCTGGCCTTGCGGCCCGTCCACCAGCAGGGCACGCAACAACGGCCCGTGTTCCAGATCGAGGCTACGCTGGGTGTCGGTGAACAGTGCGGTGCACTGTTGCATATCACCCACCTGGGCCTGCATCAGCACGCCGCCTTCCGGCACGGCCAGGTGTTCGGCGTGCCACTGCGCGTCGCGCCGGGTGAAGCTCAGGCGCAGGGCATCGTGGTGTTCCAGCACCGCCAGCAGGGCTTGCTCCAGGCGATGGGGGTCGAGCAGTTGCAGGGGCTTGAGCACCAACGCCTGGTTCCAGTGCTGGCGTGCCGGGATGTCAGTGTCGAAGAACCAGTGCTGGATCGGCGTGAGCCCCGAGCTGCCGGTCAATACACCTTGCTCGGCGGTGACCTGCTCCGAACGAGTGGCGACGGCGGCCAGGGTCTCTACGGTCTGGTGCTGGAACAGGTCGCGGGGGCTGAAATGAATCCCGGCCTGGCGTGCACGGCTGACCACTTGGATCGACAGGATCGAGTCGCCGCCCAACTCAAAGAAGTTATCGTCGAGGCCGACTTGCTGCACGTTCAACACCGCGCACCAGATCGCCGCCAGGGTGCTTTCAAGCGCGTTGCGTGGTGCCACGTAGTGTTGACGATTGGCCTGCGGATCCGGCTCAGGCAAGGCGCGGCGGTCGAGCTTGCCGTTGGCGGTCAGCGGCATGCTGTCCAGCACGATCAAATGCGCTGGCACCATATAGTCCGGCAGTTGCGCCTTGAGGTGCGCCTTCAGCGCTTCGCGCAGCGCGCCGTGTTCGGCGTCGCTGACCAGGTAGGCCACCAGCTGTTTGCCACTCGGCGCATCCAGCGCCAACACCACCGCCTCGCGCACGTCGGGATGTTCCAGCAGGCGCGTTTCGATCTCGCCCAGCTCGATGCGGAAACCGCGGATCTTCACCTGATGGTCGATGCGCCCCAGGTATTCCACCAGGCCATCGGCGCGTTGGCGCACCAGGTCGCCGGTGCGGTAAAGACGCCCGCCATTGGCGGCAAACGGGTCGGCGACAAAACGCTCCGCCGTCATGCCCGGGCGGCGGTGATAACCCTGGGCCAGGCCGGCGCCGCCGATATACAACTCACCGCTGGCGCCTTGGGGCACCAGCGCCAGGTCGGCGTCGAGAATGTAGGCCACGCGCGCACCGATGATGCTGCCAATCGGCACGCTGCCGGCGCCCTCCTCCAACTGCTGCGGCGCCAGGCTGGCCAAGGGCATCACCACCGTTTCGGTCGGGCCATAAGCGTTGAAAAACACCTCGGGCATGAACGCCGCCCGGATGCGCTGCAGGTGCTCCCCGGTCAATGCCTCGCCACCGGTGATACACATGCGCACCGGCAAGGTCTGCTGCTGGGTCGCCAGCCACTGGGCCAACTGGCTGCCGTAGCTGGGGGTGAAACCGAGGATATTGATGCGATGGGTGCGAATCAGTGTGCAGATCTCTTCGGCATCCCACTGCCCCTGGGCGCGCAGCACCACCTGCGCACCACTGAGCAGCGGCACCAGCAAACGCTCGGTGGCGGCATCGAAGTTGATCGAATAGAAGTGCAGCTCGCAATCATCGGCACGCATGCCAAACCGCTCGATCACCGCCTGGCAATGCATGGCGATTTCAGCGTGGGACACCACCACGCCTTTGGGCTTGCCGGTGGAGCCCGAGGTGTAGATCAGGTACGCCTGGTGTTGTGGCAGGCTGACAAAGGGCAGCGTGTCGGCCGGGTAATTCGCCAGCACCGGCAGGTCATCTTCCAGGCACCAGCACGCCACCGTCGCCGGCAATTCGCCGAGGGCTTCGAACATCGCCGCATCACTGAGCAGCAGGCCGATGCCGCTGTCCTCGATCATGTAGTGCAGGCGGTCCAGCGGGTATTCCGGGTCCAGTGGCACGTAGGCGCCACCGGCCTTGAGGATCGCCAGCAGGCCAATGACCATTTCCAGCGAGCGCGGCAGCGCCAGGCCGACACGCACCTGCGGGCCCACGCCACGTTCGCGCAGCATCCAGGCCAGGCGGTTGGCGCGGGCGTCCAGCTCAGCGTAAGTCAGGGTCACCCCGGCAAAGGTCAGCGCTGGGGCATCGGCTCGCTGGCTGGCCTGCTGGCTGAACAACTGATGGATGCACTGGTCGAGGCGATGCTCGCCCTTTTCAACCCCGAGGCTGTCTTGCAGCGCACGCTGTTCATCTGCGCTCAGCAACGGCAATTCGCTGAGGCGCTGTTGCGGATTGGCGATCAAGCCTTCCAAAAGGTTGCGCCAATGCTCGGCCATGCGCGCAATGCGCGGCTCGTCGAACAGGTCGGTGCTGTAGGTCAGGCAGCAGCCCAGGCGATGATCGAGGTCGGTGACTTCCAGGTTGAGGTCGAACTTGGTCGCCCGTGCATCGTTGGCCAGGTACTCGACGGTCATGCCCGCCAGTTGGCGGCGCTGCTGGAACTCCCAGCGCTGCACGTTGCACATCACCTGGAACAACGGGTTGTACGCCGCGCTGCGCGGCGGTTGCAGGGCTTCGACCAGATGGTCGAACGGCAGGTCCTGATGGGACTGGCCCTCGATCACCGTATGACGGACTTGCTCGAACAGCTGGGCGACACTCATCTGCCCATTGAGCTGGCAACGCAGCACCTGGGTATTGAGGAACGCGCCGATCAGCCCTTCGCTTTCCGGGCGAATGCGGTTGGCCACCGGGGCGCCGATGCGCAGGTCGGTCTGGCCGCTGTAGCGGTAAAGCAACACGGCCAGGGTCGCGGTCATGGTCATGAACAGGGTCAGGCCGCGCTCGGCATTGAAGGCGCGCACACGGGCGGCCAACTCATCACTCAGGTCGAAGCGGTACAGCTCGCCCTGGTGGCTTTGTACCGCTGGCCTTGGGCGGTCGCCGGGCAGCTCCAGCAACGGGTGTTCAGTGCCCAGTTGCGCGGTCCAGTAATCCAGCTGGCGCTGGCGCTCGCCGGACTCCAGCCACTGGCGCTGCCACACGCTGTAGTCGAGGTACTGCACCGGCAGCGGCGCCAGCGGCGAGTCGCGTTCGTCGATAAAAGCTTCGTACAAGGCGCTGAGTTCACGGGCAAAGATGTCCATGGCCCAGCCTTCGGTGACGATATGGTGCAAGGTCAGCACCAGGTAGTGTTCCTGCTCGCCGGCCTTGACCAGGCAGGCCCGCAACAGCGGCCCGGTTTCCAGGTTGAACGGCGTGTGCGCTTCTTGATCCGCCAGTTGTTGCAAACGCTGTTGACGCTCGGTTTCGCTCAGCGCCGAGAAGTCCTGCCAGTCCATGCGCACAGCAGTCTGCGGCGAAACCTTCTGGTATGCCACGCCGTCGACGCTCGGGAAGGTGGTGCGCAGGGTTTCGTGGCGCATGATCAACGCCTGCAACGCCGCCTCAAAACGTTGCACATCCAGCACGCCGCGCAGGCGCGCCATGCCGCCGACGTTGTAGGCCGGGCTGTCGGGCTCCATCTGCCAGAGGAACCACATGCGCTGCTGGGAATAGGACAGCGGCACCGGTTGGCTGCGGTCGACCTT
Source organism: Pseudomonas sp. Root569 (assembly GCF_001427465.1). Classification (NCBI taxonomy): domain Bacteria; kingdom Pseudomonadati; phylum Pseudomonadota; class Gammaproteobacteria; order Pseudomonadales; family Pseudomonadaceae; genus Pseudomonas; species Pseudomonas sp. Root569. The sequence goes on along the minus strand of NZ_LMGQ01000029.1, from coordinate 104,297 downwards.
GGCGATTGCCGTTTGTTGGTTGCGTTGGCCCGCGGCCTGGATCAGCCCTACCTGCTCGACAAAGGCGCCCAACTCGCTGGCTTCGAACAAGGTGCGCAACGGCAGCTCGACGTCACACGCCTGGCGGGTGCGCGAGATGATTTGCGTGGCCAGCAACGAGTGCCCGCCCAAAGCGAAGAAGTCATCGCCCAGGCCGATGCGTGGCAGGCCGAGGACCTCGCGCCAAATCGCGGCGATTTGCAGCTGCAACGCTGTGTGCGGTTCGATGTGTTCGCGGGTTTGCCAGACCGGCTCCGGCAAGGCGCGGCGATCAAGCTTGCCGCTCGGGCTCAGGGGCATGGCATCCAGGCGCATCAGCAGCGCCGGCACCATGTATTCCGGCAACTCGGCGGCCAGGGTGGTCCTGACTTGCTGTTCGTCCAGTGCGCTGTGGGCAGTGTAGTAACCAATCAACTGCGCATCGCGTACCAGCACCACGGCTTGGGCGATGCCATCGAGGGCCAGCAGCCGCGCTTGAATTTCTTCCGGCTCCACACGGAAACCACGCAGTTTGACCTGCTGATCCAGACGCCCGAGGTATTCAAGTACGCCATCGGCATTCCAGCGCGCACGGTCACCGGTGCGATACAGGCGTGTGCCCGCCGCGCCCAAGGGGTCCGCGATAAAGCGTTCAGCGGTCAAGCCGGCGCGGCCAAGGTAACCGCGGGCCAGGCCGATACCGCCGATGCACAACTCGCCCGGCACACCGGCCGGCAACGGGTTGAGCTGCTCGTCGAGCACGCGGCAGATCACATTGCCCAAGGGCCGACCAATCGGCGAGCGCTCGCCATCGGCGGCGGTGCAATGCCAATGGGTGACGTTGATCGCCGTCTCGGTGGGGCCATAACGGTTATGCAATTGCACCGCGGGCAGCTGGGCCAGGACGCGATTACGCAACTCGGCGGGCAAGGCTTCGCCACCGGAGAACAGGCGGCGCAGGCTGGTACATTCGGCCACCAACGGCTCGTCGATAAACACCTGCAACAGCGGCGGCACGAAGTGCAGCGTGGTCACGCCATGTTCCTGCACCAACTGCGCGATGCGCTGCGGGTCGCGGTGCTCACCCGGCCCCGCCAGCACCAGGCGGCAACCGGTGATCAGCGGCCAGAAGCACTCCCACACTGACACGTCGAAACTGATCGGCGCCTTTTGCATCAGCACGTCGGTTTCATTCAGTTGGTAAGTGGCCTGCATCCACTGCAAACGTTCGGCCAGCGCGCCATGGGTGTTGCCCACGCCCTTGGGTTGGCCGGTGGAACCGGAGGTATAGATCACGTAGGCAAGGTTGTCGCCATGCAGGTGCAGGCCCGGTGCCTGGGTTGGCCAGCTGTCGAGGTGCAGGCTGTCCATGGCGATCACGCATACGCCTTCGGCAGTCGGCAACTGCGCCAGCAACGCCGTTTGGGTCAGCAGCAGGTGCACGCCGCTGTCCTTGAGCATGTAGGCCAGGCGCTCGGCGGGGTAATCCGGGTCGAGCGGCACGTAGGCGCCACCGGCCTTGATGATCGCCAGCAGGCCGACCAGCAATTGCGGCGAACGCTCGGCGGCGATGGCCACGCACACGTCCGGGCCGACGCCCTTGTCGCGCAAGTAATGGGCCAGGCGATTGGCCTGGGTGTGCAGTTGGGCGAAGGTCAGGCTGCCGTCCTGCCAGACCAGCGCGGTGGCGTCCGAGACCTGTTGATTGAGCAGGTCGGGCAGCCATTGCCGGGCCGGTTCACAAGGTGCTGCGCTCCAGGCGTGCTGTTCGTCGGCCAGCATCAACGGCAGGTCGCCGAGGGCTTGCTGGGGTTGCGCGCACACAGCTTGCAGCAGGTGGATGAAATGCTCGGCCATGCGCTGGATGGTCGCGGTCTCGAACAGCTCGTCGGCGTAGTCAAACGACAGGCTCAAGCGCCCGTTGCGGTCTTCTTCGCTGTGCAATTGCAGGTCGAACTTGGCTTCGCGGCTGTGCCATGGCAGTTCATCGGCGAGCAGGCCCGGCAGGCGACGCAAGGCGCTGAGGTCACGTTGCTGGTGGTTGAACATCACCTGGAACAGGCCCTGTTCGCGGGCCTGGGGGAAGGCTTCCAGCAGTTGTTCGAAAGGCAGGTCCTGATGGGCCTGGGCGGCCATTGCCGTCTCGCGCGTGATCGCCAACAGCTGGTTGAACGGCAGGCGCCCATCCAGTTCGGCACGCAGCACCAGGGTGTTGATAAAGAACCCGATCAGGCCCTGGGTTTCATGGCGCGGGCGGTTGGCACTGGGCACGCCGATGCGGATATCGCGCTGCCCGCTGTAGCGATAAAGCAGGGTCTGGAACGCCGCCAACAACAGCATGAACGGCGTCGACTCGTGGGCCTGGGCGGTCTGGCGAATCGCGGCGCTGAGGCGCGCATCCAGGCGCACGCTATGGCGCGAAGCACTGTGCCGATGGAGCGCGGAACGCGGGTGATCGGTGGCCAGGTCCAAGGCAGGATGCTCTTCACCCAACTGCGTTTTCCAATACGCCAGTTGTCGCTGGCCCTCGCCTTCGGCCAACCATTGGCGCTGCCAACTGCCGTAGTCGGCGTAGTGCAAGCTCAACGGCGGCAGCTCCAGGCTCTGGCCTTGGACGGCAGCGGCGTACAGCCGTGAGAATTCGTCGATGAGGATATTCAGCGACCAACCATCAGCGATGATGTGGTGCAGCGTCACCAGCAGTTGATGGTCTTCATCATCCAGGCGTAGCAGGGTGACCCACAGCAGCGGGCCTTTTTCCAGGTCAAACTGGGTATGCGCCTCGTCTTCGCGGATCTGTTGCGCACGAGCTTCGCGCTCGGCGTGCGGCAGGTCGCTGAGGTCGATGACTTGCAGCGCGAAATCCACCTGCGGTTCTACACGCTGGAAGGCTTGCCCATCGCGTTCGTAAAAGCGTGTGCGCAGGGCCTCGTGACGCTGGATCAGGTGCTGGAAGCTTGAGCGCAGCGCGTCTTCATCCAGCTCGCCGCGCAGGTGCAAGGCGCCGGGAATGGTGTAGGCGCTGCTGTGTGGGTCCAGTTGCCAGGTGATCCACAGACGGTTCTGGGCCAGGGATTGGGGCAGGTCTTCGTGGCGCGACAGCGCATGGATCGCGCCCTGGGCAACGCCGCCGTCCTGTTGCAGTTGCGCCACGCCGGCGGCAAACGCTGACAACGTCGGGGCTTCGAACAGCAGGCGCAGGTTCAGCTCAAGGCCCAGGGTTTCGCGCAGGCGGGCGACCACCTGGGTGGCGGTGATGGAGTTGCCGCCAAGCAGGAAGAAGTGATCGTCGGCGGCCACGCTGGTCAGTTGCAGTTGCTCACACCAGATCGCCGCGATCTGGTTGTGCAGGTCAGACTCCAGCGCCACCTCGCTCGCCTGCGTTGGCAAGCCGGGGAATTGCGCGTAGCTGTCGAGGCTGCCATCGGCGTGGCGAATCGCGCACGCCGAGCGCTGCACCTTGCCGCTGGAGGTCTTCGGCAAGGCACCGGGGTTGAGCAACACCACCACGCTCGGGGCTTCTTGATAAGCCTCGGCCACGGCTTGGCGGATCGCCTTGATCAGCGCTTCGGGTGGCAGGATTTTCTGCACGCTGCGGCTGATTTCCGCCGCGATACCGATGCCTTCCACACCCAGGTCATTCACCGCAAAGGCGGCGACCCGGCCCTTGCGCACCACTTCCACCTCGCGCTCGATGGTCTGTTCGATGTCCTGGGGGTAGAGGTTGTGACCACGCACAATCAGCAGGTCTTTGAGGCGACCAGTGATGTACACCTCGCCGTCGCGGATAAAACCCAGGTCACCCGTACGCAACCAAGTGCGACCAGCGTGCTGGACGAAGGTCCTGGCGCTGGCTTCTGGGTTGCGCCAGTAACCGTGGGCGATGCTCGGGCCCGTGGCCCAGAGTTCACCGATGCTGTTGTCGGCAAGCTCCATGAGGCTGTGGGGATCGGCGATCAGCACGGCGTGGTCCGGCTGGCTGGTGCCACAACTCATGATCGCACTGCCCTGCCCGGGTTCCGCGCGGTTGGCGGCCAGGGCCTGTTCGTCCATGTGCATCGCGGGGATGCCGCGGCCACGGATGCCGCCGGCAACAAACAGGGTCGCTTCGGCCAGGCCGTAGGAGGCAAAGAAACTGTTCGAGGTGAAACCGCAAGGGGCGAATTTTTCTGCGAAGCGTTCCAGGGTATCGAGGCGAATCGGCTCAGAGCCGGAATAGGCCACGCGCCAGCGGCTCAAGTCCAGGCGCTCCAGGGCCGATTCACTGACCCGTTCGCTGCACAGGCGGTAGGCGAAATCCGGGCCGCCGCTGATGGTGCCGCCGTATTCGCTGATCGCTTCCAGCCAACGCGATGGGCGCCCGAGGAAGTAGGCCGGCGACATCAACACGCAGGGCACGCCACTGAAAATGGGTTGCAGCAGGCCGCCGATCAGGCCCATGTCGTGGTAGAGCGGCAGCCAGCTGACGATCACGTCATCAGGGTTGAGGTCGATGCCGAAACCACGTCGAATCAATACTTCGTTGGCGACCAGGTTGCCGTGGCTGACCTGCACCCCCTTGGGCAAGGCGGTAGAGCCGGAGGTGTATTGCAGGAAGGCTATGTCGTCAGCTTGCAGCTCGGGCTCGAGCCAGTGCTCGGCCTGCTGTGCATCCAGGCTGTCCACGCTCAATACCGGCGGTGCATTTTCGATCTGCGCCAGGCCTTCGCTGAGACTGGCAATGGTCAATAGCAGGCGTGGCTCGGCGTCCTGGATGATCGACAGCAAACGCTCCTGGTGATGACGGCGCGTGGACTCCGGCGGATAAGCCGGCACCGCGATCACGCCGGCGTACAGGCAACCAAAAAACGCCGCGACGTAGTCCGGGCCGCTGGGGAACAGCAGCACCGCACGCTCGCCCTGGCCGGCATTGGCTTGCAAGGCGGCGGCGATGGTGCGGGCGCGCAGGTCCAGATCACGGTAGCTGAGCACCTCGCTGTGCTCGGTCGACTCGGCCAGGAAGCGCAGAGCCACCTGGTCCGGTGTCTGCGCAGCTCGGCGTTGAAGGGACTGGACCAAAGTGCGGGGGAGTTCGAAGGCGTCCATCATGGGGTTCCTGCCTGAAATCGGCTTACGGGAAATTCGGCTTGCTTGAAAATCAATAACGGTGAGCAATCAGACCGCGAGCCGTTGCCGCGCCGCGTCGATGCGCCAGCGCGCCAGGTGTTCGTCGGCATAGCGGCGCACACAACGCAGCACGGCGCTTTCGTGCTGCACGAGGAAGAAGTGGTGGCCGTCAAACATGTCCAGGGAAAAACCGCTGGCGGTGTCGAGCTGCCAGTCGAGCAGCTGATCGGCGCGCACGCTGTCCTGCTTGCCGCCGAACACATGGATCGGCAGCCCCAGGGGCTTGCGCTCGCCATAGGTGAAGCTGCCGCACAACAGGAAGTCAGCGCGCAAAATCGGCAGCATCAACTGCATCAACTCGGGGTTGGCCAGCGCTTCTTCAGCTGTGCCCTGCAATTGGCGCAAGCGGGCGATCAGTTCGGCATCGTTTTTTTCGATGGCGTATTCACTGACATCGCGCCGCGCCGGCCCGGCGGTGCCGGAAGCAAACAGCGCCAGGGGCGCCGGCACATCGCGCGCACTCAAGGCATGGGCCAATTCAAAGGCTAGCAACCCGCCAAGGCTGTGGCCAAACAGAGCATAGGGGCCGTCGAGGTCACGGCTGATTTCCTCGGCCAACTGTGCCGCAAGGGCCTTGATATCGCGCTGCAACGGCTCATCCATGCGCAGGCCGCGCCCAGGCAATTCCAGCGGGCACACCTGCAGCCAATCCGGCAGGGCGCGACGCCAGCGAGCGTAAACCGAGGCGCTGGCGCCTGAGTGGGGCAGGCAAAACAAGCGCAGCCGGATTGGCGTACTCATGAGGCGAGGACTCCAAACTGCAACATGCCGATTGCACGATAAAAACCCATCTGGTCCTCCTGCGGGTGCTGATACTTGGCCGTTTGTTAACAGGCCTGTCACCCAGAAGAACGGACGGCCCCGGCAAATAATTAGTCGCAGGCGGCGAGCGAGACGTGGTTCACACCTTCCACAAAGGCATAAGATTAGTTCGCCTTCTCATTTGACAATCATTATCATTCAGCATAATTTGTTGCCCGATGTGTAGGAGGCCTCAGCAGGGACGCCCTCCCCTAACCTAATAGCAGTAAGGTGATTTCCATGACGGAACAAGTATCCACAGGCAGGTGCGACTCACCCCTTCTCCAGGCGTTTGTCGACAATCGGCTGATGTTGGTGAAGATCGCGGCACGTATCACCGGTTGCCGCTCCCGCGCCGAAGATGTGGTTCAAGACGCCTACTTCCGACTGCAGTCTGCGCCAACCATCACTTCATCGTTCAAGGCCCAGCTGAGCTACCTGTTCCAGATCGTGCGCAACCTGGCCATCGATCACTACCGCAAGCAGGCCCTGGAGCTCAAATACTCCGGGACCGAAGAGGAAGGCTTGAATGTGGTTATTCACGGCGCTTCGCCGGAAACCTCCCACATCAATTTCAACACTCTGGAAAACATCGCCGACGCCCTGACGCAACTGCCCCAACGCACCCGCTACGCGTTCGAAATGTACCGCCTGCACGGCGTGCCGCAGAAGGACATTGCCAAGGAACTCGGGGTTTCGCCGACGTTGGTGAATTTCATGATTCGCGATGCGTTGGTGCATTGCCGCAAGGTGTCAGGCAGCCATAGCGATACGTTTGCGCGCAGGGTTTGAACGCGGCGCAAACACATGTGGAAGGAGCGGCGCGGGGATTCAACTGGTCTCTGATGACAGATGTCGAACTCGATCAATGTGGGAGGGGGCTTGCCCCCGAAGACGTCAGCCCAGCAAACATTGACGTTGGCTGACCCACCGCTATCGGGAGCAAGCCCCCTCCCACAGGGGATCTGCGCTTAACTGACCGGCATCAGGGCTTGCCCCGGTGAGCATGGGTATCAACACAACTCTGACGTAACGACCGTCAGTAACCACGATGCGAAGCGAGCCGCTCTTGATCTTGCTTTTGATCTGAGGCGCCCCGTTAAACCACGCTGGCCGCAATTCGACAGGGATTTGGGGGGTAAACCGGCAGGGATGCCGGTTTAGCCGCCCCGCGCCATGGATGGCGCGTGGCGGCGGCCCCCCAAATCCCTGTCGGATTACGGGCACACCGAGCCTAAGCGAGGTGCCGAGTGGTGGGGCAAGAGCGTTTGGTTACTTTGCGCTTTTCAAAGTGACCCGCTGTAAAAGCNCGGGCACACCGAGCCTAAGCGAGGTGCCGAGTGGTGGGGCAAGAGCGTTTTGGTTACTTTTGCGCTTTTCAAAAGTGACCCGCTGTAAGAGCGGAACCAATAGCGGCCGTTACCTAAACAATGGATATGTACACGGTCCAACATCCTCGTCAGCCGCAAGGCCGCTGTCGGGAGCAAGCCCCCTCCCACATTTTGCCCTGAGATCTCAGGGCAGCGGTGTTACATCAATGCGATACGGCTCAAAGATCTTCAGCATCTGGCCATTGTCCCGCAGTCCCTTGAGCAATGCTGAAAACGCATCACCCGTGATCGGTGCCTTGGGACGCAGCAACGCGTAATGGTGATACACCTGGTCAATGCGCTCCGACACCAGGAACTGCCTGGCCATGCTCTCGTTGCGCACCATGAAATCACTCAGGTAAGAACGGGTGACCAGCGCGATATCCGCACGCCCACGCGCCACCATCAGCAAGTTGCTGTCATGGGAATAGGTCAACGTGGCGTTGAAGTGTTCGGCCATGTTTTTGGGGTCGGGGTTGAAGTTGGCGAAGGCGTAGTGATAGCCGCTGAATACCGCCAGGCGTTTGCCGGAGAGATCGGCGAAGTAACTCTGGTCGCGCCCGACCTGGCGTTGGGCGACGAAGATTTCTGCGTCCTCCAGGCCCATGTCGACGCTGGTATGGGCAATCTCCCGCCAGCCCCACGACGGGTTTTCGAAGATCGCCATATCGACCCGACCTTGCTCGAAGTCGCGAAAACGCCGGGGGATAGAGGTGGGTACCAGTACAAACTGATAGTCGGTTTGCTCAGCGTTCAGCGCCTCGAGCAATTGCGGCAGCAAACCGGTGTCTGCCCCTTGCTCGGGACGCACGGTGTAGGGCGGAAAGTGCGCCGCACCCACTCTCACCAATTGCGCAGCGCCCGCCTGCGTCCACGCGGCGCTGCTCAGTGCCCATAATGTCAATCCTGCAGCCAGCCGCCATGGCGAAAACATCGAGGCACACACCGTTGAATTCTTTGATGCCGATAAGCTAGGCGTTTTTATCCGGAGAGACAACTTTCGCCATCAAATTTAATAACTTGCGCCTCAGTCTGACTTAAGCACCATCAGCAACGCCTCTTCAGCCAACTGCTCAAGGGTCAAGCTGCCCTGGGCGCGGAACCAGGTGGTGGTCCAGGACAGCGCGCCAGTGAGGAAGCGCCGGGTGATAAACACGTCGCCCTTGATATAGCCAGCGGCCTTGGCCTCGCCCAATACCTGCAGCCAGATCTGTTCGTACACGTCGCGCAGGGCCAGCACCTGGGCCTGACCTTCGGCCGACAGCGAGCGCCATTCGTACACCAGCACCGCCATGGCCTCGCCACTGCCGCCCATGATCGACTGCAACTCGCAGCGAATCAGCGCCAGCACACGCTCGCGCACGTTATTCGCCTCCTCCAGCGAAGCACGCATCATCGCAGTGTTGTAATGGATGGTTTCCTCCATCACTGCCCGCAGGATCTCATCCTTGCTCTTGAAATGATGAAAGATGCTGCCCGACTGGATGCCCACGGCGCTGGCCAAATCCCGCACTGTGGTGCGCTCAAAGCCCTTGTTGCGAAACAGGTGAGCTGCGGTTTGCAGCAATTTTCCCCGCGCACTTTCCGGATCAGTCAATTGGCCACCGTCGACCATGGTGCGCATCACCCCCAGGGCTTTGTGCTCATCCACGCTACTCTCCTTCACTCTACTGACGTCTTGGGCGGCAATTTAGGCCGTGGCTGTCACCCAAGCAAGCGCTTGGGTCAAACTTGTTTCGACAGTTTACAAACCAAGCGCTTGCTTGGTAGTCTCGACACCAGCCATTGGAGCAGGGACTTCTCATGAGCAAGACGGTTCGTATCGGCTGCGCCAGCGCCTTCTGGGGTGACACCTGCACCGCCGCCGCCCAGTTGGTACACGGCGGCGCCTTGGATTACCTGGTATTCGACTACTTGGCCGAAGTCACGATGTCGATCCTGGCCGGTGCGCGCATGAAAGACCCCAAGGCCGGCTACGCCACGGATTTTGTCGAGGTGCTGACGCCCTTGCTGGCGGATATCCAGCAACAGGGCATCAGGGTGATCAGCAATGCCGGCGGCATCAACCCCCAGGCGTGCGCCGCCGCCCTGCAAGCGGCCTGCGACCAGGCTGGCATCGGCCTGAAAATCGCCGTGTTGCTCGGCGATGACCTGCACCCCCAACTCAAACACCTGCCCACAGCCAACGACATGTTCACCGGTGCCCCGCTGCCGCCCGTGTGTGTGTCCGCCAATGCCTATCTCGGCGCGCCAGGCATTGCCCAGGCCCTGGGGTTGGGCGCCGATATCGTTATCACCGGCCGGGTGGTCGACAGTGCAGTGGTCAGCGCAGCATTGGTGCACGAATTCAACTGGTCATGGCAAGACTACGATCACCTCGCCCAGGCCGCGCTGGCCGGGCATATCATCGAATGCGGCGCACAGTGCACCGGCGGCAACTTCACCGATTGGCGCGACGTACCCGACTATGAGCACATCGGTTTCCCCATCGTCGAAGTCAGCGCCGACGGCCACTTCACCGTTAACAAGGTCGAGGGCAGCGGCGGGTTGATCAGCGAACTCAGCGTGGCCGAACAGCTGCTGTATGAAATTGGCGACCCGCGTGCCTACCTGCTGCCGGACGTGATCTGCGATTTGAGCCAAGTCAAATTGCAGCAACAGGGCAAACACTCTGTACGCCTGCATGGCGCCAGGGGATTGCCACCCACCGATCAGTACAAGGTCAGCGCCACCTACCCCGATGGCTTTCGCTGTACCGCCAGTTGCCTGCTTGCAGGCATTGACGCGGTAGCCAAGGCCGAGCGGGTCAGCCAGGCAATCATCAACAAGACCTCGGAACTGTTCAGCCAACGCGGCTGGGCGCCCTACACCGAAGTCAACATCGAACTGCTCGGCAGTGAAGCCACCTACGGCGCCCAGGCCCGGCGTGAGGATTGCCGTGAGGTGGTGGTCAAGCTCGCCGTACGGCACCCGAGCAAGCAGGCGCTGGTGCTGTTCGCCCGCGAGATCGCCCAGGCCGCCACTGGCATGGCGCCAGGCTTGACCGGCATCGTCGGCGGGCGGCCCACGGTGTATCCGCTGATCCGGCTGTTTTCATTCCTGATCGACAAGGCGTGCTGCCAAGTGGTCATCGACTACCAAGGCCAACGCCATGCTGTCGAGCTGCCCGCCTCTGCCGCCATGCTCACCCCAGCCGCACCCATTGACCCCGTCAAACCCCAAGGCCGCGCCGACGCCAGTGTGCCGCTGGTGAAACTGGCCGTGGCACGCTCCGGTGACAAGGGCAACCACAGCAATATCGGCGTGATCGCCCGCCACCCCGACTACCTGCCGTGGATCGCCGAAGCATTGACCCCGGAGGTGATCGTCGACTGGCTGGGCCATGTGCTCGACCCGGTCCATGGCCGTGTCGAACGCTGGTATTTGCCCGGCAGCCACAGCCTGAATTTCCTGCTGGAAAATGCCTTGGGCGGTGGCGGCATCGCCAGCTTGCGCATCGACCCGCAAGGCAAAGCCTTCGCCCAGCAGTTGCTGGAAATCCCCATCGCCGTGCCGCAGCACATTGCCGATCAACTCAGCTAAAGGACCGTCGCCGTGGCCTTCAACTCGATCTTCAAAGCCGACCTGTTCCAGGGGCAAACCGTGATCGTCACCGGTGGCGGCAGTGGCATTGGCCGCTGCACCGCCCATGAACTGGCGGCCCTCGGCGCCCGTGTCATCCTAGTGGGGCGCAAGCCGGAAAAGCTGCAGAAGGTCGCGGCGGAAATTACCGAAGACGACGGCATCGCCCATTGGCTGGCCTGCGATATCCGTGATGAAGAGGCGGTGAAGACGTTAGTCGCCCAGGTCATGCACGATCACGGCCCGATCCATGGCCTGGTCAATAACGCGGGAGGCCAATATCCGTCGCCCCTGGCCGCGATCAATCAAAAAGGCTTTGAAACCGTACTGCGCACCAACCTGGTGGGCGGTTTCCTGATGGCGCGGGAAGTGTTCAACCAGTCAATGAGCCAACACGGCGGCGCCATCGTCAACATGCTCGCCGACATGTGGGGCGGCATGCCTGGCATGGGCCACTCCGGCGCGGCGCGCTCAGGCATGGACAACTTCACCAAGACCGCTGCGTTTGAATGGGGTTATGCCGGGGTGCGTGTGAATGCCGTGGCCCCCGGTTGGATCGCCTCCAGCGGCATGGACACCTATGAAGGCGCGTTCAAGGCGGTGATCCCTACCCTGCGCGAGTATGTACCGCTCAAGCGTATCGGCACCGAGTCGGAAGTCAGCGCCGCTATCGTGTTTCTGCTCAGCCCGGCCGCGGCCTTCGTCAGCGGCAGCACCCTGCGCATCGACGGCGCCGCCAGCTTGGGCAGCCGGGCGTGGCCGTTGCACAAGGCGCAAGCGTCCAGTGAACCCTTCAACGGTTTCCACCGTGCGTACCTGCCGGATGTGCTCAAGGCGGAGCAATAACCCCATGCCGACAATTGAAAGCCTGATCGACGCCCACAGCCCGCAGTTCGCGCAAAACCGCGAAGCCATGCTGGCCGCCATCGCCCAGTTGCGCCAGCTGGAACACACCCTGCTTGCCAAAGCCCAGGAAGCCAAGCCCAAGTTCGACAAGCGCGGCCAATTGCTGCCCCGGGAGCGCCTCAATTTGCTGCTCGACCCTGGCGCGCCGTTCCTCGAGCTGGCAAGCCTTGCCGGCTACAAACTCCATGACGACAAGGATGGCAGCGCGGCCGGTGGCGGGTTGATCGCCGGCATCGGCTATGTCAGCGGCGTGCGCATGCTGGTAGTGGCCAACAACAGCGCGATCAAGGGCGGCACCATTTCCCCCTCCGGCCTGAAAAAATCCCTGCGCCTGCAACAGATCGCCATGGAAAACAAACTGCCGGTGGTGACCCTGGCCGAAAGCGGCGGCGCCAACCTCAACTATGCCGCCGAGATTTTCGTCGAGGGCGCACGCAGCTTTGCCAACCAGGCGCGCATGTCGGCCATGGGCCTGCCGCAAATTACCGTAGTGCATGGCTCAGCCACGGCAGGCGGTGCGTATCAACCGGGTTTGTCGGATTACGTGGTGGTAGTGCGCGGCAGGGCCAAGCTGTTCCTCGCCGGGCCACCGTTGCTCAAGGCCGCTACCGGCGAAATCGCCACCGACGAAGCACTGGGCGGCGCTGAGATGCACGCGCAAACCGCTGGCACTGCCGAATACCTGGCGGAAAACGATGCCGACGGCGTGCGCATCGTGCGTGAAATTGTCGGCTTGCTGGCGTGGAATCAGCGTCTGCCCCTCGCGCCCAAACGTGCCTACGCAGAGCCGCTATATCCCATTGAAGAGTTGCTGGGGCTGATCCCCGATGACCCGAAAAAACCCTACGACGTGCGCGAGATCCTCGCACGCCTGGCAGACGGCTCGCACTTTCTTGAATTCAAGGGCGAGTTCGACGCCCACACCGTCTGCGGCCACCTGCAGATCCAGGGGCGCGCCGTCGGCGTGATCGGCAACAACGGCCCCATCACGCCCAAGGGCGCGAGCAAGGCCGCGCAGTTTATCCAGCTGTGCGACCAGAGCCGCACGCCGCTGCTGTTCCTGCATAACACCACCGGTTTCATGGTCGGCACCGAGTCCGAACAGCAAGGGGTGATCAAGCACGGCGCGAAGATGATCCAGGCAGTGGCCAATGCCCGCGTGCCTAAACTCACCCTTGTGGTCGGCGGTTCCTACGGTGCCGGCAACTATGCAATGTGCGGCCGCGGCCTGGACCCACGCTTTATCTTCGCCTGGCCCAACAGCCGCACGGCGGTGATGGGTGGCGCGCAGGCCGGCAAGGTGCTGCGCATCGTCACCGAGGCCAAGCAATTGAAGGACGGCCTGGTGCCCGATCCCAAGGTACTGGACATGCTCGAACAGGTCACCGCGCAGAAGCTCGACAGCCAATCCACCGCACTTTACGGCAGCGCCAACCTGTGGGACGACGGGCTGATTGATCCACGGGATACCCGTACCTTGCTCGGGTTTCTATTGGATATCTGTGATGAAGCCGAACGGCGACAACTGCAACCGAACAGCTTTGGTGTAGCGCGTTTCTAACGACGGCCAGGAGAACTATAAAAATGATCTTCACCCAGGAACATCAGGAACTGCGCCGCACCGTGCGCGCTTTCGTCGACCGCGAGATCAACCCCCATGTGGATGAATGGGAAAAAGCCGGGCGTTTTCCCATCCATGAAATCTTCCGTAAAGCCGGCGACCTCGGTCTGCTGGGCATTTCCAAGCCGGAGCAGTTCGGCGGCATGGGCCTGGACTACAGCTACTCCATCGTCGCCGCCGAAGAATTTGGCACCATTGGCTGTGGCGGCATCCCCATGTCCATCGGTGTGCAGACCGACATGTGCACCCCGGCCCTGGCCCGTTTCGGTTCGGATGAGCTGCGCGACGAATTCCTGCGCCCGGCCATCAGCGGCGAACAGGTCGGCTGCATCGGTGTTTCGGAAACCGGCGCCGGCTCCGACGTGGCCGGGCTCAAGACCCATGCGCGCAAGGACGGCGACGACTACGTGATCAACGGCAGCAAGATGTGGATCACCAACTCGCCCAGCGCCGACTTTATCTGCCTGCTGGCCAACACCTCCGATGACAAGCCGCACATCAACAAATCCCTGATCATGGTGCCGATGAACAGCCCGGGCATCAGCGTCAGCGCGCCCCTGGAAAAGCTCGGCATGCACAGCTCCGAGACCGCCCAGGTGTTCTTCGATGGCGTGCGCGTGCCGCAGCGCAACCGCATCGGCCAGGAAGGCGCGGGCTTCATGATGCAGATGCTGCAATTCCAGGAAGAACGCCTGTTTGGCGCGGCCAATATGATCAAGGGCCTGGAGTACTGCATCGACAGCACCATCGCGTACTGCAAGGAGCGCCAGACCTTCGGCAAAGCGTTGATCGACAACCAGGTGATCCATTTTCGCCTGGCCGAACTTGCGACCGAAATCGAATGCCTGCGCGCCTTGGTCTACCAGGCCACCGAGCAATACATCAAGGGCCAGGACGTCACTCGCCTGGCGTCGATGGCCAAGCTCAAGGCCGGGCGCCTTGGCCGCGAGGTCAGCGACAGTTGCCTGCAATATTGGGGCGGCATGGGTTTCATGTGGGACAACCCGGTAGCCCGCGCCTATCGCGATGTGCGCCTGGTGTCGATTGGCGGCGGCGCCGACGAAATCATGCTGGGCATCATCTGCAAACTGATGGGCACCCTGCCCGGTAAAAAGCCATGAACACCCTGCTGCTCGAAGCCCATAGCGGCGTGCTGCATATCACCCTCAACCGGTCGGAGTGCCGCAATGCGATGAGCCTGGCAATGGTCAAGGAACTGCGTGCGGTATTGGCACAGTTGGACAGCCAGGTGCGCGCCGTGGTGATCAGTGGTGCGGGCGGGCACTTCTGCGCGGGGGCCGATGTGAAGGACTTGGTTGGCGCAGGCGCTCAGTTGCAAGCGTTGAACCGGGCATTTGGCACCTTGCTGCAAGAGGTAGAAGCCGTACCGCAGGTGGTGATTGTGTTGCTGCAAGGCGCAGTGCTGGGCGGCGGCTTTGGCTTGGCGTGCGTGAGTGATATTGCGATCGCCGACCACCAGGCCCAGTTCGGCTTGCCCGAGACCTGCCTGGGGTTGCTGCCGGCGCAGATTGCCCCCTTTGTGGTCAAGCGTATTGGGCTGACCCAGGCACGCCGACTGGCGCTGACGGCGGCGCGGTTCGATGGGGTTGAAGCCGAGCGGCTGGGGGTGGTGCATTTTGTCGAGCACGATGCCCAGGCCCTGGCCCAGCGCCTGGACGAAGTGCTGGGGCAGGTGTTGCAGTGCGCGCCGGGGGCGAATGCGCGAACCAAGGCGTTGTTGTTGGCCAGCATGGATGAGCCGCTTGATGCAGTGCTGGACCGCGGGGCGCAGTGGTTTGCCGAGGCAGTCGCGAGCGAGGAAGGGATTGAGGGCACACAGGCGTTTGTGCAAAAGCGCAAGCCACGGTGGTGCGAATGACGCCTTCGCGAGCAAGCCCGCTCCCACAGGTTGGAATGCATTTCAAATGTGGGAGGGGGCTTGCTCCCGATGAGGCCAGAACAGCCAATCCACCCTTCAAGGAATAGACCAATGCCCGCCTTCAGCAAAATCCTGATCGCCAACCGCGGCGAAATCGCCTGCCGCATCCAACGCACCGCCCAGGCATTGGGTTACCGCACCGTCGCTGTGTACAGCGACGCCGACAGCCACGCCCTGCACGTGCAGATGGCCGACGAAGCCGTGAACATCGGCCCCGCCCCCGTCCATCAGTCATACCTGAACATAGCCGCCATCCTCGACGCCGCCCAACGCACCGGCGCCGACGCCATCCACCCCGGCTACGGCTTCCTCTCCGAAAACCCCGACTTCGCCCGTGCCTGCCAGAGCGCCAATATCACCTTCATCGGCCCCAGCGTCGAAGCCATCGAACTGATGGGCAGCAAGCGCCTGTCCAAGCTCGCCATGCTCGATGCCGGCGTACCTTGTATCGCCGGCTACCAAGGCAGCGCCCAGCACGATGCCACGCTGCAACAAGAAGCCCAGCGCATCGGCTTCCCGTTGATGATCAAGGCCAGCGCCGGTGGCGGTGGGCGTGGCATGCGCCTGGTGCACCAACCCGAACAGTTGCTGGAGCAACTACGCACCGCACGCTCGGAAGCCATGAACGCCTTCGGCAACGACGAACTGATCCTCGAACAGGCGCTGGTCGACCCGCGCCACGTTGAAGTGCAACTGTTCGGCGACAGCCATGGCAACCTGATCTACCTCGGCGAGCGCGATTGTTCGATCCAGCGCCGCCATCAGAAAATCATCGAAGAAGCCCCTTGCCCGGTGATGACCGCCGAGTTGCGCCAGGCCATGGGCGAAGCCGCGCTCAAGGCTGGACGGGCGGTGAATTACGTCGGCGCCGGCACCGTGGAGTTTCTGCTCGACCGCAACGGCCGGTTCTATTTCCTGGAAATGAATACACGCCTGCAAGTCGAACACCCGGTGACCGAACTGATCACCGGCCTCGACCTGGTGGCCTGGCAACTGCACATCGCCGCAGGCCAGCCCCTTCCGTTGGCACAGGCCGATGTAGCCCTCAATGGCCATGCCATGGAGGTGCGCCTGTACGCCGAAGACCCGGCCCAGGGTTTCCTGCCGCAAACCGGTGAAGTGTTGCGTTGGGAGCCCGCCCCTGGTGTGCGTATTGACCATGGTTTGTGTGAAGGTGACCAAGTCAGCCCGTTCTATGACCCGATGCTGGGCAAGATCATCGTCCATGGCGCCAACCGTGAAGAGGCCCGACGTAAGTTGCTGCGGGCGGTGGAAGACACGGTGTTACTCGGCGTCACCACGAATCAGCAACTATTGGCTGATTTGCTCAAGCATCCGGGTTTTATCGCCGGCGATTTCAGCACCGCCTTTATCGCAGAACACTTCGGCGAAATACCGCCCCAAGTGCTCTCAAACGAACAGCTCAGCTTGGCAGCAGCGCTGTTTTATAGACACAGCGCCGACCAGCATCCCCAAGGACTGGCAGGATGGCGCAACAATGCCAATGCTTCGTGCACCTACCGCCTTGAGGCCAATGGCGAAATCCACACCGTGAGTGCCGACGCCCAGCAACTCACCACCGACGGGCGTTGGGCCACACAGGTACTCAATGGCATCCGCCGGCGTATCGCCTACCACCTCGACGACTCCCAGTTGTGGCTGCCCGGCATGACGGTGATCAACCGCACCCAGCAAGCCGCCAGCCGCCAGGTCGACGCCAGCAGCGGCACGGTCAAGGCCCCCATGGACGGCGCCATCGTCGACATACGCGTCAGCGTCGGCGAGCGGGTCAGCAAAGGCCAACTGCTGCTGGTGCTCGAAGCGATGAAAATGGAGCACCCGCTGAAGGCTGGCATCGATGGCATCATCAAGGGCGTACAGGTCTTGACGGGTGATCAGGTGCGCAATCGCCAGGTTTTGCTGGAGATCGAATAACGGCCCTGGGCGGAACTACAAGGCCGGGCTACGCTCTATCCCCATCAGAAAGGGACGAGTACGGGAACCTGCACCATGCCTCATTGGCTGATTATTGACCTTGAAGCCACAACGGATGACGGCGGTTGGCCCGTGACGGAGATGGAAGTCATCGAGATTGGCGCCAGCCTGGTCAACCGCCAGGGCCGCGAACTGGATCACTTCCAGCGCTTTGTGCGGCCACTGCGACGGCCACTGCTGACGCCCTTTTGCCGCAAACTGACCCACATCACCCAGGCCAATATCGACGCAGCCGCACCGATCACCGAGGTGTGGCCGCTGTTCGAGCGCTGGCTGGGCCAGCATCAGGCTCGCCTGGAAGGCTGGGCCAGCTGGGGTGATTACGATCGCGTGCAGCTTGAGCTGGAATGGCAACGCCATGACCTGGCCAGCGCCCTGGGCCAAACACCCCATGTGAACCTCAAGCAGCGCTTTGCCAAGGCCCGGCGCCTGGACAAGCCGCTGGGGCTCAACGGCGCCCTGCAATTGGCGGGGATGCAGTTCCATGGCCAGCAGCATCGCGCGTTGGAAGATGCACGCAACACCGCACGCCTGTTGCCGTTGATTTTGCCGGTCTAGGCAGCGCTTGCAGCCTTGGGCATACTGGACAACCACTTTCCTTGATGCTGCCCACCTGTAGGAGCGAGCTTGCTCGCGAAAAACCTGAGAGCACCGCGTTTAACCGGATGCGCTGCGTTATCGTTGACGATCTTCGCGAGCAAGCTCGCTCCTACAGTGGTGGCGTAAGCCTTGACCCTTTTTTGAGGATTCACCCATGTTCAAAGTCAACGAGTACTTCGACGGCACCGTCAAGTCGATCGCTTTCGGCACCGCAGAAGGGCCGGCGACCATCGGTGTGATGGCCCCGGGTGAATACGAATTCGGCACCGCCCAGCGTGAAATCATGCACGTGGTTTCCGGCGCCCTGACCGTCAAGCTGCCCGACAGCAGCGAGTGGGAAACCTTTGCCGCCGGCAGCCAGTTCAACGTGCCGGCCAACAGCAAGTTCCAATTGAAGGTCGCCGTGGACACCGCTTACCTGTGTGAATACCGCGGCTAAGCATCACCGGCAAACAAAAATGCCCGTCTCCAGCGAGACGGGCATTTTTTATTCCAGCACCGTCACCGGCATGCCGACTTCCAGGTGCCCGATGCCGTCGTTGACCAGGTTCTGGCCGAACATCGCGCCCTTCTCGGTCTTGCGATAGGTCTCCAGCGTGGCGAAAGGCTCACGGTCGGGACTGCGCTCGCCGGTCTGCGGGTCAATGGTGGTGAGGATGCAGCGCGAGCACGGCTTGACCACCCGAAACTCCAAGTCGCCGATGCGCAAGCGTTTCCAGCCATCTTCGGCGAAGGCCTCGGCGCCCTCGATCACCAGGTTGGGCCGAAAGCGCAGCATTTCCATCGGCCGGCCGATATGCGCGCACAGGTCGTCCAGGGAAGCCTGCCCGATCAACAGCAAGGGGTAACCGTCGGCGAACCCCACCTGATCGTGATCCTGGCCATAACCGGAGTCGGTAGAACGCGCACGCTCCAAGGGCATATGCACCAGGCGTGTGGGTTTGCCGATGAACGCGCTGACCCAAGCCGCCGCTGCATCGCCCGCATCCGGTACGCGCAAGGTGTCGCGCCAGATGGTGACACCGCGTAAGTCCTCGTCGCCGGGCAAAGCCACCTCCAGCGGCGCATGACCGGGCGAACTGAGGGTCAGGCCGCCCATGCTGTTCCACAGCGCCGACAGTTGGCTCATCTTCGCCACCGCCCGCTGCGTCAGGAACCGCCCGCTGGCTTCGTCCACCAGCATCCAGCGTCGATCCCCCTGCAACCCGAGTTTATCCAGGCCGATCTGCTGCAAAAGTTCGCCCTTGCCGGATTTCAACGGGTAACGGTACAACGCACTGAGACGAAGCATGGGCCTGCATTCCTAGGACACAAAGTGTCATCCTAACCTCAGGCAGGCACTTCGTCCAACATCAGTCGTTGGCGCACCACATCTACCAGCTTGTCCGGCTGGAATTTGGAGAGGAAATTGTCACAACCCACCTTCTTCACCATCGACTCGTTGAAGCTGCCCGACAGTGAGGTGTGCAGTACTACGTAGAGCCCACGCAGGCGCGGGTCATTGCGGATTTCGGTGGTGAGGCGGTAGCCGTCCATCTCGGGCATTTCGGCATCGGTGAAGATCATCAGCAGCTTGTCGGTCATCACCTGGCCCGTGTCAGCCCAGGCCTTGAGCATGTTCAGGGCCTTGAGGCCGTCACTGGCGATGTGCATCTTCACGCCCAACTGGCCGAGGGTGTCACGCAACTGCGACAGGGCCACGTTGGAGTCGTCCACCAGCAGCACTTCGCGGCCACGGGCACGCTCCAGGATCGGGTCTTCAAGTTTTTCCCGGGAGACCTTGGCGTTGTAGGGCACGATCTCGGCGAGGACTTTCTCCACGTCGATGATCTCCACCAACTGGTCATCGACCTTGCTGATGGCGGTGAGGTAATGCTGGCGCCCGGCGCTGGTCGGCGGCGGCAGGATGGCTTCCCAGTTCATGTTGACGATGCGGTCGACCCCGCCTACCAGGAACGCCTGCACCGAACGGTTGTATTCGGTGACGATAATGGTGCTGTTGGGCCCTGGCACCAGAGGGCGCATGCCGATGGCCTGGGACAGGTCGATCACCGGCAAGGTCTGGCCACGCAGGTTGACCACCCCGCACACGAAGGGGTGGCGCTGGGGCATCAGGGTCAGCTTGGGCAGCTGCAGCACTTCCTGCACCTTGAACACGTTGATGGCAAACAATTGCCGCCCGGCCAGGCGGAACATGAGAATTTCCAGGCGATTCTCACCCACCAATTGCGTGCGTTGATCTACCGTGTCGAGAATGCCGGCCATTGAAAGCTCCTGGTGTGCTGAGGGAATGTGCCACTGATGCGAGCGTGGCGCGCTCTCGAGGTTGTCGCGAGCCAACTCGCGCCTGTAGTGGGTTATCGGCGGCAAACGCCAGACCTTGACCTGAGTAAAATGCCATGTAAATTCATTGATGTCACACTGACATCATGCTTTACTGCAACGGCTCCTGCATAGGCAGAGACCATGACCTTGCGCGACATCCAAATCGACGCGAGGTTCCGCTATATAAGGGATTCCCCTAGGCACAATCGGGCCTAACCTGATATTCGCGATATCTAATAGCCATTAATGTGACGCCATTCTCATTGCATGAATGGAGTCAGGCTTTTGTTTGCCATCCCAAGCCCTCGGCCCACCGGCCTTTCAGGCACTTACATGTCGGCTACTAAAGGTGTGCAAGCAGTCCCGATAATGAGGACGAAGTACGGCCTTTGTCGGCATTTCAATAAACGTCCTACAGCAACATCAGAAGCGACCTACAGATTCCCGTCAAATTTCAGCGCTAGTTTTAAGCTATTCGCCCGGTGCGACATCTCATCACCCGACCTAAAGTTGTGGAGACTTGCATGATGAATAGCGCAAACGAATGGCAAACAGCACTTCCCGATTTTCTGCTGGAAGCGGAAATGCTGCTGGCCAAGTCTGAAGAATGCCTGAACCACCTGCATTTGATCCGCAACGACAGCGATGCCATCGACTGCATGAAGGCAAGCCTGGCTAAACTGGCTGAAAAAGCCGACGGCCTGGCCTTGCAGGCGATCAGCGAGTTCTCACGACATATCCAGTACCTGATCGCCAATGCCGTGAGCCCCGTGCAACTGCATGACCAGGCACTGGATGCGCTGCATGACTGCCTGACGCTACTGGCTTGGCAGTTGGAGCTGATCGACATGCGTACCGGCGAGTTGAGTCTGGACGACAGTGAACAGACATCGCTGATTGCAACGGTGACCTCGCAGATCCCGCAAAAAGATTATGCACCTGACCTGCAGTCTCGCTTGCAGCAGGGATCTTGAACCGCAAAGGTCGTATTTAATACCTGGCTATCTGAAAACGACCGTTTTTGCTCAAAAGATGAAACCCACTTAGCCTGTCATTCAATAGTTGTACAAACTACTCTAATTAATACAACTGGCTATCTTTGAACTCTGGGACTATTGCTCAGAGCGCTGACGTGGCCAACACATCCAACAGGGAAAGTGCCAGGCGACCAACGGTAATAGTGGTGGTACTATGCTCCGCTCGAAGTGACTCAACTTCATCATGGATAACCACGATTCGGCACCGCATTCCCAACAGAGCCCAGTCAACCGCCGTGACCGGTCTTCCCGCAGCGAACCCTCATTGGCTCCATCCGCTATGTACGCCAGTCTCAAGTCACTCATCGCAAGGTCCGTGTCCCGCAGTCATGCACCTCGCATAGTCCTTGCCCTGTGCCTGTGCGCAACGCTGGCCAGTCTATGGGCCTACCTGCATGGCGCGTCGCTGCCGTTATTGATCCTGCTGCTCAACTTCGCCACGCTGGTGGTGGTGGGCCTGTACCAGTGGTGCTCGCGCAAAGCCATCAAGTTCCAGCCCCAGGAACTGGCCGACCGCCTGCTGCAAGTCCAGGAAAACGAACGCCACCGTCTCAGCCGCGAACTGCACGACGACATTGGCCAACTGCTGACCGCCGCCAAACTGCAAGGCGAATGGCTGCAACGTCGCCTGCCCCAAGACCTGCAAAACCATTGTTCAGTGCTGTGCAACACGCTCAACGAAACCCTGGCTAAGGTGCGCGACGTGTCCGCGATCCTCAACCCTCGCCAGCTGGCAAGCCTGGGCCTGGAAGCCAGCCTGCGCGCGCACCTGCTCAAGACCTTGGAGAACACCCAGGTATGCTGGAGCCTGGAGTGCCAGCAACGACTGACCGGCATCCCCGAGGAAATGGCCGTGGCGGCCTTTCGCATCACCCAGGAAGCCGTCACCAACATGCTTCGCCATGCCCAGGCGCACAATCTGCTGGTGCGCCTGCAACGCCTGCCCGAAGGCCTGTCGCTGATGATCTGCGATGACGGCCTGGGTTTCTCGCCCGCCACCGACCCCGGCCGGGAAGGCCAGCGGGGCATGGCCGGCATGAGCGAACGGATAGATCAGTTGGGAGGCACGTTGTCCGTCAGCAGCCAGCCAGGCAAAGGCACACGCATCGACGCACTTTTCCCCTGGGCGCCCCGCGCCCTCAAACGGGCCAGCTCCCCTAAGGTTCTCGAGTGACCTGCACCTTACTCCTGGTCGATGACCACGCACTGATTCGCGCCGGCGTACGGGCGCTGATCCTGGATATCCCCGGCTACAGCGTGATCGGTGAGGCCAGCGATGGTGCGCAGTTGCTGGAGCAATTCAGTGCCCTGCAGCCGGACATCGTGCTGCTCGACCTGTCGATGAAACACACCGGCGGCCTGGATGCCTTGCAGCAACTCAAAAGCGCCTACCCCACGTGCAAGGTGCTGATCCTGTCGATGCACACCGACCCCGAGCTGATCATGCGTGCGCTGGAGGCGGGCGCCCACGGCTACCTGCTCAAGGACACCACCGCCAACGAGCTGGAACACGCGCTGCTGGCCCTGCGTAACAACGAACGCTACCTGAGCCCCGCAATCGCCCACACGGTGATCAACCAAGCGCTGATCCGCAGCCAGGGCCCGAACGCACCCGTCGCCAACGGCCATAACCTGACAGCGCGACAACTGGAAATCCTGCGCCTGATCGTGCGCGGCAAGTCCACCCGGGAAATCGCCCACGGCCTGGGCCTGAGCATCAAGACCGTGGAAGCCCACCGCTCGCAGATCATGAAGCGCTTGCAGATTTTCGACGTGGCGGGCCTCGTGCTATTTGCCGTGCGTGAGCAGATCATCAGCCTGGACGACTAGCGGCGACCCCAGCGGCAGGTGCACGCGCAGGGCCTTTGGCAATGCTTCGAAATGCAGATCATCGCCTTCCAGCGGCTCACCATCGAGGTTGATATACAAGCCTTGGGCGACCTTGATATTGACCCATGGCAGGCGTGCGCGAACGAACATGGTGTCCAGGCCCCAGCCGTTGTTCATCAACTCACGTAGCGTACCGACCACCTCCTGGGGGGCCGGCAGGATGCTGACGTCGAGCAATCCATCATCGGCCAATGCGCCAGGGCACAGGACATGCCCGCCACCGGCCTGACGCCCGTTGCCGATACCCAGTGCGAGCAGCTCGCCTTTCCAGTGGAAATCCGGGCCTTCCAGCTCCCCGTAGGCGGCCTTCAATTCACTGAAGCGCGATAAACCGGTGAACAGGTAGGCGGCACCGCCGAGGACCTTCTTCAGGTCTTCGGAGGTGTTGGCCGTGACCTGGCTGCCGAAACCTCCGGTAGCCATGTTCAGGAAGATCTGACCGCCCACCTGGCCAAGGTCGATAGCCCTGGGTTGAACGTCCAGCAACGCCAGGGCGCCAGCCGGTTCCAAGGGCACACCGGCGGCCTTGGCGAAGTCATTGGCGGTGCCCAGGGGCATCAGTACCAGGCTGGCATCGGTCTTGGCCAACGCCATGGCCTCGGCCACATCGCGCAGGGTGCCGTCGCCGCCACCGGCGATGATATGGGTATAGCCGTTATCCAGTGCCTCGTTGACCAGACGCTGGGCATCGCCGCCCTCCCAGGTCACCCGCACCGCCAACTCCCAACCCTGCTTGCGCCTGGCCTGCACGGCGCTGCGCACGTCCTCGTTGAGGGCTTGCTTGCCGTGGAGGATTAACAGGGCCTTGGGGGTTGTCATGGGGGAATCTCCTGGTTCAAAGGTGCTTGAAGGATGTTGACCCTGAAACAGCAGGAAAAAGTCACTGGGGATTGGAAATTAGTGACGAACTTACTCTGGGCTCAAAGATTTCGTACACGGCCCCAGGACATTGCACCTTCGTACCGTGGCCGCACTCCATCAACCTCATCGTGCACGCACCTCTCCAGACTTCAACCAAAACGAGCGGCGAACATGATGAAGATAGAACCCCAACATACAGATCACTCGACACCCCTCGAACTGATCCCCATTGCCAACTTGATCAACTCAGCGCATGAGGACGACTCAACACTCAGCCCTTTGCAGCACATCGCACGCTGGTCCAGTGAATACCTGTGCAAGCCCAGCGCGGACATCGGACGCCCCGGCGTAGTCTGCCCCTGGACGCCCAACGCGATGAAACGAGAAACGTTCTGGCTGACCGAACTGGCGACGCGCGACCGTTGCGACCAGGCCGTATGCGAAGACATGCTGTCGTTAATTGACCACTTCAACCGGGCAGCGCCGACAGAAGGTGATAAAACCCAATTCAAGACTATTGTCGCCGTCTTTCCTGATATTCATCCGGAACATAAAGTCGACGAATTCCACGCCATGTTGAAGCCCGCCTTTCTTGACGCGGGTCTAATGCTTGGCGAGTTCTATTCCACCTGCAAAAAACCTGGCCTCAGGAATCCGGAGTTCCGGCCACTGACCTCGCCCATACCGCTACTGGTGGTCAGGGAGATGGTGGATTTCGACATTGTATTTCTTGCAGATTCGCAGGCCTACGTTAACGCCTACTTGAAACGCCACGGCGCTGCGGGGTTGGACACACTCGAACGGACGCTCAAACACCGCGAACGTTTTGGCCTGGATCCGGACCAGGTTGTCATCCTTGAACGCACCCTGGCTGAACACCGCACCACCGACTCGAGGGTGAGCTAGCGACAGGACTGGCATTGGCGGGCGAGGCGCAATGGGTGCGCGAGTGCTGCCTGGCCGGTGCCTGTCGGCCAAACAGGCTCAGCTCTTGTGCAACTTGCTCATCAACTGCGCCTCGGCCTGGGTCAACCCGCAAGACTGCGTCAACTCATCCACGGTCGCGCCCATGCCCACCAGCTTGGCGGCCTGGGCAAACGACAGGTTCGAAGGATCGCGCTGCTCCAACTGCACCAACTTGTCCGGCAACGGCGCAAGTATCGCGCGCAGTTCATGCACTTCATCCCCGACCCGCACGGCACTTTGCTGGAAGTGGTCGACACGCTTGACCAGTTCCAGGATGCGCCGGTCGCGCACCGCATCGCGTTCGGCCTGTTGCAGGGCCAACTCCCGTTGCTGGCGTACATAGCGCAGCACAAACGCCAAGGTCCCGGCCCATAACAGGGCCAGGACAATCACCGCTGCCTCAAGGAACAATCAGATGCTCTCCAGTTCCGACCATTCTTCTTCGCTCATCATTTTGTCCAGCTCAACCAGAATCAACAGCTCGTTGTTCTTGTTGCACACGCCCTGGATGAACTTGGCCGATTCTTCGTTACCGACGTTCGGCGCGGTTTCCACTTCCGATTGGCGCAGGTAGACCACTTCGGCCACGCTGTCGACCATGATCCCGACCACCTGCTTGTCGGCTTCGATGATCACGATGCGCGTGTTGTCGCTGACTTCGACCGTGTCCAGGCCGAAGCGCTGGCGGGTGTCGATCACGGTTACCACGTTGCCGCGCAGGTTGATGATGCCCAGCACGTAGCTTGGCGCACCCGGCACTGGCGCGATTTCGGTATAGCGCAGCACTTCCTGCACACGCATGACGTTGATGCCGTAGGTTTCGTTGTCCAGTTTGAAGGTAACCCATTGCAGGATCGGATCATCCAAACCTTGTGCGGACGCTGACTTGTTCATCTCTCTGACCCCTTCAAGTGCCGTTCGACACGGCGTATAGGCTGCTCTGACCGCACTCGCGCACGGACCTTATTGTTCAATCAACTGCGTTTGTTCTGCGGCATCGCCTTGACCGCCCCGCTGGCGATCAACTCGGCCAGTTCGGCGACATCCAGCAAGGCGCACATGTGTTCGATCACGGTGCCCGCCAACCATGGCCGCTGGCCACGATGGCTGCGCCATTTGATTTCATTCGGGTCCAGGCGCAACGAGCGGCTGACTTGATGCACTGCCAGCCCCCACTCATAGCCCTGCACCGAGATCACGTATTGCAAACCCTGGCGGAAGTCGTCGCGGTAGCGGTCGGGCATCACCCAGCGCGCGGTATCCAGCACCTTGAGGTTGCCGGCCTGGCTGGGCAGGATGCCGAGGAACCACTCCGGCTGGCCAAACAGCGGCGTCAGCTCGTGGCCTTCCAACGAATAGATCGAGCCCAGGCACACCAGCGGCACCGCCAGGGTCAGCCCGGCGACGTCGAACAGCAGGCACTCGAACGGCTCGGCAGCCCATGCAGGGCGGCCATCGCCGGTCACCGGCGGCGGTGTGATGCTCGGCGGCAAATGCACTTCAACCAATGGCTCGACCACCACGGGCGCAACCGGGTCTGGCGTGACCGGCACCACAGGCGCAGCCTCGGCAAGTGCATCGCGGGCCTGCTCCTCGAGCACCGCCAGCTGGAACTCATCCAGCGTGCCGGGGGGTTCGACAGCAGGCTCCAGCACCAGGATCGGTTCCGGCAGCTCTTCCTCGGTCGCGTCCTGCAGCAAGGCATCCAGGTAGGATTGCAGTGCCAGTTGCGGCCGGGTCTTGAGGTCGACGGGTCGGTTCATCACGCCACCTGCGCCACAAGCTGCTGCGACAGCAGATGCTTGAGCAACGCACGATACGCCAGCACCCCACGGCTCTTGCCATCGAACTGCGACGGCGTGAGCCCGGCGCGGCTGGCGTCACGCAGGCGTGTGTCCACGGGGATATAGCCATTCCAGATCGTCTCCGGGTACGCATCACGCAATACCCGCAGGGTGCCGAGGGACGCCTGGGTACGACGGTCGAACAACGTGGGCACAATGCTGAATGGCAGCGCCTGCTTGCGCGAGCGGTTGATCATCGCCAGTGTGCTCACCATGCGTTCCAGGCCCTTGACCGCCAGGTGTTCGGTCTGCACCGGAATCACCAGTTGCTGGCTGGCCGCCAAGGCATTGACCATCAGCACACCGAGCAACGGCGGGCTGTCGATGATCGCGTAGTCGAACTCCTGCCACAGCTGCGCGAGGGTCTTGGCGATCACCAGGCCCAGGCCACTTTGCCCCGGCGACTGGCGCTCGAGGGTGGCCAGGGCGGTGCTCGACGGCAACAGCGAAATGTTGTCGTTGCTGGTGGGCAGCAACAGTTGCCCAGGCAAATCCGCCGCCACGCTGCCCTTGTGCAGGAACAGGTCATAGCAGCTGTGTTCCAGCGCATCCGGGTCATAGCCGAAATAGCTGGTCATGGAACCGTGGGGGTCCAGGTCGACCACGACCACGCGCTTGCCCGCCTCGGCCAGCAAGCCGGCTAAGGCGATGGAAGTGGTGGTCTTGCCGACTCCACCCTTTTGATTGGCAACTGCCCAGACTCTCATTCGGTTGGTTCCTCCCGGTGGGCACAGGCGCGACCGAGACATTGCATAAGGTTATTGAGCCGGTGACGGAGAATTGACGTTACTCGATCTGACCGGCGACTTGACTACGGGCGGTGCAGTTTGTGTGCCAGCACGCCTCAACGCCGCATCCGGGGTTGCATTGGCGGTGCCGGTACCGGTCAGGCTGCGGCGTACATCCAGGTTGCGCGACACCACCAGCACCACCCGGCGGTTGCGTGCACGGCCTTCCACCGTGGCGTTATTGGCCACCGGCTGGAATTCACCATAGCCCACCGAAGCCAGGCGCTGGGGGTTGACCCCCTGCATGGCCAGCATGCGCACGATGCTCGACGCTCGGGCGGATGACAGTTCCCAGTTGGTCGGGTACTGCGCGGTGCTGATGGGAAAATTGTCGGTGAAGCCTTCAACGTGAATCGGGTTTTCAAATGGTTTGAGAATCGACGCCACCTTGTCGATGATGGTAAACGCCTGGTCGCTCGGCAGCGCATCGGCGCTGG
This sequence comes from Pseudomonas sp. Root569, assembly GCF_001427465.1. NCBI lineage: Bacteria > Pseudomonadati > Pseudomonadota > Gammaproteobacteria > Pseudomonadales > Pseudomonadaceae > Pseudomonas > Pseudomonas sp. Root569. Next base: position 76,112 of record NZ_LMGQ01000029.1, on the reverse strand, counting down.
CGAACAACAGGCTGGAGTTCAGCTCGATCTCCACCCACAGCTCGTTGCCGCGTACGGTCATCTGGTTGGAGCTGATCAGGTCGCCAAACGCGGCGCTGATGTCATCGGCGATGCTTTTGAGCGGGTCGCTGGTGCCACCGACGCCGGCGGCGGTTTCATCGCTGTCGTTGACCAGTGCCTTGGCCGGGGTCACGGTCTTGGGCCGCTCGTCGCCAATGGGAATCGGCTTGAGGGCACGCTCGGTATCGTTGAACACACCCACCAGCGCCTGGGAAATGATCTTGTATTTGCCTTCGTTGACCGACGAGATGGAGTACATCACCACGAAAAACGCGAACAGCAAGGTGATGAAGTCCGCGTAGGACACCAGCCAGCGTTCATGGTTGACATGTTCCTCGGGCTCGCGACGGCGACGGCTCACTGGCAGCTCCTTCCCATCAATCCATGAAGCCCTGAAGCTTCAATTCGATGGAGCGCGGGTTCTCACCCTCGGCAATCGACAGGATGCCTTCGAGCAGCATCTCGCGATAACGCGACTGGCGCATGGCAATCGACTTGAGCTTGCTTGCCACTGGCAGCAGCACCAGGTTGGCACTGGCCACGCCGTAGATGGTGGCAACGAATGCCACGGCGATGCCGCTGCCCAGTTGCGAGGGGTCGGCCAGGTTGCCCATCACGTGGATCAGGCCCATCACCGCGCCGATGATGCCGATGGTCGGCGCGTAGCCGCCCATGCTTTCAAAGACTTTGGCAGCGTTGATATCACGGCTTTCCTGGGTATAGAAATCCACCTCGAGAATGCTGCGGATCGCTTCCGGCTCGGCGCCGTCCACCAGCAACTGCAAGCCTTTGCGTGCGTAGTTGTCGGGCTCGGCATCGGCCACGCCTTCCAGGCCCAGCAGGCCCTCCTTGCGTGCGGTGAGGCTCCAGTTGACCACGCGGTCGATGCCGCCTGGCAGGTCGACCCGTGGCGGGAAAATGATCCACACCAGAATCTGCATGGCACGCTTGAACGAGCTCAGCGGCGACTGCAACAACGCCGCGCCCACGGTGCCGCCGATCACGATCAGCGCCGCCGGGCCATTGGCCAAGGCGCCAAGGTGGCCGCCTTCCAGGTAGTTGCCGCCAATGATCGCGACAAACGCCATGGTGATGCCGATCAGGCTCAAGACATCCATCAGAGGCAGGCCTCCACCAGATGCTTGCCGATGTCGTCCAGGCTATAGACCGCGTCGGCCAGGTCAGCCTTGACGATGGCCATGGGCATGCCATAGATCACGCAACTGGCCTCGTCCTGGGCCCAGATGGTGCTGCCACCCTGCTTGAGCAGGCGTGCGCCTTCACGGCCGTCGGCGCCCATGCCGGTAAGCACCACCGCCAGAACTTTGTCGCCGTAGGACTTGGCCGCCGAACCAAAGGTGATATCCACGCACGGCTTGTAGTTCAGGCGCTCGTCGCCCGGCAGGATCTTGATCGCACCACGGCCATCCACCATCATCTGCTTGCCACCCGGGGCCAGCAACGCCAGGCCAGGGCGCAGGATGTCACCATCCTCGGCTTCCTTGACGGTGATGCGGCACAACTTGTCCAGGCGCTCGGCGAATGCCTTGGTGAACGCGGCGGGCATGTGCTGCACTAGTACGATCGGCGCCGGGAAGTTGGCCGGCAATTGCGTCAACACCCGCTGCAAGGCCACCGGGCCGCCGGTGGAGGTGCCGATGGCGACCAGCTTGTAAGCCTTGCGCTTGGGCGCTGGCGAATGAGCACTCGGTGCCGCTGCGGTACGTACCGGCGCCACCGCAGGCCGAGCCACGGGCGCAGGCGCCGGGCGTGCAAACGACGAGCCAGGCGCAGGCGCTGTGGGCGCAGGTGCGGCTGCCGGCGCCGGTGCGCTGAACAGGCTGCGACGGTTACTGCGGGAAATGCTGTGCACCTTCTCGCACAGCATCTGCTTGACCTTCTCGGGATTGCGCGAGATGTCTTCGAAATTCTTCGGCAGGAAATCCACCGCGCCGGCATCCAGTGCGTCGAGGGTTACTCGCGCGCCTTCGTGAGTCAGCGAGGAAAACATCAATACCGGGGTGGGGCAGCGCTGCATGATATGACGTACGGCCGTGATGCCATCCATCATCGGCATCTCGTAGTCCATGGTGATCACGTCCGGCTTCAAGGCAATAGCTTGATCGATCGCCTCTTTGCCGTTGGTGGCCGTGCCGACCACCTGGATCGTTGGATCGGCGGAAAGAATTTCCGAGACGCGGCGGCGGAAGAAACCCGAATCGTCCACCACCAGGACCTTGACTGCCATAAACACTCCGTTAGGCGGGGCGGGCATGACCGCCCTGCCCCACCAGAATCAAATACGCCGTGCGGCGTAACGCTTGAGCATGCTCGGAACATCGAGAATCAGCGCAATGCGACCGTCACCAGTGATGGTGGCGCCCGACATGCCCGGGGTTCCCTGCAGCATCTTGCCCAAAGGCTTGATCACCACTTCTTCCTGGCCCACCAGTTGGTCGACCACAAAGCCGATGCGCTGGGTGCCCACGGACAGAATCACCACATGGCCTTCGCGCTGTTCTTCATGGGCAGCCGAAGCCACCAGCCAGCGCTTGAGGTAAAACAGCGGCAACGCCTTGTCGCGCACGATCACCACTTCCTGGCCGTCCACCACGTTGGTGCGCGACAGGTCGAGGTGGAAGATCTCGTTGACGTTGACCAGCGGGAAGGCGAACGCCTGGTTGCCCAGCATCACCATCAGGGTCGGCATAATCGCCAGGGTCAACGGCACCTTGATGACGATCTTGGAGCCTTGGCCCTTGGTCGAGTAGATATTGATCGAGCCGTTGAGCTGGCTGATCTTGGTCTTCACCACGTCCATGCCCACGCCACGGCCGGACACATCGGAGATCTCGGTCTTGGTCGAGAAACCCGGGGCGAAGATCAGGTTGTAGCACTCGGTGTCGGTCAGGCGGTCGGCGGCGTCCTTGTCCATCACGCCGCGCTTGACGGCGATGCCCCGCAGGATGTTCGGGTCCATGCCTTTGCCGTCATCGGTGATCGACAGCAAGATATGGTCGCCTTCCTGCTCCGCCGCCAGGATCACTTTGCCGTTGCGGGACTTGCCCGAGGCTTCGCGTTCTTCCGGGGTTTCGATGCCATGGTCGACGGCGTTGCGCACCAAGTGGACCAGCGGGTCGGCCAAGGCCTCGACCAGATTCTTGTCGAGGTCGGTTTCTTCGCCCACCAGTTCCAGGTTGATTTCTTTCTTGAGCTGGCGTGCCAGGTCGCGGACCAGGCGCGGGAAACGGCCGAAGACTTTCTTGATCGGCTGCATCCGTGTCTTCATCACGGCGGTCTGCAAGTCAGCGGTGACCACATCGAGGTTCGACACGGCCTTCTGCATGGCTTCGTCGCCGCTGTTCAGGCCCAGGCGCACCAGGCGGTTACGCACCAGCACCAGCTCGCCGACCATGTTCATGATGTCGTCCAGGCGCGCGGTGTCGACGCGCACGGTGGTTTCGGCTTCACTGGCGGGCTTTTCCGCAGCCGCCGGCGCCGCTGCGCGAGCAGGTGCCGGGGCGGCCGCTGGGGCCGGGGCTGGCTTGGCGACCGGCGCGGCAGCTTTGGCGGCAACCGGTGCGGCGGCGACCGCTGCCGCGGCAGCCGGGGCTACCTCGGTGAACTTGCCTTTGCCATGCAACTCGTCCAGCAAGGCTTCGAACTCGTGATCGGAGATCAGTCCGTCGCCGGCCGGTGCGGCGCTGCTGGCCGCTGGAGCCGCTGGAGCTGCGGCAGCAGTGGCGGCGACTTCCGGCAGGGCTTCGGCTACAAACGTGCCTTTGCCGTGCAGTTGGTCGAGCAATGCCTCGAATTCATCGTCAGTAATGTCGGTGCTGGCGCTGGCAGCCGGTGCTTCTGGCGCAGCGGGTGCCACGGCATCGGCTGCGAACTGGCCTTTGCCATGCAACTGGTCGAGCAGGGATTCGAATTCTGCGTCGGTAATGTCTTCGCTGGTCGGCGTGGCAACAGGCGCCGCCGGGGCTTCGGCTTCGGCCTTGACCGCATTGAGCGAATCGAGCAGCTGTTCGAACTCGCTGTCGGTCACATCCGCCTCGGCCTCCACCACTGGTTCCGGCTCAGCTTGTGCTACCGGCGCAGCCGCAGCCGGTTCCGCCAGGCGCGCCAGGGCCGCCAGCAGTTCCGGAGTGGCCGCAGTGATCGGCGCACGTTCGCGCACTTCACTGAACATGCCGTTGACCGCATCCAGTGCTTCTAGAATCACGTCCATCAGTTCCGAGTCGACCTGCCGCTCACCCTTGCGCAGGATGTCGAACACGTTCTCGGCGATGTGACAGCACTCCACCAGCTCATGGAGCTGGAGGAAGCCGGCGCCCCCTTTTACAGTGTGAAAACCGCGAAAAATTGCATTGAGCAGGTTCGCATCATCCGGTCGGCTTTCCAGCTCGACCAGTTGCTCGGACAGTTGCTCTAGAATTTCGCCGGCCTCTACAAGGAAATCCTGAAGGATTTCTTCATCGGCGCCGAAGCTCATGGGTGTGCTCCTTAGAAGCCTAAACTGGATAACAGGTCATCTACGTCATCCTGACCTGACATAACGTCTTCACGTTTATCGGCATGAATCTGCGGACCTTCACCCTTGGCGAGATGTTTTTGTGGATCTTTTTCCGAGAGGATCGCTTCGCGGTCATGCTCGATGCCGGCAAAACGGTCGACCTGGCCGGCCATCAGCACCAATTTGAGCAAGTTGCTTTCCACTTCGGTGACCAACTGGGTCACGCGTTTGATCACCTGGCCTGTGAGGTCCTGGTAATCCTGGGCCAGCAGGATGTCGTTGAGGTTGCTGGCCACCGTGCGGTTTTCCTGTTCGCTGCGCGACAGGAAACCCTCGACCCGACGGGCCAATTCCCGAAACTCTTCAGCCCCCACTTCGCGGCGCATGAAGCGGCCCCAATCAACGCTCAAGGCCTGGGCTTCGCTGGCCATGCCGTTGACCAGCGGCGTGGCGTTTTCCACCAGGTCCATGGTGCGGTTGGCCGCCGCCTCGGTCAGCCTGACCACATAGGACAGGCGTTCGGTGGCGTCGGTGATTTGCGAAATCTCTTCGGCCTGGGGCATGCGCGGGTCAATCTGAAAATTGACGATCGCACTGTGCAGCTCGCGTGTGAGCTTGCCCACTTCCTGGTACAGGCCGCGATCACGGGTCTGGTTAAGCTCATGGATCAACTGCACCGCATCGGCGAACTGGCCTTTTTCCAGGCTGTCGACCAAGCGGTGAGCATGTTTTTTCAGGGTCGACTCGAAGTCGGCCTGCGATGATTCGTTATGCTCCATAGCTCCCCCGTGGCAGCATCAATGACCGATGCGTTCGAAGATTTTTTCAATCTTCTCTTTCAAGGCCAGTGCAGTGAATGGCTTGACCACGTAGCCGTTGACCCCGGCTTGGGCGGCTTCGATGATCTGTTCACGCTTGGCTTCAGCGGTCACCATCAGCACAGGCAGGCTGCGCAGTTTTTCATCGGCACGTACATGGCGCAGCAGATCGATACCGGTCATGCCCGGCATGTTCCAGTCGGTTACCAGAAAATCGATGCTCCCGCTGTTGAGGATCGGAATCGCCGTGATGCCATCATCCGCCTCGACCGTGTTGGTGAACCCAAGGTCACGCAACAGGTTTTTTATGATCCGCCGCATCGTTGAGAAGTCATCAACGATGAGGATTTTCATGTTCTTGTCCAATTCGACCTCCAAGCAGTCTTAAACGCGCCCAGCACCTGGACGCGCCATTTCAATCAACAGGCGTTACACAAAAAGGACTGCCCAGGGCACCACGGAACGAACCCGCGAAACCTTGCGGCTTCGCGGTAGCGTCTGCAGTGTCCCCACACTGCCTGTCAGCGCGCGCGCCACTCTCCCAAACGCCCCCGCAAGCGGGCCGCGCACTGGCTATGCAACTGGCTGACACGCGATTCGCTGACCCCCAGCACCTCACCGATTTCCTTGAGGTTCAGCTCTTCGTCGTAGTACAGCGCCAGCACCAGGCGCTCACGCTCCGGCAAATTGGCAATCGCGTCCGCCAACGCGCTCTGGAAACGTTCGTCTTCCAGGTCGCGGGACGGTTCGAGATGTGCACTCGCGCCGTCCTCGTGCAGCCCTTCGTGTTCGCCGTCCTGCAGCAGGTCGTCGAAACTGAACAGGCGGCTGCCCAAGGTATCGTTCAAAATCCCGTAATAATCGTCGAGACTCAATTGGAGTTCGGCCGCAACTTCATGATCTTTAGCGTCACGACCGGTTTTTGCTTCAATTGCACGAATTGCATCACTGACCATCCGCGTATTGCGGTGTACCGAACGCGGCGCCCAATCCCCTTTACGTACTTCATCGAGCATTGCGCCACGGATGCGGATGCCCGCATACGTCTCGAAACTCGCACCCTTGCTTGCATCGTATTTGGTCGACACTTCGAGCAGGCCGATCATGCCGGCCTGGATCAAGTCCTCGACCTGCACACTGGCCGGCAGGCGCGCCAACAGGTGATAGGCAATGCGCTTGACCAGGGGCGCATAACGCTCGATCAATTCGCCCTGGCTGTCACGTGCCGACTTTTTGTAAAGGTTGTAGCCGCTGGATGTCATAGCACCGGTCCTGCGCTCGTCTGATGCACCAAACGCTCGACGAAAAATTCCAGATGCCCCCGGGGGTTGGCGGGCAACGGCCAGGTATCGACCTTCTGGGCAATGGCCTTGAACGCCAGTGCGCACTTGGAACGAGGGAACGCTTCGTAGACCGCACGCTGCTTTTGCACGGCCTTGCGCACACACTCGTCGTAAGGAACTGCGCCGACGTATTGTAAAGCCACATCGAGGAAGCGGTCCGTGACCTTGGTCAACTTGGCGAACAGGTTGCGCCCTTCCTGCGGGCTTTGGGCCATGTTGGCCAGCACGCGGAAGCGGTTCATGCCGTAGTCACGGTTAAGCAGTTTGATCAACGCGTAGGCATCGGTGATCGAAGTGGGCTCGTCGCACACCACCAGCAGCACTTCTTGCGCTGCGCGCACGAAGCTGACCACCGATTCGCCGATCCCGGCGGCGGTATCGATCACCAGCACGTCGAGGTTGTCGCCGATATCGCTGAACGCCTGGATCAGCCCGGCATGCTGCGCGGGGCTCAGGTGCACCATGCTCTGGGTACCCGAGGCAGCCGGCACGATGCGGATGCCACCGGGGCCCTGGAGCAGCACATCGCGCAGCTCACAGCGGCCCTCGATCACATCGGCAAGGGTATGTTTGGGTGTCAGCCCCAGCAGAACGTCCACGTTCGCCAAGCCCAGGTCAGCATCCAGCAGCATGACGCGACGGCCAAGCTCTGCCAGGGCCAGGGACAAATTCACTGACACGTTAGTTTTGCCGACGCCACCTTTGCCGCCGGTCACCGCGATCACCTGTACGGGATGCATGCTGCCCATTTTATTTCTTTACCTTGTCTTGCTTAGACGCAGGCTACATGGCTTGGCCGCGTGAATCGCTTGCAGACCATCGATGTAGGTACATTTCACGGTGTTCATCCTGCCTTAACCGACCCGTTTAGCCGGGTGGTGGTAAAGGTCGGCGAACATATCGGCCATCGCTTCCTCGCTAGGCTCTTCTTGCATTTGCACACTTACGGCACGGCTGACCAACTGATGACGGCGCGGCAGATGCAGATCATCCGGGATCCGCGGCCCGTCGGTCAGGTAGGCGACCGGTAATTCATGGCTGATGGCCAAGCTCAACACTTCGCCCAGGCTCGCAGTTTCATCGAGCTTGGTGAGGATGCAACCGGCCAGGCCGCAACGCTTGTAACTGTGATAAGCAGCGGTAAGAACCTGTTTCTGGCTGGTGGTTGCAAGCACCAGGTAATTTTTCGACTTGATGCCACGCCCGGCCAGGCTTTCGAGCTGCATGCGCAGCGCCGGGTCACTGGCTTGCAGGCCGGCGGTATCGATCAGCACTACGCGCTTGCGCAGCAGCGGGTCGAGGGCATTGGCCAGGGACTGGCCCGGGTCGACGTGGGTCACCGGCACATTGAGGATGCGCCCCAGGGTCTTGAGCTGCTCCTGGGCGCCGATGCGGTAGCTGTCCATGCTCACCAGGGCGATATTCTGTGCGCCGTACTTGAGCACATAACGGGCGGCCAGCTTGGCCAGGGTGGTGGTCTTGCCCATGCCGGCGGGGCCGACCATGGCGATCACACCGCCCTCTTCCAGAGGTTCGATTTCCGGCGTGGCGATCATGCGTGCCAAGTGCGCCAGCAGCATGCGCCAGGCCTGGCGGGGTTCTTCGACTTCGGCGGTCAAGGCCAGCAAATCGCGGGACAATGGGCCAGACAGGCCGATGCGTTGCAGGCGACGCCAGAGGTTGGCCTGTTGCGGCTTGCTGCCTTGCAGTTGCGTCCAGGCCAGCGAGCCCAGCTGCACTTCGAGCAATTCGCGCAGGCCGTTGAGTTCAAAGCGCATCGAATCGAACACACGTTGGTCGACAGCGGCGGCCGGGGCTGGCGCAGCTGGACGCGGTGGCTCGACGAACGTCGGTTCTACCAGCGGCTCGGCAGCCGTCAACGGCAGGCCGGCGAACAATTGGCGATTGGTGCTGGCGTCGCTGTCGCCACGCATGCTCAGTTCAGCCTGGGCCGACACAATGCGCGAGGCAGTCTTGCGCAGCTCGTCTTCGAGTTCCATGTTCGGCACACGCGGGGCCAGGGCCTGGGGCGTGTAATCCAGCGCAGCCGTCAGCTCGACACCGCCGGCAATCCGACGGTTACCGATAATCGCGGCGTCGGCGCCCAGCTCATCACGGACCAGTTTCATGGCCTGACGCATATCGGCGGCGAAAAAACGCTTAACTTGCATAACCCACTACCTCAGCCATTGGGCCCTACTGTCGCGACGATAGTCACTTGCTTATTGTCAGGAATTTCCTGGTAAGCCAACACGTGCAAATTCGGTACAGCCAGGCGTCCAAACCGCGACAACATCGCCCGAACCGGGCCGGCCACCAAAAGAATGACCGGGTTGCCCTGCATTTCCTGGCGCTGCGCGGCGTCGATCAACGAACGCTGCAGCTTTTCAGCCATGCTTGGCTCCAGCAAAACACCTTCTTCCTGGCCCTGACCGGCCTTCTGAATACTATTGAGCAATATTTGTTCCAACCTTGGCTCCAAGGTGATAACAGGCAGCTCAGACTCAATGCCTACAATGCTTTGCACGATTGCACGGGACAATCCGACGCGCACTGCCGCCACCAGCGCGGCAGTATCTTGACTCTTGGCGGCATTGTTGGCGATGGCCTCGGCAATGCTGCGAATGTCGCGCACCGGCACCTGTTCGGCCAGCAGCGCCTGCAGCACCTTGAGCAATTGCGACAGCGTCAGCACGCCCGGCACCAGCTCTTCGGCCAGTTTCGGCGACGACTTGGCCAGCAAGCCCATCAATTGCTGGACTTCCTCATGGCCGATCAGCTCGTGGGAGTGCTTGTAAAGAATCTGGTTGAGGTGGGTGGCGACCACCGTGCTGGCATCGACCACGGTGTAACCCAGGGACTGCGCCTGGCTACGCTGGCTGACTTCGATCCACACCGCTTCCAGGCCAAAAGCCGGATCTTTGGCGGTGATGCCGTTGAGGGTACCGAACACCTGGCCGGGGTTGATCGCCAGTTCGCGGTCCGGGTAGATCTCGGCTTCGGCGAGGATCACCCCCATCAGGGTCAGGCGGTAGGCACTGGGGGCCAGGTCGAGGTTGTCGCGGATATGCACGGTGGGCATCAGGAAGCCCAGGTCCTGGGACAGCTTCTTGCGCACGCCCTTGATCCGCGCCAGCAATTGCCCGCCTTGGTTTCGGTCCACCAGCGGGATCAGGCGGTAGCCGACTTCCAGGCCGATCATGTCGATCGGGGTTACGTCGTCCCAACCCAACTCCTTGGTTTCCTGGGCGCGGGCTGGGGATGGCAGCAGTTCCTGTTGGCGTGCAACCTCCTGCAGGGCCTGGACCTTGACCTGGTTCTGTTTTTTCCAGAACAGGTAGGCACCGCCACCGGCCAAGGCGGCCATGGTCAGGAACGACACGTGGGGCATGCCCGGCACGATGCCCATGATCGCCATGATGCCCGCCGCCACGGCCAAGGCCTTGGGAGACGCGAACATCTGCCGGCTGATCTGCTTGCCCATGTCTTCGGAGCCCGAAGCACGGGTCACCATGATCGCCGCCGCTGTGGATAACAACAGTGATGGCAATTGCGCCACTAAACCGTCACCGATGGTAAGCAAGGCGTAGACCTTGCCGGCATCGCCGAAGGTCATGCCGTGCTGGAAGATGCCGACCGCCATGCCGCCGATCAGGTTGATAAACAGAATCAACAGGCCGGCGATGGCGTCACCGCGCACAAACTTACTCGCACCGTCCATGGAGCCGTAGAACTCGGCCTCCTGGGCCACTTCCAGGCGGCGGGTCTTGGCTTGGTTCTGGTCGATCAGGCCGGCGTTGAGGTCGGCGTCGATGGCCATCTGCTTGCCGGGCATCGCATCGAGGGTAAAGCGCGCGCTCACCTCGGAAATCCGCCCGGCGCCCTTGGTCACCACCACGAAGTTGATGATCATCAGGATCGCGAACACCACGATACCGACTACGTAGTTACCGCCGATCACCACCTCACCAAAGGCCTGGATCACCTTACCGGCGGCGGCGTGGCCGTCCTGGCCATGAAGCATCACCACCCGCGTCGACGCCACGTTCAGCGCCAGGCGCAGCAGGGTCGCAATCAGCAGGATGGTGGGGAATACCGCGAAATCCAGCGGCCGCAGGGCGTACACGCACACCAGCAGCACCACGACGGACAGGGCAATGTTGAAGGTAAAGAACACATCAAGCAGGAACGGCGGCATCGGCAACATCATCATTGCCAGCATCACCAGCAGCAACAACGGCACACCCAGATTGCCCCGCGACAGGTCAGTCAGGGTGCCACGGGCCGTGTTGAGCATTTGAGAGCGATCTACCACCGGTATTCCTCGTGTCCTTGAAGCAAAGTTTTGACGCTGGAAGGCGACTTGGAGGCGGTATTGCAAGAAGCCTTCCAACTTTGCTTTTGGGCCCGGAGAACCTCGCAAACACCCCGGGTCACCGGGTTTAAATCAATCCAAATGTGGGAGGGGGCTTGCTCCCGATAGCGGTGTATCAGGCACTGATGTTTGGCTGATTCACCGCTATCGGGAGCAAGCCCCCTCCCACATTTGATCTGTGTACAGCCGGTGCTATCGAGGAAATTTCTGACAAGGATTTGGGGTTGCCCCTAGGAAACCGGCTCTCTAGTCTCCGTACACCGCTGCAAACGCAGCGGTCGGGCGTCGCGGCCCGGATTACCTAGGAGCAAAAGCACCATCTCCCTTTCAGTAAAAGGAGCTTCACAGTGATCAAACCCGCCCCAAATTCCCCCACCCGGCTATTTACCGTAGCCGATGGCATCAACACCGAAGACCTGCTGGTCAACCTCAGCGAAACCCTCGCCTCGGCCAATGCCTTGAGCTGTGATCTGGCCTTTGACCTGGAAGGCTCGAAACGAGAGGAATTGCTCGGCGTTGCGCAACTGATCGAACTGGCGCAGTTACTGGCTGATCGCCTATACCTTGGCGCCGGAATAACGAGCGCCGCAAGCGGCGGGTGACACGGTCAAAACTGTGGGAGGGGGCTTGCCCCCGATGGCGGTGTATCAGGCAATGGATTCATTGACTGAGCCACTGCTATCGGGGGCAAGCCCCCTCCCACATTTGAGCCTTTAAATAGGCCGTATATTCACGGCCTGAGGGCCTTTGGGTCCCTGTTCTATCTCAAACTCCACTTTTTGGTTTTCTTCCAGACTTCTGAATCCACCCGACTGAATTGCCGAGTAATGGGCAAAAACATCCGGCCCCTCATCATCCCGGGTAATAAAACCAAAGCCCTTCTCCGCGTTGAACCACTTCACAGTACCCGTTGCCATTGCCTTTCTCCTTACACCTATAGACCCGCCCTGCACGCTCGCGCCGACGGGAAGCGCATAAACGCCCTTGGGTTTATGGATCATCTGAAACGTTATCTGCTCACCAATCGACAGTGCAGCCCAATGCCAATCGCTCCAGTCGATGAAAACGCTTTCTTGCTCGTCGTCCAGCGCAATCAACCACTCGCCCCGGGTCAACTCATAGGATCTGACAGTACCTGTAGCCAGCCTCAATACCACTCTCCCCTGCATCTGGTTTACTACATGCGCGAAGTGCTTGACCTGTACTAAACAACGGCATGCGCCCTTTGGCTACTGTCAAAGTTGACAGGTAGACGCGAGCGGTCGATGGGTGCTAGAGCGCCGGTTCATACATCCGGTGATGGTTTTCGCTTGCGGGGTTTTCGTCGCTTGGGCGCGGCGGGCGGGGCTTCACTGCCCTTGGCATCTTTAGACTCCACTGCAACCTCATTGCCATCACGGTCTCGGGCAATAAAGCCAATGCCCTTGACCGCATCGAACCACCTGACCGTGCCCTTATTCATCTGTGCCTCCCGAGACGCGCATGCCTGCGCGCCTCATCGCTGTATCAAACAGTGAAGGCGGCGTCGTGGCTACTGTCAAAGTTGACAGGTAGACCGCACACCTCTGTAGGAGCGAGCTTGCTCGCGAAGGTGGGTAACGATAACGCGGGGAAACAGGATGAACTCAGCGACTCTGAGTTTTTCGCGAGCAAGCTCGCTCCTACAGAGGCAGGCATAAAAGCGCGTTTTCAGGAATCGCGGCGCAAATCCGGCGGGATCGGCAGGTCTTTGAGCGGGTCCGGGCGCTTACCCTTGCCGGCGCGGTATTGGCGGATCTGGTAGACGTAGGCCAACACCTGGGCAACGGCCAGGTACAAGCCGGCCGGGATTTCCTGGTCGAGGTCGGTGGAGTAGAAAATTGAGCGCGCCAATGCTGGCGACTCCAATAACAGGATGTCGTTGGCCACGGCGATTTCGCGGATTTTCAGCGCGGTAAAGTCGCTGCCCTTGGCCAGCAACATCGGCGCACCACCCTTCTCGGGGTCGTACTTGAGGGCCACGGCGTAGTGAGTCGGGTTGGTAATGATCACGTCGGCGTCGGGCACCGAGGCCATCATCTTGCGCTGGGACATTTCGCGCTGCAGTTGGCGGATGCGTTGCTTGACCTCGGGGCGGCCTTCCTGGTCCTTGTGTTCGTCGCGCACTTCCTGCTTGGTCATCAGCAGTTTCTTGTGGCTTTCCCACAGCTGGATCGGTGCATCCACGGCGGCAATGAGGATCAGCCCCAGGGCCATCCACAGGGAACTCCAGCCCACCACTTGCACGCTATGGATGATCGCGGATTCGAGCGGCTCATGGGCGATGCGCTGCAAGTCATCGATGTCGGACGACAGTACGGCCAGGGCCACGAACAGAATCAGGATGAACTTGGCCAGGGCCTTGAGCAGTTCCACCAGGGCCTTGGCGGAAAACATGCGTTTGAGCCCGGCGCCGGGGTTCATGCGGCTGAATTTGGGCGCCATGCTGCCGGCGGCGAACAACCAGCCGCCGAGCGCCACCGGGCCGATCAGCGCGGCGAGCAACAGGGTGATCAGGATCGGTTGCACCGCCAGGATCGCGATCTGGCCCGAGTGCAGCAGATACTGGCCCATGGCGCCGGGGCTGAGCAGCACCTCGCGGGGCAGGCTGAAGTTGTGCTTCATCAGCTCCATCAGGTCCAGCGCCAGGCCACCGCCGTAGATCAGCAAGGCACCGGCGCCGGCCATCATGGTGGCGAAGGTATTCAGCTCTTTGGAGCGCGCAATCTCGCCCTTTTCCCTGGAGTCCTTTTTACGTTTCTCCGTGGGGTCTTCTGTCTTGTCCTGACCACTCTCGCTCTCGGCCATGGCTCAGCGCGCCCGTGCCAGATCACGTAAGAACTGCAGGGCGTCGGTGGCCAGCGGTTGATACTGATTGAGAATGTCAGCCAGGCCGACCCAGAAAATCCCCATGCCCAACACCAGGGTCAGGGGGAAACCAATCGAGAAGATGTTCAGTTGAGGCGCCGCACGGGTCATCACGCCGAACGCAATGTTGACCACCAACAGCGCCGTGATCGCCGGCAGCACCAGCAACAACGAGGCGCCCAGCACCCAGCTGAGGCGTCCCACCAGCTCCCAGAAATGATTGACTACCAGCCCCGAGCCCACCGGCAAGGTGGTGAAGCTCTCGGTGAGCACTTCGAATGCCACCAGATGGCCGTTCATAGCCAGGAACAGCAAGGTCACCAGCATGGTCAGGAATTGCCCGATCACCGCCACGGACACGCCGTTGGTGGGGTCGACCATCGAGGCGAAGCCCATGCCCATCTGAATCGAGATGATCTGCCCGGCGATCACGAACGCCTGGAAGAACAGTTGCAGGGAGAACCCCAGCAGCGCGCCGATCAGGATCTGTTCGGCAATCAACATCAAGGCACTGAGGTCCAGGGCGTTGACCGGCGGCATCGGCGGCAGGCCAGGCACGATCACCACCGTGATCGCCACGGCGAAATACAGCCGCACACGCTGCGGCACCAGGGTAGTACCGAACACCGGCATGCTCATCAGCACCGCCGCCACGCGAAACAGCGGCAGGATGAACGAGGCCACCCAGGTGCTGATCTGGGTGTCGGTGAGGGCCAGCAACGACTGCATCAGGTCAGCCGATCAACTGCGGAATACTGCCGTACAGCTGCAGGATGTATTCCATGAAGGTTTGCACCAGCCACGGGCCGGCGACGATCAGGGTGACCAGCATCACCAGCAGGCGCGGCAGGAAGCTCAGGGTCTGTTCGTTGATCTGCGTGGCGGCCTGGAACATCGCCACCAACAGGCCTACCAACAGGCTCGGCACCACCAGCACGGCGACCATCATGGTGGTCAGCCACAGCGCTTCACGGAACAGGTCGACGGCGACTTCTGGGGTCATGCTGCTTCACCTAACAAATCACACGCCTCCGAAACTGCCGGCCAGGGTGCCGATAATCAGCGCCCAGCCGTCCACCAGCACAAACAGCATGATCTTGAACGGCAGCGAGATGATCAGCGGCGACAGCATCATCATACCCATGGCCATCAGCACGCTCGCCACCACCAGGTCGATGATCAGGAACGGGATAAAGATCATGAAACCTATCTGGAACGCAGTCTTCAATTCAGACGTGACGAACGCCGGCACCAGGATAGTCAGCGGTGCCTGGTCCGGGGTGGCGATGTCGGTGCGCTTGGACAGGCGCATGAACAGCTCAAGGTCGCTGGAGCGGGTCTGCGACAGCATGAAGTCCTTGATCGGACCCTGGGCCTTGTCGATGGCGTCCTGAGCGTTGAGCTTTTCCGCGAGGTAAGGTTGCAGGGCTTGCTGGTTTACCTTGTCGAACACCGGCGCCATGATGAACAGCGTCAGGAACAAGGCCATGCCGGTAAGGATCTGGTTCGACGGCGTCTGCTGCAGGCCCAGGGCCTGGCGCAGGATCGAGAAGACGATGATGATCCGCGTGAAGCTGGTCATCAGCATGACAAACGCCGGGATAAAGCTCAGCGCGGTCATGATCAGCAGGATCTGCAGGCTGACCGAATACTCCTGGGCACCGGTCGCGTTGGTGCCCAGAGTGATCGCCGGGATCGACAATGGGTCGGCCCCCAGGGCAATCGGCGCGGCCAGCAACAGCATGAGCGTCAAGAAAACGCGCATTACTTCTTATCCTTCTGATCCTTGCCCAGCAACTCCATCAGGCGCTGGGCGAATTCTGGCGTGGCCGGCTGGGATTGATCCACGTTCACCGGTGTCTTGAGTACATGCAGCGGGGTAATGCGGCCGGGAGTGATACCGAGCAGGATCTGCTCCTCGCCAACCTGAACCAGCACCAGGCGATCCCGTGGGCCGAGGGCGCGCGAGCCAACCAGCTCGATGACCTGGGCATTGCCCGGGCCGATACCCTGTACGCGGCGCATCAGCCAGGCCAGCACAAAGATCAAGCCGACCACCAGCAACAGGCCCAGCACCAGCTGGGTCAATTGCCCGCCGACACCGCTGCCGACCACCGGCGCCGCAGCCGCCTGGGCAACCGGCTCCGCCGCCAGGGCGCTCAATGGCAGCGCCAGCAACAGTCCCGCCATCGAATACTTCATCTCAGCGCAACTTCTTGATGCGTTCGCTCGGGCTGATCACGTCCGTCAGGCGAATGCCGAACTTCTCGTTGACCACCACCACCTCGCCGTGGGCGATCAGGGTGCCATTGACCAGCACGTCCAGAGGCTCACCGGCCAGGCGGTCGAGCTCGATCACCGAACCCTGGTTGAGTTGCAGCAGGTTGCGGATGTTGATTTCGGTGCTGCCCACTTCCATGGAGATCGACACCGGGATGTCGAGAATCACATCCAGGTTCGGGCCATCGAGGGTCACCGGCTCGTTGTTCTTCGGCACGCTGCCGAATTCTTCCATCGCCAGGCGATTGCCAGCCGGTGCGGTGGCGGCGTCGGCGGCCAGCAGCGCGTCGATGTCGTCCTGGCCGACATCGCCGGTTTCTTCCAGGGCCGCAGCCCACTCGTCAGCCAGGGCCTGGTCTTCCGCGGAAGTGTTTTCGTGTTCGGTAGCCATTACATGTCCTCGGCGAAGCAAACATTCATAAATAGGGGTGCATCAGCGGCGGTTGATCGGCTCAACCACTTGCAGCGCCAGGTTGCCCTTGTGGGAACCGAGCTTGACCTTGAACGACGGCACGCCGTTGGCGCGCATGATCAGTTCTTCCGGCAACTCGACGGGGATGATGTCCCCCGGTTGCATGTGCAAAATATCCCGCAGGCGCAACTGGCGACGAGCCACGGTGGCGCTCAGGGGCACGTCGACGTCCAGCAGGTCTTCGCGCAGGGCCTTGACCCAGCGCTCGTCCTGGTCGTCGAGGTCGGACTGGAAGCCGGCGTCGAGCATCTCGCGCACCGGTTCGATCATCGAGTACGGCATAGTCACGTGCAGGTCACCGCCACCGCCATCGAGCTCGATGTGGAAGGTCGACACCACAATCGCCTCGCTGGGGCCGACGATGTTAGCCATGGCCGGGTTCACTTCCGAGTTGATGTACTCGAAATTGACTTCCATGATCGCCTGCCAGGCTTCCTTCAAGTCGATGAAGGCCTGTTCCAGCACCATGCGCACTACACGCAATTCGGTGGGGGTGAACTCACGCCCTTCGATCTTGGCGTGGCGGCCGTCGCCACCGAAGAAGTTGTCCACCAGCTTGAACACCAGCTTGGCGTCGAGGATGAACAGTGCGGTGCCGCGCAACGGCTTGATCTTGACCAGGTTGAGGCTGGTGGGCACGTACAGCGAGTGCACGTATTCACCGAACTTCATCACCTGCACGCCGCCCACCGCCACGTCCGCCGAGCGGCGCAACATGTTGAACATGCTGATGCGGGTATAGCGAGCAAAGCGTTCGTTGATCATTTCCAGAGTCGGCATGCGTCCACGGACGATGCGATCCTGGCTGGTCAGGTCGTAGCTTTTGACGCTGCCGGGTTCGGCAGACATTTCGGTCTGTACCAGACCATCGTCCACGCCGTGCAACAGCGCGTCGATTTCATCCTGGGACAGCAGGTCCTGCACGGCCATGTCGTGATCCTACTGCAATACGAAGTTAGTGAAGAGCGCCTGCTCGACCACGACTTTGCCGAGTTCTTTCTGGGCCACTTCCTGCACGCTGGCAGTGACCTTCTGACGCAGCATTTCCTGGCCGACCGGGGTGGCGAGGCTGTCGAAGGCCTGCCCGGAGAACAGCATCACCAGATTGTTACGGATCACCGGCATATGCACTTTGAGGGCATCCAGGTCCGCCTGGTTGCGCGCCAGCAAGGTGATGCTCACCTGCAAGTAGCGCTGACGACCGTTGACGTTGTAATTGGCAACAAACGCTGGAAGCATCTGTTCGAAGATTGCCGGTTGCTTGACGTTAGTGGCGGTTTCAGCGGCGGGCACCGGCTTGCTTGCACTGCTGTGCATGATGTACCAGGTGCCGCCAATCGAGGCACCGATGGCCAGGAGCAAGCCCAGCACAATCAACAGGATCAGCTTGAGCTTGCCTTTGCCTGCTGCGGGGGGAGTTGCTGCGTCGTCGCTCTTCGCCATGCCAATAATCCGTCACTATTCTGGGATTCATAGATCTACGGGAAGGCAAGAGCAAGTGTTATGCCAGAGTTGTCTGGCAATACGGGAAGAACCAACACCACAAAACAAATGTGGGAGGGGGCTTGCTCCCGATTGCGGTGTATCAGCAACGGATTTGTTGACTGACACACTGCTATCGGGGGCAAGCCCCCTCCCACATTTTGACCTTCACAGGGCTTGAATCAGGCGTAGTAGTCGACGGCGCTGGAGCCGATGACAGTCTGGGTCACCGGCGCCACGGCTTCAGCCACATCCACCTGGCCGCCGCTATCGCCACTGCGCCCGCCGCCAGCGCTCATACCACGGGTATGGGCCTGCTGTTGCTGCTGCTCCTGTCCACGGGACTGGTCAGACACATTCACATCCACCTGCCCCATACCCTGCTGGGCGAACATTTCGCGCAAGCGTCCGGACTGGCTTTCCAGGGCTTCACGTACCACCGCATGGCCGCTCATGAAACTGACCTGGGCCTGCTGGTCTGCGGTCATGTTGACCTTGATATCCAGGCGCCCCAACTCGGCCGGCTGCAACTGGATCTCCGCCGACTTGAGGTTGGCGCTGGAGAGGTACATTACGCGGTTGACCACTTCTTCGGTCCAGCCGCTCTGGTGCATGGCCAGCGGCGCATTGTTGACCGGCGGCAAGGCATTCGCGGTTTTCGGCGTGGCGGCCTGGGTCAGCGCGGCCAGGCGGTTGGCGAAATCATCCACGCGGGTGTCACTGTTGGCGTTCTTGAGGTCCTTTAGGCCGTCATCGATCAGCCCGCTGAAAGCATTGTCGCCACCCTGGTCGGTGCTGTCCTTGGTGGCTTGCTGGTCGACCATAGTGGCCAGGCCGGCGGCAAAGCTCTGCGCGGCGGTCGGTTGATCCTGGATCGCGGTTTTCTGCGCCGCCTGGCTGCTGGCCGACACGTGGCCGCCCTGCTCCATCGCCAGGCGCACAGCCGGCATCGCATCCAGGGGGTCAGCCTCCGGGTCGAAGGCCGTCGGCTTGGCTTCATCGGTCACGGCGACGGGCAGGGCCGCGTCCTCGGCGGCCACGGCGGGAGCTGAGGCTTGCACGGGCACAGGCACCGGAGTCACTGCAGCGATCACCGCCGGATCGACCACCGGGTCAACCGGGGGCTGTTGCGCCTGGGACGGGTCGGTGGCTTTGTCGCCGTCGCTGCCAGCGCCGTCGTCGGCCTTGGCCGCCGGCTTGGCAGGCAAGGAATTGCCGCTATCGGCAACCGCTGGTTTGCTGGCGGCAGGGGTGACGCTATCGGCGGCCGGTTTGGCGTTGGTATCAGCAGGCTTGTCACGTGTGACTTTGCCTGGGCTGTCGCCGGCCTTCGGCGCCGGCTTGGGACCTTGGTTGGCAAACACTTGAGCAAAGCCAGCACCCTTGTCACGCGGGGCCGCAACCGCTACCGCCGGGGTGGCGACAGGCGCTTGAGGCTTGGCCGCGGGGGCAGCCTGTAGAAGCGAATTGGGAGCGACTGGCATAAGTAAGGGTCTCCACTGCATGAAGGTCGGGGATGCAGTCTATGGAGTTAGAGCAAGAGTCGGGCCAGGTTTGGCGCGACGATTCAGAAACTGAAGCGCTGGCGTTCGGACTCATACAGCGGACGGACCAACGCGAACTCATGGTCGATCTGGTCAACCAATTCGCCCAGATCCGATGATGGCTTGACGGACTCAGCCTCCAGCCGCTGACACAACTGCGCCAGCCGCACCGCCCCGAGGTTGCCACTGCTGCCCTTGAAACTGTGCGCAATCCGCCCCAATGCCTTGGCATCGTCGCGCGCGTTGCGCAGCGCTTCGATGCGTTTTTGCGAGTCATCAAGGAAGGTGTCGAGCAGTTTGGGATACTCACCCTCCATGACGTCCTGCAAACCCGACAACACGTCGGGGTCCAAATGAATCTCAGCCACTTGCTCGCTCCTTGATCAAGAATCGGCGGATTATGCCAGAGCCTCCCAACAAAATTCCACGCAGACGCTGCGCCCGCCATCGGACCAGCGTACGGCGCTGCTCAATTGACGCACCAGGCTCAAGCCCCGGCCAGACAGACGGTCGGCGTCCACCGGCCGCGCCAATTCCTTGTCTACGTCAAAACCCGACCCGCTGTCTTCAACCCGCAAGGTCATAGTGCCGCCCTGGTCGGTCGGCGCCACCTGTACATGCACGCGCACATAGCCACTATTCAATTGCGCCAGCCGCTCATTGCGTTGACGATAATACTGCGCAAAACCCTGCGCATCGCGCTTGAGCGCTGAATCCAGGCCCAGCACGCCATGCTCCAAGGCATTGGAATACAACTCGGCCATCACGCTGTAGAGCGCCCCGCTCTGCTCGCGCAGGCCGTGGACCTCCAGCAGCAGTTGCAGCAAGTACGGCAGCGGGTTGTAGTTTTTGAGAGTCTGGGCGCGAAACTCGAAACTCACCGACCAGTCCAGCGGGCTCGACTGGCCGCTGTCGGCATACATCGGCTCAGCCACACGCAGCGGCGGAGCGGACAGCAAAGTGATCTCGACCATGCTCACATCGTCCCGCGCCTGGCCGCGAAAGGCTGCCAGGGCCTGTTCGATATCCTCGAACAGGCGGTCGGGCTCGCGGTTGGCCGCGAACACCTGTTGCAAGCGGGCGGCGCCGAACAGCTGGTCGTTGGCGTCAGCGGTATCCAGCACGCCATCGGAGAGCAGGAACACCCGGTCGCCCAAGGCCATGGGCCAGACCTCGGTGCTGTCATCGAACGCCTCCGCCGACAACACCCCCAAGGGCAGATGTCGCGATATCAACGGCGTGCGCCGGCCGGTGGCGACTTCATGCACATAGCCTTCGGGCATGCCGCCGTTCCACACCTCCACCGCCCGCCGCTGGGCGCTCAGGCACAGCAAGGTGGCGCAGCAGAACATGTCCACCGGCAGGATACGCTTGAGCTTGGCGTTCATCTCTCGCAACGTCTGGGTCAAGCCATAACCCTTGGCGGTCATGCCGTAGAACACTTCGGCCAATGGCATGGCGCCGATGGCGGCCGGCAGGCCATGGCCGGTGAAATCGCCGAGCAGTATGTGCATGTCACCGGACGGTGTGTAGGCCGCCAGCAGCAAGTCACCGTTGAACAGCGCATAGGGCGATTGCAGGTAGCGGATATTCGGTGCGGCGTTAATACAACCGGAATGGGCAACCTTGTCGAACACCGCCTTGGCCGCCCGCTGCTCATGCAGCAGGTGTTCGTGGTGCCTGGCGATCAGGTCACGCTGTTGCAGGACCGTGGCCTGCAGGCGCCGCAGGCGGTCCATAGCGTTGATCTTCGCCGCCAGGATCAGTGGGTTGTAGGGTTTGGCCAGGAAGTCGTCGCCACCGGCATCCAGGCACTGGGCCAGGGCTTCGCTCTCACGCAACGAGGTGAGGAAGATAATCGGCACCAGCGCCTCCCCCGCCAATTGCTTGATCTGTCGGGCGGCTTCGAAGCCATCCATCAGCGGCATCAGCGCGTCCATCAACACCAGTTGCGGGCGCTCGTGGGCAAAGACCTCAACCGCCTCGACACCATTACTGGCAGTCAACACCTGATGGCCCTGGCGACGGATGATGGTCGACAGCAACAGACGGTCGGCGGCGCTGTCTTCGGCGATCAGGATGGTCAGCGCCTCAAGGACAGGGGCCAGGGCGCTCAACTGATGTCGAACAGCTTGTCGAAGTTGGAGATGGCGAGGATCTTGCGCACGTCGGAGTTGCTGTTGAGCACACGAACCTCGGCGTCATCTCCGCCCGCATGATCACGTAGCAGCAGAAGCATGCCCAAGGCAGAACTGTCCATATAGGTGGTCTCCTTGAGATCGACAATATAGGTCTCGGGCACCTTGTAGAACCGCTCGTAGGCCTCCCGAAACGCCTGATGGCTACCGAAATCGAACCGGCCCTTGATTGCGATCGTCAACTTCTTCCCATCCAGGGATACTTCTGACTCGATTGACATGTGACTGCTTCCTTGTCGTTGGCACTGTGCAACAAGGTGTAGCAGGCGAACCGGATCCAAGCAACACATCGAATCAAATGTAAGAGCAAACCCCTCCCACATTTGTCCTGCGTCGTTAGTTAGAACTGTTCGTGGCGGGGAAGCCGCTGTGACAGCTCATCCAGCAGCTTTTGCTCGCGCTTGTCTTCAATCGCCCGCGCTTCGTCGATATAACGCTGCACCAGCTTGCGCAACCCTTCCACACGGGCAAACGCCGCTTGCCAGGCCTCGCGGGCCTTGTCGAGGTTGTTCTGGTGCCAGGCCAGGCTTTGGCGCTGTTGGCCGACAGCCGTCTCAAGCTGGTTGAGAAAGCCCTGGTAACCCATCAGCCACTGGCCCGACACGCCTTTGCTGCCGCGCTCGATCCATTGCTGCTGGTATTCGACGCGAAAGCGCTCCAGGTCGCCCAGCTTGCTCTCCGCCAGGCGCACCTGGCCCTGGAAATAACCCAGGCGCTGCACGGCGGCTTTTTCGGCCTTCTCGGCCATGTCCACCACCGGGGCCAGGCGGGCGGCGCGGCTGTTGGCCATGGCTTAGCCGCCCGGCGCGGGGGCGAAGATGGACTGCAGATGCGCCTGGCTTTCGGCCATGCTGATCTTGTCGTTGAGGCCCTGGCGCAGGTAGGTCACCAGTTGCGGTTGCAAGGCGATGGCCAGGTCGGTGTCGCGGTCGCCACCGGCTACATAGGCACCGACGCTGATCAGGTCGCGGCTCTGCTGATAACGCGACCACAGCTGCTTGAACTGCTGGGCACGGGCCATATGCTCAGGGGTAACCACCGACGGCATGACCCGGCTGATAGATGCTTCGATGTCGATGGCCGGGTAGTGCCCCTCTTCCGCCAACCGCCGCGACAGCACGATATGCCCGTCGAGCACGCCCCGCGCCGAGTCAGCAATCGGGTCCTGCTGGTCGTCGCCTTCGGACAATACCGTATAGAACGCCGTGATCGAGCCACCGCCGGCCTCGGCATTACCAGCGCGTTCCACCAGTTTGGGCAACTTGGCGAATACCGACGGCGGGTAGCCCTTGGTGGCGGGCGGTTCACCGATGGCCAGGGCGATTTCCCGCTGGGCCTGGGCGAAACGCGTCAGCGAGTCCATCAGCAACAGGACATTCTTGCCCTTGTCGCGAAAATATTCAGCGATGCGCGTGCAGTACATGGCGGCGCGCAGGCGCATCAGCGGCGCATCGTCCGCAGGCGAGGCCACTACCACCGAACGCTTGAGCCCTTCTTCACCGAGGCTGTGCTCGATGAACTCCTTCACTTCGCGCCCCCGCTCACCGATCAAGCCCACCACAATGATGTCGGCCTCGGTAAAGCGCGTCATCATGCCCAGCAACACCGACTTACCCACGCCGGTACCGGCGAACAGGCCCAGGCGCTGGCCGCGACCGACCGTCAATAAACCGTTGATGCTGCGAATGCCCACGTCGAGCGGCACGCTGATGGGGTTGCGCTTGAGCGGGTTGATGGTGGGGCCGTCCATGGGCACCCAGTCTTCGGCTTTCATGCCGCCCTTGCCATCCAGCGCGCGCCCGGCGCCGTCGAGCACGCGACCGAGCATGCCCATACCCATGGGCAGGCGGCCGGTATCGGCCAGGGGCACCACGCGGGCGCCGGGGGCGATGCCGGCGAGGCTGCCCACCGGCATGAGGAAAATCTTGCTGCCGGAAAAGCCCATTACTTCAGCTTCGACCTGCACCGGGTGGTAGCTGTCGCTGTTGATCACCAGGCAGCGGCTGCCCATGGCGGCGCGCAACCCCTCAGCTTCGAGGGTTAGGCCGACCATGCGCAACAGGCGCCCTTCGAGAATCGGCTGGCCGGGCAACTCGGTCGCCTCGGCGTAGCTGCCCAGGCGCTTGGCGAAACTGGTGCGATCAAGGCGCATCGGGGGCGTCCAGGTCAACGCTCAAGTCTGGCTCTGCCGGGTGCAGTGCTTGCTCATGCAGTTGGTCCAGCAATTTGTCCATGATCTGGCTGATGCGGGTTTCCACCGTGGCATCGATGCGGCTGTGTTCGGTCTCGACACGGCAACCACCGGGCAACAACGCGGCGTCCTCGACGATGCGCCAGGTTTCTTCATGGCGCTCGCGCAGGGCCTTGACCTGCTCGAAATCCTGCGGGTTGATGTACAACCGCACATTGCCGACACCCAGGGGCAGCAGCTTGAGGGCTTCGCGCATCACGCTTTCGATCTGGCTGGAATCCAGCACCAGCTCGCGCTGGATCACCTGGCGGGTGATGTGCTGTACCAGGCCGACCATGGATTTTTCCAGCTGCGTGTCCTGTTCGGCAATCGGGTCGAACAGGTTACCCATCAGGCGCTCCAGGCTGGCCAGCTGGGTGGCCAGCGCCGCCTCGGCTTCCTGGCGGACCTTGAGGGTGGTGCTGCGAAAACCGTCTTTTTCACCCGCGGCAAAGCCTTCGTTGTAGGCCTCCTGGCGGATGGCCTCCAACTCGTCGAGGGTCAGTGGCTGGACTTCATCCAGCGGCACCTCTTCCATCTCCACCGGCGTTTCTACGACCGGTTCAGGCTCAGGCTGCGGCACATGGGGATCGAAGCTGGGCAGCGACCAGATGTCGAACCCACCGACATCCCGCGCGCGAATCAGATCGCTGGGCGTCTCATCTTTGTTCGACATGGGAGGCGCCTTAGATCATTTCTTCGCCGCCCTTCCCGCCGAGAACGATTTCTCCGGCTTCGGCCATACGGCGGGCAATGGTGAGGATTTCCTTCTGGGCGGTTTCCACGTCGCTGACGCGCACCGGGCCTTTGGCTTCCAGGTCGTCGCGCAACAGTTCCGAGGCCCGCTTGGACATGTTCTTGAAGATCTTCTCCTTGACGTTTTCGTCCGAACCCTTGAGGGCCAGCACCAGCACGTCGGAGGACACTTCGCGCAGCAGCGCCTGGATGCCACGGTCGTCGACATCGGCAAGGTTGTTGAACACGAACATCAGGTCTTCGATCTGGCCGGACAGGGTGTCGTCGATCTCGCGGATCGAGTCCATCAACTGGCCTTCGACCGAGCTGTCGAGGAAGTTCATGATGTCGGCCGCGCGCTTGATGCCACCCAGGGTGGTGCGCGAGGCATTCGAGTTACCCGAGAATTGCTTCTCGAGAATCGTGTTGAGTTCTTTCAGCGCCGCCGGCTGCACGGTGTTCAGCGACGACACGCGCAGGATGATGTCCAGGCGCACTTTATGGTCGAAGTGGCCGAGCACTTCACCGGCCTGGTCCGGGTCCAGGTAGGCCACCACAATCGCCTGGATCTGCGGGTGCTCGTAGCGGATCACGTCAGCCACCGCACGCGGCTCCATCCATTTGAGGCTGTCCAGGCCACTGGTGTTGCCACCCAGCAGGATGCGGTCGATCAGGCCGTTGGCCTTGTCTTCGCCCAGGGCCGAGGTGAGCATCTTGCGGATGTAGCTGTCGGAGCCGACGCCCAGGCTGGTCTGGTCGCCGACGATCTCGACGAACTCACTCATCACCTGCTCGACTTGCTCGCGGTGCACATTGCGCATCTGCGCCATGGCCACGCCTACACGCTGGACCTCTTTAGGGCCCATGTGGCGCAGCACTTGGGCGGCGTCGGTTTCACCCAGGGACAGCAGCAGGACTGCGGCTTTGTCGACCCGGGAGAGCTTGGCCACAGCGGCTCGATCATTCATCTGCGTTAATCCACTCTTTCACGACCTGAGCCACACGGCCCGGGTCTTCTGCTACCAGACTCTTGATTGCGTTCAACTGAGCGTCATAGCCTTCGCTCGGGCTTGGCAACAGGATGCTTTGCGGGCCGCCGAGGCTGACGCGGTCGTTGGCCAGCTCGCCGTCCAGGCCGCCCATGCCACCCAACTCCACATCGCCACCGGCCAAGGCCAGCTGTTTCTTGCTGCCACCGGTGATGTTGTTGAGCACCGGGCGCAGCACGCCGAACACCAGCACCAGGATGAACAACACCCCCAGCACTTGCTTGACGATGTCCCAGAACCACGGCTGGGTGTAGAACGCAGGGTCGGCGATCACTTCACTGCGTTCGGCGGAGAACGGCATGTTGATCACGCTGACGCTGTCACCACGGCTGGCGTCGAAACCGACGGCGTCCTGCACCAGGCGCGTGAAGCGCGCCAATTCGTCGGCGGTCCAGGGTGCACGGGTGACAGCACCGTCAGCGGCGTTGACCTTGACCTGGTCATCGACCACCACCGACACCGACAGGCGATTGATCTTGCCCTGTTGCTGCTTGGTGTGGCTGATGGAACGGTCGAGTTCGAAGTTCTTGGTGGACTGGTTACGCTTGTCCGCCGGGTATGGCGCAAGCATCGGCTGGCCGGTGGCCGGGTCCATGATCTGCTGGCCGTTGGCATCCAGCAGCGGCTGGCCGGGCTGGATCGCGCCAGCAGTGGCAGCGGCGCCACCGGTGGTCTGCGGTGCCGAGGCGGCCGACGGTGGCTGGTTGCTCAAGGCCCCCGGCACACCTTGCGGGCCATTGGCGGCGGTGCGCTGCTCGCTGGTGGACTGCTCGCTGCGCAGCGCCGGCTGGTCAGGGTTGAACTGCTCGGAGGTGGACTCAACGGCGCTGAAGTCCACGTCGGCAGACACTTCCGCCTTGTAGCGGTCGTTGCCCAGCACCGGTTGCAGGATGTTGTGCACGCGCTGGGTGAGCATGCTTTCCATGCGGCGGCTGTAATCGAATTGCTTGCCGGCCTGGGTCAGCGCCGAGTTTTCCGCCATGTCGGAGAGCAGGTTGCCCTTCTGGTCGACCACGGTGATTTGCGACTTGCTCAATTCGGGGACGCTGGTGGCCACCAGGTTGACGATCGCCAGAACCTGGCCAGGCTCCAGGGAGCGGCCGGAGAACAGCTCCACCAGTACCGAGGCGCTAGGCTTGCGTTCGTCACGCACGAACACCGAGCTTTTCGGAATCGCCAGGTGCACACGGGCACCCTTGACGTTATTCAGGCTGGAGATGGTGCGCGCCAGTTCGCCTTCCAGGCCACGACGGTAGCGGGTGGCTTCCATGAACTGGCTGGTCCCGAGGCCCTGGTCCTTGTCGAGGATTTCAAAACCGATATTGCTGTCGGACGGCGTCACGCCAGCGGCAGCCAGTTTCATCCGCGCACGAGCCACATCATCGGCCTTGACCAGCAGCGCCCCGGAGTTGGGCTCCACGGTGTAGGCGATGTCGGCGGCGGCGAGGGTTTCCATGATCTGCTTGGAATCCATGCCCGCCAGGCTGCCGTACAGCGGGCGGTAATCAGGTTGTTGCGACCACAACACCACGGCAAAACCGATCGCCACGCTGGCCGCCAGGCCGACCATCAGGCCTACCTGACGCAGCATGGTCATTTCCGAGAGGTTTTCCAGGAACGACAGGCCAAACAGCGGCGGCTTGCCGTCTGTCTTGGCGGGGAGGTTGTCGGAGAGTGCTTCTGCCATGACTTAAATCTCGTCCTTAAACCGGCATCTGCATGATGTCTTGGTAAGCCTGAACCAGCTTGTTACGCACTTGAGTCAGGGCCTGGAAAGACACACTGGCCTTCTGCGAGGCGACCATCACATCGGTGAGGTCCACGCCGCTTTTACCGATCTCGAACGCAGTGGCCAGTTGGCTGGACGCCTGCTGGGTATCACTGACTTTATTGATTGCCTGGCCGAGCATGTCGGCAAAACTGCTTTGGCCCAATTCCGGTGCTGGCGCGACGGATTTCGGCTGAGCCATGGCGTCCATTTGCATGGCGCGCATATCCAACATCAACCGATTGAACTCAATACCCTGGCTCATGAACTTCTCTCTCCGACAACCCGCATTTTTTTGACGCTACGCCGCTCTTACAGGGGAGGTAGCAACAAGGGTGCCAGGTCCGTGGCGACTCGTAAGAAAAGGCGACAAACCATGTCAGCCGAAGCATTTTTCAGGTGGCGAAAAGGTAGGCTTCCACGTCCATTCCGGCATCGCGCATCTGTGCCAGCTTGTAGCGCAAGGTGCGCGGGCTGATGCCCAGGCGCTCGGCCGCTTCTTTGCGGCGGCCGCGTTCGGCGCGCAGGGTGTCGATGATCATCTGGAATTCGCGGCGACGCAGGTCATCGCCCAGGGCACCGGCCGATTCCGCCTCGGCAACCACCGGCGCCGGCGCCAGGCTCGGCAACGGCGCCGCGCCATTGCCCATGGCCAGGCAGAAGTCCTGGGGCTGGATCAGGCCGCCCTGTTGCAAAATCAACGCACGCTGGATCGCGTTGTCCAGCTCGCGCACGTTACCCGGCCATGGGTAGCTGACCAGGCAGGCCTGGGCCTCGGCCGACAGCCGCGCCTGGGCGTGCTTCATTTTTTTGACGTGGTTGTTCAGCAGGCGCTCGGCCAGCGGGAGGATATCCGCCGGGCGTTCGCGCAACGGGCGCCAGGCCAGCGGAAACACCGATAGCCGGTAGAACAGGTCTTCACGGAAGCGCCCCGCCGCTACCTCGCCAGCCAGGTCGCGGTTAGTGGTGGCGACCACGCGGATATCCAGCTGGATCGGCTTGCGTGCGCCCACGCGCTCCACTTCGCGCTCCTGCAACACGCGCAGTAACTTGGCTTGCAGGCCCAGGGGCATTTCCGAGATCTCGTCGAGCAGGATGGTGCCGCCGTCGGCCTGTTCGAACTTGCCGGCCTGGGCCGCGATGGCGCCAGTGAACGAGCCCTTTTCATGGCCGAACAAGGTGGCTTCAAGCATATTGTCGGGGATCGCCGCGCAGTTGATCGCAATGAAGGGTTGCTTGGCACGGCTGGATTGCTGGTGAATATAACGCGCCAGCACTTCTTTACCGGTGCCGGACTCGCCGGAAATCAGCACGGTGGAATCACTGCGCGCTACCCGCGCCGCCAATTCCAGCAATTGCGCGCTGGCCGGTTCAAAGGCAATCGGGCCATCGCCCTCGCCCGCCGAAATCACACCCAGGGCGTGTCGGGCCACCAGTTCGATCAATGCCTTGGGTTCGAACGGCTTGACCAGGTAATCCGCCGCGCCCTGGCGCATGGCGTCCACCGCCCGCTCGACGGCACCGTGGGCGGTCATCAGCAGCACCGGCAGCTGCGGCTGGCGTGCGCGCAGCAGGCCGAGCAACTGGTGACCGTCCATGCCGGGCATGTTGACGTCGCTGACCACCAGGCTGAAGGCTTCCTGCTCGACTGCCTCCAAGGCTTCCTCGGCAGAGCCGACCGCACGGTAGTCATGGCCCGCCAACAGCAGCGTGTCAGCCAATGCTTCACGCAGGGCGCGATCGTCTTCCACCAATAAAACCTTGATAGCCATAATTCTTTTACTCCGCGCTTGCCGCACTGGAAAACAGCGGCAAGGTCATCAATGCACAGGTGCCACGCCCCAGGCGGGAACGCAGCTGCAATTGTCCCTGATGGGCCCGGGCCACCGCCTTGACCACGGTCAGGCCCAGGCCAGTACCGTTGGTCTTGGTGGTAAAAAACGGTTCGCCCAGGCGTTGCAACACCTGGGGGTCGATGCCGCTGCCGCTGTCGCTGATACACAGGCGCAGGGTTTGTTCACGGGTATAGAGGTGCACTTTCAGGCGTGCGCCCGGGCCGCTGGCCTGGGTGGCATTTTCGATCAGGTTGAGCAGCGCGCCGACCAGGGTGTCGCGGTTGCACAGCAACTCGCCCTGGTGGCTGTCACACTGCCAACGCAGGTTGGCGTCCTGGACATGGGTGGCCGCCGCCGCTTGCAGGGACTGCATCAGGCCGGCAGGCGTGACGCGGTCGGTCAGCGGCAATTCGCCGCGGGCAAACACCAGCATGTCGCGCACCTGGTGCTCCAATTCATGCAGGCGCTCCTTGAGGCGCCCGGCAAAGCGTTGGTGGGTGGCGGCCGGCAATTGCTCATCAGTCAAATGACTGGCGTAGATCAACGCCGCCGACAACGGCGTGCGGATCTGATGGGCCAAGGACGCGACCATTCGCCCCAGCGACGACAAGCGTTCGTGGCGGGCCAACTGGTCTTGCAGGTGACGGGTTTCTGTCAGGTCGTTGAGCAACACCAATTGGCCCGGCTCGGCGTCCAGGGAGCGGGTGGCAATAGAGAGGCGACGCCCGTCCTTGAGGGAGACTTCATGGCCGTCGTCTTCACGCGGCGCAAAGCAGCGGGTGATGACTTCACGCCACAGCTCGCCTTCCAGCGGCAGGACGAGCAGGTCGCAGGCCGCCGGGTTGGCTTCGCGCACGCGGCCCTGGTCGTCAATGACGATCACGCCCCCGGGCAGCAGGTCCAGCAGGTTTTGCAGACGGTTGGCCAGGCGCTCTTTCTCGGCCAGCTCTTGCATGCGCTGGGCGCTGACCACCGCCAGTTCGCCTTTAAGCTCGGACACCCGGGCTTCCAGCAGACTGTAGGAGTCGGTCAGTTGGCTCGACATCTGGCTGAACTGTGAGAACGCTTGCTCCAGGCCCTGGCGGGTCGGCGGTTCTACAGGCGAAACCAGCCCCTGGATGGCAGGGGCCGTAGCTAGTTGGGCGGCGTGGGGCATGATGCTCTCTCGCTTGGCTGACCGTCAGTTAAACGGAACGTTGCGAGGGCTGTAGCAATACCCGTGCCGAAAAAATCGCCGGTGTCCGACCTCGCCAATACAGTTCCGTTTTGACGAGTGACTGTTGCTGTCAGACAAGGCGCCGCGACGACTCATAGCTCGCTATGGGGAGGAGCGGCAACGCAGTATGACGGCAACAGGCACCGTCATAAACTGAACAGTATTGGTGAGGTCGGGCACCCTAAATCAATGTGTTGAAAAACAGGCGTCAATCATCCGCCTGTTCATCACCTTCTTTGCGGCTCATACCGTACTTGCGCATCTTCTCCACCAGGGTGGTTCGACGGATACGCAAACGCTCGGCGGCGCGGGCGACGATGCCATGGGCGTCGTCCAGGGCCTGTTGGATCAGCCCCTGTTCCAGGTTGCCGAGGTAGTCTTTCAGGTCCAGGCCTTCGGGCGGCAACAGCGCGGTAGCACCGAAGTCCGGGGTATGGCCGTTGATCGCCACGCGCTCTTCCATGTCACTGCGCAGGCTGTCCAGTTGCTCGTCTTCATCGTCGACGTAGCGGAATTTCTTCGGCAACTCGACCACGCCGATCACACCGTAGGGGTGCATGATCGCCATGCGCTCCACCAGGTTGGCCAATTCGCGGACGTTGCCCGGCCAGCCGTGGCGGCACAGGGACATGATCGCGGCGGAGTTGAAGCGAATCGAACCGCGTTTCTCATGCTCCATGCGCGAGATCAGCTCGTTCATCAGCAACGGGATGTCTTCCACGCGCTCACGCAGCGGCGCCATCTCGATGGGGAATACGTTGAGGCGGTAATACAGGTCTTCGCGGAAGCTGCCGACCTCGATCATGCTTTCGAGGTTCTTGTGGGTGGCGGCAATGATGCGCACGTCGACGCTCTGGGTCTTGTTGCTGCCCACGCGCTCGAAGGTACGCTCCTGCAGCACGCGCAGCAGCTTGACCTGCATCGGCAGTGGCATGTCGCCGATTTCGTCGAGGAACAGGGTGCCGCCATTGGCCAGTTCGAAACGCCCGGCACGGCTGGTGATCGCCCCGGTAAAGGCGCCCTTCTCGTGGCCGAACAGTTCGCTTTCAAGCAGCTCTGCCGGGATCGCCCCGCAGTTGACCGGCACAAAAGGCCCGTCGCGGCGCTTGGAGTGATAGTGCAGGTTACGTGCGACCACTTCCTTGCCGGTGCCCGACTCGCCGAGGATCAGCACACTGGCGTCGGTATCGGCCACTTGCTGCATCATCTGGCGCACGTGCTGGATCGCCCGGCTGGTGCCGACGAGGCTGCGGAACAGGTTGGGTTCACGGTGACGGCCGCGCTCGCGGGCCTGGTCGTACATCTCGCGATAGACCTGGGCGCGGTGCAGGGAATCGAGCAATTTGCTGTAGCTGGGCGGCATTTCCAGATTGGAAAGCACACGGCGGCGCTGGTCTTCCGGCAGGTCCACGGAAGAAATATCGCCCATCAGCAACACCGGAAGGAACTCATCCCAGGTTGACAGTGTCTTTAACAAGCCCAGAACTGCGCCAGGAGCGTTTACCGTCCCGATCAACACACAGATGACTTCACGGCTCGACGCCAACGAGCTGACCGCCTGCTGCCAATCGTGGCTGCCGCAGGGCAAATTTTCTTCACCGAGAAAATTTAAAATCACCGCTAAATCGCGGCGGCGGACGCTATCGTCATCGATCAGCAGAATTTTGGTTTCACGCCACATGCAATAGCAACTTCCCTAGTAAAACTTCCTGCCCCGGAATGAGGGCAATCAAGACGCTTGTAAGATTTCTTACTTACTAGACGTCTGAAATCTGAAAACAGCACTAGTTAAGTCAAAAATGCTGGCACAGTCAAATATATGACGCACCGTTCGGACCAACTGAGCCCATTCATCCGAACAGATGGTAAACCTTTGACGCATTTTTAGCTTGGTTGATCTGCGACATCTCTTCGAAAATCGCCTGGCGCTCGCCGGTCGTGACTTCCAGCAACTGCTGATAAACCACCAGCAGGCTCTCCAATTTCTCGCGCAATGCACCCTCGTCCACCGGCACTTCGCTGAGCACCTCATCAATCACCGCACGGCAACCCAGGTCCAACTCGCCGACAGCTTCCCAATTACGCTCAGCCAGCGCGCCGAGAAGGGCTTCGCGGGTTTCGTCGATGCGTTGCAGTGCATGGCTCATGATGTGTACCTCAAGGCGATCGGCCTTATTGTGGAGCGATGGCATCCCAGCCTTCTTTGACGGTTATCAGCAAGCGGGCAACTTCATCGATGATTTCTGGGTCATTGCTGGCGTTTGCTTTCAACAGGCGCACGTTCATGTAGTCGTACAACGCCGCAAGACGCTGGATAGTGGCGGGATCCTCGGCCTTCGTTTCGTCCAAGCCTTGACGCAACCCGGTGATGATGTCGATAGCCTTTGTGAGTAACAAACCTTTTTGTGGAATATCCCCACGCGCCATTGCGCCCTTGGCTTGGGCGAGGCGCTCAAGCCCACCTTCCATCAGCATCTGAATCAGACGATGAGGGCTGGCCTCGGATACTTGAGCGTGGGAATTGACCTTCTGGTATTGGCGAAGGGCTCTCATAGGGTTCATGTTGCTACCTCAAAACAGGCCACGGGCGAATAGGATTGCTCTATCCAGTCTTTCGACTGCACCGGCAAAAACTTTAATCCAGAACCGAAGCCGAGGGCGCAAAGCGCGCCCTACTTCAATCAGTTCGATTTAGGATTATTCAATGCGTTGAGCGTGGTCATGATGCTGGAGCTGGTGTTGTTGATCTGCGCAATCATAGTGTCCATCGCGGTGTACTTAGCCGTGAGAGACGTCTGCAGGGCCTCCATTCGGCGATCCAGGGTGCTCTGCTCAGTGGTCAGCTCCGTCAACTTGTTGTTGAGGTCTGTTGCGCGTGCGGCCAGCGTGCCAGTGGCGCCAACATAGCCTGAGGTCACATTGTTCATGCGGCTGATCAAGCCTTTGTCACCGGTGAACATCTTGGCAATATCACCCGCTCCGGTGACCACAGCCTTGTCCCAGGTCTTGTCGTCAAGGCTGAGCAGGCCGGTCTTCTGGTCGGTGGTGATGCCCATTTGGGCCAGGCTGCTGATGGCGCCGCTGCCCGAACCGTTGACCAGCTCACCACGCAAACTGTTCACCAGTTGGCGCATCGATGAGTCGCCAGTCAAAGCCGCCGCGGTAGTAGTCGAGGAATCACCCGTGGCCGTGACTTTGGTCTGCGCATTGACTGATGTCATCAGCGCGTTGTAGGCCGTGACGAACGATTGCACCGACGTCTTCAGAGTCTCAGTGTTACTGCCCACGGTAATGGTGGTAGTGAGCGGCTTGGTCGGGTCCTCAGTCAGCAACTCCAGGCTTACACCACTGATCGCCGAGCTGATCTTGTTGGTGGTGGACTCCATCGCAACGCCATCGATCGAGTATTTGGCGTTCTTCGGAACCTGGCCCGGATCATAACCGGCGGCCAGCTCCGAGTTACCACTGAGGGTAATCGCAGTGCCGTCACCGCTGTTGCTGGAGCCGATAACCAGACGCGAACCCTTAGAGTCACTCAATACGTTGGCATTGATACCTTGCGCCGACAACTGAGTGTTGATGGAGTCACGCACCTGCTGCAAGGTCGCACCACCGGGTATGGTCACATCGTAACTTTTACCCGACTGATTGATAGTAAGCGTCTGATTGTCGTCAGAGCTGTTTGCCTTGGCAGAGGTACCGCCCTCGAAAACCTTGGTCGTCACTTTCGACGTCGTTGCCAGGTTGTTCACGATGAGTGTGTACTTCCCGCTGGAAGCCCCATCCCCGAGGGTAACCTTGACGTTCTTCTCTTCGGAACTGGTAGCCGCAAGACCGTTGAACGAGGAAATGTTGTCCAACTTGGTGATTGCCGCCCGGTAGGCTTCCAACGCCGTCTTCACCGTGCCAACGGCCGACAGTTTGACGGTCGTATCTTTTTGCTGACTGGTGATCTGGGTCTGCTTCGGCGCCCTTTCAGCACCTACCAGAGCCTTGACGATAGATTGCGTGTCGTAGCCCGAACCCGGGCCGGAAATCGTTGAACTTGCCATTTGCAATTCTCCTTGTCCTGCGGCTGCTGCTTTTTTGGCGCATTAACGCTCAGGCAGCAATCAGAAACATGTTTCGTGCCAACTCACGCCTTGGTATCAAACAACAGGCTGCCGGCCTTGCTCAGATCCTGGGCCAGCTTCAGCGCAGTTTCCGAGGGAATCTGTCGGATCACTTCACCGCTATCGGTGGCGATCACTTTGACGACGACTCTATGGGTAGTGTCATCTATGGAGAAGTCCAGGTTGCGTTGGCTCGCCTGAACAAACTCACGAATATCGGTTACAGCTTGCTCCAATGCCGCACGCTTGGGCTCATCGGCAAGAGCTGATTCAGCCTGCGCCACAGGTTTGGCCACGCTAGCAGGCGTGCCAGCGGCAGGGGTTGCACCAGACGGGTAAGACGCGTTCAGCTTAATGCTCATGTCCATGTCATCACCTCATAACTGAAAAAACGAAAGGGTACGTAAACGCACCCTTCCGTTAGTCAACCGTTACCGATGTTACTGAAGCAGCTTCAGTACAGCGGATGGCAGCTGGTTGGCCTGTGCCAGGATCGCAGTGGAAGCCTGTTGCAGGGTTTGTTGCTTGGTCAGCTCAGCAGCTTCGGCAGAGAAGTCAGCATCTTCTACGCGGCCTTTGGCAGCGCTGGAGTTCTGCGAAATGCTCTGCAGGTTGGCAGTGGTGCTGTCGAAGCGGTTTTGTACGGCACCCAGCTGCGAACGCTGGCTGTCGATCTGCTGCATGGCGCCTTCCAGAGCCTGGATGGCCTGTTGCGAGCTTGCCGCAGTCAGGACGCTCAGGTTGGAAACGGTGGTTTCCAGGGTGGTAGCTTTGCTGGAGCCAGCAGTCAGACCCAGTGCAGCCAGGCCAGTGCCCGCGCTACCGTCAGCCACTACGATGTCTTTCTTGGAGAACAGAGCCAGGCTGCCGTCAGAGTTTTTGCTGGCGGTAGCACCGGTGCTTGCACTGTTGATCGAGGAAACGATCGCGTCAGTGTTATCACCTGCCTTGAACTTCACTTCAACGCCGTTCAGGCTGATCGAGGTGTCAGCGCTCAATTTAGCCTGGGAGGTACCGGCCGACAGACCCAGAGCCGACAGGGAACCAGCAGTGGTGTTGGACAAGGCTACGTCAGCACCGCCAGAAGATTTGACCTGGATACGACCATCAGAACCGATAGTCGCATCACCAGTGCCGCCTACAGCAGTTTTGATGCTGGCCAGTACAGTAGTAATAGTTGCGTTGGCAGCCCAAGTTACAGCTTTGCCATTGACGCTGATTGCGCCGGCAGCGGACAGGGTAGTGGCACCCGTGGCAGGCGTCGTTGGAGTGGTCACGTCAGTCAGGCCAACAGCAGCGCCGCCAGTTACGCTGATCGCGCTAGGAGAGCTCAGGGTCATTTTGTTGGCAGTGTCATCCCAAACAGCGGTTGCACCGGTGTTGGCAGCATTGATAGCGGTAGCGACGGCAGCGCCTTTGTCAGCAGCAGCGATCGCAACATCTTTGCCATTGATGGTCAGAGTGGACGCAGCAGCAGCACCAGCACCAGCGGAGTTCAGGGCGGCAGTAGCAGCACCCGTCACTTTGGCACCCGACAGAGAAGCGCCGGTTGCAGTGGCGCTGATACCAGCCAGAGCAGCACCGTTCACACTGGCTTCGCTGTACGAACCTTTCAGGGCAGTGGCGCTGGTGTCACCCATACCGAACGAAATAGTCTCGTTGGCGTTGGCACCAATCTGGAAAGCAACGTTGTTGAACGTACCGTCCAGCAGGTTACGACCACCGAAGGTAGTGGTGTTGGCGATACGGGTCAGCTCACCCACTTTAGCGGTGAATTCTTGCTGCAGGGAAACACGGTCAGCGTCGCTTTTATCACCGTTGGCCGCTTGCAGGGCGAGTTCACGCAGACGCTGCAGGGTGTTGGTGGATTCCTGCATTGCGCCTTCAGCGGTCTGGGCGATCGAAGTACCGTTGGCGGCGTTGGCGATTGCAACGTTCAAGCCTTTAACCTGGTTGCCCAGACGGTTGGCGATCTGCATGCCGGCAGCGTCGTCTTTGGCGCTGTTGATTTTCTTGCCGGTCGACAGACGGTTCATCGCAGTGCTCAGAGCGTCGGAAGCTTTGTTCAGGTTCTTCTGGACACCCAGGGAGGTGATGTTGGTGTTTACTGATAATGCCATGACGAAATCCTCGTTGGTTGGATACTGCGGCTTCCGGCCCTGGCGACCGCCGGGTGTGGCCTAGAGAACCTACGTAATAGTTATCGTCGTGGTAGCCGGTTGCTTGAGGACTTTTTTGATTTTTTTTAGTAGCCCTGTGCCAGCCCTTGTATTTCAAGGCCTTATAGAGACGTGAAACGCCAGCAATCACGGGTTACTGGCGCCAAAACTTCGCCTTCAAGACAGCCCCCTGTAGGAGCGAGCTTGCTCGCGAAGAGCGTTAACGATGACGCGGGCATTCAGGATGCACGCGGCGCTCTCAGGTTCTTCGCGAGCAAGCTCGCTCCTACAGGGGGCACAAAAAAACGCCGATGATCGAAGGATCATCGGCGTTTTTTATGCAGCGGCTAAAACATCACGGGCGATAGAGAATCGCCGAGCCCCACGACAGGCCCACACCAAAACCACTGATCGCAACACGCTTCCAGGTGGCGTCCATCACATGCTTTTCCAACAGCAACGGAATGCTCGACGACACGGTGTTACCGGTCTCGACCATGTCCTTGATGAACTTGT
The DNA here is from genome assembly GCF_001427465.1 of Pseudomonas sp. Root569. Lineage (NCBI taxonomy): Bacteria > Pseudomonadati > Pseudomonadota > Gammaproteobacteria > Pseudomonadales > Pseudomonadaceae > Pseudomonas > Pseudomonas sp. Root569. Next base: position 38,518 of record NZ_LMGQ01000029.1, on the reverse strand, counting down.
CCACCGGCGCTTCTTCAAAGCGGCGTGCCACGGCATCGACGATGGCCGCACTGCCCTGGTGGATACAGAAGGCGTCGATGTCATCGGCCTTGAGGTCCGACTCGGCGAGCAACTCGTGCAGGTGCGCCGGCACCTTGAGCAAGGCGAAGTTGAACACCTGGCGGCCATTCATGAAAAACACACCGTCGCTGACCTTCAGGTGCGGCGCGCCGGAGCCGTCGGTGCCGAACTTGGACTTGCCGAGCAACCACGGCGCGTCTTCGCCCATCCAGGTGGCGGTGGCCGCATCACCGAACAGCATGGTGGTGTTGCGGTCTTCGGGGTCGACAATCTTCGAATACGGGTCGGCGGTGATCAGCAGGCCGTTTTTCAGGCCGGCGGCTTCCATGAAGCCCTTCATCGCGTAGATGCCATAGACGTAGCCGGAACAGCCCAGGGAGATATCGAAGGCTGCCACGTGGGTGGGCAGGCCCAGTTTGTCCTGGACGATGGCTGCGGTGTGAGGCAAGCCCTCTTCATCGCCGTTCTGGGTGACGACGATCAGCGCGTCGATAGACTCGCGCTTCAACGCCGGGTTGTTGGCAAATAAAGCGTTGACCGCTTCGACACACAGGTCGGACGTCTCCTGTGCAGCTTCCTTGCGCGGCAGGAACGCCGAACCGATCTTGCCGATGATGAACTCTTCATCCTTGGCGAATTTGGCACCCTGGGCGTAGTTATCGATCCCGTCTGCCGGCACGTAACTGGCGATGCTTTTTATGCCAATCATTATGGCTTCCCAATACTAAATAGCTGGAGAACACCCCTCGGGCTACGCCGGGAGTGCTGACAATGAAGGGGATAACCCCATGAAAATCTCGCTGAAAGCCACCGCGCAAGGACCCTGCGACGACTTATCCTTTTCACACGATACAGTGAAGATGCGCTTTATGACTCACAGGTCACTCAATTTTGTGTGCTTTGTGCAAAACCTTTCAACAATTAAACCCCATAAACGACAACGGCCCGCCCTGTTTCCAGAGTAGGCCGCTTGACGAAACACCGTTTACATCTTGTTGAACAGGCTCAACTGCGAGATTTTCACAAAGGCCAGCTGCGAGGCCTGCAACATGGTCTGCTGCAAACTCAGGTTGATGGCCGCTTCGGCGAAGTCGACGTTGCCCAAGGCGCTCATGGTGGTGGTATTGGCCAGGTCCAGACTGACGTTTTCCTTGGACTGAATGTCCAGGCCATTGAGGCGCGCGCCCAGGGAACCACGCGCCTGGTCGATCTGGCCGTAGGCATTGGTCAGATTGCCGATGGACTTGGCCACCACGTCCTTGAGCTCCTTCTGCGCCGCTGGATTGCCGTCTGACGGGGTTTCCAGGATTTTGCGCAAATGGCTCAGGGTGTCGAGGACGTTTTCGTTCTTGTTGCTGGTGGCGCCGATCGAAAATTGGTCGCCAGCGGCTGGAGCCGGTGCGGTGGTGACATCGAAGGTCACCCCTGCCGCCGTGATCGAAGTTGCGCCAGCCGCCAGGGTACCGCTGGCGATGGACTGGCTGTCTGCCGTATAAGGCTGCGCGTACAGGTCATAGGCGCCGGCCGCACCGAACTTGACGATGACGCCGGAGTTGGGAAAGGTGCTGGCGTAGGCCGCCGGATCGCTCACCGTGCCGCCGCTCAGCTGTGCCGTGGAGGGGTTACTCGGGGTGCGCGATACGCTGAAGGTGTCCGGCTTGACCGAGAGGCTGAACTCACGATCCTTGACGATGGCGTCCGCTGGCGCGCCGGGCAGTATGTCCTTGCCCAGCGCGTCCTTGCCCAGATTCAAGCCAATGTCGAACTTGACCCCACGCAGCTTGATACTCGATCCGCCTTCCTTAGTGGCATCGAAGGTGCCATTGCCCGGAATCTCCGAGGTAATGTCCTTGCCGGCATTGTCGGTTACTACATATTGGGTGCTGCTGGTGAACGTCAGCTTATACGGCTGGCCATCCGAAAAGCTGCTGTCGTAGTTGGAGTTAGCCGCAATCAGGCCGGCCGACACCGTGACCTTCCCATCATCGACCGCTGGCGGCACGAGGATAGGTGCTGTTTGCGTACGGCCAGTGTTCGCCGAGCTTTCCAGCATGCTTTTGGCGGTATTGCCCATGGCTACCGACAGATTTTCCGCAACTTTCAGGCTCAACGGCGTGTCATCGCCCTGGTAGCTGTAGGTGCCATCATTGTTACGGGCGTAGGGAGGCGTGTCGGTCTTGCTCCCGGAGAACATGTAATTACCACTGGAGTCCTTGGTATTGAGCAAGCCCAGGACCTGGTCTTCAATGGCGCCGATCTCCGCGGCGGTCGATTTGCGGTCAGCGTCACTGATGCCGACGTTGCCCGCTTTGAGCGCCAACTCACTGGCCCTCTGAATCGCGATATTGATATTTTCCAGCACGCTGTCCTGGGTGGTCAGCGAGTTTTTCAGGGTGTCGATGTTGCCATTGAACTGCCCCAGCATGTCTTTCTGCTGTTGCAGCATCAGCAAGCGCGCCGCCGCCACCGGATCATCCGCGGCGGTTTGCACGCGTATACCGGTGGTGGCCTGGTCCTGGGCCTTGACCACACTGGAATAGTTGCTCTGGTACTTGGCGGAACTGGTCTCGAAATACTGCTGTGTAGAAATACGCATCGTCCCAGCCTCCCTTAAAGAGCATTCATCAGTGTGGTGAAGGTTTCCTGCGCAGCCTTGATGATTTGCGACGACGCGGTGTAGTACTGCTGGAACTTGATCATGTCACCCGCTTCATCATCCAGGTTGACCCCGGACACCGAGTTGCGCGCTTCCTTGTTGGCGCTCAGCAACGCGCCGGTGGCGGCGGTGTCGACCCCGGCCTGGCTGGCCTTGGCCCCCACTTGCGAGACCAGCTTGCTGTTGGCCCCCACCAGGCTGGTGCCGCCGTTGCCATCGCCCATGCCAACGGTGGCTTTGGTTTGCAGGTTCAGCAGTTCCTGGGCGTTGCGGCCGTCGGACTTGCCGCCACTGTTGAAGGCGAAGGTGGTGCTGTCGCCTTGTGCCGGTGAGCCGTTGACGGTGGTGTCGAACTTGAAGCTCTTGCCGGGGATCGCGGCCCCGTTGGCGTCACGCATCGGCACGTCCACGGTGATCTTGTTGCCCTGCCCCGGAATAATCGAGCCGGTGCTGATCGGGTTGCCCTTGGAATCGCTGATCGTGTAGGACTGCGTACCATCAGCGGCCGGTTTGGCAAAGACCATTTTCACCGGCATCGAGTTTTCAATACCGGCGCGCAGCTGTGCGGTGTCGGCGCCGCCATTAATATCCAGCGGTACTGTCAGGGACGGCTGGGTGAACGTGCCCGTGCCACTGTTGGTGTTGCTGCTGGTACCCGCCAACGGGCCGGCAAACGCCAGCTTGTTCGCATCGGTGAGCGCCACGCCAATCGCGCTGGCCCCAGTGGCAGTCGGGCTGACCTTGAAGCTGTCGCCATAGGCCATCGTGCCCTTGCCATCCAGTGCCAGGGTGAAGCCGTCCATGGTCGGCGGCGGCGTGGCGGACATATCAAAGGTGCCCATGGCCTTGCCGTCCGAGCGCAGTACCGTGACCTTGTTGGGGTCGGTCTTGTCGTTGAAGCTCACGGTGTAGTCAAACGCGGACAACTTGCTGCTGTCCTTGATCGTCACATTCAGGTTGCCTGCCCCGGCACTGTTGCCCAATGCGCCCTGGCTGCGCGAGGCAACGGCGACGGCGCTGTTGATGTCTTTGAACAGCGAAACGCCAAAGTCACCATTGAGGTCCAAGCCCTGGCCCAGTTGGTTGTTGATGGTGTCTGCGGTCGCTATGGCGATACGGCCCAGGTCATTGATAGCCGGCATCAAGGCATCACTGCGATAACGCAACAGGCCGCCGATGCTGCCGCCGCTGATCACGCCACCCAAGTCCATGGGGGTGCCGTTGGTATTCAACTGGATGGTGTACTGGCTGTTATCGGTTTTGCTCGGCACTGCAGAAATCGTATTGGAGATCCCGCCTTCTACCAGGGACTGGCCGGTGCCGGTGGTCACGCTGAATTGGCCGTTCTTCTCGGTGGCCGTTACGCCGATCAATTCATTGAGCGAGCGTACCGCCTCGTTGCGCGAGTCCAGCAGGTTGGCCGGCGCATTGCCCGACGCGCCTTGCACCTGGGTGATCTGCTTGTTAAGCGAGGCAATCGAGGCGGTCAATTGATTGACCTGCTCACTCATGCTGCTCAGTTGGTTGTTGATGGTCTCTTTCTGCTGGGTCAACTGCGTCGAAATCGAGTTGAAACGACTGCTCAGGGTCTGGGCGTTGGTCACCAGCAGCTGCCGCGCAGACAGGTCACTGGGGTTGGACGCCGCGGTCTGCAGGGTGGCGAAAAACGAACTGAGCACCGAGGACAAACCGGTGGTCTTGTCCGACAACACTTTGTCGACGGCACCGACCTGATCCAGATACGCCTTGGCATCGTTATTCAGGGCCGTGCTGTTCTGGTAGGCGGTGTCGAGGTATTCGTTGTACACCCGGCGCACGTCAGCCAGGGTGGTACCGGTGCCGATGAACACACCGCCGAACGGGTTCGACGCGTTGGTATTCTGCGTGGTCTGCTGCCGCGAGTACCCTGGGGTATTAACGTTGGCGATGTTATTACTCAAGACCGACAGCGATCCTTGAGCGGCGTTGAGCCCTGACATCCCGATACTGAGCAAACTCATGGTTCAGACCTTATAAATGTGTGGTTGCGCCAGCGGCAGCGTAGTTCTGGTAACTGTTCATATTTTTTGCGATCTGCGAAATCTTGCTGGCGTAAGCCGGGTCGGTTGCATAACCGGCTTTTTGCAACTCGCGTACAAACTGTTCCGGGTTATCGGCTGATTTCAAGACTTCTTTATAGCGATCATGGCTTTGCAGCAGGGTCACAAGGTCGTGGAAGCTGTCCTGGTAGGAGCTGTAGGAACGGAACTGCGCCGTTTCCTTGACCATCGCGCCATCGCGGAACTCGCTGGTGATCGCACGGGCCTGGCCGCCCTGCCAACTCTGGCCGGCCTTGATGCCGAACAGGTTGTGGCTGCTGCTGCCGTCCTCGGCGCGCATCACCGATTTGCCCCAGCCGGTTTCCAGCGCGGCCTGGGCCACCAGGTACTTGGGGTCGATACCGATACGCGCGGCGGCCGCCTTGGCCATCGGCAACATGGTGGCGACGAATTCGTCCTGGGAGCTGAAGGCTTTTTTCGCCGGCGCCAGCGGTGGCTGGGCAATGGCGCGGCCATAGACCTGCATTTGTCCGCTTGGCACGGCAAAGCTGCGGGCGGCGCTGCTGACCACATTGTCGTCGGCGGCGCTGTTGCGCAGGGGCGCGCTTTTGGCTTCGGCGGCAACCGGGGCACTCGGCACGATGCCAGCCAGCAGGCGGTCGGCCAGTTTGCTTGGCAAGGCGATACGGCGCTGGTTCATCAGCTCCATGTCGTTGGTGTGCGCACTGGTGCCCTCAGGAACCGCCACGCGATAAGCCCACAAAGGCCGCTGGCCATTGGAGCGGCCCAGCGGCCCGTCGGCCTGGGTACCGGCGCCAATCTCGGTCGGCACATCGACTTTCTTCACCGGCACATCCGCCGCCGGGCCTTGCAAGGTGGCGGCCTGGGCCTGCACCGGCTTGTTCTTCTGCATCTGGCGCATCAGCACGTCGGCCAGGCCGATACCGCCGCCTTCGCGGGACATCGAGACCGCCAGCTGCTGGTCGTACATTTCCTGATACTGCTTGGCCGCCGGGGTGTTCAGCGGGTTGTCCTTGCCCAGGGCGTCGGTGGCCGAGCGCATGGACTTGAGCATCTCGTTGAGGAACAGCGACTCGAACTCCTGCGCCACCTTGCGCATATTGCCGTCGCTGTTCTTGTCGGCGCCGACTTTGAGCTGGTTAAGCCGGTTCAAGTCGGAGTAAGACCCCGAGTCCGCCGTGCTGCTGATGCCGCTTTTGCGCATATCCATGGCCATGGCCTCAGATCACAATGAGGTCGGCTTGCAAGGCGCCGGCCTGTTTCAAAGCTTCAAGGATCGCCATCAAGTCACCGGGCGCTGCGCCCACCTGGTTCACCGCGCGGACAATCTCGTCCAGGGTGGTACCGGGGCCGAACTTGAACATCGGCTTGGCTTCTTGCTGGGCATTGACCCGCGAGCGCGGGACCACGGCGGTCTGGCCGTTGGACAGCGGCCCCGGCTGGCTGACGATCGGGTCTTCGGTGATGGTCACCGTCAGGCTGCCGTGGGTCACCGCTGCCGGCGAAACCTTGACGTTCTGGCCGATCACGATAGTGCCGGTACGCGAATTGATAATGACTTTTGCCACGGCCTGGCCAGGGTCGACCTCAAGGTTTTCCAGGATCGACAGGTAGTCCACGCGCTGGCTTGGGTCCAGCGGCGCGGTGACGCGAATCGAGCCGCCGTCGATGGCCTGGGCTACACCAGGGCCAAGCATGTCGTTGATCTTATCGACCACGCGCTTGGCGGTGGTGAAGTCGGAACGGTTGAGGTTCAGGGTCAGGCTGTTGCCCTGGTTGAACCCGCTCGGCACGGTGCGTTCAACCGTGGCGCCACCGGGGATGCGCCCGGCCGACGGCACGTTGACGGTGATCTTCGAGCCATCGCGGCCTTCGGCGTCAAACCCGCCCACCACCAGGTTGCCCTGGGCGATGGCGTAGACGTTGCCGTCGATACCTTTGAGCGGCGTCATCAGCAGGGTGCCGCCGCGCAGGCTCTTGGAGTTGCCCATGGACGACACCGTGATGTCCACCACCTGGCCCGGCTTGGCGAACGGCGGCAAGTCGGCGCTGATCGACACGGCAGCGACGTTTTTCAACTGGACGTTGCCCGAGCCTGGCGGCACCTTGATGCCGAACTGCGAGAGCATGTTGTTGAAGGTCTGCAGGGTGAACGGCGTCTGGGTGGTCTGGTCACCCGTACCGTTGAGCCCCACCACCAGGCCATAGCCGATCAACTGGTTGGAACGCACGCCGGAAATACTGGCGATGTCCTTCAGGCGTTCGGCCTGGGCCACAGCGCTTAAGGCCAGCAAGAGTGCCGTCGCCATCAGCTGTTTGAAGTTCAAAGTGGCCACCTAGAAAGGGAACAGCGGGCTAAGGAAGAACCGGTCGAACCAGCCCGGCTGACTGGCATCAGCAAACGAACCCGTACCCGAGTAGGTGATGCGTGCATCGGCAATCCGCGTCGAAGGCACGGTGTTGTCGGTGGAAATGTCATCGGCGCGGACCATCCCGGCAATGCGCACCAGCTCGTCGCCGGTGTTGAGGGTCATCCACTTTTCACCGCGTATGGCAATGATGCCGTTGGGCAATACGTCGGCCACAGTCACGGTGATCGAACCGGTCAGGCTGTTGCCCTGCCCCGCCGCACTCTTGCCGTTGGTAGCGCGGTCGCCGCTGTAGCCGGCATCCAGGCTCAGGTCACCACCGCCCAGGGGGTTGTTGGTGCTGAGGCCACCCCCGAACAACGAGGTCAGGCCGATGCTCGCCTTGCTGTTCTTGCCGATCTGCGAGTTGGCGTTCTTGCTGGCCTGGGTCTTCTCGTTAAGGGTGATGGTGATGATGTCACCGACCCGGAACGCCTTGCGGTCGCTGTACAGGTTCTGTTCGAAACCGGCCTGGTAGATCGAGCCGTTATTGGCCGCCGCCGGCAATGGCGTGCGCGGCAACACCGGCGCGTAGTACGGGTCATTGGGCTTTGGCGTCGGGGCAACACACCCCGCGAGCACGGCGATCCCACTCAATGCCAAAACGGAAACATAGCGATTCATGACCCTTACCTCATGGTGTTGCAGGCGCTTTCGAAAGCGCCCCAGACTGGATTACAGATTCTGCGTAACGAACGAAAGCATCTGGTCGGCGGTGGAAATCACCTTGGAGTTCATCTCGTAGGCGCGCTGGGTGGTGATCATGTTGACCATCTCCTCAACGGTGCTGACGTTGGAGGTTTCCAGGGTGCTTTGCAGGGTGGTGCCGAAACCGTTCAAGCCAGGGGTGCCGATTTGCGGCGCGCCGCTGGAGGCGGTTTCCAGGAACAGGTTGTTGCCCATTGCCTGCAGGCCGGCCGGGTTGATGAAGTCGGCGGTTTGCAGGTTGCCGATCACTTGCGACGCCGGGTTGCCGGCCACGGTGATCGACACGGTACCGTCGTTGCCCACGGTAAAGGTCTTGGCATCCGGTGGTACCACCACGGCAGGTTCCAGGGCGAAACCGTTGGCGGTGACGATCTGGCCATTGGAGTCCAGGTGGAAAGTACCGTCACGGGTATAGGAAGTAGTGCCATCCGGTTGCAGCACCTGGAAGAAGCCACGGCCGTTGATGGCCATGTCCAGGGGTTGTCCGGTTTGTTGCAGGTTGCCGGCGCTGAAGTTTTTCTGGGTGCCGACGATCTGCACACCGGTACCCAGTTGCAGGCCCGACGGCAATTCGCTGTCCTGGGTCGACTGGGCACCTGGTTGCTTCTTGATCTGATAGAGCAGGTCTTGGAACTCGGCGCGATCACGTTTGAAGCCCGTGGTCGAGACGTTCGCCAGGTTGTTGGAAATGGTGGTCAGGTTGGTGTCCTGGGCGGACAGGCCTGTCTTGGCAACCCATAGAGCCGGAAGCATGCTGTTCTCCTTCGTGCGCCTGTTTGTTGGCGCCGTGCGACGAAATTAATTAGGGGCTTAGCTCATCTGCATGACGCGAGTCATGGCCTGGTCGTCTTCTTTAGCGCTGTTCATCATCTTGATGTGCAGCTCGAACTGCTTGGAGAGCGCCAGCACCGCGGTCATTTCCTCCACCGCGTTGACGTTGCTCGCCTGCAGGAAGCCCGAGGTCAGGGTGACGTTCGCGTCGGCCTGGGCCGGCTGGCCATCCCTGGTGTGGATGGTGCCGTCCAGGCCCTTGGTCATGTTTTTGAGGTCGGGCTGGACCAGCTTGATGCGGTCCACTTCCGCCATCACCCGTGGGCCTTCGCCCATGGCACGGATACTGATGGTGCCGTCTGCACCCACTTCGATTTTCTGCTGGGGTGGCACGGCAATCGGGCCGCCGTTGCCCATGATCGGCATACCGTTGCCGGCACGCAGCACGCCCAGGGCATCCACATTCATGCTGGCGCTGCGCACGTAGGCTTCGCCGCCATCCGGAGTTTGCACGGCCATCCAGCCGTCGCCGCTGACGGCTACATCCAGGTCACGACCGGTTTCGATCATCGCCCCCGGAGAGAAGTCAGTGGCCGGCCGCTCGGTCATGGCAAATGCCCGCGCCGGAAAGCTGTCACCGAACACCGGCATCGAACGCGCCTGCTCCAGGTCACGCTGGAAGCCGTTGGTGGAAATGTTCGCCAGATTGTTGGCATGGGCCTTCTGCGCCAGTGCGTTCTGACTGGCGCCGGTCATTGCCACATAAAGGTATTTGTCCACGCTCTATCCTCTTTCTGACGGACGCTTGCCGTCCACCGCTGTACTAATGAGGCTTAAGCAATTTGCGAACCAACTTTTAAAAAGAGGCTGAAGTCCAGGCGCGACGGGGGTTTGCGGCGAAACAGGATGATTTGAGGCTTGAGCGCGAGTCGAAAAAACGGCGGACTACTGCCGCCTGCGGCAACCACCGACCTGGAAAACGACGAAGATCAAATGTGGGGCTTGCTCCCGATGGCGGTGTGTCAGCTCACCTGTAGCTGACACACCGCCATCGGGAGCAAGCCCCCTCCCACATTTTTGACCGCGTAGTGTCAGCGAATTATTTGTCGGCCTTGAGGATTTCGTAATCGCGCAGCTTATTGGCGATGGTGGTGTGCGACACGCCCAAGCGTTTGCCAAGCTGCCGGCTGCTGGAATGCTCGGCATAAAGGCTTTCCAGCACGGCCTTCTCGAACCGTCCAACAATCTCCTCTAACCCGCCCTCCAGGGAAAAATCGCCAAGGGGCTGGCGCACCCCGTAGTCCGGCAAGCGGATATGCTCGGCCTTGACCACCCCACCGTCGCACAGCGACACGGCCTGGAACAGCACGTTTTCCAGCTGCCTTACGTTGCCTGGCCAGTGGTAGTGACTCAAACGATCCATCGCGGCGGGCGCAAGCTTAGGCAAAGGGCAGCCGATCTGTCGGCTGGCCTGGTCGAGGAAGTGCTCAACCAGTGGCACCAGGCCGTCGAGGCATTCGCGCAACGGCGGGATATGCAACGACAGCACATTGAGCCGGTGATAAAGATCCTGGCGAAACTCACCTCGGGCGCAGAGTTCCGACAAGTCCACCTGAGTGGCGCAGATCACGCGCACATCCAGGTACACCTCTTCGTCACTGCCAACCCGCCGGAAACAGCCGTCCTGCAGGAAGCGCAACAACTTCACCTGCAAGCGCGCGCTCATTTCCCCCACCCCATCAAGGAACAAGGTGCCGCCCGCCGTCAATTCCAGCAGCCCGAGCTTGCCTTCCGCCCGCGCGCCTTCAAAAGCGCCGGGGCCGTAGCCGAACAGTTCGGTCTCGGCCATCGACTCGGGCAAGCCTGCGCAGTTGAGCGCCATCAGCGGTGATTGCCCACGGGGGCTGGCCAAGTGGCACGCACGGGCCAGCAACTCTTTACCGGTGCCGGTTTCACCTTCTATTAATAGAGGCGCATCCAGTGGCGCCATGCGCCGCGCTTCGCGGACCACCGCGGCCATGACCTTGGAGCTCTGGAAAATGCTGTCGAACCCGCGCAGCTCTTGCTTGCGCACGTTATAGATACGCTCACCGACGCGGTCGGCGCGATGCAGGGTGAGCACCGCGCCGGCCATGGCTTCGCTGTCATCGTGTTCGGAGGATTGCAGCGGCGCGATATCCGCCAGGAACACGTCCCCCTTGACCTTGACCCGAAGCCCATTGATGCGCGATTTGCTGGCGCGTACCAACTCCGGCAAGTCGAAATCCTCAGCGTAGCGCGACAACGGAATGCCCGGCACTTCGTCCACACGCACGCCGAGCAACTGCGCCGCCGCACGGTTGGCGGCCACGATGGAGCCGCCCATGTCGATGGACAGCACTGGAAACTCCAGGGCGCCGAGCAGCGCATTGAGTTCCATATGCCGCCGCTCGCTGGGCATCAGCCCCACTCGCTTGACGCCGAACACGCCGCCAATCGCTTCGAACTGCGGGCGTAGCGCCTGGAACTGCATATTCACCAGGTTCGGGCAGAACAGGTAGACGGCATTGCCATGCTCCCCGCCGACCTCGCCCTTGGCGACGTTGACGCCGTACTCCACCAGCAGGTTGAGGATGTCCCGCAGGATGCCAATGCGGTTCTGGCAATGCACTTTGATACGCATGAAAAGGCTCGAAAAGTAGGTAGGCGCCGCGTCTTTTTGTCGCCCAGCGCAGATAGTCGTCAAGATTATGTGACAGAGCGTAGGCGTTTCCCAGCCCATAACGCGGATAAGTCATCCATTCGTAACGAATACTTTACGAAAAACGGTAATTTTTCCTACATACCCTGGTGCAACGTAGATGGAATCCTGGGCCCACCGGGTTATCAATAATGCATCGCAGGACATAACAAGAACGAATGCCTAGCAGGAGAGCCGTATGAAGCAGACGCACTACGTGGCCCGCGAGCCCGATGCGCAAGGTTTTATCCACTACCCGCCGGAAGAACACGCGGTGTGGAATACCCTGATCACTCGTCAACTCAAGGTGATCGAGGGTCGCGCCTGCCAGGAATACCTGGACGGCATCGACAAGCTCGGCCTGCCCCTGGATCGTATCCCCCAGTTGGGCGAAATCAACAAGGTGCTGGCCGAAACCACCGGCTGGCAAGTGGCCCGCGTGCCGGCGCTGATTCCCTTCCAGACCTTCTTCGAACTCCTCGCCAGCAAGCAGTTTCCGGTGGCGACGTTCATTCGCACCCGCGAAGAATTGGACTACCTGCAAGAGCCGGATATTTTCCACGAGATCTTTGGCCACTGCCCTTTGCTGACCAACCCTTGGTTCGCCGAATTCACCCACACCTACGGCAAGCTCGGCCTGGCGGCGACCAAGGAGCAACGGGTATACCTGGCGCGTCTGTACTGGATGACCATCGAGTTCGGCCTGGTGGACACCCCCCAAGGGCGGCGCATCTATGGTGGCGGCATTCTGTCGTCACCTAAAGAAAGCGTGTATTGCCTGTCGGACGAGCCGGAGCATCAAGCCTTCGACCCGCTGGAAGCGATGCGCACCCCATATCGCATCGACATCCTGCAACCGCTGTACTTCGTATTGCCCGAACTCAAGCGCCTGTTCGACGTGGCGCAGGAAGACATCATGGGCATGGTTGAACGCGGTATGGAATTGGGGCTGCACGCTCCGAAATTCCCTCCGAAACCCAAAGCCGCGTGAACCTCAGGTTTTAACGCCAGGTGAGTCTGTTCCCTGGCCCCGCGTTGCTTTAGGGTGACGCCACTGACCTTCAAACATTCGAATTCAGGACACCGCCCATGACCACCTTGAACCAAGCCCACTGCGAAGCCTGCCGCGCCGATGCCCCGCAAGTCAGCGATGAAGAACTGCCAGTGCTGCTCAAGCAGATCCCCGACTGGAACATCGAAGTGCGCGACGGCGTCATGCAGTTGGAAAAGGTTTTCCTGTTCAAGAACTTCAAGTTCGCCCTGGCCTTCACCAACGCCATGGGTGAAATCTCCGAGGCCGAAGGCCATCACCCTGGCCTGCTCACCGAATGGGGCAAAGTCACTGTGACTTGGTGGAGCCACTCGATCAAGGGCCTGCACCGCAACGACTTCATCATGGCCGCACGCACCGATGAAGTGGCCAAGACCGCCGAGGGCCGCAAGTAATGCACTTCGACGCCATTGGCCGCGTGCCCGGCGACCCGATCCTCGGGCTGATGGACCTGTATGCCCAGGACGCCAACCCGGACAAATTCGACCTGGGTGTGGGCGTCTATAAGGACGACCAGGGCCTGACGCCGATTCCCCACTCGGTGAAGCTTGCGGAGCAGCGCCTGGTCGATACCCAGGTGACCAAGACCTACATCGGCGGCCATGGCGATGCGGCTTTCGGCACGCTGATCAGCCAGTTGGTACTCGGTGCCGATTCGGCCTTGCTGCGCGAGCGCCGTGCCGGCGCCACCCAGACCCCAGGCGGCACCGGTGCCCTGCGCTTGAGCGCCGATTTTATCGCCCAGAGCCTGCCTGGCCGTGGCGTGTGGCTGAGCAATCCGACCTGGCCGATCCACGAAACCATCTTCGCCAAGGCTGGACTCAAGGTCAGTCATTACCCTTACGTGGGCAGTGACAACCGCCTGGATGTGGCGGCGATGCTGGCAACCCTGGCGACGGTGCCCGAGGGCGATGTGGTGCTACTGCACGCCTGCTGCCACAACCCGACCGGCTTCGACCTGTCACAGGATGATTGGCGCCAGGTGTTGCAGATTGTGCGTGAACGCCAGTTGCTGCCGCTGATCGACTTTGCCTACCAGGGCTTTGGCGATGGCCTGGAGCAGGACGCTTGGGCGGTGCGATTGTTCGCAGCTGAACTGCCGGAAGTGCTGGTCACCAGTTCCTGCTCGAAAAATTTTGGTTTGTATCGCGATCGTGTGGGCGCGTTGATCGTATGTGCAGCGGATGCGGAAAAACTCACCGATGTGCGCAGCCAACTGGCGAATATCGCGCGCAATCTGTGGTCGACGCCGCCTGATCATGGTGCTGCCGTGGTCGCGACCATTCTTGGTGATGCCGAGCTGAAAAAACTGTGGAGCGAGGAAGTCGAGGCCATGCGTTCGCGGATCGCGCACTTGCGTTCCGGGTTGGTGGAAGCCTTGGCGCCCCATGGCTTGGCCGAGAAGTTTGCCCATATCGGCGCACAACGCGGGATGTTTTCCTATACCGGTTTGAGTGCCGATCAGGTCAAGCAACTGCGCGAGAAGCACAGCGTGTATATGGTCAGTTCAGGCCGGGCCAACGTGGCCGGGGTGGATGCGACACGTTTGACGCTGCTGGCCCAAGCTATCGCCGACGTTTCCAGCTGAAAACCCCGGGACCCAATGTGGGAGGGGGCAAGCCCCCTCCCACATTTTTAACCGAGTTGGTTTTTAGCCCGTGACCATTTCAGCCTTGAGCTGCGCCTCCCTGGCCTGAGCATCCGCCAACCGATACAGCTCGATATGCCCATCCCAGTGCTCGATCAACGCCGTGCATGACTCCACCCAATCCCCGCAATTGAGGTAATCCACCTCCCCCACCTTGCGAATCTCGGCATGATGGATATGCCCGCACACCACCCCATGCAGTTCGCGCCTGGTGACTTCGTGGGCGATGGCCTCTTCGAAATCGCTGATAAAGCTCACGGCGGTTTTCACCTTGTGCTTCAGGTACGCCGACAGCGACCAGTAGCCGTAGCCATAGCGTGCACGCCAATGATTGAGCCAGCGGTTGAGGGTGAGGGTGAATTCGTAGGCCGAGTCACCGAGGAACGCCAACCAACGGTGATAGCGGGTGATCACATCGAACTGGTCGCCGTGGATGACCAACAGATGCCGACCATCGGCGGTTACATGCACGGCCTCGTCCACCAACTGGATATTGCCGAGGATCAGCTTGGAATAGCGTCTTAAAAACTCATCATGGTTGCCGGTGACGTAGATCACCTCGGTGCCGCGCTTGGCCATGGTCAGCAGGCGGCGGATCACGTTGGTGTGGGCCTGGGGCCAATACATGCCGCCGCGCATTTTCCAACCGTCGATAATGTCGCCCACCAGGTAAACCTTGTCGGCGTGATAGCCCTTGAGAAACTGTGACAGGTGTTCAGCCTGGCAATCCCGGGTGCCCAGATGCACGTCGGAAATCCACAGGGTTCGCACCCGTTGCTTGCGGCTGGGCTTGGTGAACTCGGCATGGCTCATGGGCATCCCTCGACGCTGTTTTCGCGAGCTTGCGCCTTGGCGATTAATAGCCCATGACAGCCATGCGTCAGTCTGATGACAGCGCTCGATGCCCGCAAAGCGTTGTAGACTGGCGCATTGCCGCCCTGGAGACCGCGATGAGCCCGAGCCTCACGCTACGCCATTACCTCGAAGCGCCCATCGCCCACAGCCATGATCATGCGCAGCTGGTGTTCGGTCTGTCCGGGCACCTGGACCTGGAAGTCGATGGCCGTGGCAGCCAGGTACGCGAAAGCAGTGTGATGGTGCTGCCCTTCTCCACCCACCACGCCTGTGGCAGCCGCGACGGTAGCCGCTGCCTGGTGCTGGATGTACCGACCGAGCATTGGGTGGTGCAATCTTTGGGTGAGCATGCCGATGCCAGTCGTCGCTTGCTGGGGCAACCGTCGCGACTGACGCTGAATCCGCGGCAAAGCCAACTGGTGCAGTGGCTGGCGCACAGCCCGGTGCACGACCCGCTGATCGTCCAGCAAGGTGCGGTGCTGTTACTGGCCAGTCTCAATCAGCCCCAGGCCCAAGCGCTGCCAGGTCGACGCTTGCCTTATGCGGCGTTCAATGCCCATATCCAGCGCCACGCTGCGCACCCGTTGCAGGTGGCTGACCTTGCGCGTATCGCCGGGCTTAGCGTGGCGCGCCTGCATGCACGCTTCATGGCCGAATGCGGGCAGACGCCGATGGATTATCTACGCAGTCGTCGCCTGCATATGGCGCTGGAGCTTTTGCGCGGCACACCGTTGGCCATCGGTGAGATTGCCGAGCGCGTTGGCTATGCCTCGCAGAGCGCATTCAGTGCAGCCATGCTTCGCGAGTTTGGCGCCTCCCCTAGCGCCCTGCGCCGGGGCGACTGACAAGAGCCCCACGCTAAAAAACGCGAGACCGGCGACAGACGCCCGCGAACCAACCCTCTAGACTGCGAGGCTGTTACCCCGTTGGTTCAAGGATCACAATGACTCCCCGCTCAGCCCTTGGCGCCCTGCATATCGGCGCACTGATGTTTGGCCTCACTGGCGTATTCGGCAAGCTGGCAGCGGCCTCCCCTGCCATCATCGTGTTTGGGCGTGCGGCGTTTGCCGTGCTTGCCCTGGCGGTGTTTGCCCGCTTTGCCAGCAACGCGCCCTGGAAGAAACTGGAGATGCGCGACTGGCGCCGCTTGCTGGTCAGCGGTGTGCTGCTGGCCGCCCATTGGGTGACGTTCTTCATTGCCGTCAAAGTCGCCGGCGTGGCCGTGGCAACCCTGGGGTTCACGGCCTTCCCGGCCTTTACCGTGATCCTTGAAGGGTTGATCTTCCGCGAGCGCATTCGTGCCAATGAAGTGCTGTTGGTGGTCCTGGTCAGCGTTGGCCTGGTGCTGGTCACCCCGGATTTCAACCTCGCCAGCGAGGCCACGGGCGGGTTGCTGTGGGGGATCGCCTCGGGGTTGTTGTTCTCCTTGTTGTCGCTGAACAATCGCGCCAGCTCCGGGCGCGTTCCTGCCGTGCAGGCAGCGCTGTGCCAGAACGTGGTGGTCGCCGTGTGCCTGCTGCCGGTGGCCGCTCCGGGACTCGCGGACGTGCGCGCCATTGACTGGTTGTGGATCGGGCTGCTGGGCGTGTTTTGTACTGGCCTTGCCCATAGCCTGTTTGTCGCCAGCCTCGCCGTGATCAAGGCACGCACCGCCTCGGTGGTGTTTGCCATGGAACCGGTCTACGGCATCACCGTAGCCTGGCTGTTGTTCGCCGAAACGCCGACCTTGCGCATGCTGCTGGGCGGTGCCTTGATCATCGTCGCCATCGTGCTTTCCGGCTTGATGGGCAGCGCCAGCCAGGCGAAACAACCGACGGCAACGGCCTGATCTATACTTCAAGCGTCCGCAACAGTCTGTAGTCGTTCAACGGATAAAGACTCCTCGACGACAGCCATGGTGTTTTCTGAAGTTGCTGCAAGCGAGTGGTCATCCCTCAATGCGATGCAGGAGCTTCATCATGGAAATGCTCATCAGCTTGCTGGTCCAGATCATCAGCGGTGCCGTCGGCGGCAACATTGCCGGCATGACCAGGCAGAGCCTGGGGACAGGGCTCAATACCTTTCTCGGCGGGGTCGGCGGCCTGGTGCTGGGCCAGATTGTCGCCGCACTCACCGGCACCACCCATGGCGAAGCGCTGGATGTGGCTGCGGTCGGCAGCAATATTGTCGGCGGTGGCGTCGGTGGCTTGGTGTTGACGTGGGTGGTCGGTTTTATCAAGCAAAAGCTTGCCGCCAAGTAGCGATAGGGTCACCGCCCCTCTGTGGCGGTGACCTTCATTGCGTACGATCGTTATGGCCCAGGTCGCGCTGCGGGTCGATCTGGTCACGCACCCGCTGTTTAAGCACCTTGGCTTCGGGAAAGCCGCCGTCGGCCTTGCGCTCCCAAATCTGCACCCCATCGCAGGTGATGCGAAAGGTGCCGCCGGTGGCCGGTTCCAACGCCACGCGCCCCAGGTCATCGGCAAATGTACTGAGCAGCTCCTGGGCCAGCCAGGCAGCGCGCAACAGCCACTGGCACTGGGTGCAATAAGTGATAACGATCTCAGGTTTGCTTGCAGACATAATTTAAGCGGCTCCTCACATGACGGGCCCGGCGAATCGGGTGGCTATAATAGCGGCCTTTATCGCCCAGCCTCGAGATTGATGATGCGCCGCCTGTTGTCCTGCCTGCTCCTGTGCCTTGTCCCCCTGCTTGCCGACGCCTTGGAAACATCACGCCCCAAAATCGGCCTGGTGCTGTCCGGCGGTGCCGCCCGCGGCCTGGCGCATATCGGCGTGCTCAAGGCCCTTGAGGAACAGGGTATCCATATCGACGCGATTGCCGGCACCAGCATGGGCGCGGTGATCGGTGGGCTGTACGCGTCGGGCTACAAGATCGATGAACTGGAGAAGCTGGCGCTGGGTATCGACTGGCAGCAGGCCCTGTCGGACGCCCCACCGCGGGAAGACGTACCGTTTCGACGCAAACAGGACGACCGGGATTTCCTGGTCAAGCAGAAACTCAGTTTCCGCGACGACGGCAGCCTCGGCCTGCCGCTGGGCGTGATCCAGGGCCAGAACCTGGCGCTGCTGCTGGAAAGCATGTTTGCCCATAGCAGCAACACCCGTAACTTCGACAAGCTGCCGATCCCGTTCCGCGCCGTGGCCACTGACATCACCACCGGCGAAAAAGTCGTGTTCAGCAAGGGCCACCTGCCCCAGGTGATACGCGCCAGCATGTCGATCCCTGCCGTGTTCGCTCCGGTGGAGCTCGACGGGCGCCTGCTGGTGGACGGCGGCATGACCGACAATATTCCGTTGGATGTGGCGCGGGAGATGGGCGTCGACATCGCCATAGTGGTCGATATCGGCACCCCGCTGCGCTCGCGCAAGCAACTGGCAACCGTGGTGGACGTGCTCAACCAATCCATCACCCTGATGACCCGGCGCAATTCCGAAGAACAACTCAAGGCCCTGAACCCCAAGGATGTGCTGATCCAGCCGCCCCTGGCCGCCTATGGCGTGACGGACTTCGGCCGCGCCAAGGACATGATCGACGCCGGCTACCGCGCCACCCGCGCCCTTGATGTACGCCTGGCGCACCTGCGCCCCGCCGAGCCTATCGACCCTGAGCTGGTGGCTGCTCGCACGCCAGGCGAGCGCACCCCGGTGATCACCGCGATACAGGTGGAAAACGACTCCAAAGTCAGTGACGACGTGATCCGCTACTACATCCGCCAGGGGCTGGGCGAGCCACTGAACCTGGGCCGCCTGCAATCGGACATGGGCACCTTGTACGGCCTGGATTACTTCGAGCAGGTGCAATACCGCGTGGTGAAAAAAGGCCAGGACAATACCCTGGTGATCAGCGCGCGCGGCAAACGCAGCGGCACCGATTACCTGCGCCTGGGCTTGAACCTGTCCGATGATATGCGCGGCGACAGCGCCTTCAATCTCGGCGCCAGCTATCGCGTCAACGGTATCAACCGCCTCGGCGCCGAATGGCTGACGCGGGTGCAGATCGGTGATCGGCAAGAGCTGTACAGCGAGTTCTACCAGCCGATGGACACCGGCTCGCGTTACTTTGTCGCGCCGTATATCAGAGCCGAGGCGCAGAACGTAGAACTGGTCCTGGACAATGACCCCATTTCCGAATATCGCCTGGAACGCTACGGTTTCGGCTTGAACGTGGGCCGGCAGATCGGCAACAGCGGCGAGATCCGCTTCGGCGTTGGCGAAGCCTGGGGCAAGGCCGACGTACGTATTGGCGACCGCGACCTGCCGAGCGTGAGCTTCAGCGAAGGCTTCTATGAACTTAAATATTCATTCGACTCCTTTGACAACGTGTACTTCCCCCATAGCGGCGAGGACATCGGCCTGGCCTATCGTGAGTTCGAACCGGGGCTGGGCTCGGACCAGCGTTACCGCCAATGGGAGTTCAAGCTGGACAAGGCCATGAGCCATGGCCCGGACACGTTGATACTGGGCGGTCGTTACGGACGTACCCTGGATGATTCCGATGTGGTGATTTCCAGCTTCCAGCTGGGTGGAGCGCGGCAATTGTCGGGCTTTCGCCAGGATGCGATCTCTGGGCAGAACGTCAGCCTGATGCGTGCGGTGTACTTCCGCCGACTGACCCCGCGTTCGTACCTGCCGCTGGACTTCCCGTTGTACCTGGGCGCCTCACTGGAACGGGGCCGGGCGTGGAATAACGATAATGAGTTCGACAGCGGCTATATCAACGCCGCGAGTATCTTCCTCGGGTTTGATACGCCTCTGGGACCGCTGAATTTCAGCTATGGGTTCAATGATGATAACCAGAAGGCGGTGTACCTGAACCTCGGCCAGACCTTCTGACACAACACCGAACTAATGTGGGAGGGGCTTGCTCCCGATGGCGGGGTATCAGTCAACAATTCTGTAGCTGGCCCACCGCAATCGGGGGCAAGCCCCCTCCCACATTTTGATCCCCAGTGAATGGGCGATCAGGACTTTTCCAGGTTCGCCAGGATGTGCTCATGCACACGCATGCACACGCGCAGATCCTCTTCATTCACCCCAACGAACAACTCATGACGCAACGCCGTGGCAATGGTCTCGATCTGATCAATCAGCGGCTGGGCGGTATCACACAGCAGGATGCGTTTGGCGCGGCGGTCTTCCACCACGGCCTGACGTTGCACCAGGCCCTGGCCTTCCAGGCTGTCGAGCAGACGCGCCAGGGTCGGCCCTTCCACGCCAACACTTTGTGCCAATTCACGCTGGGTAGGGGCTTGTGCAAAACGGGCCAAATGCAACAGCACCAGCCATCGCGCCTGGGACAAGCCCAGCCCCGCCAGGCGGCGGTCCAGCTCGGCGCGCCAACCTCGGGACATTTGCGCCAATTGCATGCCAAAACGGTGTTGATCGGTTAACGGCATAAAAAACTCATGTTTAAGACTGAAAATAAAGTATGGCTAATTATTAGTCAGCTAAGCATGAGCCATGTCAGTAGGCAAGGCCCGGTATGTACTGATTCGTTACATTGTCGTAATTGGCGCATTAAATTTCGAATTCCGACTGCAAAGCGGCACGTACGCAGTACAAAACGCCCTCAGGAACACGTCCGGTGAACAACGAGGCGATCTCCGCGACAGGTGGCAATTCGCCTTCTCCATCGAGAAATGCATCCTGAATCTCGCCGAGCAAATCCTCAGGCAAATCAAGGGCCTGCTCCAACGACAATTGCTGCTTGCCGATGGCTTCGGCGAGCAAGGTATACACATTTTTTTCCGAGCATTGCAGCTGGCCAGCGATCTGGATCGGGGTCATTCCGGCGCGGGCCAGGCTGATCAGTTCGTGGCGAATATCGGCCACTTCCTTCGGTGCTTCGGCCTGGCCACCAAGCACTTCGAGGAACGCCTGGCCGTAACGCTCAAGCTTGCGCGCACCCACACCGCTGACCCGGGCCATCTCGGCCATGGTAGTGGGTTGTTCGCGAAGCATCTCCAGCAAGGTGGAGTCGGGGAAGATAACGTAGGGTGGCACGCTGTGTTCCTGCGCCAGTTTGCGCCGCAAGGTGCGCAGGGCTTCCCACTGTTCGCGCTCCTCGCCCCGTACAAGCTGACTGGCCTGGCTGGTGCTGCTGCTCTTGGCGGTGGTCTGGGGCTTGAGGTCACGGCGCAGCTCCAGGCTCACCTCACCCTTGAGCAACGGTCGGCAACTGTCATTCAGGCGCAGCCCGCCGTAACCCTCAATGTCGATATCGACGAGGCCACGGGCAACCATCTGCCGGAACAGCGAGCGCCACTCGCCTTCGGCGCGGGCCTTGCCAACGCCGTAGACCGAGAGTTTCTCGTGGCCGAAGCTGCGGATTTTTTCGTTGTCCTTGCCCAGCAATACATCCACCAGGTGACCCACGCCATAGCGCTGGCCGGTGCGGTAGATCGTCGACAATGCCTGGCGCGCCGGCTCGGTGGCGTCCCAGGTCTGCACACCGTCGATGCAGTTATCGCAGTGGCCACAGGGCTCGGGCATGTCTTCGTCGAAATAGGCCAGCAGCGTCTGGCGCCGGCAGCGGGTCTCTTCACACAATGACAGCATGGCATCGAGCTTGTGCTGCTCCAGGCGTTTATGGCGTTCGTCGCCTTCGGAGTTCTGCAGCATCTGCTTGAGCATCACCACGTCTTGCAGGCCGTACACCATCCAGGCATCTGCCGGCAGGCCATCACGGCCGGCGCGCCCGGTTTCCTGGTAATAGGCCTCCAGGGACTTGGGCAGGTCCATGTGCGCGACGAATCGCACGTTGGATTTGTCGATGCCCATGCCGAAGGCGATGGTCGCCACCATGATCAGGCCCTCCTCGTTGAGGAAGCGCTTCTGGTGATAGGCACGCAGATCGTTCGGCAGGCCTGCGTGGTAAGGCAACGCCGGATAGCCCTGTTCGCAAAGGAATGCGGCGACTTCGTCGACCTTCTTGCGCGACAGGCAATAGACAATGCCCGCATCGCTACGCCGCTCGGACAGGAACGCCAGCAACTGTTTGCGCGGCTGCTCCTTGGGCACGATGCGGTAGAAAATATTCGGTCGGTCAAAGCTCGACAGGAAACGCTCGGCGTTCTGCAAATGCAGGCGCTCGACGATCTCTTCGCGGGTACGTTTGTCGGCGGTGGCGGTCAGGGCGATGCGCGGCACGTCGGGGAACAGTTCCGCCAACTGGCCAAGCTGCAGGTATTCGCGGCGGAAATCGTGCCCCCATTGCGATACACAGTGGGCTTCGTCAATGGCGAACAGGGCAATGTCCAGGCTCTGCAGGAAGGACAGCATGCGCGGCTGCACCAGGCGCTCGGGTGCCAGATACAACATCTTCACCTCGCCACGCTTGATGCGGGCGGCCAGGTCGCGCTGCTGTTCGGCGCTGAGGGTGGAGTTCAACGACGCAGCGGCGACACCGAGCTCTTCAAGGGTGGCGACCTGATCGTCCATCAGCGCAATCAGTGGTGACACCACCACGGCCAGGCCATTGCGCAACAGTGCCGGCACCTGGAAGCACAAGGATTTGCCGCCACCGGTAGGCATCAGCACCAGGGCATCGCCGCCATTGGCCACGCGCTCAATGATCGCACCCTGGCGGCCACGAAAACTGTCGTAGCCGAAGATGTCCTTGAGGACGCGTTGAGCCTGCTCGAGCATGTAAAACTCCAAAATGGTGCCGAAATCCCTCTGTACAGGCTGGCCGAAAAAATGCGCTGCCACGGTAAATAATCCGTAAGCGAAGTTTTCCCGGATTGGCGCTGGGCCTGCAGGGGCATCACAAAACGCGGCAGTATACCCGAGCATCATCCGCCAAAGGGCGCGCCTGACGAATAGACGCCCACGCTAAAACCGGGCAAATGTGCGGTGCGGCTGGCCTGGGCGCTCAAGAAAGCCTAGAATTCAGCATCGTTTATTCCCAAGGTAGCCCTTCAATGTCCTTCGCTGAGCAACTAACCCGCCTGCAAGCCTTCCTCGACGCCGATGAGCTGCATGACGAGGCGCTGGACTACGTGGCCGCCCACGGCTACCTGACCGCCCTGTCGATCTCTTCTGACGTGGTACCGGACCGTGAGTGGATCGACGCCTTGTTCGCCGAAGAGCCTCACTACGCCGACGCCGCCCAGCGCGAAGAAATCGAAGCCACCCTGCTGGCCCTCAAGGCCCACATCGGCCGCCAGCTGGCCTCCGATGAGGAATTCGAGCTGCCATGCGACCTGGACCTGGGTGAAGAGCCGGACGACTCCGACCTGCGCGGTTGGTGCATCGGTTTCATGGAAGGCGTGTTCCTGCGCGAAGCCGCCTGGTTCGAAACCGCCGAGGAAGAAGTCAGCGAAATGCTGCTGCCGATCATGGTCGGTTCCGGCCTGTTCGACGACCAGCCGGAGTTCGCCGACATCGCCGCCGACGCCAACCTGATGGACGACATGATCGTACAGATCCCGGAAGCCCTCACCGCGCTGTACCTGCTGTGCAACGCGCCTGACGAAAAACCGGCGATCCTCAAGCCACGTCACCACTGAGTCGCTTGCCCGTGGCACCCATGGGCAACCGCTCGCTGCTCCTGCGCTACGCGCTGCTGGCCATTGGCTGGCTCAGCGTAGCGCTGGGAGTGATAGGCATTTTCCTACCGGTGTTGCCGACCACGCCCTTCCTCCTGCTCGCCGCCGCCTGCTTCGCTCGAAGCTCCCCGCGTTTCTACCGCTGGCTGGTGGAGCACCCGCGCCTGGGCCCCTGGATCCGTGACTACCTGGACGGCAATGGCATCCCGCTCAAAGGCAAGGTCTACGCCATCGGCTTGATGTGGTTGAGCATCGCGATCTCCTGCTATCTGGTACCCCTGCCCTGGGCACGCGGCTTCATGCTGACCAGTGCGGTCCTGGTGACGATCTATATCCTGCGCCAGAAAACCCTGCCACCGCGCTGACGCACCTGCGACATTAGATCCCACACGACCTTGGTCGACACTGACTAACCCCAGGCATCATGCGAGACTGTCCAACCGGGCCTGGAGTGCCTGGGTGTTCTTATGCTCGGAGTTACCATGACGCTGTCCAGCGGGCTGATTGCCGCCGTTGCCCTGGCCTATATGGCCATTATGTTTGCCATTGCCTTTTACGGTGACCGCCGCCATGCGCCGCTGCCACCGCGTGTGCGTGCGTGGGTCTACAGTTTGTCGCTGGCCGTGTACTGCACCAGCTGGACTTTCTTTGGCGCTGTAGGCCAGGCCGCCGAACAGTTGTGGGCATTTTTACCGATCTACCTGGGACCGGTGCTGCTGCTGGTGTTGGCACCCTGGGTGCTGCAGAAGATGATCCTGATCAGCAAGCAGGAAAACATCACGTCGATTGCCGACTTTATCGCCGCCCGCTACGGCAAATCCCAGTCCCTGGCGGTGGTGGTGGCGTTGATCTGCCTGGTCGGCGTGCTGCCCTATATCGCGTTGCAACTCAAAGGCATCGTACTGGGGGTGAACCTATTGATCGGCGCCGGCCCCGACACCACCGGCACCCGGGCCCAGGACACGGCTTTGATCGTGTCCCTGGTGTTGGCGCTGTTTACCATTGTGTTTGGTACGCGCAACCTCGACGCCACCGAACACCATCGCGGCATGGTGCTGGCGATTGCGTTTGAGTCCCTGGTCAAGCTGTTTGCTTTTCTTGCCGTCGGTGCGTTTGTCACCTACGGCTTGTACGACGGTTTCGGCGACCTGTTCAGCCAGGCGATGCTCGCGCCACGCCTGGAGGAATACTGGAAAGAGACCATCAATTGGCCCTCTATGGTGGTACAGACCGGCGTCGCCATGATGGCGATTATCTGTCTGCCACGGCAATTCCATGTGACCGTGGTTGAAAACATCGACCCCCAGGATCTGCGCCTGGCCAAATGGGTGTTCCCGGCCTACTTGATCCTGGCTGCACTGTTCGTGGTGCCTATCGCCCTCGGTGGCAAGATGCTGCTGCCTGGCTCGGTGCTGCCAGACTCCTATGTGATCAGCCTGCCAATGGCCCAGGCCCATCCAGCTCTCGCTGTGCTGGCGTTCATTGGCGGTGCCTCGGCCGCCACCGGCATGGTGATCGTGGCCAGCATCGCCTTGTCGACCATGGTTTCCAACGACATGCTGCTGCCCTGGCTGTTACGGCGCTCCAGCGCCGAGCGGCCATTTGAAGTATTCCGCCACTGGATGCTCTCGGTACGCCGGGTGAGCATTGTGATTATCCTGTTGCTGGCGTATGTGAGCTACCGCCTGCTGGGTTCTACCGCCAGCCTGGCTACCATCGGCCAGATCGCCTTTGCCGCCGTGACCCAACTGGCCCCGGCAATGCTCGGCGCACTCTACTGGAAGCAGGCCAACCGCCGGGGCGTCTTTGCCGGCTTGGCCGCGGGTACATTCCTGTGGTTCTACACCTTGGTCCTGCCAGTTACCGCGAAAAGCCTGGGTTGGTCGCTCAGCCTTTTCCCCGGCCTGACCTGGATGCATTCCCACCCGTTCGGACTATCGGTGACATCGCTGACCTTAGGCACCGTATTTTCCCTGGCGGGTAACTTCACCTTGTTCGTGTGGGTGTCAATGCTGTCACGCACACGGGTGTCCGAACACTGGCAGGCTGGGCGTTTTATCGGCCAGGAAATCAGCCAGCGTGCCAATGCCCGGTCCATGTTGTCGGTGCAGATCAGCGACCTGCTCAGCCTGGCGGCACGCTTTGTCGGCGAAGAACGTGCCCAGCAGAGCTTTATTCGCTTTGCCTATCGCCAGGGCAAAGGCTTCAACCCCAACCAGAATGCCGATAACGATTGGATTGCCCACACCGAACGCTTGCTGGCGGGTGTACTGGGTGCCTCTTCGACGCGAGCCGTGGTGAAAGCGGCGATTGAAGGGCGGGAAATGCAGCTGGAGGACGTCGTACGAATCGCCGACGAGGCCTCCGAGGTGCTGCAGTTCAACCGTGCCCTGCTGCAAGGCGCCATCGAGAACATTACCCAGGGCATCAGCGTGGTGGACCAGTCCCTCAAACTGGTGGCCTGGAACCGGCGCTACCTGGAGCTGTTCAACTACCCGGACGGCCTGATCAGCGTCGGCCGGCCGATTGCCGACATTATTCGCTACAACGCCGAGCGCGGCTTGTGCGGGCCTGGCGAGGCAGAAGTGCACGTGGCGCGCCGCCTGCATTGGATGCGCCAGGGCCGTGCGCACACATCCGAGCGCCTGTTTCCCAATGGTCGGGTGATCGAGCTGATCGGCAACCCGATGCCCGGCGGCGGCTTTGTCATGAGTTTCACCGACATCACCGCGTTCCGCGAAGCCGAACAAGCGCTGACCGAGGCCAACGAGGGCCTGGAACAGCGGGTCACCGAACGCACCCATGAACTGTCGCAGCTCAATGTGGCCCTCACCGACGCCAAGGGCGTGGCCGAGTCCGCCAGCCAATCGAAGACGCGATTCCTGGCGGCGGTGAGCCACGATCTGATGCAACCGCTGAACGCCGCACGGCTGTTCTCCGCCGCCCTCTCCCATCAGCACGACGGCCTGTCCAGCGAGGCACGGCAGTTGGTGCAGCACCTGGACAGCTCGTTGCGCTCGGCCGAAGACCTGATCAGCGACCTGTTGGATATCTCCCGCCTGGAAAACGGCAAGATCAATCCACAACGCCAGCCCTTTGTACTCAATGAGCTGTTCGACACCCTGGGCGCTGAGTTCAAGGCGCTGGCCCATGAGCAAGGCTTGCGCTTCCGTTGGCGCGGCAGCCGCTTGCGGGTAGACAGCGACATCAAGTTGCTACGGCGGATCCTGCAGAACTTTCTGACCAATGCCTTCCGTTATGCCGACGGCCCAGTGCTGCTTGGCGTACGTCGACGCCAAGGCGAACTGTGCCTGGAAGTCTGGGATCGCGGCCCAGGCATTCCGCTGGATAAACAAAAGGTGATTTTCGAAGAGTTCAAGCGCCTGGACAGCCACCAGACCCGGGCTGAAAAGGGTCTGGGCCTGGGCCTGGCGATTGCCGACGGCTTGTGCCGTGTGCTGGGGCATCAATTGAGCGTGCGCTCCTGGCCGGGCAAGGGCAGCGTCTTCAGCGTGTGCGTGCCGCTGGCGCGCAACCAGGCCAGCCCGCAACCCAAGGCGCCGGCGGAAAACGGCCTGCCTTTGAGCGGCGCCCGGGTGCTGTGTGTGGATAACGAGGAGAGCATCCTGATCGGCATGCGCAGCCTGCTCACGCGCTGGGGCTGCGAAGTCTGGACCGCAGCCAATCAGGCCGAATGTGCGGCACTGCTGGCCGACGGCATGCGCCCGCAACTGGCACTGGTGGATTACCACCTGGACCATGGCGAAACCGGCACCGAGCTGATGGGCTGGCTACGAGCGCAACTGGCCGAGCCGATTCCCGGTGTGGTGATCAGCGCCGACGGGCGCCCGGAGATGGTCGCCGAGGTGCATGGCGCGGGGTTGGATTACCTGGCCAAGCCGGTGAAGCCGGCGGCGTTGCGGGCACTGTTGAGCAGGCACCTGCCTCTGTAAATGGCTTGTACTCGGTCAAAATGTGGGAGGGGGCTTGCCCCCTCCCACATTTTGACCCTGTGTTTATTCGGGGAGATGCGCTACGCCATCCGAATCTGTCATCGCCCGTTCCAGCAGATCCGCCGGCAGGCTCTTACTGGCACGGGCACCGAGCAGCCTTAGTTGCTCGGTACGACTGACCAGATTCCCGCGTCCATCTGTCAGTTTGTTTCGCGCCGCGCTGTAAGCCTTGTCCAACTGCTGCAACCGATTGCCCACCTCGTCCAGGTCCTGGATAAACAGCACGAACTTGTCGTACAGCCACCCGGCACGCTCGGCGATTTCCCGGGCGTTCTGGCTCTGGCGCTCCTGCTTCCACAGGCTGTCGATCACCCGCAGGGTGGCGAGCAAGGTGGTCGGGCTGACAATCACGATATGGCGGTCAAAGGCCTCCTGGAACAGGTTGGGCTCGGCCTGCAATGCCGCGGAAAAAGCCGCTTCGATCGGCACGAACAGCAGGACGAAGTCCAGGCTGTGCAAACCTTCGAGGCGCTTGTAATCCTTGCCGGCCAAGCCTTTGACGTGATTGCGCAGAGACAGCACGTGCTGCTTGAGCGCCGCCTGGCCAATTACCTCATCATCCGCCGCGACGTATTGCTGATAGGCGGTCAAGCTGACCTTGGAGTCGACCACCACCTGCTTGTCGCCCGGCAACATGATCAGTACGTCCGGCTGGAAACGCTCGCCATCCGGGCCTTTGAGGCTGACCTGGGTCTGGTATTCACGGCCTTTCTCCAGGCCCGCGTGCTCCAGCACCCGCTCAAGGATCAGCTCGCCCCAGTTGCCCTGGGTTTTCTGGCCCTTGAGGGCCCGGGTCAGGTTGGTGGCTTCATCCGACAGGCGCAGGTTCAGTTGCTGCAAGCGCTCCAGCTCCTTGGCCAGGGAAAAACGCTCGCGGGCTTCGTTCTGGTAGCTTTCTTCGACTCGCTTCTCGAACGACTGGATGCGCTCCTTGAGCGGATCGAGCAGTTGGCCCAGGCGTTCCTGGCTGGTTTCGGCAAAGCGCTGCTCACGCTCATCGAAGATTTTGCCGGCCAGCTCGGCGAACTGCGCACGCAGCTCATCCCGTGAGCCTTGCAGGTCAGTGAGGCGTTGTTGATGGCTCTCTTGTTGCTCGCGCAGCTCCGCGCTCAGGGCCGCCGCCAGGGCGTCGAGACGCCGCAGCTCGGTTTCCTTGGCACTGCGGTCGAGGTTCCAGGCGTGGGCGGCGTCGCGGGCGTTATCGCGGTCGATCTGCAGCAGCTCGACTTCGCGGCGCAGGGCAGCCAGGTCGGCCTGTTTGGCGGCATTAGCGTGGCTCAGGTCACTGATCTCATCGCGGCTGGCGTCCAATTGGGCAGCGAGCCCCTCCTGGGCCAGTTGCGCGGTCGCCAGGCGCTCTTCCAGCAGTTCCCAGCCGGTGGCCCGCGCGCTTAGACGTCGCTGGAGTTGCCAGCACAGCGCCAACAAAGGTACTGCTGCGCCAACAAGTCCCAAGGCGATACTGGTCCAGTCAACAACCATAGCCATTTCTGCCATCACCGAAAAAAACAAGGGTAACCAAGCGCAGGGCTGGAGGACAGCTCAGTCTTCGACCTGCCCCAGTTCGCGCTGGGCGCGCCGGTCGCCGGCGCGGGCGGCCGAGCGCAGCAGGTCGTAGCCTATACGGCGGTCGCGGGCGTTCCCGCATTCCCGACACATCAGTTGGCCCAGACGGCTCTGCGCGGCCACCACCCCTTCCCGGGCTGGCTGTTTGAGCAAGCGTCCAGCGAAGTGTTTGATGTTGGTACTTTGCCCCAGGCGAGGGCTATCGAGCAGCCACAAAGCGACCTTCAAGGAGAAACGCTTGGGGGCGGTAACAGTTTGACGAGTGTCGGTAACAGAAGGTGATACTGAGCGAAACTTCATAAAGCACTGCGGGACAGAACAGAAGGCGCGCCACTCTACTCTTTTTTTCGTACAGGTAAAGCTGAAAAAACCCGGCACGCCCGTTCTAGAGCAAGCGCTCGGGACAATCCACAGAAGCTGTGGATAACTCAGTGGACAACCCCCCTTGAACGGGCGCAAAGGCCCACGGAACGGGGGCCGCAGTCAAACTGACGATTTTTTCACCAATAAAAAAAAGCGAGATTTTTCATTGACTTAAATTTTGAATGCAGGCAAATGCGCGCCGTTCAAGGTCAGGAACAGAGGGGTTACACACGTCGCAACCAATGTGCACAAGTACCCGCGTGGGGGTTATAAGGTCAGCGTTTTTTGATTCAACATGCCTTAAACATGTTACTGCCCGGACAAACCCAGGGACTTTCCAAATGTGTCGCGTCTCGCCACACTGCCCCACCGACAACGCAACCCTGTAGGGCCGATGAAAGGAATTCTGTTATTCGCCGTGCTGCTATTGGCCATCTGCGCGACCTCCCTGGGCATCAATGCCGTGCTACCTTCCCCGGACGGCGCGCTGTTCGCCAGCGCGATCCTGTTGGCGGCGGCTTTCACCGCAGTGAGCCTGTGCATTGAATTGGGTGACGGCAGGATCAATGACATGCGCGAGGTCATGGGCGTGATCGAGAGCGGGCAGTCCTTGCGCCTGACGCTTGCGGCCTACGGCTTGGGTTGCGCTCTAGCAGCCTCGATAACGGTACTGGTCTACCGCGGGTGGCTCGGCGGTTGATTGAAGTTTTTTTGCCATTGCCCTTCCCTTCCCCGTTTCGATCCGTTACTATCCGCGGCGTTAGTACCAAGCTGAAAGTCAATTCTGGTCGAACAAATCCCCTGAACACATGGGATCGACCACCTCGATGGTTTCCAGGTATTCCTTGCGACGACACAGCCTTTGAACAAGCAAAGGGTGTCGCGAAGTTTCAATACTCTGACCGAACCAACCTGCAAATTGATCAGGATCTTCACCCTGGGCCCAGAACCTTTGCCCCTGTTGTGTTGCCTGCCCTCCTAAGTACCTACCTGCCAGCCCAAGCGCGCCTAATTTATCAGCGCTTCAAACTGGCTGCTTTGTTCCAGTCAGGTTCTTCGCTTGATCAATGGTGATCAGCGTTACTGGAACGTTTTAACGTTGCACGGTTCTTATCCGTGTCATTTGTAGGAACACCAATAATATGAACGCTCAAATCCACACTCAGGATGCCATTCGCACCCTCACTAACGCTTTTGCCCCAATGAACTGCCTGATCATGGCCGCTCGCAAAGGCTGCTTCAGCTTCACCCTGGTCAACGAACACGGCATCGCACGTCACAGCGAACGCCTGTACCCCGATCAATACTCCAGCGCAGAGCCGCTGCAGGCCGTGATCGAGCGTACCCGTCAGGCATTGACTGCCTGATCGACCCGAGTCGCTGAAATACAAAAACCCTGTCTGAAAAACAGGGTTTTTTATTGCCTGGAATATGGTCGCCAAGCCCTTGAATTAAGTACAAATAGATATAAACGTTATAACCGAATGAAGAAGATGTTTTAAAAACAGTCCTTTACATCATAAATATGACACTACACTTCAACTCGAGCGGCATGATCCGCTTGCGACGGGCCTGAGATCCGATTCACCGCTGCCAAGCCCTCCCTTCTCAGGCTCGTCCCCCCCTATATTGGACTGAGGCTTGTATGGGTATTGCCGCCAGCGAATTGTGTCGTTATGTGATCAGGCCGACGTTGATGTACCTCGGCCGCCATGACGCTGCAGCCGAATCCCTGCTACTGGGCATTGCTGCCAGCCAATCGGAACTGGGTTCGGCCTTGCATGATCGACGCGGCCATGGCCTCTACAGCATCACCGAACCGCGCCACCGTGCGCTCTGGGATGACTACCTGGCGCTGGACCCCGAGCGGGCGAGCCTGGTCCGCGGGCTGGCCAGCCAACATGCCTTCCTCAGTGCACCTCAGTTGGAACTGACTGTAAACCTGCGCTACGCCACGGCCATCGCTTGGCTGTTGGTGGAACAGCGTCGCTACACCCTGCCTGCGCCCGGCGATGTGCTGGCCATGGCGCGTATATGGAAAGAAATTTTCCATCCACAAGGTCGTCTGCGGGATTTCACTCAAGCGTGGCAAACCTGCGCCTGCCCCATAAAACAGGCGGCGTGTTGACCGGGCAAAATGCAAGATTCGCCAAAAAACCTGAATTCTGGTCTGATTGTCCTACAAAACCGCTCTATCTCCTGTATTACAGCCTATAGCGCGATGCGAAATTTATTGATACTTTCCGCAGCGGTGATCACCACGGAGTTCTAATAATGAAAAAAGTAATGCTCAAGACCACACTTAGCCTCGCCGTTGCCATGGCATCCTCCCAACTGTTCGCCAGCGGCTTTGCCCTGAACGAGCAGAGCGTCAGCGGGATGGGTACCGGTTTCGCAGGTCGCTCGTCCTCTGCCGATGATGCAAGCACTGTGTTCGGTAACCCTGCCGGTATGGCACGTCTGGAAGGTCAACAGATCACCGGCGGTGTTGCTGCCATTGATGCCTCCACTGATATCAGCGACGTCAGCGGCCGCTCCCGCGGTAGCAACAAAGGCGACATGGTGCCTTTCACTGCCGTCCCTTTCGGTTTCTACACCAATAAACTCAATGATCAGTGGGCTGTCGGCTTCGGCGTCTATGCACCGTTCGGGCTGGTGACTGACTACGAAAGCGGCTTCCAGGGCCGTGGCTTTGGCAGCAAGAGTGAAGTGAAAGTCATCACCTTCCAGCCAACGGTCAGCTACGCCTTCAACGACCGTGTTTCCGTTGGTTTTGGCCCGACCATCAACCGCATCGCCGGCACCCTGGAATCAGACCTGACGCTGAATGCTCGTGCGCCAGACACCAACATCAAGATCAAGGGCGACGACACCGCGCTGGGCTTCAATATTGGCGTGCTGGTACAAGCCACCGATACTACCCGCGTTGGCCTGACCTATCACTCCAAGGTCAGCTACAAGCTGGACGGCCACACTGAAGTCACTGCCCCTGCAGCGACCGCTGCAGCCCTGCGCAGCAATCGCTACGATGCATCGCTGAAGATTGATACACCTGAGTCCTATGACCTGTCGGTCACCCAAGACCTGACCGACGCCTGGAAACTCTATGCGGGTGCAACGTGGACACGCTGGAGCCGCTTGAAAGACATCACCGTCAAGAACGACGGCGTGAGCGGCGCAACGGGTGGTGCGCTCGCTCCTGCCCTGGTGGGCACTATCAAGGAAGACCAGAACTGGCACGATACCTGGGCCTACGCCGTGGGTACCTCGTACCAGCTCACCAAGCAAGTGGTGTTGCGTACCGGCCTGACCTTTGACCAATCGCCAACCAACAACACGGATCGCTCGCCACGCATCCCGACTGGCGACCGCACGATCTTCAGCCTGGGCCTGGGCTACGAGGTCATGCCGAACATGACCGTCGACCTGGCCTACTCCTACCTGAAGGAAGAAGACGTCAAGGTTTCGCGCTCCAACGCATTGGCCAGCTACAACGCCAAGTATGAAAACAGTGCCAACGGTTTCGGCCTGGGTATGACCTACCGCTTCTGATTCGCAGCGGTATAAAAAAGCCCCGCTCTTCTGCACAGGAGGCGGGGCTTTTCATTGGTCGCGGCTCAGGGTTTGGACGCCAATGCCTCTTCCACCGCCTTGATCAGGTCCGGGCTGTCCGGCTTGGTCACACTGGAAAAGTTGGCAATTACCTTGCCCTGGCGGTCCACCACGTATTTATAGAAATTCCACTTCGGCGCACTGCTCTGCTGCGCCAGCAGCTTGAACAGGTGCACTGCATCCGGCCCCCTGACTTTCTGCGGCTCGGTCATGGTGAAGGTCACGCCGTAGTTCACGTAGCAGACCTTGGCGGTCTCTTCGCCGGTCTTGGCTTCCTGCTTGAAGTCATCCGACGGCACGCCAATCACTTCCAGACCTTGGTCCTTGTAGCGCTGGTATAACGCCTCGAGGCCTTTGAATTGCGGTGCAAACCCACAAAAGCTCGCCGTATTTACGATAACGAGGGGCTTGCCGGCGAAGCGCTGGCACAGGTCAATGGATTCCTTGGCCCGCAGCTTGGGCAGTTGGCCCTCCAAGAGCGGCGGGCAGTCGGCAGCCATGGCCAAGCTGCCAACAGCCATGAGGACGGGTACAGCGAGCCAGCGCATCAGCATGATCAAAGTCCTTGAGTCAGTTCAGGCATTGAACTTAACAGATCGCCATGCCCAGTTGCATCAACGCCAGACCGCCCTGTTGCCAACCCCACCAGGCCAGCAGCAACAGGACCAACCCGGCCGCCATGGCCATAACGCGCACCGCTAGCCTCATGCCGCCTCCATCTGCGCCTGCATACGCGCCACCGGGCGCTCACGCACCGGCCAGTTCAGGGCCGCAGCGAGCAGGCTGAGCAGAATCGCCACCTGCCAGATCAAATCGTAGCTGCCGGTTCGATCATAGACCACCCCGCCCAGCCAACCACCAAGGAATGAGCCGAGTTGGTGGAACAGGAACACGATCCCACCGAGCATTGAGAGGTTGCGTACACCAAACAAGGTCGCGACGGTGCCGTTGGTCAGGGGGACGGTGGACAACCACAGGAACCCCATCGCCATGCCAAACAGATAGGCGGTGACTTCAGTGACCGGCGCCCATAGGAACAATACGATCACCACGGCCCGTAACAGGTACAGGCCGGTGAGCAGGCGCGGCTTGGACATGCGCCCGCCCAGCCACCCGGCCGTGTAAGTGCCGAACACGTTGAACAGGCCGATCAAGGCCAGCACCGTCGTGCCCACCGTGGCCGGCAGGTGCTGGTCGACCAGGTATGCCGGCAAATGCACACCGATAAATACCACTTGGAAACCACAGACAAAAAAACCGAAGGACAACAGCCAGAACCCTGAGTGAGAGCAGGCTTCCTTGAGAGCTTCGCCCAGGGTTTGCTGACCGACCGTGGCCGGCAGCGGCCGATCCTTGAGCATCGCGACCAGCGGCAGGATCAACGCCACCATAAAGCCCAACGCCAGCAGTGCCGCAGACCAGCCCAACCAACCAATCAAGCCGAGGGTGCCGGGGACCATGGCGAACTGGCCGAAGGAGCCGGCGGCGCTGGCGATGCCCATGGCCATGCTGCGTTTTTCCGGGGCTACGGCGCGGCCGACCACACCAAGAATCACCGAGAACGAAGTACCGGACAGGCCAATACCAATCAGCAAGCCTGCGCTCAGGGACAGCGACCACGCAGAGTCGGACATGCCCATCAGCACCAGGCCCACGGCATACAACACGCCGCCGACAAACACTGCCTTGGTCGCGCCGAACCGGTCTGCCAAGGCCCCGGTAAACGGTTGGGCCAGGCCCCAGATCAGGTTCTGCAAGGCAATGGCGAAGGCAAAGGTCTCACGCCCCCAGCCAAATTCGCTGCTCATGGGCGACAGGAACAAGCCGAAGCCATGCCGTACGCCCAGGGAGAGCGCCAGGATCAGCGCACTCCCCACAAGGATCCAACCGCTGGTGCGCCACATCGAGGTCATTTCTTATTCTCCGCTCGCGGGTATATACCCGCTTATAGTCGAACAAACCGCGCGTCAGGCGAGTTCGTCCAGCAAGGCCAACAACGTTTCGCGCTTTTCGGCGCCCAACTTATCAATCAGTTTCTGTTGCGCCGCTTCCCAGGCCGGCAAGGCCGCGGCCAGTCGCTCCTGCCCCGTTTCGGTCAACACCACCAGGCGGTTGCGCAGATCGTCACCCTCGACCAACTGCACCAGCCCTTCGCCTTCCAACACGCGCAGATTACGCCCCAAGGTGCTACGGTCCAGGCCCATGGCCTCGGCCAGGCTGGAAATGCTCGGTTGGTCAAGGCGCTGCAAGTTACACAGCAGAGAATACTGGGCAACGTTGATCCCGAAGCCGTCGAGAGCGCCGTCGTAGTGCCTGCTGACGCCACGGGCGGCGCGTCGCAGGTTGGTGCATAAACATTGGGAGGCAAGCATGGAGCGTGTATATACCCGGAGTTAAGGAAATGCAAGAAAGGGTTACAGGGCCAGCCCGACCAGTACAGCGACTTCGAGCAACTCCAAGAGCGCGCCAGCCGTATCGCCCGTGGTACCACCCAGACGCTTGACCATCAAGTGACGCAGCCACACGAAGCACAGCGCCGCCAGCAACACCGCGATGCCGCCGTTGAAACCACCAATCAGGACGCACGCCAGGCCGCTGAGGATCAGCACCTGTTGGCCGACAATCCGCGGTAAATGATCGGACAATGCCTGGCCCAATCCTCCTGCACGTACGTAGCGCGTGGTGAGAAACAGCGCCAACATCGAAGCCCGCCCGATCAGCGGCGCCAGGATCAAGGCCACGCCATTGTGCTGTTCGATCAGGGCCACCAACGCGCTGAACTTGAGTAGCAACACCAGGCCCAGGGTGACCACCGCAATCGGCCCGCTGCGCGGGTCTTTCATGATGCTGAGGGTGCGCTCGCGGTCACCAAAGCCACCCAACCATGCATCGGCGCTGTCCGCCAGGCCAT
The DNA here is from genome assembly GCF_001427465.1 of Pseudomonas sp. Root569. NCBI lineage: Bacteria > Pseudomonadati > Pseudomonadota > Gammaproteobacteria > Pseudomonadales > Pseudomonadaceae > Pseudomonas > Pseudomonas sp. Root569. The sequence continues at coordinate 2,565 of NZ_LMGQ01000029.1, read as the reverse complement.
CCAGGTGCAGGCCGCCACTGAGCAGCACCCAGGCCACCAATAGTAGTGCGGCATGCAGCAACAAGGGCGCGCCCATCAACATCAGGTTCAGGCCCCATAGCAATACGCCGAACAGCAACCCCACCAGCGGATAAAACAGCAACGAGCGGCCCAGCTCCTGGGGCTGTGGCATGCCCGGCAAGCGGATCGGCAGGCTACTGAGAAATTGCAGGGCGATCCAAAATGGCAGCATCGTCAGGCTCCTTCCTTCAAGACACTGTCGGCGCCAACCTGCAGGCTGAACAAAGCGCCGTGGCCGACTTCGACATTAAGCAATTGCTCACGGGGCAAACCGCGTGCGCGGGCCAACAGCAGGCGCATCACGCCGCCGTGGCTGATCAGTAGCACGCGCTGGCCAGCATAAGCCCGATGCAGTCGTGAGACAGCGCCGAGCACGCGCTCGGAAAACTCACTGACCGGCTCGCCTTGCGGCGGCGTGAAAGCGTAGGGATCCGCCCAGAACAGGCCGAGCCCTTCGGCATCAGTCTGCATCAACGCGGCTGCGCTCTGACCTTCCCAGGCGCCGAAGTGAAGCTCCTGCACATCAGGCTCAAGACTTACCGGCACATTAAGCTGCGCCCCCAACTCCTGGGCAAACAAGGCACAGCGTTGCAGCGGTGAACTGATCAGACGATCCCACGGCCCCTGCCCCACCACGGCGGCACGCATCTGCGCCCAGCCCGTGGCAGTCAATGCATCGTCCAGGCTGCCACGCAAGCCGCCACCCAACTCGGTTTCGCCGTGACGCAGCAGGTCCAGGTGCAAGGTCATGCGGGGCGATCCGCCACGGCCGCTTCGGCAAACGTTGCCATCTGCCCATGCAGTGCACACGCCAGGCGCAACAACGGCACCGCCAGCGCCGCGCCACTGCCCTCGCCCAGGCGCAGGCCCAGCTCCAGCAAAGGTTGGGCATCCAGGCTGTGCAGCACATGGCGATGGCCCGGCTCGGCGCCCCGATGGCCGAACAACAGCCATTGGCGGCACGCCGGGTTCAAGCGCACCGCCACCAGTGCGGCAACGCTGCAGATAAAGCCATCCACCAGCACCGCAATACCTTCTTGGGCACAGGCCAGATAAGCGCCGACCAGCGCCGCGATTTCAAAGCCGCCGAGGTTGAACAGCGTTTGCAACGCATCACCACGCTGAACGGCATGCAACGCCAATGCCCGCTCGATGACCGCAATCTTGTGGCTGACACCCGCGGCATTCAAACCCGTGCCCGGGCCTGTCAGGTCACTCACCGGGCAATCCAGCAAGGCACAGGCCAAGGCGCTGGCCGCAGTAGTATTGCCGATGCCCATCTCGCCGCCGATAAACAACTGCGCGCCGCTGTCCAGGGCGCGGCTCACGCTGTCTCGTCCGGCTTGCAGGGCCAGTTGCCCCTGGGCCTGAGTCATCGCCGGGCCTTCGACAAAATTGGCCGTGCCCGCGCCGATATTCAGGTGACGCACGCCGGGCAAATCCAGCGACGGCGTGACGGTGCCGAGGTCGACCACTTCCAACTGCGCACCCAGCTGCCGCGCCAACACGCTGATCGCCGCACCACCGGTGACAAAGTTATGCAGCATCTGCCCAGTCACCTCCTGAGGAAATGCCGACACGCCTTCGGCAACCACGCCATGATCGCCGGCAAAAATCGCGATCCACAGTCGATCTACCGACGGTTTGACCTGGCCTTGCAAGCCCGCCAACTGCACCGCCAGCGCTTCCAACTGCCCGAGGGAACCAGCCGGCTTGGTCAACTGCTGCTGGCGTGCCAGCGCCTGTTCGTGGGCAGCGGCATCAATGGCCTTGCAGGGCTTGAGCCACCAGGAATCCGTCATAACGCAGTACCTTTCAAAGTCAGGGGCAGACCGGCGACCGTCAACACAACACGCTGACACCGCTCGGCCAAAGCTTGATGCAGCCAACCGGCTTCATCCACATAACGGCGAGTCAATTCGCCCAGCGGCACGACACCCAGACCGGTCTCGTTGCTGACAAAAATAATTTCCCCCGGCAGCGACGCCAGGGTTTGCAGCAGTTGATCACGCTCGAACGCCAGGCGATCGGCGTCTTCGAGCATCAGAAGATTGGTGAGCCATAACGTCAGGCAGTCCACCAACAGGCAATGGTCGGCAGCGGCGTATTCACCCAGTACCCGCGCCAGCTCAAGGGGTTCTTCAATCAACCCCCAATGGTCTGGACGACGCCCACGATGCAGGGCAATCCGCTGATTCATTTCACCGTCCAGCGGCTGGCTGGTGGCGATATACGTGACGGATAAACCGCTGTCGCTGGCGAGCTTTTCAGCAAGGCGACTCTTGCCAGAGCGTGTGCCGCCCAAGATCAGTTGGAGCATGGAATAAGCCCTGTAAAAGTCATGAATGGAGCGGAAAGCCAGAATGAACGCGGCGCTCTCAGGTCTTTCGCGGGCAAGCCCGCTCCCACAGAAAAGCAAAAGCCCGCCGCCAACCGTAACCACGATGCGCAGCGAGCCGCTCTTGATGTTGCTTTTGATCTTAGGCGCCCCGTTAAACCACGCTG
>NZ_LMGQ01000028.1:0-370523 GCF_001427465.1 Pseudomonas sp. Root569 | reverse complement strand
AAACCGGCATCCCTGCCGGTTTACCCCCCAAATCCCTGTCGAATTCCGGCCAGCGTGGTTTAACGGGGCGCCTAAGATCAAGATCAGAAGCAGATCAAGATCAAGAGCGGCTCGCTTCGCATCGTGGTTACTGACGGTCGCTACGTCAGAGTTGTGTAGATACCAATGCTCATCGGGGCAAGCCCCCTCCCACAGTTTTATGCTCTGTCTCAGTCAGAGCTGGTAGTTTTTCAGCTCCCTGGCAATCACCATCCGCTGGATTTCGCTGGTCCCTTCATAGATCTGTGTGATCCGCGCATCCCGGTAGTAGCGCTCCACCGGGTAATCTTCCAGATACCCATACCCGCCATGGATCTGCATCGCCTTGGAGCACACGCGCTCGGCCATTTCCGAAGCAAACAGTTTGGCCTGTGAGGCTTCCGATAAGCACGGCTTGCCGGCAGTGCGCAGGCGCGCAGCGTGGAGGATCAGCAGGCGCGCAGCATTCAGCTGGGTTTGCATGTCGGCCAGCAGGTTGGCCACGCTCTGGTGTTCGATGATTGCCTTGTCGAACTGCACCCGATCACGGGCGTAGGCCAGCGCCGCTTCAAAAGCCGCGCGGGCGATGCCCAGGGCCTGGGCGGCAATGCCGATGCGCCCGCCTTCCAGGTTGGAGAGGGCGATAGCCAGGCCCTTACCGCGCTCACCCAGCAAGTTGGCCTCGGGCACGCTGCATTGGTTGAGGGTGACGGCGCAGGTGTCCGAGGCTCGAATGCCCATTTTGTGTTCAGTGCGATCAACCACAAAGCCCTGGGTATCAGTAGGCACCAGGAACGCTGAAATACCCTTCTTGCCCAGTTCCGGGTCGGTCACCGCAAACACGATGGCCAGCTTGGCGCGCTTGCCGTTGCTGACAAATTGCTTGGCGCCGTTGATCACCCATTGGCCGTCTTTCAATTCAGCACGGGTACGCAGGTTATGGGCTTCCGAGCCAGCCTGGGGTTCGGTAAGGCAGAAGCAGCCGATGGCCTGGCCACTGGCGAGTTCGGCCAGCCAGGTTTGTTTTTGCTCTTGTGTGCCGTAGTTGAGGATCGGCCCGCAACCCACTGAATTATGGATACTCATCAGGGCGCCGGTGGCACCGTCACCCGCGGAAATTTCCTCGACCGCGAGGGCGTAGGCCACGTAGTCCACATAGGTGCCACCCCATTCTTCCGGGACCACCATGCCGAGCAGGCCGAGCTCGCCCATCTTGGCGACCAGGGCGTCGTCGATCCAGCCGGCTTTTTCCCAGGCCTGGGCATGGGGGGCGATTTCGCCGCGGGCAAAGTCCCGCGCCATGTCGCGGATCATGACTTGTTCTTCTGTATATTCAAGATCTTGCATGGCTTATTTCTCAATCTGCACGAAGTCGCGGAAGAAGCTTTTGACATGAGCGGCGTCCAGCTCATTAACGCTCGACGGATTCCAGCGCGGGGTTTTGTCCTTGTCGATGATCAGCGCACGAACCCCTTCGATCAGGTCGCCGCGCTCGAACCACTGGCGGTCTAGGTGCAACTCCAGGTCAAAGCACTGTTCCAGCGTCAGGTGGCGACCACGGCGGAGCATTTGCAGGGTAACGGCCATGGCTAGTGGCGAGCGGGTCTGCATCAGGTGGGCGGTGGTCAACGCCCATTCATGGGTGTCGGCGATCGTGACTGCCTGTAACTGCTCGATAATGCTCGGCACATCCGGCAAGGCGAAGAAATGGTCGATGACCGGCCGCAAGGTCGCCAGTGGCGCATCGGGCAATTGCTGCGCGGCCAGTTTGGCGAGCACGCCCTGCAGGTCCTTGAGGGGCGAGTCGTGCCATTGCAGACGATCAAGCTGCTGGTCCAGTTCGGGGAGCGTTGCGCTGTCGATATACCAGTCGGCCAATCCGCAATACAGGGCGTCCGCCGCGCGGATCTGCACCCCGGTGACGCCCAGGTAAGTCCCCAGTTCACCGGGAATACGCGACAGGAAATAGCTGCCGCCCACGTCCGGGAAGTAACCGATGGCCACCTCCGGCATGGCCAGGCGGCTGCGCTCGGTAACCACTCGCAGGTCTGCGCCTTGTACCAGCCCCATGCCGCCGCCGAGGACGAACCCGTCCATCAGCGCCAGCACGGGTTTAGGGTATTGGTGGATGATCAGGTCGAGCGCATATTCCTCGACGAAGAAATCCTCGTGCAGGGTGTTGCCGTTCTTGAAGCTGTCATACAGGGAACGGATGTCGCCGCCGGCACAAAAGGCTTTCTCTCCGGCGCCGCGCAATACAACGGCATGGACCTGCGGATCATCGGCCCAGGCCCGTAACTGCGTGGTCAGCAGGCGCACCATGTGCAGGGTGATGGCATTTAATCCGGCGGGGCGATTGAGGGTGAGGTGGCCAATATGGTTGCGCACTTCAGCTAAGACATCTTCCTGAAGACCCTCGCTGCGGCTTGCTTCGGATAAAACCTGAGCAGTCATCTGTAACTCCCTGCTTTTATTGTTCTTTGTATAAATGTTCGCGGACGAACCATCCCGTGATCGTACCAGTGCAAATTTGCCCCGTACAACCCGGAATCATGCAGGTCGTTTTTGCATTTATGCAGGGTTGGGGCCTGGGGGTGTCCCGCCGCCAAAATGCTTCGCCAGGGCGTGCGCACACTGGAGGATGGCCTTGCCAGAAAACTCCGATTGCCGTGGTTGGCCCAACCACAGTTCGTTATTGATCAGGCCGGTGTCAAAGATCGCATGCATGCGCTTGATGGCCCGGGCCATGTAGCTTTTCAGCGGCATGTGATGGCGTTGGCGCGGCTCGAACAGAGGCGAGCCGAGTAATTGTTCGAATGGGTCGTTCAAGGTGAAGCTCTCCTGTTTCGAATGAGCATTTCGAAACACCCGAGCAGGAGCACTGGCAGGAAAACTACGAGGAGGGCATCAGATACCGAAGTGATGGAGGCAGCTGCTGCTATTGATCCAAAGCCAGACATTCCTTGTCTTCGCTACTGGTACAGCAAGGCCCCAGACATCTTTTGAACTGCAGACGACTTCAAGTGCTATGTTGACTCTAGTCGTCCTCCGCCTGGTCGCAAGCGGCGCATTGCACCATTTGTCGTGTGGTGCGGATAAGGCCTCAGCCCACACGACTTGCCAGCACCTCGCCGATACTGCGCCGCCGCGCATGGACTTCGGCGGCATGAATCAACTGTTCCAGCTCCGTGGGTTCGACATCGAAGAATTGCTCCATCTCGGCCAGCGCCAGCTTGAGATCGGCAGCGGTGATAGCCGGATCGGTCACGGGGGGGCTGCCGATGAAAACCGGCGCAGGTTCGACAGGGCCTTTGGGGTAACGCGTGCGCGTGGCGTTGTTGTAGGCCAGGGCACAGGCCAGCAGGGCGCCGGCGCCGAGCATCACCGGCGCCAGCTCGTGCCAGCCCAGTGCGATTGAGGCCGGGTCGGCCAATACCAGGGTCATGGCCAGGCCGCCGGCGGGTGGGTGCAGGCAGCGCAGCCAGCAGATCAGGATCACCGTCATGCCGGCCGCAAGGCAAGCACTGCCCAAGGTGCGCCCCAGCACCCGTGCTACCAGCAACGCCACGATGCCGGCGCAGAGATAACTGCCCATGATCGACCACGGCTGGGCCAGGGCCCCGGATGAGACGGCAAATAGCAGCACCGCCGAGGCCCCAAGCGGGCCGAGCAGGTGCAGGGCGACCTCCATGCCGAACACTTGGGCACAGGCCCAGACACTGAACATTGTGCCCAGCGCCATGCCGATTGCGGCACGGCTCCATTCGGAGGGGCGGGTATTGATTGCAGCGGGTAACCAGCGAGCGAGCATTGAAAGACGGTCCATAAACAGCGGGCGAAAAAAAAGGCCTGCCTGGTTTCCCGGTACAGCCCTTTGAAAGTTCCAACGTTTGGGGGAGGAACACTGCGCAGTGTGCCGCTGATAAGGCGTCGGCACCACTGCATATTAATGAGGTTTAAATGCAAAAATGATGCAGTCAAACACTATCGCCATAGCTAATCGGCCCGACCGTTTTTGGCGTGGCCGTGCAGATTTTACCCAGCACACGGATGCTTGCTTCTTCATTGAACAGGCGGGCCTGCAGGTCTTCCCGCAGCTTGGGGTCGTCTGCCAACGGCCCCTTGAGTGCCACCAACGCGTCGCGTAACTCCATCAAACGATCCAGTCTGGGTAAAGGTACAGTGAACAGATCCTCTCGCACGGCATTGTCCTCTTAATGAAGTAAGCCATCGCGTGGGCAGCCTACAGCGTCCTTGTTGTCATGGAGTGCCTTGGCCCGATTGACAGCAGATGAGCCCTGACAATCGGGTAGTAGATATTTAGTGCACGTGGCAGCGAGTCTACAGTTGGGTTCTAAGCGCAGGAAGGGAAAGTGCACCAGCCATTACGCAAAGGAATGTAGGTGTTTTCTTGGTGCCTTTGATGAAAGACGCCCACTGGCTGAAGAGTGGGCGTTCTTTCTTACGTTGCCATGGGAAAAGCACTCAAGGCGCCGAAGTGGTAGCCAAATGCAGCAGTACATAAGGGGTCTTGTCGAACTCGCCGGTGAGCGTCGGCGTGATCGCACGCAGACGTGGATCGTCCAGCGTTTCAAAGTCTGCCTGGCTCATGACGACCCAAGCCGGTGCCAGGATCGGTTTCAAATCGGCAGGCAATTGGGTAAATAACGGCACCTTGTCACAATCGTAATTAACCATGAACTTTATGGCTTTCGCGTCTTTGCCCAGTGCGTGCAGTACCAGCGGGGCCGGCTGCTGCAGGACCCTGGCTTTGACGGCAAGACTGAACGTGCGGGTGTCATACAGCCGGCGTTCCAGGGGCTCAACCACCATGATGTAGGTGGTCCAGAGCGCCAGCACGGCGGCCAAGGCGGGACCGTAGTGGCGTAGCCGCGCCTTGAGCAGTGCCAGCAAAGCCACGACCTGGAGCAGCCCGAGCACGACGAAGATCAGCTCGAGGCTGGCCAGCGGCTCTGGATAACGTCGCCGCGCCACCACCAGGCCAATCACCAATAGTGTTGGCAGCAGTGTCCAGAGACCCAGCGTCAGTCCACGTAGCCAGGCAAAGAGGCGGCCTTGGCTGACCTGGAAAGGGTAGGCGGCGATGATGGCTGCAAATGGCAGCATCGGCAGGATATAACGCGCCTTCTTGGCCTGGGGCACCGACAGGCCCAGCATCACCAGCACACCGGCGGCGGCGCAATAGCACACCAGACTCAACGCCGGGTCCGGCCCGCGCCGGCCGCCAACCACCACGGCCAGCAGCACCAGTAATGCCAACGGATAGGCCAAGGCGTAGTTGCCCATGGAGCTGGTGAAGTAATACAGCACGCCGCCGGAGCCTTCGCTGCCGTCCATGCGCCCAAGGAACTGCATGCGAATCACGTCATGCATGAAGTCTTCGCCGCCACTGAGCTTGGCCAGCAGCAATAACAAGCCGACACACGCCGCCAGCAGCGCCAGTGACAGCAGGCCGAAGCTGAACAGCTGGCGCCATTGGCGGTTGATCAGGTAATAGCTGCACAACACGCCAGTGGGGATTACCAGGCCAATCGGCCCACGGATCGCAAACCCCAGCAACAGCAACAGAAACACCCAATGCAGGCGTTTGGCGGCAGCGAAGTGATCATGGGCATACCCCAGGTAAAACACGGCCAGGGCCACGGCAGCTAGCATCTGGTCCAGGGAGACCGAGCGGGTTTCGCTGACAAAAGTGCTGCTGAGCAGCAACATCGCAATGCTCAGCAGGCCCCAGCGCGGCGAGTAGGGCGCGATCAGGCGATACACCAGCATCACGATCAGCGCCGATGCGAGCGCGGTAGGCAGCCATGCCGTCAGGCTGGTGACTTGGCCGAAAGGCAACGACAACAGCCAGGTCAGCAGGGTCGACGTCGCCAGGTAGTCGGCATAGGGCTGACCGTAGGTGGTGGGGAAAAAGCTTGGCCCATGGCGCAGCATTTCCTGGGCAAAAACCACGAAGCGCGAATCGAAGCCGATGATCGACTGGTGCCAGTTGCCGGCAATGAACAGCACCAGCGCCAGGAGCCCAAGCCCCAGCGACTGGCGGCGGATCGTTGCACTCTGCAGGGACGGGAAAACCTTGTTCACCTAGCCGACATCCCTGACCTGTTCCACCCAGTTTTGCTGGGGAATCGGCAACTCGCAGGAATCGCCACGGCCGATGGGGAAATACTTGAAGCCTTTGCGTGTCAGGCGCTCACCGTCATACAGGTTGCGGCCATCGAAGATCACCGGGGTTTTCAGGCGTTGGTGAATCAGGTCGAAGTCCGGTGCCTTGAATTGCTGCCATTCGGTACACACGATCAGTGCATCGGCGCCGCCCAGGGTGGACTCCGGGGTGCCCATCAGCATCAGCCGCGGGTCATCGCCGTAGATGCGCTGGGTTTCCTGCATGGCTTCGGGGTCGAAGGCGCGCACATTGGCGCCGGCAGCCCAGAGGGCTTCCATAAGCACTCGGCTGGGGGCGTCGCGCATGTCATCGGTATTGGGTTTGAAGGCCAGGCCCCACAAGGCGAACGTCTTGCCCTTGAGGTTGCCCTTGAAGAACGCGTTGATACGCTCGAAGAGCTTGCTCTTCTGCCGCTGGTTGATGGCTTCCACGGCTTCCAGCAGGTCGCTGGAGCAATTGGCTTGCTTGGCGCTGTGGATCAAGGCACGCATGTCCTTGGGGAAACATGAGCCGCCATAGCCGCAGCCCGGGTAGATGAAGTGGTAGCCGATCCGCGAGTCGGCGCCAATGCCCAGGCGCACTGCTTCAATATCGGCGCCCAGGTGTTCGGCCAGCTCGGCGATCTGGTTGATGAAGCTGATCTTGGTGGCCAACATGCAATTGGCGGCGTACTTGGTCAGCTCGGCACTGCGCAGGTCCATGAAGATAATGCGGTCGTGGTTGCGGTTGAACGGGGCGTACAGGTCGCGCATCACTTCACGCACTTGCTCACGTTCGCAGCCGATGATGATGCGGTCCGGACGACGGCAGTCGGCGACGGCCGAGCCTTCCTTGAGGAATTCCGGGTTGGAGACGATATCGAAGTCCAGGTGACGGCCTGCAATATGCAGGTTCTTTTCGATATGGGCGCGCAGGGTGTCGCCTGTACCGACGGGCACGGTGGACTTCTCCACCAGGATCACCGGCTCCACGCGGTGGCGGGACACGGCGTCACCCACCGACAGTACGTATTTCAGGTCGGCCGAACCGTCCTCGTCGGACGGCGTACCCACGGCGATGAACAGCACTTCACCGTGCTCGACGGCGAGTTTTTCGTCGTAGGTAAAGTGCAGGCGTCCGCTTTCCAGGTTGTCCTTGACCATCGCGGCCAGACCCGGCTCGAAGATGGTCACGTGGCCTTTTTGCAGCGACTCGACCTTGCTCTTGTCAACGTCCATGCAAATGACATCGTGACCGACTTCGGCGAGCACAGTGGCCTGTACCAAACCAACGTAACCACTACCAAATACACTGATTTTCATGGGGTATTCCTGGGACTTGAGGTGCTAGCACGACGAGAGTTGATAACCAGTACACCGAGGATGACCAAGGCCACCCCCAGGGTTTTTGAAAGCGAGAAACCTTCGTTGAACACCGGCAGGCTGGCGGCCAGCAGGTAAACCAGCGCGTAGCTGATGCTGAGCAACGAATAGGCGCGGCCAAGGGGCAAGTCCTTCAGCGCGCCGAGCCAGCAGAGCATCGACAGCGCATAGGCGCTGATCGCCAGGATCACCACGCCCAAGGCGCTGAGGTCGATGCTGTTGCTGGTGAAGGCAGCCAGCCATTCGGCGGGCGAGGGCAGGCGTGTCATGCTCCAGCGCATGCCCAGTTGGGCGCCACTCACCAGGCCGACACTGCCCAGGGCCAGGGCGAAACCCCGTACGCGGCTCATACCTGGCGCCCCAGCAAGGCAACACCGGCGATCACCAACACCACACCCAGCCAGTGACGGCCATCGATGGGTTCGTGAAACACAAAGCGCGCCACCAGCGTGACCAGCACGAAATTCAAGCTGAGCATGGGGTAGGCAATGCCCACTTCCAGGCGCTGCAGCACCAGCAGCCACACCAGCAGGCCCAGGCCCAGGCACACCAGCGCCGACCATAACCACGGCGAGCGCAGTTTCAACGCCCAACCATCCGGCACGTCACGCCAGCTTTCTACGGCGAACTTTTGCGAGACCTGGCCCATGCAGGTGAGCAGGCAGGCTGTGAGCAACAGCAGCAGGGTGATCATGGCGCGACCTGCGGGAAAATCAGGATCACGATCTTGCCCTGTGCATAGCGCTTGCCATCGGCAGGCAGCAGCGCGAGTTCTTCCTTTTCGCCGGCGCTATTGACCCGCATCACCACGCCAACAGCGCCGGTACGCCGGGTTTGCTCCATCCATGCCTGAATCGCGTTGCGGTCCACCAGGCGCGGGGCCGTATCCGCATAAGTCAGGCCGTACTTGACCTCTCCTGAGGTGTTGTACAGCGTGATATCGGGGCGTTTCAGGCGCCATGACAGCGCTGAGGCGGCGCCAAGGTCATTGCTCAACAGGGCGACGGTGGGCTGCAACTCGTCGATGTGATCAATGATGAACTGGTCAGGGGTCTTGTTATAAACCACCGAATGGGGCAACGCCGCAGGCACCAAGACCACCAGCAACCCACTGCCGATCAGGGGCGCGGCCCACAATGTCAAGGGGCGCGCCGCTTGCAGCAGATTGACGACGATCCAACCGAACAAGAAGGTGAACACCAAGACCAGGCTGAGGGTTTCCTCGCCGGGTTCGTACACCGGTTTCTTCAACTGGAACCAGCTGAGGGCCAGCAGCACCAGTACACCGATCGCCAGGTTCAACCAACCGTTGATGCGCAGGACGCGGCCGTGGCGCTGAGTGAGTTTGTCACTCAGGGTCGAGCCCATCAGCAGCGCCAGGGGCAACATGCACGGCATGATGTAGGAAGGCAGCTTGCCCTTGGCCAGGCTGAAAAACGCCAGGGGCATCAGCAGCCAGAGCAGCAGGAACGCCGTCTTTGGCACGCGTTTTTGCAGCCACGCCTCTTTGGCTGTAGACGGCAGCAGCGCAACCCATGGCAGCGCGAACGCCACCAGCAGCGGCAGGTAATACCAGAACGGTTCGGCATGCTGAGCGTCTTCACCGGCGAAGCGTTGGATATGCTCGTGCCAGAAGAAGAAGTGCCAGTAGTCCGGCTCTTGCAGGTGCACGGCCAACGCCCACGGCACGCTGACCACAATCGCCACCAGCACGGCCACAACACCGAACTTTAACAATTCACCCAAGCGTTTTTGCCAGAGGGCGTAGGGCAGGGCGACCAATACCGGCAGCAACCAGGCCAGGAAGCCCTTGGTCATGAAACCCATGCCGCACGCGAAACCCAGCAGGGCCCAGGACCACAGTCGACCACGCTGCGTGCTGCTGTCGAAGCAGAACCACAACGCCACGCCGGTCAGGTTGACCCAGAAGGTGAACTGCGGGTCCAGGTTGGCATAGCCGCCGAGCGCCGCGACACTGACGAAGCTCATGTACAGAACGGTGCTGACCAGGCTTTTCTGCGGGTCGTTCCACAGCCGGCGAGATACCAGGTAGACCAGCAGAATGCTCAAGGCGGTGCTCAAGGCCGAGGCAAACCGTACGCCGAACAGGTTCTGCCCGAAGAGCGCCTGACCCAGCGCGATCATCCAATAGCCTGCGGCGGGTTTTTCGAAGTAGCGGATGCCCATGAAGTGCGGCGAGGCCCATTTGCCGGTCAGCAGCATTTCCTGGCTGATCTGCGCATAACGGGTTTCATCCGGAATCCACAGGCCATGGGTGGCCAGCGGCAGCAGGTAGACCACAGCAAACACCAGCAGGAGCAGGGGCAAAGCCCAGCGGCGGATCATGCTTGCTGTACTCCGAGCCAACCCTCGCGGCCGCTCAATGCGCCGCGCACCAGCTGTTGCTGGGGCAGGGTGGCCACATCTGCAGGCAACAACTCACCCAGGGGTTTGAACTCGATGCCACGCTGCCCTGCCTGGGCGAGCAATTGGCGAAAATCATTGGCCATCAGAATCCCTTCTACTTCTGCGTGGATCGTGTAGACGTTGAGCTTCGAGGCGTTGAACCGATCAAGAATGAAGCTATTGAAGTCCTTGGCAGCCACTACCGGCCCGACGATCTCGTCGAAGGTCGGCAGGTCAACCGGAATTTGTGGGGTGCCCGCACTGCCATCGGCCAAGGTCGGTCGAAACAGGCTGGTGCCCCGGCAATCACTGTTGTAGCGAAAGTTGAACCCTTGCTTGGCTTGCACCACACGCTCATCGGCACGCCAACCGGCGGCCGCCGAACAATCCACGCGCTCACCAAGGATGTCGCTCAAGGTCTGTACACCGCGGCGAATCTGCTCGACCAACTGTGCCTCGCTCCAGCGCCCGGCGTTGGCCTGCCAGCCATGGTGGTCCCAGGCGTGCAGGCCGACTTCATGCCCGGCGGCCTTGGCCTGGCGCATCAAATGCCCCAGGTCACGGCCGATCGGCTTGCCTGGCCACGCGGTGCCGGCCAGCAGGATGTCCCAGCCATACAGGCCGGCGGCATTGGAGCGCAGCATCTTCCACAGGAATTGCGGGCGGATCAGGCGCCACAGGTGGCGCCCCATGTTGTCCGGCCCGACACTGAAGAAGAACGTCGCCTTCACTCCAGCTTCGTCCAGGGACTCGAGCAACCGTGGCACACCTTCACGGGTGCCACGGTAGGTATCGACGTCGATGCGAAGACCTGCCTTCATTATTTGGCTTCGTCAATAGACTGGGCGATTTCAACCATGGCCTCGCGTAAGAAGAAATCCAGGGTGTTGCCGATGGTTTCGCTCATCTGCACGGTCGGCTCCCAGTTCAGCAGGCGCTTGGCGTTTTCGATGCTGGGCTTGCGATGCGCCACGTCCTGGTAACCGGTGCCGTAGAACGCCTTGCTTTCCACGTCGCGGAAACCGGCAAACGGTGGGAAGTTATGGCGCAGCGGGTGGGCTTCGAACTGACGCAGCAGCTCTTCGCCCAATTGGCGAATGCTCGCTTCGTTTTCCGGGTTGCCGATGTTGATGATCTGGCCGTTGCAGGCATCGTTGTCGTTATCGATGATGCGGGCCAGGGCTTCGATGCCGTCGGCAATGTCGGTGAAGCAACGTTTTTGCTCACCACCGTCGAACAGGCGGATCGGCGTGCCTTCCACCAGGTTGAGGATTAGCTGGGTGATGGCGCGCGAGCTGCCGATACGCGCCGAGTCCAGGCGGTCCAGGCGCGGGCCCATCCAGTTGAAGGGGCGGAACAGGGTGAAGTTCAGGCCCTTGTCGCCGTAGGCCCAAATCACTCGATCCAGCAGTTGCTTGGACACCGAGTAGATCCAGCGCTGCTTGTTGACCGGGCCGACCACCAGGTTGGAGGTGTCTTCGTCGAAGTACTGGTCCTGGCACATGCCATAGACTTCGGAGGTTGATGGGAAGATCACACGCTTGTTGTACTTGACGCAGTAGCGCACCAGCTTGAGGTTTTCTTCGAAGTCCAGCTCGAACACGCGCAGCGGATTACGGGTGTATTCAATCGGGGTGGCGATGGCCACAAGGGGCAGGACCACGTCGCATTTCTTGATGTGGTACTCGATCCACTCCGAGTGGATGCTGATATCGCCTTCCACGTAGTGGAAGTTGGGGTGGCTGCGCAGGCGCTCGATGGCGTCGGAGCCGATGTCCAGGCCGTAGACCTCGTAACGGTCGTCGCGCAGCAGGCGCTCGGACAGGTGGTTACCGATGAAACCGTTTACCCCCAGGATCAGCACGCGGGTACGGCGTGGCTTGCGCCCGGACTCAGCGCCGCGCAGTACGGAACCGTCCACCAGGCCCAGCTCATCGGCCAGGGCCGGGCCGGCCAGGTACAGGCCATTTTCATTGCGCTGGCCGAACCGGATCACCAGAGAGTCTTCGCCGCAGGCAATACGCAGCGGGTTGACGCTGATCACGCGACCTGGCGCCAGGCCTTCGTTGCCCTTGACCACCTCGGCTTGCCAGACAATCAGCTTGTGCTCGCCAACGGCGCAAAAGGCGCCCGGGTACGGCTGAGTCACGGCGCGAACCAGGTTGAACAGGGTTGCGGCCGGTTGCTTCCAGTCCAGCTTGCCATCGGCGGCGGTGCGGCGGCCGAAGTAAGTGGCTTGGCTTTCATCCTGGGCGGTTTCAGTCAGCTTGCCCTGGGCCAGTTGTGGCAGCGCATCGCGCAGCAGAGTAGCGGCGGCATCACGCAGCTTGGCGTGCAGGCTCAGGCCGGTATCGGTGCGATCGATGCTGACCTTCTGCTGGGCCAGGATGGCGCCGGCATCGGCACGCTTGACCATGCGGTGCAGGGTGACGCCAGTTTCAGTCTCGCCGTTGACCAGCACCCAGTTGGCCGGTGCGCGGCCACGGTATTTGGGCAGCAACGAGCCGTGCAGGTTGAACGCGCCTTTGCGGGCGGTGGCCAACAGCGCTTCGCTGAGCAGGTTGCGGTAGTAGAAGGAGAAGATGTATTCCGGGTTCAGCTTGGCGATGCGCTCGATCCACAGGGGGTGGTTGGCGTCTTCCGGGGCGTGTACCGGGATGCCATTGCGTGCGCATAGCTGGGCGACGGAGCCGTAGAAGTTATTTTCCCTGGGGTCATCGGCATGGGTGAACACGGCAGCAATTTCGTAACCGGCACTGAGCAGGGCTTCAATGCCTGCACAGCCAATATCGTGGTAAGCGAAGACAACAGCTTTTGAACTCATGACTGGACCTGATCGGAAGGAGAAGTAGAAGTATGGGAAGACACCAGGCCGTCTACCACGACGACTGGAGCCGGTGCTGCCGGCTGGTTGCGCAGCACTTTTTCAATAAAGAAGCGTGGGCGGGCGCGTACATCGCTGTACATGCGGCCCAGGTATTCACCCAACAGGCCCATGCCGATGAACTGGCCGCCGGTGAACACGAACAGCACGGCGAACAGCACGAACAGGCCGTCACCGGCCCAGTCGGCGCCGAAGGCCAGGCGCATAATGATCAGTGCGAAGGCAAACAACACACCCAGGGCCGCCAGGCTGAAACCAACGATGGACAGCAGGCGCAATGGCGTGGTGGTCATGCAGGTCAGCAAGTCGAACATCAGGCTGATCAGGCGCATGGCGCTGTATTTGGATTCGCCGTGTTCCCGCTCGGCGTGGTGCACGAGGATTTCCGTGGTGTGGCGGGCGAAGCCGTTGGCCAGGATCGGGATAAAGGTGCTGCGTTCACGGCAGGCGAGCATGGCGTCGACGATGGTGCGGCGGTAGGCGCGCAACATGCAGCCGTAGTCGCTCATGGCTACGCCGGTGGAGCGTTGCACGGCCAGGTTGATCAAACGCGAAGGCCAGCGGCGAAAGGCCGAGTCTTGGCGGTTGTTGCGCACGGTGGCAACCACGTCATAGCCCAGGGCGGCTTGCTCAACCAGGCGCGGGATTTCTTCGGGCGGGTTCTGCAGGTCAGCGTCGAGGGTAATCACCACGTCACCACGGCACTGCTCGAAGCCGGCCATGATCGCAGCGTGCTGGCCATAGTTGCGATTGAGGATCACCGCTACCACGTGGCTGCCTTCTGCAGCGGCGGCGTCTTCGAGCAGTTGGGCTGAATCGTCGCGACTACCGTCATCCACCAGGATGATTTCGTATTCGTAGGCCAGTTGCTCGCACGCTGCAGTGGTACGACGCAGCAATTCGGGCAGGCTCTCTTGTTCGTTGTAGACCGGGATAACGATCGACACGCAATGAATAGGGTAGGGTTTCAAAGTTTCATAACCTCGGGCTGGAGCAACTTGACGCGTGAAAACAGCAGCAATTATTGGGCAAAACTACAGCCCGCAGATTACAAGGCGGCGCTAAAGATAAAGCGTAATCAACAGGTTAGTCGACAAACCGCGGATTGCTCTGAAGTACTGCCTACAAGGTTAAGCGCAAAAATGTGCAACGAATATGAAAGGCGGATGAAAAACTCGTTTATTTGACAGGTAGACAGCTAGGGTTCAGCTAAGTAACTAAGGCATTACAAGTACAGCGGCGTGGGCAAGATGGGAGCGCTCGACAGGGGGGTTGGTTCAATTTTGGCGCGGCGGGCCAGCCGATGAGGCTTATTCAACAATCTTCTCTGCATTGACGCTCAAGTGCCGGTAAAGTAAGCCATCTCTTGCCAGGGTACTCGAATGAATAGCGTGCAACTTTTATGCGGCCAGTTGCGGCCCGCGCTGATGGGACTGTTGATGACGGTGGCCTGTGCCACCAGCGTGCGGGCCGATGACGGCGTCGCACTGACCAGCATCGAGCAGGTGCCGGAAGGCGTGGAAGTACGCGGTAAACAAGTCGCTGCCTATACCTGGGATGACCGCCAGGGCAAAAACCTGCTGGTGCTTGCCGAACAGATCAGCGAGCGGGACGATGATGGCACCCAGTCAGCCTTTGTTTACGCTGCACAGTACCTGCTCGGGGGCGACCGGCCCAAGCGTGTGTGGATGCTGTACGACGACGTGCAGCACTGCGAATTCGACGCCGGGCTGCGCTTTGACCGCGCCGCCACCAAGGTCACCGACCTGCTGGGCGACGGCAATACCCAGGCCACGGTCGGCTATTCGCGTACCTGCACCAGTGATGTCAGCCCTAACGAATTCAAGCTGATCATGCACGTCGGCAAGTCCGAGAAGTACCGCCTGCGAGGCCTCGACCGTGTGGGTGCCAGTTGGTGGGATGAAGACGCCGGAGCCTTGCGCGGCATGCCATTGCCCACCGACTGCAGCGTCGCGGCCCAGCAGGCGCTGGTCAGCCAATACAAGGAGCAGGGCACCGAACTGCCGCTGCCAGGCTGCTATGGCGACGAGAGAGACTTCGCCAAGGCGCCGGACGGCTACCTCACCTTCATGCGCAAACATTGGTTCGCGCTGATGCAGCAGCAGGATGCCGACTGGAGCCAGTCCATGGCCCAGCCTCAGGCTTCCGGCGAGGAAGACGCCGCGGAGCCGTGATGCCCTGATATTCGCCGCTCAAAATGTGGGAGGGGGCTTGCCCCCGATGGCGGCGGGTCAGCCACAGATGCATTCACTGACACGCCCTCATCGGGGCATGGGTATCTATCGGGAGCAAGCCCCCTCCCACACAGTCCAGTGGCGTACCAGAAGTTGTGTAGATAGCCATGCCGATCATGGGTTAGACTTTGCCCTCGCCAATTCACTAAATACATCGATTAATCAACAGGTTAAGCGATTTATTTAATTCAAAGGCTGATCTACCTTGACTGAGTCTATCCGCAACCCCCTGACCCTTTACCTCACCCGCCTGGCACCTTCCAGCCAACTGACCATGCGCTATGTGCTACAGGATGCCGCCGATCGCCTGGGCTTCGAGGACATCAACCTCGAAGAGGTCGACTGGCACCTGCTGCAACCCGATCATGTGATCGCCCTGGTCGCGGCGTTGCGCGAGGACGGCTATGCGCCGAATACCTCGTCGTTATATGTGAATGCCGTGCGCGGCGTGATGAACGAAGCGTGGCGCATGAGCTTGATCAGCCAGGACCACCTGTTGAAGATGCGCTCGGTCAAGGCCGCACCGGGCACACGCCTGGGCCAGGGCCGTAACCTGCGTCGCACTTTGATCCGCGAGATGCTCGAGGTCTGCGCAGCCGACCCTCGCCCCCAGGGCCTGCGGGACGCCGCAGTAATCGGCCTGCTGTATGGCTCGGGCATGCGCAAGTCAGAGTCGGTCAACCTTGACCTGGCACAGATCAATTTTGACGAACGCAGCCTGCGGGTGATCGGCAAGGGCAACAAGGAGCTGATCAAGTACGCGCCGGACTGGGCGTTTGCCAAACTACGGACCTGGCTGGAATTTCGTCGCGGGCAACTCAAGGAAGGCGAACAGGACGACAGCTTCCTGTTCAACCGGATCCGCCGGGGCAGCCATATCACCCGGGAAAGCATCACCAAACATGCGATTTACTACATCGCCCGCCAGCGCGGCGACCAGGTGGGCGTGAAGATCATGCCCCATGACTTCCGCCGCTCGTTCATCACACGGGTGATTGAAGAGCATGATTTGTCGATTGCACAGAAGCTGGCGCATCACACCAATATCCAGACCACCGCCAGCTATGACGTGCGTGACGACAACGAGCGGCGGCGGGCGGTGGATCGGTTTGATTTGTAGCCTCAGGATTAATGAAGATCAAAATGTGGGAGGGGGCTTGCTCCCGATTAGCGATGGACCAGCTACACATAAGCTGACTGACACACCGCTATAGGGGGCAAGCCCCCTCCCACAATTGGTCTTTCAGAGGGCTTAGAGAATCGGCTTGCCGCCAGTCACCGCATAGCGTGACCCAGAGATATAGCTGGCCTCATCCGAAGCCAGCAAGACATAAATCGGCGCCACTTCCACCGGCTGCCCTGGACGCCCCAGCGGGGTTTCGCCGCCGAAGTTTTTCACGTCCTCATCGGTCATGGTCGCGACGATCAATGGCGTCCAGATCGGGCCCGGCGCCACACTGTTGACGCGGATGCCCTTGTCACCCAGCAACTGCGCCAAGCCACCGGTAAAGTTGGCAATCGCGCCCTTGGTGGCAGCGTAGGCCAGCAGTGTTGGCTTGGGCATGTCCGAATTGACCGAGCTGGTATTGATGATCGAACTGCCGGCCTTCATATGGGGCAGGGCCGCCTTGCAGATGCGAAACATCGCGGTGATGTTGATATCGAAGGTCTTGACCCATTCTTCATCCTCGATCTCTTCGAAGGTTTCGTGAGTCATCTGGAACGCGGCGTTATTGACCAGGATGTCGATACGCCCAAACTGTTCGACGGTCTTGTCCACCAATGCCTGGCAAGTGGCTTTTTGCGCGATATCGCCAGGCAGCAGCAGGCATTGGCGACCGGCTTCTTCGACCCAGCGCGCGGTTTCCTTGGCGTCGTCGTGCTCATCCAGGTACGCAATGGCCACATCGGCACCTTCGCGGGCGAAGGCGATGGCAACGGCGCGGCCAATGCCACTATCGGCACCGGTGATGAGGGCAATTTTATTGGCCAGGCGGCCGGAGCCCTTGTAGCTCTGTTCGCCACAGTCGGGGTACGGATCCATTTTTTTCTGGGAACCCGGCACGGCTTGGGCTTGAGGGGCGAAAGGCGGGCGTGGATAGTCAGTCATTTCAGTCTCCATAGGTTTCCAAAGGTGCTATGGAGTTAGTAATTACGTGGCCGGCGATAGTTGTAATGGATGCCCGCAAGGCCCGACGAATGGTTTACGCCTTGCCTCAGGAGGAGGGCGGGACGCTGGAGGCCAGATGTGCCGGCAAACGGCGCAAGGTCCACAGCGTGGTAAGCATTGCGGCGAGCGCACACAACGCGATGCCAATCAACATCGGCGCCGGGGTATGGTCGGCGAATATCCCCACCAGGGTCATCGCTACGGCGGCAGTGACCATCTGGATGGCGCCCAGCAGCGCCGATGCAGAACCTGCCACTGCGCCATGATCTTCCAGCGACAGCACCCCAGCCGCCGGTAGCAGCAGGCCGAGGCAGCCAAACCCGGTAAACAGCAGCGCCATCATCAAGACCAGGCTGTCACCCCATAGCGTGGTGGCCGCCAGCAGGGCCATGACCGCGGCTACGCCCATTACCGACCAGCGGATCAGTGGCGCCAGGCCGAAACGCGCGCTCAGGCGTGCGGTCAGCTGGCTCATGGCGAAGAATGAAGCCGCGTTAAGGGCAAAGCACAGGCTGAACTGCGTCGGAGTCAGGCCGAAATACTCGATGTACACGAAGGGCGCACTGCCGATAAAGACGAAAAAGGTAGCGAGGCCGAAACCGCAGACCACCGACAACCCTGTGAATACCGGATCGCGCAGCAGCGCTCCGTAGCTGCCAAATGCATTGCCCAGGGTCTTGCCCAGGCGACGCTCGGCTGGATGGGTTTCCGGCAGTTGCACGATGGTCATCACCAGGCACAGCACTGCCACCACCGCCAGCACCGCAAACACTTCGCGCCAGCTCCAGATCGAAATCACCAGGCTACCGGCCAAGGGCGCGAGGATCGGCGAAACACTCATCACCAGCATCAGCAAGGCCATCAGCCGCGCGGCTTCATGGCCGGTGTACAGGTCGCGAACAATCGCCCGCGGGATCACCATTCCCGCGCAGGCACCGAATGCTTGCACAGCACGAAAGCCGATCAGCATTTCGATGGTCGGCGCCAGGGCGCAGCCGATACTGCCGATGGTAAAAATCACCAGCCCCACGTAGATCGGCAACTTGCGCCCGAACACATCGCTGATCGGGCCGTAGAACAGCTGGCACACGCCGATGATCATGAAAAACACCGTCAGGCTCATTTGCACGGCGGCCGGCGAGGCCTGGAGGCTGGCGCCGAGGGTCGGCAGGGCAGGCAGGTAGATGTCGATGGCAAACGGGCCAACAGCGGTGATCAAGCCCAGCAGCAGGGCGAGGTGGGCAATACTTCGAGACATGGGTAGATCCGGGGCGCAGCAAAGGTCGGTTAGCTTAAGGGATCGGTGCAAATCCGCAAACTTAGGCTTCACTAACCAGAGACTCTGGCCGATAACGGTAGCAGGGGCGGTCAAGCGGTTGGGTTCCCAACCGGCAGTCCAGGTACGGGGATACGAGCATGACGATCAAATTGCGCTTGATGTTGTTGATTGCGACCGGATTGCTCACTGCGTTGGTCATGAGCGTGGCCGGTTACCTGGGAAATAACCGGATGGGGGCAGCGGTAGAGGACAATGAAGTCAGCATGACTGTGCTGCGCAATCACATGGAAGCCGACATGATGCACGATGCCCTGCGCGCCGATGTGTTGTCGGCCATGCTGGTGGGCCTGGGGAAAAGCACCAGCACCAGGGATGAGGTCAACACTTCGCTGAAGGAGCACGCCGAGCACTTTCGCCAGGTGCTCGGAGACAACCTCAAGCTGCCGGTGGAAGACACGATCAAGGACAGCCTGGAAAAAATCAAACCCAGTCTGGACACCTACATCAGCGCCGGCGAGCGCATCGTCGCTTTGGCGCTGGATAACCCCGAAGCCGCGCGGGGGCAATTGAATGCCTTTCATACCGCCTTCAGCCAGTTGGAAGATCAGATGGCTGCCCTGAGCGAACTGATCGAAGGCCATACGCAAAAAACCAGTGCCGGCACGCAACATACCATCAGCACCGCTAACTTCACCCTCGGCGCGGTATTGATTGCCAGTCTGGTGTTGCTGTTGGGCCAGGGCCGCTGGGTGACCATGAGCATCATGGGACCACTGCAAACCGCCAGCCGCATCGCCGCGAGCATCGCCCGGGGCAACCTGAGCGAGCCGATTGTGGAGCCGCGTCGCCAGGATGAAGCCGGTTTGTTGATCAGCAGTCTGGCCACCATGCAGCGCGACCTGCGCGGCATGATCGAGGTGGTGCGCAGCAACGCCCATGGCGTCAATGGCATGAGCGAGCGCCTTAGCCAAGGTTGCCATGAAGTGGCCGACAGCAGCCAGCAACAAAGTAGCGCTGCCAGCACCATGGCGGCAGCCGCAAGTGAAATGACCGCCAGCATCGAGGAAATCACTCGCCACGCCGGGCGCGCCCTGGACATGGCCAACCAGGCTGAAAATTTGGCCAAGGACGGTGGCCGTGTCATTCACCAGGTGGTCAAGGATATGGACGGCATCGCCCGTTCAGCGCAGCAGTCGGCCCAGGTCATCCGCACGCTGGATAAGGAGTCCGAGGCCATCTACAGCATTATCCAGGTGATCAAAGGCATTGCTGACCAGACCAACCTGCTTGCCTTGAACGCTGCGATCGAAGCGGCCCGTGCGGGCGAGCAAGGGCGCGGTTTTGCCGTGGTGGCCGACGAGGTGCGCAGCCTGGCGGGACGCACCAGCGCATCGACCCAGGAAATTGCCAGCATGGTCGGGCGTATTCAGCAAAACACTCGCGAGGCGGTGACCAGCATGGAGGAGGGCGTCTCCCAGGTGGACAAAGGCATGGCCGTGACCGCTGAGGTGGAGCGAGCTATCCGCGACATTCTTCAGGCCACCTTGAATACCACCGAGTTGGTTAACGATATTTCGCGCACCATCAGTGAGCAGAGCCTGGCCAGCAACGAAATCGCCCATCAGGTGGAAATGATTGCCGGCATGTCGCAAAACAACAGCCGCGTTATTGGTGAAACCGCCTCGACCACCGATGAATTGGCCGGTTTGGCGAGCAAATTGTCGCAGTCCGTGGATCGGTTCAGCCTGTAGCGCAGACGTTTTTTGGCCGGCTCCTTGTGGGCCGGTTTTTTTTTGCGTGAATGCCATCCTTCAGCAACGGCTCAAGGCCGCGTACCGGCGCATGATACCCGGCCCTTTCCCGTGCCTATTCGTATGATGCGTTGAATCGTGCCCACAAAAAAAGATTGAATATTCACACCTAATGTTATTTAAATAACAAAACAAGAGCGACGTGACCTGCCTGGTCGTGCTGCAACAAGGTGGAATAGCAATGAGCAAGATCGCAGTCATCGGCAGCAACATGGTGGATTTGATTACCTATATCGACCGTATGCCGGCCCAGGGCGAAACCCTGGAGGCGCCTGGCTTTGCCATGGGTTGCGGCGGCAAAGGGGCCAACCAGGCAGTGGCGGCCGCCAAGCTTGGGGCTGATGTCCTGATGCTGAGCAAGGTCGGCGACGACATGTTTGCCGACAACACAGTGGCCAACTTCCAGCGCTTTGGCATCGACACCCGTTATGTGCAGCGCGTGCCTGGCGTTTCCAGTGGCGTCGCGCCGATTTTTGTCCGGGCCGATTCCCATAACAGTATCTTGATCGTCAAGGGCGCCAATGCGCATTTGCTGCCGGTGGACATCGAGGCGGCGGCCGCCGACCTGCGTGACTGCACGCTGATCGTGCTGCAACTGGAGATCAATCTGGAGACGGTCTACCACGCCATCGAATTCGCTCACCGACAGGGTATCGCGGTGCTCCTCAACCCCGCACCGGCCCTGGCCGGCTTGAGCCGTGAGCACCTGGCGCACCTTGACTTCCTGATCCCCAACGAATCGGAACTGGCGTTGATCACAGGCGAAGTCGTGGACTCGCCGGAATCGGCCCGAACCGCTGCCCGCGGCCTGGTGACCAGCGGTATCCGTCACGTGATCGTTACCCTCGGCGAGCACGGTGCGCTGTACGTGGGGGAGGAGGGGGAGTTCCAGGTGCCGGGGGTACGGGTTGACGCCCGTGACACCACCGGTGCCGGCGATGCCTTTATCGGTTGCTTTATTCACCACTGGAACCGCGACCGCCATATTCGTCAGGCCATGGAGCAGGCGGTGGCGTATTCCGCGTGCTCGGTCATGGGGCTGGGGACGCAGAGTTCCTATCCCGACAGCGAAACGTTCGATCGCTTTAAGCAACAGCGCTGACACCTTCACCCAGCCCGGAGAACAATAATGAACAAACCTGCGCTGCGACAGACCCCCGATGGTTTCTACCTGAACCGCACGCCCTGGTTCGCCTTTATCCTGCTGTGCAGCATCTTTGCACTGTGGGCCGCCGCGGCGAGCATGAACGATGTGCTGATCGCCCACTTCAAGAAAGCGTTTTTGCTGAGTGATTTCCAGACGGCCTTTGTGCAGTCGGCGTTTTACCTGGGCTACTTTTTTGTGGCGATTCCGGCTGCGATGGTGGTCCGTCGTTTCAGCTACAAGAGCACGATTCTGGTGGGGCTGCTGCTGTACATGCTGGGTTGCTTGTTGTTTTTCCCGGCCGCGTCCACGGCCAAGTACGGCATGTTCCTGCTGGCGCTGTTTGTGATCGCCGCCGGCCTGTCGTTCCTGGAAACCGCCTGCAATACCTACTCGACACTGATGGGGCCCCGGGAAACCGGGACCCGGCGCTTGAATATCTCGCAGACCTTTCACCCGTTCGGCGCCATGGCCGGGGTGTATGTGGGCAGTTTCGTGATGTTCAAGGACACCGACGCCACCACTGAACAACTGGCTCAGATGAGCGCTTCCGAGGCAGCGGTGCAGCAATTGCAGATGATCCAGTCCACGTTGTTGCCCTATAAGTGGATGATTGCGGTGCTGGTGCTGATGTTTATCCTTGTCGCGATTACCCGGTTCCCCGCGTGCAAAGGCAATAAGCCTGCCGACAGCAAGCCGGGCAGCGTGCGTCAAAGCCTGGGGCGGCTGTGGCGTAACCCGCGCTTTACCTTTGGCGTATTGGCGCAGTTTCTTTATGTGGGGGCGCAGGTCGGGGTATGGAGCTTCACCATCCGGCTGGCCATGCAGATGGGCGGTATGAATGAACGCAGCGCTTCATGGTTTCTGCTGACCACCTTTGCCGCCTACTTTGTCGGCAAGTTGATCGCCAACCTGTTGATGCGGCGCCTGCATCCCGCCAAGGTCCTCGCGATCTACGGGGTGCTGTGTATCGTGCTGCTGGCCTACACCATTCTGGTGCCGAACATTTCGGCGGTATATGCAGCGGTCGGCGTGAGTATTTTCCTGGGTCCTTGCTGGCCAACCATCTACGGCCTGACCATCGACGGCCTGGGTGAAGACACCGGCGTCGGCGGTTCATTGCTGGTGATGAGCATTGTCGGCGGCGGGGTGATCCCGATCTTCCAGGGCCTGTTGTCTGACGCCAGCGGCGGCAACATGCAACTGGCTTACAGCGTGCCGTTGC
This sequence comes from Pseudomonas sp. Root569, assembly GCF_001427465.1. Lineage (NCBI taxonomy): Bacteria > Pseudomonadati > Pseudomonadota > Gammaproteobacteria > Pseudomonadales > Pseudomonadaceae > Pseudomonas > Pseudomonas sp. Root569. The sequence continues at coordinate 347,780 of NZ_LMGQ01000028.1, read as the reverse complement.
TGTGCTTCATTGTGATCGTGATGTATGCACTCAAGTGCATGCGCCAACCCGGCGCCTTACCGGTGGGCGCGACCGGGGCGGTGGCCTCATGAAGACACGTATCGCGTTGTACCCTGCGGTGTTTGGCGAGCAGGAGAAAGTCCTGCTGCAATCGTCGGCCTTCAAGGTCAGTGCCTGGACTTACCCGTCTGGTGTACTGGCCGTAAGCCTGGAGAATAGCCGTGGCCGATTGGTGATACTGCCTTATCAGGGGCAGATGATCTGGTCAGCCGTGTTCGACGGTTGCGACTTGACCATGAGCAATCTGTTTGAGCAACCCCGGCCCAGCCCGACGATCATCGAGACCTACGGCTGCTTCATGTTTCACAGTGGCCTGCTGCGCAACGGCTGCCCGGCGCCGGATGACACGCATGCCTTGCACGGCGAAATGCCCTGCGCGCCCATGGACACGGCCTGGCTGGAGGTGGACGAGGGCGTTGTGCGCCTGGGAGGCTCGTATGAATATGCCAAGGGGTTCGGCGATCGCTATCGGGCGAGTCCCAGCGTGACACTGCGCGCCGATTCGGCCCTGTTCGATATCGACATGCAGGTAACGAACCTGGCCGGCAAGCCCATGGACCTGATGTATATGGCCCACATGAACTATGCGTATGTGGACGGCGCGCGGTTTGTCGAGCCATTGGGCATGCAGCGCCAGCGTTTGCGCACCAGCGTGCCGGACCATGTCAAGCCGACGCCGGCATGGAGCGCCTACATGGCGCAGCTGGCCGAGCAGCCTGCGCAATTGGCCTGCCTTGAACAGCCGGCCTTGTACGACCCGGAGATCGTGTTTTTCTTCGACGACGTTGGCACCGACGCCACGGGCCAGGCGCACTTTCTGCTGGATCATCCCAGCGGTGCGGCGTTCTACACCCGCTACCGTCCCGAACAGTTTGCCCACGCTGCCCGCTGGATCCTGCACACGCCGGATCAGCAAGTGGCGGCATTCGTGTTGCCGTCCACCTGCGAACCCGAGGGCTATAACGCCGAGAAAGCCAAAGGCCACGTACGCATGCTGGCGGCTGGAACCAGCGCTTCGTTCAGTGTCAGCACCGGTTATTTGAGTGCACAGGAACGGCAACGGTTGCTGGGTTAAACCAGCAACTGCGCGCCATTGGCCTGGATGACGTCCTTATAGCTGCGGGGGATTTTCTTGTCGCTGACCACGTACTGAAAGTCTTCCAGGGCGGCGAAGTGCGCGGTGCGCACCGTGTCGAACTTACTGAAATCGGCAAGCAATACGCGTTGCTGAGCCTGGCGCATGACCTTCTGCTTGACCTCGACTTCATTGAAGTTGAAGCACGTTACGCCAAACGCCTGGCTGACGCCGGCGGCAGTCACAAAGGCCCACGTCAGGCGCACGCTGTCGAGGATGCTGCTCTCGGCGTTGCTTTCGAAAACCTGGTTCTTGCGGTGAAAGGTGCCACCGCACAACACGATGTGGCAATTGGGCTTGTTCTGCAGTTTGAGCAGCACGTTCAAGGAACTGCACACCGCAGTGAACTCCAGCGCATCAGGGATGAAATCAACCACAAAAGGCGAGGTGGTGCCACAGTCGAAAAATACCGTATCACCGGCCTGGATCAACGCGGCGGCGAGTTTGCCGATGCGGCGTTTTTCCTCGACGTGGCGGGTGTCCTGCTCGGCCACCCGGTAATCGCCGCTCTCATTGCCGATGCGGGTGATATAGCCACCCAGCAGCCGCAGGTGATCGCTGAAGTGGTTGAGATCGCGGCGCAGGGTCATCTCGGAAACGTCCAGCAGTGCAGCCATTTCCTTCAGATGAATGGCGTTCTGGTCTTGCAAGGCTTGTTGGATAAGCTTCAATCGCTCGGCTTTTCTACTGTCCACGAGTCTTCCAGGGCTTGATTGTTAGTGTTAAATAAGTAACATTATTTGTTATTATTGTAACTAATTAACGTGAGCGCTGTGACAAGCGCCTCACAATCATTGGCAACATACAGGCAAGGGCCCATTAAATGAACAGTCTCCCACCCGCCGCATTGGCCAAATACATCGATCACACCTTGCTGGCGCCCGACGCCTCCCGTGCACAGATCCGCACCTTGTGCGAGGAAGCCCGCGAGCATGGCTTTTATTCGGTGTGCCTCAATTCCGCACAGGTGCCTTATGCCGCTTCGTGCCTGACCGACGACAGGGTGGTGATTTGCGCCGTGGTCGGCTTTCCACTGGGCGCCGGCCTGAGTGACACCAAGGCTTACGAAGCCCAACAGGCGATTGCCGCCGGGGCAGGGGAGATCGATATGGTGCTCAATATCGGCTGGTTGAAGGACGGGCTGCTGGACGCCGTGCGCGAAGACATCGCCTTGGTCCAACAGGCCTGCGGCGCCGTGCCGTTGAAGGTCATCCTGGAAACCTGCCTGCTTGATGACAAGCAGAAGGTCCAGGCCTGCGAAATCTGCCGTGACCTGGGTGTGGCCTTCGTCAAGACGTCCACCGGGTTCAGCCGAAGCGGGGCTACGGTCGAAGATGTGGCACTGATGCGCAGAACTGTGGGTGCCAGGGTTGGGGTAAAGGCATCCGGTGGCGTGCGCGATTATCCAACGGCGTTGAAGATGATTGAAGCCGGCGCGACACGTTTGGGCAGCAGCTCTGGGATTGCGATTGTGGGTGGGGCGATGACGGCGGTGAGTGGTTATTGAGGTTTTTTGTCAGCGCGGTAAAGCTGTATATATAACTCTACTAAATATTCATTTAGTTTAGTTATATATATTGGTTATATGGCAAGGGCAGAGCTAGCTCATCCTTTACGCTAGTGTGGGTACATGCACGATACTTAACATTTGAGCATCATAAAGGGACGGTCTCTATGCGGGGAAGGCTTACGTCAGGTCTATGGGTGGCATGTCTCCTGACCAGTGCCACGGCGCTGGCGGATGAACTGCCGCGTAGCGAGCAGGTAAAAGCTTTCCGCGCTGCTGGATTTAACCAAGAGGCGTCGGAGTGCGAAGTCGAGACAACGGGTAGCTACACGCCGGCAACCATGGAGTTGATTGAGGACCTGAACGGTGACGGTCGGCCGGATGCGTTGATTACCGAAGGCAGCACTGACTGTTATGGGCAAGCAGGTACCGGATTTTATCTAGTCAGCCAGCAGCCTGACGGTGGCTGGAAACTCATGCTCAAAGAAATCGGCGTCGCTGAGTTTCTCCCTGGCAAAGGCAGTAATGGTTGGCCTGATGTCGAAGTCGGCGGCCCGGGTTCTTGTTTCCCAGTACTGCGTTATGACGGACAACGTTATCGATTTCACCACAGCGTTGGTGAACGGTGTGCTGACTCGCCGTAAACGTCCGATGGCCCAAGGGTCAATCGGAGGCAGGTCAGTGAGGGCGACGATGGCTGCTTTTGAATCTGGGGCGCGGTGATCGTCGCATTAGTGAAATGCGACGAACAGAGCCCCTGAAGGACAATCCCAATGGTTCGCATAATGTATATTATGTTAAATTTGATATTATGAAGGAAGCCTGTCACTCGCCCCCTAATATTTCTGTAAGGTTCTGCAATTCAATGGATCATCAGTGATGCGTCACAATTGATTGCCGATACTGGTCACGGCGCGAATGCTGCTGTCCGAAGACCGCACTCGGCTCGTCATTGAAGCCCAGGATAAAGGCGTACGCAGCGGGCCTTGAGCGCGCGCCTTTTGAGAGCGCGGAGAAACAACGCGAAGGGAATCAAGAGCAGGCGGGTTCAATCACAACCGGCTGAGCTGAGTCGGTCCAGCATGATATTGCGGGAGCTGTCGAAGAAGGTATTCGATCAGGCTGCCCGAATCTCATTGAATTACCGATCACGCCCTGCAGCTGGCGCAACTCACCACCCTCCTCCTTGAGCCGCTCCAGATACACATCAACGTTCAGCAATTGATAAGGATCCTCCCAAGGTTTAGCACTCACGCCGATTGCCCAAGCAAGAGCAGCGTCTTGCGGTCCGGCTCACCCGAATAAAACTGCTCGAGCGCCTGCTGATACACAGCGGGGCCGGACGGGACACTCTTGAACAGCGTAAGGCAGGAGCGAAATTTCAGGTCATCGGGCGAGCCGAATATCTGCTCGGCACTCACCCCTCGATGCTGCAAAACGGCCGCGACACACGCCTCCAGTCGTGGCCCCAGCAACTCATGCTGGAGGTAGGCACGAGCCTCGGCAAGACAGGAAATCGCGAAGCGTCCGGCCATATCGGAGCGACCCAGCCCCTGCAATTGCGGGAAGACGAACCACATCCAATGGCTCGTCTTGCGGCCCGCGCGCAGCTCGTCCATGACTCGACTGAACACCGGGCGCTGAGCCTCGACGAAACGGGACAGATTGAACGTATCCTGCATGATTCGTGCTCCTACGATAAGCGCGTCGGTAATCTCAGTTCAGCGCACAGTCCGCCGCCTTCGCGATTTCTCAAGGTCAGGGAGCCGCCGAGGGCTTGTGCCAGTTGCTGGGCGATAGCCAGGCCCAGGCCCGTGCCGCCGGTGCTGCGGTTGCGCGAATTTTCCACGCGGTAAAATGGCTCAACCACACGGGCCAGCTCCTCTTCGGCGATGCCGGGACCACGATCCATCACGGTCACCGAGAGGCTGTCGCCGTCCTTCGATTCGACCCGCAGCTGCGCTGCACCGGCGAATTTGAGCGCGTTATCCGTGAGGTTTACCAGCACTCGGCGCAGCGCGTGGGGCCGCGTGTGAATCACTGCGGCGCTTTTGCCGCTGAGCTGCACGTCCTTGCCCATGTCCTGGTAGTCGAACACGAGGCTGTCGAGGAATGAATCAAGATCGGTACGGCGGCTTTCTTCGGTGGCACCATGCACGCTGCGGGCATAGGCAACGCCTTCACGCACCAGATGCTCCATCTCGCCGAGGTCATTCCACAATTTGTCTTTGTCGCCGCAGTCGTCCATCAATTCGGCACGCAGTTTCATGCGCGTGATCGGGGTTTGCAGGTCGTGGGAAATCGCCGCCAGCAGTTGCATGCGCTCTTTCAGATAGGCAGCAATGCGCGCCTGCATGGCATTGAAGGCGATGGCAGCGTGTGCGACTTCGGTCGGGCCTTGTTCATCCAGATGCACCGGGTGAGTATTGGGATCGAGGTTTTCCACGGCCTGGGCCAGGCGGGTCAGCGGGCGTATGGCAATGCGCACGGCCAGCCACGCGCACAGAATCATCAAGGCCAACTGGCCCAGCAAAACCACCGGCAGCCACGGCGACAACGGCACCATTGAGGGGCGCACGTCGATGGTCACGGGGCTGCCGTCAGCCAGTTTCAGATGGACCTGGAAGTGTTTGATAGGCCCGGGAATGTCTGTCACGGTCATCGGGTAATCCTTGCCGATGGCCTCCTTGATCGAGGTCACTGCAATCGGCGTGTCACGCAGGGCGGCGCCTGGCGAGCCTTCATCGAGCAGATAGCGGTAATTGCGTCGATCCAGTTGTTTCAACCAACTCATGCGTTCCTCGGCGGGCAAGCGGTCGAGGATGGCAATGGACGTCGACACATCGGTTTCCAGATTACCGAGCATGGTGTTTTTCGCGGTTTCGTAACGCTCGTAATACTGCACGCCGAAGGACAAGGCCTGCGCCAGGGTCAGCCCTACCAGAAAGATCAGCGACAGCCGCGAGACGAGGGTACGAGGCCAATGCAGCGAAGGCTTCATGCCGGTGCTCCAAGCACTTGCACCGGCAGCGAGAAGACATACCCTTCGCTGCGCACGGTTTTGATGTAAGCCGGCTCGCGGGCATCGTCAAGCAGGCGTTGGCGCAGGCGGCTGACCAGCAGATCAATGGAACGGTCGAACAGGTCGGCGTCACGGCCCTGGGTCAGGTTGAGCAACTGGTCGCGATTGAGTACCCGTTGCGGATGGTCGAGGAACACCCGCAGCAGGCGATATTCAGCGCCGCTGAGGGCGACCATGGTGCCGTTTTCATCAAGCAGATGGCGGGCGGATGTGTCCAGGCGCCAGCGCCCGAACTCCAGCAACCTTCCGGTTTCGGTAACGACCAGGTTGGGCGGCAGCATGCGCGTACGGCGCAGCACAGCGTTGATGCGCGCCAGCAATTCACGGGCGGCGAACGGCTTGACCAGGTAATCGTCGGCGCCCATTTCCAAGCCGATGATGCGATCGGTTTCGTCGTTGCGGGCGGTTAGCATCAGCACCGGCGTGGCCTTGTGTTTACCGGCGCGAATGTCGCGGCAGAGCACCAGGCCATCGTCGCCTGGCATCATGATGTCCAGCACGATCAGGTCAACCGGCGTGGACTCGAGAAACGAGCGCATCTGGCGGCCATCCGCAACCACGGTAGTGCGCAGGCCGTTCTTCTTCAGGTAGTTGCCTACCATCTCTCGAATCTCACGGTCATCGTCCACGATGAGGATGTGATCAACGTGTTCCATGGGCCAAGCCTCTGTCAATGGGAATTGCGGCTCAGTCTATAGAGACTGAGTCCGTTCGCCCGCGGCGGTTTGTATTGCAGTGTATCTGCTCTGGCGAAGGATACATGCAGAGGCAAAAACAACAATTTCCGGGGGGGTTGTATGGCCGTGTATCAGGACGGGGTCCTGATACGAATCGAGTTATCCGCGCCTGTTTTTGACACAGACGAGATACCTCACGGGCTTCTAATGAGCCACATCGAGGCCAACCCAAGCGCCTCGGCTCAACTGAACCACCCAACCATCGAAGCCTTGAGAAAACGACCATGAACACCAATACCCTCTATGCCGCTTGCCTGTTTGCCGCCCTGAATATCTGCACCTTCTCGGCCCGCGCCGAAGCCGACGTCACGCCGCAAACCTACACCTACGGCACGCACCTGGACATCCAGAAAGTGCTGGCAATGACACAGGATGCCGGGGCTTCCTGCGGCATCGTCGATGCCCAACTGACCTACCTGAATTCGCAGGGCAAGACCGAGACCCTGAACTACCGCAAATTTGCCGATTGCCACAGCGATAACTGAGTTCGGCCCACATTTCATCAGGTGACCCTTATGTTCCTCATCGCATTCCTGGGCGGCTTATTGACCGTCCTCAGCCCTTGTATCCTGCCGGTCGTGCCATTTCTGTTCGCCGGTATCGACCGCACACGCTCATCGATCCTGCTCACCCTTGGCGGCATGGTCCTGACCTTCGCGCTGATTTCCAGTCTGGCCGTGGTCAGCAGTGAATGGGTGATTCAGGCCAACAACACCGGGCGACATGTGGCACTGGTGGTGATGGCGCTGTTTGCCTTGTCGCTGATCTCGGCGCGAATCAGCGGCTGGCTGGCCAGCCCGTTCGTGTTACTGGGCAATCGCCTCGACCCCCAGACGCGCAAAATGTCCGGGCCGCTGGGTTCGCTGATGATCGGCGTCGCCACCGGCCTGCTCTGGGCGCCGTGCGCCGGGCCTATCCTCGGGGTGATCCTTACCGGCGCCATGCTGCAAGGCGCCAATGCGCAAACCAGCCTGCTGCTGGCAGCCTACGGCCTGGGCAGTGCACTGTCGTTGGGTACGCTGATTTTCGCCGGACGCGGTTTAGTCAATCGCCTGAAGGCCTCGATTCCGGTCACCGGCTGGCTGCGTCGCGCCACCGGTTTTGCGGTCCTGGCCGCAGCGCTGATGATTTCTACCGGTGCCGACAAGACGCTGTTGGCCGGGGCGTCGTCCGAAGGCGTCAGCGTGCTGGAAAAAGGCGTGCTGGAACGCGTCCCCAAAGTCGTCGAATACCTGGTAAGCAAGGCCAAGGCCGAGCCCACCCTCGACAACGCCCAAGGCCCGATGCCGTCGCTGGCCGGCGCGGTGGAATGGCTCAATTCGCCCGCACTGACCAGTGAGTCGCTCAGAGGCAAAGTGGTGCTCGTCGATTTCTGGACTTACGACTGCATCAATTGCCAGCACGCCCTGCCGTATGTGAAGGACTGGGCGCAGAAATACGAGAAGGATGGCTTGGTGGTAATCGGCGTCCACACTCCGGAATACGGCTTTGAACGGATCATCAGCAATGTCAGGGATGAGGTGAAAAAGCTCGGCATCACTTACCCGGTGGCCATCGATAACAACTACGCGATCTGGCGCAACTTCGATAACCAGTACTGGCCTGCGCACTACCTGATCGACGCCAAAGGGCAAGTGCGTTTCACCCACTTCGGAGAAGGTGGCTACAAGACGCAGGAAAAGATGATTCAGCAACTGCTGCAGGAGGCGAAAGCTGCAGCCGCGTAACCCTTAAAGAAACAATGGCCCACAGGCAACGCGCCGTGGGCCATTGGCTTTTTCTCCTGGGGCCTGGGTTGCGCGACCACAATCTGCCGCTCACACCAGGTTAATCGGACACGATGCTTTTGGCCTCAAGAAATGCTTCCAGCCCAAAGACTCCAAACTCCCGGCCGACACCGGACTGCTTTACCCCGCCGAACGGCGCCAGCAGCTCTGGCGAAATTCTGTTGATCAACACCGAGCCGGCCTGCAGCTGGTTCGCCAGGCGTTGGGCACGTTCCGGTTGCCGGGAAAACACATAAGCCTGCAAGCCGTAGATACTGGCATTGGCAATGGCGACCGCTTGTTCTTGCGAGTCATACGCCATGATCGATAGCACCGGGCCGAATATCTCCGCTTGCGCGATGTCCATGTCACTGCTGACGTCGGCAAAGACCGTAGGCCTGACGAAATAGCCCTTATCCAAGCCGGTCGGTCTGCCCTCCCCGCCGATAATCAACGTCGCGCCTTGCGCCTGCCCGCGGCGGATGAAAGCTTGTACGCGGTCGAATTGGGTGCGATTGACCAGCGGCCCGAGAGCAGTGGCCGGATCCTGCGGATTGCCGACGACCATCGCTCCAACAAGGCTTTTGACGCGGTTGATAATGTCTTCGGCGTGCGTGCGTGGCACCAGCAGACGTGTGCCGGCGACACATGCCTGACCGTTGTTCATGAACGCAGCACTCAGAGCCAGGGGAATGGCGATGTCGAGATCGGCGTCATCCAGGATGATAGAGGCCGACTTCCCCGTGAGCGACAGACTCACTCGCTTCATGGTCTCGATTGCGGCGTATGCAATGAGCTTTCCGGTGGCGGTAGACCCGGTGAATGAAATTTTCGCAATGAGTGGGCTGGCGCTTATTTCATCACCCACATCACTACCGCGGCCCAACAGAATGTTGAAAACCCCTTTGGGCAACGCTGCGCGATGCAACGCTTGGGCGAGCACGGTGGTCTGCAAGGGGCTCAACTCGCTCGGTTTGATGACCGAGGCACAGCCAGCCGCAATGGCCGATGCCAGTTTGCTGCATATCGTCCCGGCGGTGCTGTTCCAGGGGGCAAACAGCGCCGCGACTCCGACCGGCTCCATCACCACGGTCGCGTCACCGACCGTACGACTCAGGTCGAAGTGTTTCAACACCTGCGCCGCATTGGTAAATGACTGCGAAGCGTAGCGACTGACCCATTGCGCACGGGCAAACGGCGCACCGTACTCTTGGATGGCGGTATCGCGAATTTCATTCGTGCTCGCCAGCACGGCAGTCTGCAACTGCTCGAGCATGTCGATACGCTCGGCCTTGGAGGTGCGGCTCATCGCGACTTGAGCACGCGAAGCCGCCGCGATAGCGCGCCTGGCATCTTCACGATCAGCCAGGGTGAGCGTACCAATGACCTCCTCGGTAGCCGGATTGATGCATTGCACCGTTTCATTGCCCTGAACGGGAACGAATGCTCCATCAATGTAACTGTGATTGATCTTCCACATCGTGGCGTACCTGATTATGGGCCCCAGTTGGCGGTCTGTGGCGAGTAGTCAACCGACTTGATAGCGTGCGGATAGGCCCGCTAAGTCACGGCAATTTCCCAAGGCGTTGCATGAGTGCCGTGTCCTGTCGGAAACTGGTCCTTCGCCAGATCATTGATACCCTCAGCGTGTTACTTCGCCGTGGCGGCTTTTTCGATCAGGCGAGCGACCGGTTCCGGGTTTGAAACCATCACGACATGTGACGCGCCCTCGACCACTTCCACGGCTTTGGCAGCGGCGCGCTTGGCCATGAATGCCATGGCTTGCGGGGGAATGTTCTTGTCCTTGTCGCCGTAGATGTACCAGGACGGAATATGTTTCCAGGCGGGGCTGCCGGACGCTTCGTTGAGCGCCGCTTCCGTTACCGGACGTTGGGTGGTGGCCATCAATGCCGCCTCTTTCGCGGGGACATCAGCGGCGAACTGGTTGTGAAATTTGTCCTGCTGGATGTACAAATCCTTGCCCCCATCGGCCAGCGGTACAGGCGCAGCCAGCGTTGGGCCCAGCGTGCTGCCCGGGAATTTGCCGGCCAGCCCGGCGACGGTTTCCCCGGCCTCAGGTGCAAACGCACTGACGTAAACCAGGGCTTTGACGTTGACATGATCGTTGGCCGCATCGCTGATAACGGTGCCGCCATAGGAATGGCCGACCAACACCACCGGCGAATGAATGCTCGTCAGCAATGCCGAGATTGCCGAACCATCGCTCTTTACACCGCGCAATGGGTTGGCAGCAGCAACCACCGGGTAACCGTCCTTCTCAAGAATCTTCACGACGCCATTCCAACTCGACGCATCGGCAAACGCGCCATGCACGAGCACAATCGTGGCTTTTTCAGTTTGCGACCAAGCGTGTGTCGCCATGCTCAAGCTGACGGCGACGGCCAGTGCGGTTAATACTTTTTTCATTGTTAACTCCGGGGTTGACGGGAAATCAGGGAGCGAAGCGAGTGAAGACAAAGTCGTGATTACGCACTCGCGCCTGGTGACAGGCGAAGCAGGTTTCGTGTTGGGCTTCATCGGCCGGTTTACCGTTGATAAACCGCCCGAATCCCCAACCACCGGTTGCTGCATATTTTTTCGAGTCCTTGACCATCACCTGCGCGGTCGTGGCCGACCCCGGGATAGACGCCGGCTCGAATTCCGGGGACTGCACATGTTTCCAGGCCAGCTTTACCAGCACCGTGCCATCGGGGAATGGCAGCGTTGAGTCCTGATAAGCCTTGATGGCCAAGTCATTGCCCAGCACGGCTCGCAGTTCATTCAGGGGTGCTGCTTCCTGCGCTGGCGCAATCAGCGGCCATAGGCGGTAGTTTTCAGGCAATTTCACGCCATAGATCGGTGAGGCGTCGCCAGTACTGGCGTCGCCCGAGGCAACACCGGTAGCGGTCAACGCTGCGATTGCAATGGCAGCCGGCATCGCGGCAAGAAATTTCAGCTTCATCATCGCTCTCCTCTCAGCCAGTTTTTTCAAAGATGATCGGCATCGATCACCGCCTGGGCGAAGGCTTTCGGCGCTTCCTGCGGCAAGTTGTGACCAACACCACCGGTGATCAATCGGTACTCATACTTGCCAGTGAAGCGCTTGGCGTACGCTTCGGCAGGTGGGTGCGGTGCGCCGTTCGCATCACCTTCCAGGGTGATGGTGGGCACGCTGATGGATGGAAATGCCGCGAGTTTCTTCTCCAGCGCGTCGTATCTGGCCTCGCCCTTGACCAACCCCAGGCGCCAGCGGTAGTTGAAAATCGACACGGCCACGTGATCAGGGTTTTGCAAGGACGCCGCGCTGCGCTCATAAGTGGCGTCGTCGAAATTCCACTGTGGCGACGCCAGCTTCCAGATGAGCTTGGCGAAGTCATGGGTGTTTTTCTCGTAGCCCAGGCGCCCGCGCTCGGTCGCGAAGTAGAACTGGTACCACCACTGCAGTTCGGCGGCTGGCGGCAATGGCGCCTTGCCCGCCTCTTGGCTGCCTATCAGGTAACCGCTCACAGCGACCAGGGCTTTGACTCTTTCCGGCCACAGTGCGGCAACGATATCTGCAGTGCGGGCGCCCCAGTCAAACCCACCCAGCACCGCCGTCTTGATCTTCAGCGCGTCCATGAAGTCGATCAGGTCGCTCGCCAGCGCAGCAGGTTGACCATTGCGAACTGTCTTGGCCGAGAGAAAATGCGTATCGCCATAACCGCGCGCAGAAGGGATCAACACTCGATATCCCTTGTCCGCCAAAGCAGGAGCGACATCAGCGTATGCGTTGATATCGTAGGGCCAGCCGTGCAACAAAATGACCACAGGGCCATCGGCTGGGCCGAGTTCCGCGTAAGAAACGTCCAGCAGCCCCGCTTTCACATGCTTAAGAGCACCGAGAGAGGTGTGAGCTCCCGGCGTGATCGCCCCAATGGTGGACGCGGGTACATCAGCCGCGCTGGCTTGGGAAAAACCGACAGCCACCGCTGCGAATTGCAGCACCGCTGCTGCCAACAGCGATGGGGCAAGACCCCGCAGGCGGCTGGATTTATTTTGGTTGTTCAGCAAGGTCATCTCCATGGTGTTTCTCCGTAGCGAGCCGCCGAATAGCGGCCCGGTGTGTTGACTCGATTGCGTGCGAGCTACTGGGCTGTCTTCGTTGCGCTCAGCTTGGCGCGAAGCGGCCGGAAGGCCTCCCGCAACTCCTCGCTGAACAATTGAGGTTGCTCCCAGGAAGCGAAGTGGCCGCCCTTGTTAACCTGGCTGTAGTAGGAAAGTGATGGGTAAGCGCGTTGCGCCCAGCTTTTTGGCGCCTGATAGATCTCGTGCGGGAAGACCGTGATCGCCACCGGCACCTTGATGCTTGCGGTGTTCTGCGCGGCAGCGCTGAAATTGTTGTTGTTGTTTTCCCAGTAGAAACGCGATGACGATGCGCCTGCGTTCGTCAGCCAGTACAGGCTGATATCGTCCAACATCTCGTCACGGGTCAATACCCGTTCAGGCTGACCATCACTGTCCGTCCACGCGGCGATTTTTTCGTACATCCACGCCGCAGTACCGGTAGGCGAATCGGCCAGCAGGTAACCGATAGTCTGCGGGCGCGTAACCATCATCGCGCCGTATGCTGCATTGCGGCCGAAGAAGGTGCTCAAGGAGTCAAACGCCTTGCGTTCAGGCTCAGTGAGCCCGACAGGGGCCGGGTCACCACTATTGATCGGCTTGACCAATTCGGGCGGGATGGTGGCCGGCATGTTCAAGTGAATGCCCAACAGACCCGGCGGATTCAGGCGGCCCAATGCATCCGATATCACTGAACCGTGATCTCCGCCCTGGGAAACATAGTGGGTATAACCCAGGCGCTTGATGAGCACATCCCAAGCCTTCGCGACTCGATCCGGCCCCCAGCCCAATTCAGTTGGCTTACCGGAAAAACCGTGTCCCGGAATCGATGGAATGATCACGTCGAACGAATCTTCAACTTTACCCCCGTAAGCAACGGGATCCGTCAGCGGGCCGATAGTTTTCAGGAACTCGAATTGTGAGCCAGGCCATCCGTGTGTCAGAAGCAGTGGCATCGCGTTGGGGTTTCGCGAGCGAACATGGATGAATTGAATATCGACGCCGTCGATAGTCGTGATGAATTCAGGCAGCGCATTGAGCTTTGCTTCGGCCTTGCGCCAGTCATAGCCGCTGCCCCAATACTTCACCAGCGCCTGGACCTGGGCCAACTGCACGCCTTGGGAAACGTCATTGACGGTCTCTTTGTCCGGCCAGCGGGTTGCCGCAATGCGCTTTTTCAGATCGGTCAATTGAGCTTCATCGACATGAATTCGATAAGGTCGGATCGATTCGGGATTGGTCGAGGCCGAGCTGGCAACTGACGCATCGGCGGCCGGGCCAGCAGCCCAGGCACCACCGCTGCCGGCTATCAGTGCCAACCCCAAAACGCCCATTCTCACGGAAGAAGCCTGACTATGGCGCCAGGTGAAACCGAACGTAGCTGCAGGCATTTTGAATTTCCTATAAGTCATTGGTCGACAACGTCGCGAAACGCGCAGAGATAGACGCGAGTTAAATGAGTCATCCATTGGAGAAGGTTTTCGCCTTCTCGATGGGTTCATTTAAAGCCCCGCAGGTATCCCGTATGTGTCATCAACCGACTTAAAAGAATCGCTGTGTATCTATCTAATGCGCAGATACACAACGATACAAACCGACCACACGCTCATCAGAAAGCCAATGCCCCGACTTTCGGGGACGTGGAAAACATAGGTGAACCTGGGAATGTCCAATCCTTAGCTCCCGCGCAACGTCGTGCCTTCATACGCCGTGCGATACACACCAGGCGCTTGCAACAACGGTATGACTTGCACAGTAAACCGATTGAATTGCTGCGGGTGCCTAGGCTGCTTGGGTCAATTTCTTTTCAACCCACTCATATATTTATGCAATTCCACTTATCATCACGCACACCAGTACATTCATTCCACTTCCAGGTGGGTAGAGTTCCAAATACGGTACTCATCTCTACACCCCTTACGCACGCCCAATGGCACAGCAACAGGAGCGGCCCGTGAACAAGTTGGCTGAGATGCATTGCTTCGTGGTAACCGTCGATACCGGTAGTATTTCAGAGGCCGCAAGGCGTCTTGGAACAGCCAAGTCGGTGGTGAGCCAGCGCATCCGGCAGTTGGAAAAACGCCTTGGCATTATTCTTTTCGATCGAGGTCGCCAAGTAAGCCCGACTGAGGCGGGAAAAGTGTTTTATCAGCACTGCGTACGTATCCTTGCGGATGTTGAGCACGCCGAAGAAGCCATTCTTACGTTCACATCTGAATTAAGCGGCAACCTTCGTTTGTCGGCACCGATGGCGTTCAGCAGCCGTTATCTGACGCAGATTCTTTCGTCCTTTGCGCTGCGCTACCCGTCGTTGCGCCTGGATATTGAATATGATGACCGTTATGTGAATTTACAGGAGGAGAACTTTGATGCTGCGATTCGCATTGGTGAATTGCCTGACTCCTCCCTGGTCGCCAGAAGCATTGCTGGAAACCGCCATCTCATCTGTGCAAGTCCTGGGTACATAGCCACTTATGGTGCGCCGCAAACGCCCGAGGAGTTGGCCGAGCACCATGCCCTGCTGTATGTGCATCGTGAGCCTCACGGCATGTGGGCATTGCCGGTAGGTAACTTGACAGAGTCTTTCCGGGTTCGAAGCCGGATGCGCACAAACAATGGATTTCAATTGCTGGAGGGTGCAAAAGCTGGCATGGGGCTGGCGATATTGCCTACCTTCCTTGCCGTGGATGCAATCGTTGCCGGTGAGCTTCAGATCGTGTTGACTTCTCACGAGCCTCGGGGCGGTAACATATCGCTGGTTTATCGTCAGTCGCAGCGCACATCGCCTAAGTTGGAGGCCTTGTCGAACTTTCTGATCGAACAGATTGGCAGCCCTCCTATATGGGAGCAGCAACTGACGGCTTATCTGGAAACCGTCAGTTGAGTGTGCGCAAAGCCCGAGATCTTCGTTTGCTTTGAAGGCCTGGTCATGTCAGCTGTTGAGGTGTTGACTGAACCAGCTGGCAGCGGCTTCACTCGTAACCTTGAAGTTTTCAACGTAGGGAGTGAAGTGCCCTCCTTTGATCATCACAAGCTTCTTTGGCTCCAGCGCTTTTTCATAGGCCGTGAGGCATATGTCCGTGGCGGTCAAGAGATCGTTATCCCCCACAATCATCAGGAACGGCGTTGGGCTGATACGCGAAATAAAATGACCTGGTTCGTTCTCCCGGAACAACTCGGTGCTCCTCAAGGTCACCTCATTCTTCCAGTTCGGCGCAAAAGACGTAGTGTTCATAAAGTACTCATAACTGTCTGCTCCTACCATGGCACAGGCAACGCTCGGGTCATTGGACACAGCCGCAATGGTTGCAGGTTGTGCACCTGCAAAACGGGCCTGCCGGTCATTGTCATAGCGAGCAAGCATGGCAGGCACCAGGTCCGAGCGTAGCCGACGCTTCGCCGACTCATAGCCACTGATCGAGGGAACCTGAGCAACAACGCATTTTACGCGGCGATCGATTGCAGCAACTTCTATGACATGCCCGCCGCTCAGACTTGTTCCCCAGATGCCAATTCGCTGTGGATCAATGCCTGGAAGTGATTGCACAAAAGTAATGGCGTCGCGATAGCCCCGACGTTGCAATACAGGGTCCATCTCCTGGCGCGGCGTGCCTTCACTTTCGCCAAAGTTTGCATGGTCATAGACCAGTACATGAAAACCTTGCGAACAGAACACCTCCGCATATTTATCAAGATATTGTTCCTTGACCGATGTAAAACCATGCGCCATGACAATAGCGGGTGTTGCAGACGAGGTGTTTTCTGGCTCGTAAAGCCAGCCCTTTAATAGAGTACCCTCGGAAATAAAACTAATATTGCTGCGTTTCATAACGTCCTCATCATATTCAAACTGTTGTCTGTGCACTAAAGAGCGCGCGCACAACGGCCTTTAATCGTGGTACATCACGCAAATCACGGTGGTAACCCAGCCAGAGTTCCCGGCCGGGTGGAGGCGCTCCCAGATCGATCACTTTAAGTTCCGGGATTTTCTCACCCACGACCACCGGCAACACTGCGAGCCCCAGCCCTGCCGCGCATAACTGCGCCTGAATGATCCGGTCGTTACTGCGTTGCATGACGGACGCTTCGGGTAGCAATTTCTGTAGCCATGCCACATCCGGAAAATGGTTGAGGTCTGCATTCATCAGAATCAGGTTGACCCCCTCCCCTGTACCGCTGGCGACGCTGTAGTTCTGCGCCGCGTACACCGCATATCGAACGTCCATCAATTTGCGCTGAACGATATCCGGTTGGTCGAACGGGACGTTTCTAAGTGCAACGTCGGCTTCACGTCTGGATAAGTCGAGCATGCGCGGCGAAGTCAGGATTTCCACTCGAATATTCGGATGCTTGCGCGCGAAGCTCACCATCAAGTCAGGCATTACATAACCAGCGAACCACTCTGGACAGGTAATTCTTATAGCGCCCTCAAGGTGCTCATCATGGACTGCCATCTTGCGATTTAGCGCCAAGGCGCTTTGTTCCATGCTTTCTGCCAGCTCGAGAATGGATTCGCCTTCGGCCGTGATCACCAGCCCCTCCCCGGTGCGCTGGAACAGTTTTTGGCCCAGTGCTTCTTCAAGGGCCTGCACACGGCGGCTGACGGTAGGTCGGCTGACCCTCAGTTGCGTTGCTGCATCGGCATAGGTTCCGGCACGCACAACGGCAAGAAAGACCTTAACATCGCCCCACTCCATATAATTGCTCCTTGTCTTTAGTGCCGTTGTGCTCAATCACGCTGCACTCATTTCTGAACGGGATGCCAGAGGTAGTCCTCGCCCTTCTTTTCCACCTTGCCAATACCTGGGAAATCAATATGGGCGTCGGCAACCCAGTATCGGTCAGTGGATGTGGAGGCATCCTCCAAGGCCGCCTTACGGGTACTGATCGCCTGACTTGGGGTGCTGTCATAGATGACGGTGACTTGCGGCTCAGGGAATTGAACCGGTTGCACATGGATTACATCACCCCAGAACAGCAATTGGTCCCCTCCTTCACTGACCTTGAACCCGGTGTGCCCTGGGGTATGCCCGCGCAAATCGATGGCTTCTATGCCCGCCAAAAGCTTGTCGCTCCATTTGAATGTTTTGACACGGCCAGCTTCCTGGTAAGGCTTGAGATAACGTTTAACCGCAGAGAATGCTTCGGGCTTGTCCTCCTTGCCCAACGCAATGGAGGGGTCCGACATCCAGTAGTTCAACTCATTGTCATTGACCTCCACTACCGCGTTCTTGAACGCGCGTTGCTGCCCGTTCAACAACCCTCCAATATGATCGGCATGCAGATGGGTCATCAGTACCACATCGATCTGATCGGCGTTGTAGCCAGCGGCCTTCATGCTTTCCTGCAGGCGGCCGGCGGTGCTTCCGGTCAGTTCGCCACCGCCGGTATCTATCAGGATTTGCTTGTCCCCGGTATCGACCAGATAAACATTGACGGACATGCGCGCATCTTTATTCAGCCCTGCCTGTTCAAGCAGCGTGCTTATGCGGGCGCCGTCGCCCCCCTCGAGGATCTTGACCATATCGGCAGGAAGGTAGCCGTCATAGAGGGCGACCACCTTGAACTTGCCGACATTCATCGAGTAACTGGCCTGGGCGTCGGGCAGCGCAGATGCGAACACACTATTGGAGATAGACAGTGCGAATGCGAACGGCAGTACTGCTGAATACATTGATTTAAATAGGTTCATTGTGTGGTTCCTGAAGTTGGTTGTGTTGCGAAACTGTCCGCTATTGAACCCACTGAGATAAACGTTTTTGTGTGAAAACCGGGCGTACAAAAATGTACGTCAGCCCAGCAGCGGTCGTTCGCCAAATACGAAACGTTGATTCGCTTTTTGCCGGCTTATCAAGCAGTCGAGTTCGGCTCTATCGTTTCCTCAGCACGCATCTGACCTCAGGTTCAACAGGAAGAAAATGCATGAGAGAAACACTCGGTAACCCCTCAAGAAGGACTCTACTGGCAAGCGGTGTTGCAGTCGCCGCAACCCTGGCAGCAGGCAGTGGGCTGACCAGTGCTTACGCTGCCGGTGAGCCTCATACCAAAGACTCGGACGCAAGCTCCCGCGTGGATGTGATCATTGTGGGGGGCGGGTCTGCCGGTGCGGTATTGGCCAGGCGCTTGAGTGAGAACAGCAACCGTCGGGTACTGCTGCTTGAGGCGGGTCACAGTTATGGTCCGCAAAACTATCCGGAAATTGTCGCCAACAGCGACATTGTCGGAGCCAATGCCAACCCTGAGTTCGAATGGGGTTACAAGACTCAGCCAGGTTACGTCGACCACCCTATTGGGGCGCTGCGTGGCAAGGTACTGGGAGGCAGCTCGGCTATTAATGGGGCGGTGGCGATTCGCGCACGTGACACCGACTTCAAACGCTGGAATTTGCCCGGTTGGAGTTACGAAGAACTGCTGCCTTCGTTCAAGAAACTTGAAACCCGCAGCGGCGGCGACACTGCCTTGCATGGGCACGAAGGACCACTGCCAGTACACCAACTCAAGCGCGCAGACGTAACGCCGATGCAGCAGGCGTTCATGGATGCGACGTTGGCCAACGGATTCAAAATCATCAACGATTTCGATGGGGTCGACGCTGACGGCGTGGGGCCCTATCCAATGAACATCGTCAATGGTGTGCGCATCAATACCGGCATGGCGTACCTGAGCGAAGAGGTCCGGGCGCGTAAGAACCTCGTAATCCGCTCAGACAGTCTGGTGGACAAAGTCATTTTCGAAGGCACGCAGGCTATTGGCGTACGGCTGGCCGATGGCGAGACGTTGCACGCCGGCGAAGTGATCCTGTCGGCCGGAACCTATGGCAGTGCGGCCATCCTGCTGCGCTCCGGGGTCGGGCCGAAAGCAGACTTGCAGGCGTTGAAAATCGAGCAAGTGGTGGAGTTGCCCGTTGGCCAGCACCTGATGGATCACCCCTTCTATTACAACGCCTACGCAGCCCGGCCCGAACTGATCGGCCGACAGTCACCTGCCATTGGTGCCAAGTTGTGGACCCACAGCAGCAGCGCCAGCCATGGCGATCTTGATCTGCACATCACCGCAACCCATCTGTTCCCGCACGACCAGAGCCCGACCAAGGTGGGGTTCGTACTCGCTGTAGCCCTCACCCGCCCCTCGTCCCAGGGCACGCTGACCCTGGCCAGCCGTGATCCATTTGTTGCACCGCGCATCGACCTGAATTTCCTCGCAAGGGAAGAAGACCGCCAGCGCCTGCTGGAGGGTATTCGCCTGGCCCGCAAGATCGGTAACACCGCACCGCTGCGGGAGTTGATTCACTCGGAGCTCAACCCCGGCAAAGGCAACGACTCGGATGAAGCCCTGCTGGCCAGCGCCCGGGCTACCCTCGATACCTATCACCATCCCACTTCCTCTGCGCCCATGGGGCGTCCAGGCGATGCGCGTGCGGTGGTAGATCTGGATGCGCGGCCATTTGGCCTGCAAGGGTTGCGAGTAGTCGATGCGTCCATCTTTCCGGATGTGCCCTCGGTCGCCACCAACATCACCGTAATTGCCTTGGCCGAGAAAATAGCTGGCCAGTACGTATGACCCACGAGGCGACACAATGAGCAAATTACCGGTATTGAACTGGATCAATGGCCAATGGCTGGACTCTGGCAATTACAAAGACTCTATTGATCCGGCAACCTACGCATCCATCGGACAATACGCCGAAGGCGGGTTGAATGAGGCCAGCCTTGGTATCGAGGCTGCGCAGCAGGCATTTGGTCATAGCCCGTGGTAAGACGATGTGACGTTGAGAGCCCAAATGCTACTGGAGTTGGCTGATGCGTTCGAGCGAAATGCCGAGGCATTGATCGAACTGCTGGCGCTGGAGAACGGAAAGAGTGAGGTGGACGCGCGACATCTGAAGCGTTTTGGCCTGGAATTGGGAGGCAAGACGCCAATGATGGTGTTCGCGGACGCCGATCTGGATGCTGCGATCCCCGTGCTGGTCAAGGCGCTGACCGTGTTTGCAGGGCAATTTTGTATGACCGGCTCGCGATTGCTGGTTCATTGAAGACTGGAAGGGCAAGTTGGTCTGTGATGATTTTGGTGGCTACAAAGCCAGCTTCGAGCTCGGCGTGACCGAGATCGGCTGTATGGCCCATGCGCGGCGCAAGTTCTTAGCCTACTGAAGATCAGCCCTACTGCTGGGATATGGGGGCCACTCTCTCTCTGTATTCACGAGGCGAACACGTCATAATGCGCTTGAAAGCGTGGCTAAAAGCACTGTCGGAGTCATAGCCCAGCTTTTGTGCTATGGACGAAATGGTCGTGTGGTTTGTTTTCAACAATCTCGTAGCTAATTGCATGCGCCAGCGCAAGACGTACTCTAAAGGGGCGACACCAGATTTTTGCTTGAATCGCAAAGCGAAGGTCGAGCGAGAAACACCCGCGATTTTGGCAAGGCTCTCTACTGACCAAGAACGCGCCGGATCGGCATGAATGGCTTGAATGGTTGCCCCGATACGTGGATCAGATATAGCAAGCAACCAGCTCGGTGCGGTATTTCCTTCTTGGATCAAATAAATTCGTAGAACCTGCACTAGCATGATGTGGCCGAGATGCTGAACCACAATCGAGTTACCAAGAGCCGGATTGGTAAGTTCATGAGCAATACGCTGCAAGGCCCAATTCAGCACGGAAGCTTGATCCGAACCACTTTTGATGACGGCGACGGGAGGCAATCCGTCAAATAGAAGGCGAGCCTCCTCACCGAAGTCAAAACGTCCCCCGATCAGGAAAAACTCATCGGCTGTCCCACAACTGGCGATGCCATTGACGGCATGGCGATAAATCGCATCCGAGTGGATGGCCGGAAATGACAAGTCGCTGCGGAGTGAAAACGCCCGCTTGCGTGGCAGAAGAAAGCAGTCTCCGGCCGTCAATCGGATAGGTTGCTCCACGCCTTGCACCATTAGCCAACAAGTCCCTTCAACGATTGCATTGAACTTGATGCCGTCGGGTGGTGGAAAATCGATGGCCCAATCTCCACCAGCCTTCAGACCTGCAAAAAAGGAGTTATGAGTATTTAGAAGAGAGAGGGTTTCGGAAAGGGGATCCATAAGGTGCGTAGGACGATCTCGACAGATAATTGGACTTTGCTGCATTCACAGTCCCAAGTCTAGTCTAGACAATGGTGTCCATGGGTTTTGCCCCAATTCCATGTCAGATTCACAAGGACACGCCATGACCAGCAAACAGTCTCCCATCCACTCAGGTTACGGAGCGGTAACCACCGCCGCAGAGGTACTTGAAGGGTCCGATCTATCCAACACCACCGCCATTGTCACCGGGGGTCATTCCGGGCTGGGCCTGGAGACGACAAGAGCACTGACGAAGGCGGGCGCGCGTGTCGTTGTCGCAGCGCGTGATGTAGACGATGCTCGCGCAAAAACTAGCGGAATCTCCAATGTAGAAATCGAGCGACTTGATCTTTCCGATCTGACCAGCGTACGCGACTTCGCTCAGCGTTTCTTGGCAAGCGACCGACACGTCGACATCCTGATCGGCAGCGCGGGAATCATGGCTTGCCCGGAAACCCGAGTAGGGGCGGGTTGGGAGTCACAGTTCGCCATCAATCATCTGGGGCACTACGCCCTCGTGAATTTGCTATGGCCTGCACTCAAGGGTCGAGCAAGGGTGGTAGTAGTGTCATCGGCGGGGCATCACCAATCGGGTATCCGCTGGAACGATGTGCAATTTACGCAGGGCTACGACAAGTGGTTGGCATATGGGCAGTCGAAGACGGCCAATGCATTGTTTGCTGTCCACCTTGATCGGCTTGGTCAACACGAGGGTGTACGGGCTTTCTCCCTTCACCCCGGCAAAATTCTCACTCCGCTCCAGCGTCATCTGGCGCAGGATGAAATGATTGCCGCCGGCTGGCTAGACGTCAATGGCCACCTTGCCGATCCGACGTTCAAGACGACGCAGCAAGGTGCGGCAACCCAAGTTTGGGCCGCAACAGCTCCACAGTTGAATGGCATGGGAGGCTTATATTGCGAGGACTGTGAGATCGCTTCGCTGGATGCAAACGAACCACCATCCTTTGCCGGCGTTCGGCCTTATGCCGCCGACCCAGACCAAGCCGAACGCCTTTGGGCACTATCGGCTCAGCTTACAGGGATTGACGCTTTTGAAAGGAAATGAGTGATCGGTACAGAATGTCCATACCTATGTTGCTATCTGTCCGAGGCTGGAGAACTTTTTTGGCTGCGCAGCGTAGAAACTGCCCATCGAGTCGCCGCCGCTGTCGCACACGACGGAAGAACTGGGCAAAGACCCTGGGCGAACAGTTGGGATCCTGAACATCACGCCCCGGCAGCTTGCCGTTGAGGGCGCCATGGAGGCTTGCAAGGACGCAATCAAGGCGATAGGCAAATAGCCGGCCGGAAGGGGCTAGCCGGTCAATTGTGATCGATGAAGCTCTGACGGTGGACGGAAAGGAAGCGTCCCTGACGGAACGCCCCTTCCTCTATGACTCAGCGGCGAAAGAGACGATCTAGAACCAGCAGCGCTACTGCACCAATCGCGATTGCAGCAACTGGTTTTTCTTTAACGAACGTAGATACGCCGTCCAGTACGTCGCCGTAGGTCTGGGTCAACTGACCAGCCGCTTGACGACCAGCGCCTTCTGCTTCCAGCTTAGAATCACCAAACAGCTTCCCGACGACGCTCTGTGTCTTTCCAGCAACCTTTTCTGCAACACCTTCGACTTGTTCACTCTTCATAAATCACCAAACCTTTGCGTGTAATTAGTTAGCTCAGGTTCAACCTGAGCCAGGCGCTAGCTGCACAGTGTTAGGGGGATGGGCGTTAGCATAAGTTCAAAGTTGTTGAGGCTCGTGAGGTGACCGCTGGATTCCTGCTCGAATTCCTCGCGTTTCGTTTGCACTCCAGCCCCGCCGACCACATCAGCCCGCCCTACAAGATCTTGTAGTCGCTAACCCTCCACAAGTCCTCTATAAAAAACCGCACTTCCCCCTCCCCCAAGGAACACCCTGCCATGCACATGGAAGAGCACACGCTGAGCGCAATGGATGACGAGCTTAAACTTATGCTGGGTCGCTTTCGGCATGAACAATTCGTCGAAAAACTAGGGTGGCGATTGCCTATCCCACCGCACCAGGCCGGTTATGAATGGGATCAATACGACAACGAGCACGCCCGCTACCTCCTGGCGTTCAACGAGCATCGTTCAATCGTCGGCTGCGCCCGGTTGATACCCACCACATTCCCCAACCTGCTGGAGGGCGTGTTCAGCCTTGCCTGCGAAGGCACACCACCCAGGCATCCCGCCATTTGGGAAATGACACGCTTCACCACCCGCGAACCGCAACTGGCCATGCCTTTGTTCTGGAAAACCCTCAAGACCGCCAGCCTGGCGGGTGCCGATGCCATCGTCGGAATCGTCAACAGCACGATGGAACGCTATTACAAGATCAACGGGGTCAAGTACGAACGCCTGGGGTCGGTTATCGAGCATCAGGGCGAAAAAATCCTCGCCATCAAACTCTCGGCTCACCGCGAACACCACCGTGGCGCCCGCTTACCTTCAGCCTTCACGTCTGAGGCGTTATTGGAAGAGACTGCTTGATAATAACGGCCGAGTCGTCCTCTTGGGCGACTCGGCGCAGCAGGTGAACCTCAGATATAGCCCAGCGCGACGGCGTAAGACACAGCCTGTACGCGGTTGCTGGCGCCGATTTTGCGTTGGATGTTGCGATGATGGTAGTTCACGGTGTCGGTGCACACGCCCATGATCACGCCAATTTCCTCCGAGGTCTTGCCATCGGCGGTCCAGCGCAACACATCACATTCGCGCTCGCTGAACTCCACATCCGTGTTGAACGCACGTACATCAGTCTCCAGCGCCGAAATCTTCTCCAGGGCCGCCGCCGCAAACGCTTTGGTCACTGGCTTCAATGCTTCGAATTCCTGAAGGCTGATGGCGTTGTCCTTGCGTGCCAGGCTTAACACCCCGACCCTGCCCTGGGTGTTGAACGAAGGTTGGGCCAGGCCATGGCATAGACTCGAGTCGTTGGCTTCTGACCACAGGTCCGGGCAATCTCGGAACAACTCATTGCTCCATAAAATGGGGGCCGACGAGATTTTGCTGTGTTTCACCGTGGGGTCGATCAGCGCATAGTTAGCGGCTTGATAGCGTTGTAGCCAGTGCTCGGGATAGTTGCCGTACATATAGGTCTTGGGCCGCATGAACGGCGTCACGCTGCACATGCCATAGGCGAAAAAATCGAACCGCAGTTCACGCAAGGCTCTCAATGCAACAACGGTGAACTCCTCCATGTTCATGGCTTTTGCAAAGATACTGTAAAAATAAGCATCCCATCCCAACAGCTGTCCTAATTCCATTTTGAACACCTATAACACTCCAAGGGAGTCGTGAGACTAAACCAACCTGAACATCTGTCAACTCCCAAAATCAACAGTCATAGACTGCTTCGCACTAGCGACATGTTTTTTATGTCTAACCCAACTAACTAGCCATAGGCCACTGTTTCTCAGCCGACGAATGAGCCTGCCCCTTCATAATAATGCAACACTCCATCCGACCGATCGCGCCCACCCTGAGCCACTACAAGATCTGGTAGTTCCAAGCCCGAGAAACGCAGGTGTATAAACAACACCGCACAAAACGATCAATGCGAAACAGTTCAAAAGCATTCAATTTCGTCGCATGCAATTAACTAATTATTTAATTGATGTCCGCAATTTCAATCAACTAAGGAGAACATTGCCCATGCCCGGTTCGCTTTCATCTGGCGGCTTTAATGACCATCTTGAACTACGCCAAAAAAACCGCGCCACTGTTGATCAGTACATGCGTACCAACGGCGAAGACCGCCTGCGCCGGCATGAGCTGTTCACACAAGATGGCAGCGGCGGCTCCTGGAACACCGAAACCGGTGAACCCCTTATCTTCAAGGGCCACGCGAAGCTGGCCGCGCTCGGCGTATGGCTCCAACAGTGCTTCCCAGACTGGCAATGGCACAACGTCCGGGTGTTTGAAACCGACAACCCCAACCACTTCTGGGTGGAAAGTGACGGTCGCGGCACTACTCGAGTTCCTGGTTATCCGGAAGGTTATTGCGAAAACCACTACATCCACTCCTTCGAGCTGGACAACGGCAAGATCACGCAAAACCGTGAGTTCATGAACCCGTTTGAACAACTTCGCGCCTTGGGCATCCCGGTGCCAAAAATCAAGCGTGAAGGTATCCCCGCCTCATAAGTCCTTTATTCATTGGAGATCGAGCATGCCTGATAGCACAGTGCAACAACCTATCACTGACGATACTGAACTACGTCGCAAGAATCGCGCCACGGTTGAACAATATATGCGCACCAAAGGCCAGGACCGCCTGCGCCGGCACGAATTGTTTACCGAAGACGGTTCAGGCGGCTTATGGACCACCGACACGGGTGCACCGATTGTAATCAGTGGCAAAGCTAAGTTGGCTGAACATGCTGTTTGGTCACTCAAGTGTTTCCCGGATTGGGAATGGTACAACGTCAAGGTATTTGAAACCGATGACCCCAACCATATCTGGGTCGAGTGTGATGGCCACGGCAAAATTCTCTTTCCTGGTTACCCGGAAGGTTATTACGAGAACCACTTCTTGCACTCCTTCGAGCTGCAAGACGGCAAAGTAAAACGCAATCGCGAATTCATGAATGTCTTTCAACAATTGCGCGCCTTGGGTATTCCAGTGCCGCACATCAAGCGTGAAGGCATTCCTGCCTGATCCTTTTGGGAGAGTGATCGCATCATGGAAGACTTACTGAAACGGGTTCTGAAGTGTGAAGCGTTGCAGCAACCTCAATGGAGCGAGCCCTCACAATTGCATGACGCGCAGGCCTATCTCAGGGACAGCGCGTCACTGATTCGCGTTGAAGATATCCTGGTGTTGCGCGCGACCCTGGCCAGGGTCGCGGCTGGCGAAGCGATGATCATCCAGTGCGGCGACTGCGCCGAGGACATGGATGAAAGCGCTGCCGACCATGTGACCCGCAAAGCCGCGCTGCTGGACATGTTGGCCGGGACGTTCAGGCTGGTCACCCAGCAACCGGTGGTGCGGGTGGGGCGAATTGCCGGGCAGTTTGCCAAGCCTCGCTCCAACCACAGCGAACGCATCGGCGATGTTGAGTTGCCGGTGTACCGCGGCGATATGGTCAACGGTCGTGAGGCCGTCCCCGGCCATCGCCAGCATGATGCGCAACGCTTGGTACGAGGCTATCGCGCCGCTCAGGACATCATGCAACACCTGGGATGGAAGGAACCGTCCGGCCAGGAGCAGCTCACCGGCTCCCCTGCCTGGACCAGTCACGAGATGCTGGTGCTCGACTACGAACTGCCGCAAGTGCGCCAGGACGAACAGGGCCGGACATTTCTTGGCTCTACCCATTGGCCGTGGATTGGCGAGCGTACCCGTCAGCTGGCGGGCGCTCACGTAGCGCTGCTCAGCGAAGTGCTCAACCCGGTGGCCTGCAAGGTCGGCCCGGATATCACCCAGGATCAGTTACTGAGCCTGTGCGAGCGCCTGGACCCCAGGCGCGAGCCCGGCCGGCTGACGCTGATTGCCCGCATGGGCGCCCACAAGGTCGCCGACCGCCTGCCACCGCTGGTTGAAGCGGTGCGCCGTGCTGGCCACAAGATCATCTGGCTCAGCGACCCGATGCACGGCAATACCATCGTCGCGCCCTGTGGCAATAAGACCCGCATGGTGCAGACCATCACCGACGAAATCACCGCCTTCAAACACGCCGTGATCTCGGCCGGTGGCGTGGCCGGCGGTCTGCATCTGGAAACCACTCCCGATGACGTCAGCGAGTGCGCCTCCGATGCCGCCGGCCTGAGCCAGGTTGCCAGCCACTACAAAAGCCTGTGCGACCCGCGCCTGAACCCCTGGCAAGCCATTACTGCGGTGATGGCCTGGAAAGCCTGCCCTCCTCCCTCTTTTGTTTCCCTTTGACTGGAGTTTGTCGCCATGACCGGCATTCCATCGATCGTCCCCTACGCCCTGCCTACCTCCCTCGACCTGCCCGCCAACCTCGCGCAATGGCACATTGACCCCGAACGCGCCGTACTGTTGGTGCATGACATGCAGCGCTACTTCCTGCGGCCGTTGCCGGATGCCTTGCGTGACGAAGTGGTGGGCAATGCCGCACGCATTCGCCAGTGGGCTGCCGACAACGGCGTGCCAGTGGCCTACACCGCCCAGCCGGGCAGCATGAACGAGGCGCAACGCGGGTTGCTCAAGGACTTCTGGGGCCCGGGCATGAAGGCCAGCCCGACCGACCGCGAGGTCGTCGACGCCCTCACCCCCCAGCCCGGTGACTGGCTGCTGACCAAGTGGCGCTACAGCGCGTTCTTCAATTCCGACTTACTGCAACGCATGCACGCCAGCGGGCGCGATCAGTTGATCCTGTGTGGGGTGTATGCCCATGTCGGGGTGTTGATTTCCAGCGTGGACGCGTACTCCAACGATATCCAACCCTTCCTCGTTGCCGACGCTATTGCCGACTTCAGCAAGGAGCACCATTGGATGGCTATGGAATACGCCGCCAGCCGTTGCGCCATGGTCATCACCACCGATGAGGTGGTGCTATGAGCCAAGCCGCCGCCCGCCTCATGGAACGCATCCTGCAACCGGTGCCCGAACCCTTTGCCCTCTTGTATCGTCCGGAATCCAGCGGCCCAGGGCTGCTGAATGTGCTGATTGGCGAGATGTCGCAGCCGCAGGTCCTGGCTGATATCGACTTGCCCGCCCCCTCGATCGGGGCCCCTCGCCTGGATGTACTGACGCTGATTCCCTACTGCCAGATTGCCGAACGGGGCTTTGCGGCGGTGGACGATCAGTCGCCGCTGCTGGCGATGAAGATTACCGAGCAGCAAACCATCAGCATCGAGCAGATGCTGGCGTTACTGCCCAACGTGCCGATCCAGTTGAATAACGAACGCTTCGATCTCAGCGACGCCAGCTATGCCGAGATCGTCAGCCAGGTGATCGCCAACGAAATCGGCTCCGGGGAAGGCGCCAACTTCGTGATCAAGCGCACCTTCCTGGCGGAGATCAGCGAGTACCAGCCGGCCAGTGCGCTGTCGTTCTTTCGTCATCTGCTGGAACGGGAGAAAGGCGTCTATTGGACATTCATCATTCACACCGGCAGCCGCACCTTCGTCGGTGCGTCTCCCGAGCGCCACATCAGCGTCAAGGATGGGCTCGCGGTGATGAACCCCATCAGCGGCACTTACCGCTACCCTCCTGCCGGCCCCAGCCTGACGGAGGTCATGGACTTCCTGGCCGACCGCAAGGAGGCCGATGAGCTGTACATGGTGGTCGATGAAGAACTGAAAATGATGGCGCGTATTTGTGAAGACGGCGGACACGTCCTCGGTCCATACCTCAAGGAAATGACCCATCTGGCGCACACCGAGTACTTCATCGAAGGCAAGACCCGTCGCGATGTGCGCGAAATCCTGCACGAAACCCTGTTCGCCCCGACGGTCACCGGCAGCCCGCTGGAAAGCGCCTGCCGGGTGATCCGGCGCTATGAGCCGCAAGGCAGGGCGTACTACAGCGGCATGGCTGCGCTGATTGGCAGCGATGGCAAGGGCGGACGCTCCCTGGACTCGGCGATCCTGATTCGCACCGCCGACATCGATAACAGCGGGCAGGTACGGATCAGTGTAGGTTCGACCATTGTGCGGCACTCCGAACCGATGACCGAAGCCGCCGAAAGCCGGGCCAAGGCTGCGGGCCTGATCGCCGCGCTGAAAAACCAGGCTGCCTCGCGCTTCGGCGACCACCTGCAGGTGCGCGCGGCATTGGCCAGCCGCAATGCCTACGTCTCGGATTTCTGGCTGATGAACAGCCAGCAACGGCAACAGACCCAGGCCGACTTCAGTGGCCGCCAGGTGCTGATCGTCGACGCCGAAGACACGTTCACCTCAATGATCGCCAAACAGCTGCGGGCCCTGGGCCTGGTGGTGACGGTGCGCAATTTCAGTGATGAGTACAGTTTCGACGGTTACGACCTGGTGATCATGGGCCCTGGCCCTGGCAACCCGAGCGATGTGCAACAGCCGAAAATCGACCATCTGCACGTGGCCATCCGTTCCCTGCTCAGCCAGCAGCGACCGTTCCTCGCGGTGTGCCTGAGTCACCAGGTGTTGAGCCTGTGCCTGGGCCTGGAGTTGCAACGCAAGGCCATTCCCAACCAGGGCGTGCAAAAACAGATCGACCTGTTCGGCAACGCCGAACGAGTGGGTTTCTACAACACGTTCGCGGCGCGCAGCTCCAGTGACCGCCTGGACATCGACGGCATCGGCACCGTCGAGATCAGTCGCGACAGCGAGACCGGCGAGGTACATGCCCTGCGTGGGCCGGCGTTTGCCTCCATGCAGTTTCATGCCGAGTCGCTTTTGACCCAGGAAGGCCCGCGCATCATCGCCGACCTGCTGCGACACGCCCTCATCCACACACCTGTCGACAGCAGCGTTTCGGCCGCCGGGAGATAACCATGCACAACTACGTCATTATCGACGCCTTTGCCAGCGTCCCGCTGGAAGGCAATCCGGTCGCGGTGTTCTTTGACGCCGATGATTTACCGCCCGCGCAAATGCAACGCATCGCCCGAGAAATGAACCTCTCGGAGACCACCTTTGTGCTCAAGCCGCGCAACGGTGGAGATGCGCTGATCCGGATTTTCACACCGGTCAACGAACTGCCTTTTGCCGGGCACCCGTTGCTGGGTACGGCCATTGCCCTGGGAGCACATACCGACAACCACCGGCTGTATCTGGAAACCCAGATGGGCACCATCGCCTTTGAACTGGAGCGCCAGAACGGCAGCGTCATCGCCGCCAGCATGGACCAGCCGATCCCGACCTGGACGGCCCTGGGCCGCGACGCCGAACTGCTCAAGGCCTTGGGCATCAGTGACTCGACCTTTCCCATCGAGATCTATCACAACGGCCCGCGCCATGTGTTTGTCGGCCTGCCGAGCATTGAAGCGTTATCGGCCCTGCACCCCGACCACCGTGCACTGTCCAACTTCCATGACATGGCGATCAACTGTTTTGCCGGCGCAGGACGGCGTTGGCGCAGCCGCATGTTCTCACCGGCCTACGGCGTTGTGGAGGATGCGGCCACAGGCTCCGCCGCCGGGCCATTGGCGATTCATCTGGCGCGCCATGGCCAGATTGAGTTTGGCCAGCCAGTCGAGATTTTACAGGGTGTGGAAATCGGCCGCCCCTCACTGATGTTCGCCAAAGCTGAGGGCCGCGCCGAGCAACTGACGCGAGTCGAGGTATCAGGTAATGGCGTCACATTTGGACGGGGGACCATCGTGCTATGAACAGCTCAATACAAGGCAAGCCGCTGTTGGGTAAAGGCATGTCGGAATCCCTCACCGGCACATTGGATGCGCCCTTCCCCGAATATCAGACACTGCCCGGCGACCCCATGAGCGTGCTGCACAATTGGCTGGAGCGTGCGCGCCGCGTGGGCATCCGCGAGCCCAGGGCGCTGGCACTGGCCACCGCCGACAGCCAGGGCCGGCCCTCCACGCGGATCGTGGTGATCAGCGAGATCAGTGACGCCGGCGTGGTGTTCAGCACCCATGCCGGCAGCCAGAAAGGCCGGGAACTGCTCCACAACCCCTGGGCTTCGGGTGTGCTGTATTGGCGCGAAACCAGTCAGCAAATCATCCTCAATGGCCAGGCCGTGCGCTTGCCAGACGCCAAGGCTGATGATGCGTGGCTCAAGCGCCCTTATGCCACGCACCCGATGTCATCGGTGTCTCGCCAGAGTGAAGAACTGGAGGACGTGCAGGCCATGCGCAACGCCGCCAGGCAACTGGCGGACGTGCAGGGTCCACTGCCGCGTCCCGAGGGATATTGCGTGTTCGAGTTGCGACTTGAATCGCTGGAGTTCTGGGGAAATGGGCAGGAGCGCTTGCATGAGCGGTTGAGGTATGACCGCAGCGATACAGGCTGGAGGGTGCGGCGTTTGCAGCCCTGAGTAGCATCGGAAATAACCGGCCTTTCACAAAACCTTCTCCGTGACACATCTCGGTCAAAGGTGGGAGGGCCTTGCACCCGATGAGCATAGGTATCTACACAACTTTGCAGTCGCCAACAGCAACTACGATGCGAAGCGAGCCGCTCTTGATCTTGATCTGCTTTTGATCTCAGGCCCCCCAAATCCCTGTCGGATTACGGGCACACCGAGCCTAAGCGAGGTGCCGAGTGGTGGGGCAAGAGCGTTTAATAGTGGCCGTTGCCCAAATAACGGATATGTACCCGGTCTGATCCAACATCCTGGTCGGCTGTCAGGCCGCCATCGGGGGCAAGCCCCCTCCCACAGTGTCCGACGGCGTACCAGAGGCTGTGTAGATACCTGTGCCCGCTACCTGCGTCCTAACGTCGCAGCAGCCAGCTCTTGGAAAATCCCACACAAGCCTTAGAATCGCGCGCTCGCTTGCAGTCGTCGGGACTTGATGACTGGAGGCTTCAGCAACGCGTACCTGAATGGCTGGCCACACATTCGTCGATGTGTGTCCGACTCAACCACCCTCATTTGCACAACACACTTCGGTTTGGCAATCGCACGCACGCCTGTGCCTGTTTCGCTGTTCGATTCTAGAGGTCTTTATGTCTCCGCGTTTGCTGGCCATGGCGCTGGCGCCCCTGCTCGGGCTGTTCATTGTTGCTCTGGGCAACGGCTTTCTTTCATCCCTGACCACCCTTCGACTGGACGCGGCCGGTGCCTCGGCCACCATGATCGGTATCGTTTCCTCGGCGTACTTCATAGGCCTGACGCTGGGTGCCGTCTTTAATGATCGATTGATTCTGCGCATCGGTCATATCCGCGCCTACGGCAGCTTTGCCTCGCTGATCGCGGTGACCATCCTGCTGCAGGGGTTGTTCTATGACACGTGGGGCTGGTTCGCGCTGCGTCTGGTCAACGGCTGGGCGACGGTCGGGGTGTTCCTGGTGATCGAGAGCTGGCTGTTGCTGGCCGGCGACGCGAAGATCCGTGGGCGCTTGCTCGCGCTGTATATGATCGTGCTGTATGGCGCGGGCGTGCTGGGCCAGGCAGCACTGGGCAAGATCACCGGCCTGAGCGAAAGCGCGCCGTTCATGGTGGCCGGCATGCTCGCTTCGTTGTCGGTGCTGCCTATTGTGATCCTGCCACGGGTGTCGCCGCTGCTGGATCAGGTTGAACCCCTCAAGCCACGGCAACTGCTGGGCGTGACGCCGACCGGGCTGATCGGGTGTTTTGGCTCGGGGGTCACCATTGCGGCGATTTACACCTTGCTGCCGCTGTACCTGCAACGCGCCGGCCTGGACGTCGGCGAGGTCGGCAGCATGATGGCCTGGACAATCCTCGGCGCCATGCTCCTGCAATATCCGGTCGGGCGCTGGTCCGACCACAAGGATCGCTTGCAGGTGCTGACAATTCTGGCGATGGCCTGCACGGTCTTGTCGCTGGTGATCGTATTGTTGCCGTTGTCGTCGCTGATGCTGGCCGTGCTGCTGTTCCTGCTCGGCGGCGCGGTATTTGCGCTTTACCCGGTTGCCGTCAGCCATGCCGCCGACCGCGCCCCTGCCGAGGCGCTGGTACCGATGATCCAGGGCTTGCTGCTGATCAACTCGTTGGGCTCGGCAATCAGTCCGATGATGATCTCACCGCTGATGAATTCGTTCGGCGCAAATGGGCTGTTCTGGGTATTCGCGCTGGTCAACCTGTGCATGGTCACCTTTTTCTTATGGCGCCGTAACAAACGCGCCGCTCCGGCCAATCCCGCACCTTTTGCCGCTGCGGCAACGTTCTCGCCGACCGGTGCTGAATTGCGCGTGACCGAAGATCTGCGCCAGGCGGCGCAGGATCATCCGCCCATGGTCGATGCGTTGAGTGGCGAGCCTACGCACTCCCAGTCCTGAACCACACCCAATCGCCCCCAGCCTGCGCGGCTGGGGGGATTTCGCTCTTAAGCGCTTTCCCGGTTCTGTTGTACTGTCGGATGCGGGCTCAACGCCCAAGCCGCCATCAACCGCTGCGGACTCTGGCAAGTTTTACGCTTGAGCACAAAACCCTGGCACTTTTGCGCAAACTGTTGACGGTTCTGCACCATATCCAACTGCATCTGTGCCAGTTCCTGTTCGCGGCAGCGTTCAACCTGCTGAATATCCATCGCGGCTTTACGTGCGCGTGCTTGAATGTATTTCTCATCGGTCAACGCACTGCTGGCCTGCTGCATGAGCCACAGGCCAAATGCGTCTGGGCAACGCGGTCCGATGCCTTGGATCATTGCGTATTGCTGGGCTTGGAGGGCACTGATGGGCAGGCATTCTTCGGTGAGTTTATGCGCGATTTCACTGCCGACGGCCCGTGGCAGGCTGTAGGTCCAATATTCGGAGCCATAAAGCCCCATGGTTTTGTAATGCGGGTTGAGCACGACACCCTCACGGGCCAATACAACATCGGCGGCCAGCGCCAGCATCACGCCGCCTGCGCCAGCGCTGCCGGTCAGGCCGCTGATTACCAGTTGCCTGGCTGTTAGAAGTTCCAGGCACACATCGTCGATGGCCTGGATGTTGGCCCAGGCTTCGAGCCCCGGCACTTTGGCGGCCTGGATGACGTTGAGATGAACGCCATTGGAAAAACTGCCGCGCCCGCCCTTGATCAGCAACACCTGGGTATCTCGCGCCTTGGCCCAGCGCAATGCAGCCGCCAGGCGTTGGCATTGTTCGGTGCTCATGGCGCCATTATAGAACTCGAACGTCAGTTCACCGACGTGTCCGGCTTCGCGGTAGCGAATCGGTTGATAGGCCAGCGCATCGGACGTCTGGCAGGCGATGGAGCTATCCAGCACCGGCACGCCGGCCAACTGCTCAGCCAGGACGTGCCGTGCCGGCAGCTTGAAGGTCTCCTCCCCTGGCTGGGCTTTGCGTTTGAGCGAGCCGATCCACAGGCTGCGGTCGCCGGCCGCCACCAGCACGGCGTCGTCCTGTACCGCGAGGATTGCTCCCGGCGTACCCTGGCGTGAATCCAGGTGTGCGTCGTACAGGTAATACTGCCCGCCCTCAAGGCTTGCCAGCACGCCGGGCTGGCCATCGGCGGCGTCGATGCTGCGTTTGATGAAGCTTGCGCAATCGAACCAGCTGAAGGTGCGGTCGGCTTGGGTCATGTTCGGCTGCAAACGCCCGATGACGTTGGGTTGTGTGTAGTCGAGCGGCACCGGGACGAAACCGTTGGCAAACTTTTGCACCACATCGCGGATGCAAACCATCGCGGCGTCACTCACCGGGCCGTTGTACAGCTCGGATTTGCGCACATCAGTGGGCATGTCGAATTCGCAGGTGGACCAGATCGGCCCGGCATCCATCTCCTCCACCGCTTGCAGGGCTGTGACACCCCAGCGGCTGAGCTGCCCGGTGATGGCCCAATCCAGTGCACTGGCGCCACGGTCGCCGACAATGCCCGGATGGATGATCACTACCGGGCGCTGCGCATGGCTCCACAGCTGCTGTGGCACACGGTCCTTGAGAAAGGGGCAGATCACCAGGTCGGCGCCTGAAGCCTCGATCTGCCGGCACACCGAGGCTTCATCGGTGAACACCACCACGCTGGGGTCGTGACCCGCCTGGCGCAGGTCCAGCCAGGCGCGCTGGGTCAAACCGTTGAACGCCGATGATAACAAGAGGATCTTCAATGACCGCATGGCTGACTCTTCCTTGAGAATGCGCGGCCAGAGACACTCCTTGAGCCGTCCCTGGCCTTTGATGGAATCACAAGATTATAGCGCTCGCCGGTACGGTCACCTGATCAGGATCAATCTTGCGTGCCCAGCCCGGCGATCAACGCATCGAGCACCACACGAACCTTGGGCTGCGCCTGGCGGCTCTTGACCCAGGCCAGGTTGATCTCAAACCCTGCTGTCGCCAATTGCGGCAAGACCTGGACCAAGGTTCCGTCGTGCAACTGCTGCTGGATCAGCCATGTTGGCAACTGGACGATACCGCAGCCAGCCAACGCAGCCATCAGCAACCCTTCACCATTACCCACCACCCACTGCGGCGCAGCATGCTTGTGCAGCGTCATGCCCTGTTCGCCAGTGTAGCGCCACGGGCTGATACGCCCATCCGCCCAGCCATAGGCGATGCACTGATGGTGGGCGAGGTCGTGCTCCGACACCGGTGTGCCATGACGGGCCAGGTACGCCGGCGCGGCACACAAGACATGCCACTCATGCGCGAGCACCTTGTGCCCTAGCGTCTGCGGCCACTCATCCGCATTGCCGATGTGCACGACGATGTCGGCGCCTTCCAGGAACGGGTCGACCAGGCCATCACAGAAGGTCAGGTGCGGCACCAGCAGCGGATGTGCCTGCATCCATTGAACAAGGAATGGCAGCACCTGGGTGCGACCGAATGTGCCTGGCAGGTCAATGCGCACTCGTCCACGCGGCTCGGTATTTTCCGCTTGCAGGGACAGCTCGGCTTCTTCCAGGTCAGCCAGCACCCCGGTGCAGGTACGCAGGAACGCCGTGCCCGCATCGGTCAATGCCAATACACGCGTCGTACGCTGGAACAGTCGGGCGCCCAGGCGTTTTTCCAGCCTGGCAATGGATTTACTCACGGCAGACGCGGTCAGGGCCATGTTCTCGGCGGCAGCGGCGAAGCTGCCGTATTGCGCAACGCAGACAAACACGTCAATGCCCTTCAAACGTTCGGAGGCAAACATAGACGGTCCTTATTCATGAATTCATTTCCTTAGTCGTTGGAAAAAGCATCCTAAATCAGAATTCATGGCACCAGTAAGCTATGTCTATCCATACAAGCGGCTCATGACGCTTGCACTTGGTCAATGGACGATGAGGCTCGAATGCTCGCCACGCTTAAAACCTACCCCGCTACCCTCAACCTGCTGCTGTGCGCTTCATTGGTACTGACCCTCGCCCGGGCGGTCACCCTGCCCTATCTGGTGATCTACTTGTCGGGCAACTTTGACCTGGGCATTGCCGACATCGGCCTGGTCATCGGCAGCACGCTGATCATCGGCTCTTTATTGAGCCTGTATGGCGGGTTCCTGGTAGACCGCATGCGCAGTTACACGCTGATTCTCACCTGCTGCGCAGTATTCGCCCTGGCCTTTCTTGGCGCGTACGGCGCGTCCCAACTGTGGCTGTTCTACCTGTGCCTGGTACTGGTCAACCTGGCGTATGCGGTGATTGATATCGCGGTCAAGTCCGGATTCGGCAGCCTGCTCCCCGTCGATCAGCGCAGCGAAGCGTTTTCGATCAAGTACACCCTGACTAATATCGGCTATGCCATCGGGCCATTTCTCGGCGCTGGGGTGGCCAGCCTGGACATCAGCCTGCCGTTCCTGCTGTCGGCGGGGCTTGGGGCCGGCTACTTCCTGATCTACTGCGTATGGGGCGACAAAAACCTGGCGACTGTGGAAACGGGTCAACCACCCACGCCGTTCCTGGCGGTCGGCAAGGTATTGCTGCGTGATTACCGCCTGGTGTGCTTTACGCTCGGTGGTTTATTGAGTGCGGTAGTGTTCGGCCAGTTCACCGCTTACCTCTCGCAGTACCTGGTGGTGACCACTACGCCCGAGACCACCTACCGGATCATCAGCACCGTGGTGGCGACCAACGCCCTGATGGTGATCAGCATGCAATACAGCCTCGGCAAGCGTATTTCCCGTCGGCACCTGAACGCCTGGCTGGCGGCAGGGCTGAGCCTGTTTATCGTTGGGCTGGGCGGCTTTGCCCTGTCGACCACACTGTTGGTGTGGATGATTGCCATGGCGATCTTCACCCTCGGTGAAATCATCGTCTTCCCGGCCGAATACATGTTCATCGACAGCATTGCGCCGAACCACCTGCGGGGCATGTATTACGCGGCGCAGAACCTGGGCAACATCGGCGCCGCGCTCGGGCCGGTGCTATGCGGCCTCGTGCTGGCGACGCAACCGGCGCAGTATATTTTCTACATGTTGATGCTGTTCATCGTTGCCGGTGGGTTGTTCTACTGGCTGGGCGGTCGCATTGCCAGTGATGGGAACCTTGAACCGCTCAGGTGAGGCGCTCAACCTGCCCCGCTCGCCGAACCTGAGGGCGATCCCCACCAGGCGACGGGTGCAACGGCCAGGAACTGCCTCAGCTCCATCAGTAACATCTCGCTCGAGTACCGCGTAGCGCCTGGGTTGGCGCATTTCAACGCCGGCATGATGTTTTCCACGCCGCCGTAGTGCCAGGTACAGCCTTCTCGTTCATCCTGTTGAAGGGCCCGGGTAAAGATCGCCAGGTCCCGACGTGGCCGAGGAATTCCTGAAATACGCTCCACCCAGCTCTCGTAACGCTGCCTGACTTCCAGCGCAGCACCGTGAACAATCGCCACGACACCGCAGCGTGTCCGGTTGTGAAAGGCGATGTTCGACAAGCCGAAATAAGATTGCTGGTAGTCCAAATGGTCCGTAACGAGCGCAGCCGGCAGATGGAACACCGCCAGATCGACATCCTTGTATTCCACCAGCCGCGTTTCGGGATGGTTCAACAGGCGTTCACTGCGCGCCAGGTGGTGCATCCCCTCAAGATAGCAATGGGCGTACTGCCCGGGATGCTCCAACACGTGGCCCACCTTCGGCAACACAGCTCGGTAGGTCTGCAGCAAGGCCGTATCGGCATCGAGTACGCCCGGTCGTTTTACTTGGGCTGCCAATGAATTGAGGGTAAAGGCCACTCTCAGCGCTTGGGGCGACGTTCCTCTGGAGAAGTCGCCAAGCCTGGCCACATCAATCAACAAGTCCTGGTGCCGCAGTGCGCTGGCAGGCGACAGAAACGCATAAATCGAAGCCAGCCCATCCAAGTCGAAATGATCGCTGGTGACAATCCTTGCCTCACCCACCGGATTGCCTTCGCGCAGATAACGGAATGCGCTTTGCGTTGACAGGTTGGCTTTATAACGCTGCGGTGTGTGGTTCGATGGCCAATGTGAAAGGGTCAGTAAGGTGGCGGCGTTATCAATGGAGTCCAGCGAGATGTTGGGCACCTGTGCGGTATGCCCCAGCGGTAGATACCGGAACGGGCTGTCCGGGTCGATACCACCGATGGCGTGTTCAATGCCCGCTACCGGATCAGCCTGCGTACGAGCGGGTATGGCCAAGCGACAAAAACCTGCCTTGATCGGTCCACACACCAGCTCTCCACTGGTGCCGAGGGCATAGCGCAAGCGAGAGAGGTTTTCTCGACGGATATCGCTCGGGTCGCCATTGTTCAAGACCGCCCCACTGCCCCCGATGGCGCTGGGCAAATCAATGAAGTGGTTGTTGACGATGCCAATGGCCCGCCCACCCAGTACCCGCGTTTCAAGGCTGGACAGCTGTGCGGCGATATCCGGATCGGTCACTAACTCAGATGAACACAAGCGGTTCATGCTCGAACTCCCTTCGAAGAAATAATCAGGCTGCATCCAGCGCTGCGCGCTCGGCTTTGCTTCGTATAACCGGCCGGACGCTGACGAATATGAGCAGCGACAGTGCGGCGTACACCCCAAAGAGCCAGGCTGCGGCACTCGATGCACCCGCCACGCCCCCGGGTGAAGAGAAGCCGCCAAGGTTGACGATCATGCCGGCCAATGCGGCCCCGATCGCCGTAGCGATCAGTTGAACCGTGGTGATCGAAGCGCCAGCCAACTCCTTTTCATCCTCGGCCACGCTTTCCAGCACGCGTGTGAGCAGATGCGGCCACGCCAGGCCGATCCCGGCACCGACCGCGAGCATTCCCGCACACACGCCTGCCACATTGAGCAGTGATGGATCGAACCGTGGTACGAATACCAACGCCAGTACCAACCCGGCAACAATGAAAAACGGCGCGATGCCAATGGCACGCAGCGCGGTAGTGGATTTCAGCCCGGAACTGTAAAGCGCCCCCAAGGTCCAGCCCGCCGCCATCAACGCACTGATATAGCCCGCCAGCAACGGTGTCTGCAGGTGCAAGACTTGCAGGAAATACGGCACAAAGACTTCGCTGGTCATGCCGATCACCATCAGGCTCATGGACACGTAAAGCGGCAGTAACGCACCGCGGGCAGCCAGGCCGCCCTTGGGCATCAAGCGCCAGGTCGAGCGGGCCTCTACGCGATAAACCAAATAGAGCAGCAAGAAACCCACGGCCAGGCCGAGCACGCTGTAGATCGCCTCAGGCTTGATACTGCCGACCGAAATGGCCAACACTACGGCGCTCAGAAGCACCAGTTGCGCCCACGGCACCCCGACAGGTCGGGAGGTATCCGCGCTTTTCTTCGGTAGCAGTGCCCAGGCC
The DNA here is from genome assembly GCF_001427465.1 of Pseudomonas sp. Root569. NCBI lineage: Bacteria > Pseudomonadati > Pseudomonadota > Gammaproteobacteria > Pseudomonadales > Pseudomonadaceae > Pseudomonas > Pseudomonas sp. Root569. Next base: position 308,011 of record NZ_LMGQ01000028.1, on the reverse strand, counting down.
AGTACCATGAACAACGCGGTGACCGGAATCAGGGCCCAGAATGCGGCGCGCCAGGCATCGTACTCGGCGAATACCCCGCCCACCGCAGGCCCGATCAGCGTTGCAGCACCCCACATGCCTGAGATCAGCGCCATCGCCCGTGGCCACAAGGGCTCGGCGAACACCAGACGAATCATCGCGTAAGGCAGCGCGAACAGCAGCCCCCCGCCCAGGCCTTGAATAGTGCGGCCAAGAATCATGACCGCCATATCCGGCGCCAGGCTGCACACCCCGCTGCCAATGGCAAAGATCACCCCGGCCCAGACATACGCGGCCCTGGCGCCCAGGGCCGTGAGGCACTTGGTGGACAGCACCGAGCCAATGATCGAGGCGACCACAAACAAGGTCGTGTTCCAGGCGTAGTAGTCCAGCCCACCGATATCGGCTACCACTGACGGCAGTATGGTTGTCACCAGATAGACGTTGATGGCGTGAAGTGCGACGCCTCCCGCCAACGCCGCAGAGCGTAATCCGTTCTTCCCAAGGAGTAGCGCTGACCAACCTGTAGTAGATGTCATCCTGATATCCAAGTCTGATTAACCTGGGATCACTGTATTACAAAAGATAAACCTTGTGTAATTAGCCTGTCTTTTTTAAGTGATTTTCCTGACCGCCAAAACTGACTATGCTGGCAGGCCCCCGCCCTTATGCAATGGGTGACGCCACAGTCGACGGACGTCAGTGATGCCTTCATTTTCCATGGTTACGTGCAACCTATGACCACCAGAGCTAACGACGACACCCAGGCCTCCACAGCCGATCGCATCCTGTTCATGCTCAAGACCCGTGGCCCCTTGAAGACCACTGAACTGGCGACCCTGCTTGAAGTGACCTTCGAAGCCACCCGGCAGCACATTCAGAAATTGCAGGCGTCAGGGTTGATCACCGGCATTTGCGCACCGACCAGCGGCGCCGGCCGGCCGTCCCTGAGATGGGCGTTGACCGATACCGGCCACGGCAAGTTTCCGGACGCCCACAGCGTGTTGACCCTGCACCTGATCGAATCCATCGAAGGGGTTTTCGGCACCGAGGGGGTCGAGAAAATAATCGCCAGCATGGAAACCACCAATCGACGCGAATACCTTCAGGCCTGCGAGAAAGCCTCATCCCTGGAAGAAAAGGTACGCATCCTGGTGGGCATCCGTGAACGTGCCGGTTACATGGCGCAAATGGAGGCGGCGGGCGACGGCTGGCTGCTGATCGAAAACCACTGCCCGATCTGCGCGGCGGCCCGCAAATGCCAGGGCTTCTGCCGGTCGGAACTGCAGATATTCCGCGCAGCCCTGGGCGACAGCGTCGTGGTCGAGCGTTGTGAATACCTGATTTCCGGGGATCGGCGTTGCGTCTACAGCATCCAGCCGCGCATGTGAGCCGTCCTTCCCCTGTCGCCCTTTAATTGCGCCATGCTCGACAACGAGGCTGCCCTTGGACTATTTCGCCGCCCTCACCGCCTTCGTCGAAGCTGCCGAAGGCAATAACTTCTCCCGCGCCGCCGAGCGTCTGGGCATCAAGGCGTCCACGGTGTCGCGCTACGTGAAGGATCTTGAGCAAGACCTGGGCATCGCGTTGTTCAACCGCTCCACTCGCACGCTGCACCTGACGGAAGGTGGCCAGACCTTCCTGATGCACGCTCGCAGGGTGCTGGATGAGCTGGAACACGCCAAGGCCGCCACCTCGGCGTTGAACCAGCAACCCCGAGGCTTGTTGAAACTCAACCTGCCGCCGGCATTTGCCCGGCATCACATCCTTCCGGCCTTGAACGATTTTCGCGCGCGCTACCCGCAAATCAGCGTGGAGCTGGTGCTGGATAACGCCCAGGTCAACCTGATCCATGCCGGCGTCGACCTCGCCATTCGCATTGGCGCGCTGGCCGATTCCACGCTCAAGGCCCGCAAACTCAGTGACGGCCGGTACTATGTGGTGGCCAGTCCGGCGTTCGCGATGCAGTACCCGCCCCCGTCAACGCCCACCGACCTGGCCGGCTTGCCTGCCGTAGTGGGTACGACTTCCAGCGCTATCACCTTTGTGAACGGCGACCTGGCGTTACCGCTGATGCATGCCGCCGGTATTCGCATCAACGACCTCGACGCGCAGTTGATCGCTGCGCGCCAAGGCCTGGGCTTCGCGTTGCTGCCGGATTGGCTGGTGGCCCGCAGCATCGACGCCGGCGAGCTTGTGGTGTGGTTGCCGCAGTGGCGCATTCGCGATGTCGAGCGGGGGTTTGCCGTGTGGTTTGTCTACCCGCCCAAGCGCATCGTGTCGTCCAAGGTCAGGTGTTTTATCGACTTTATCGTTGAGCGACTGGGCCAGGCACCGAACTGGAAATGATTCAGCTGAAACGAATATCCAGGGCGCGCAGGTAGGTTTGCAGCCCGGCATCCTGGATCGGGATCAGGAACGCTTCGGTGTCTGATTCATTGAAGTGCGCGTGCCAGTACCCAGGCGGTGTGACAAACGCCAGGCCCGGCGACCAATCCACCCGCTGAGGGTTGCGGATCTGCCCATCCGCATCCAGCTCGGTGCCTACCAGGGAGTAGCACCCCACCGGGCAATCAATGATGAAGTCCAGCGCAATCGACTGATGCCGATGGGGTTTCTGCACCGAGCCCGCCGGCAGGATCCCGTACATTGCCCACAGCACATGGGTCACCGTGCGGGTCTGCGGGAAGTTGCGATTGCCCAGCAGAATGCTGATGCGGCTGCGGTCCTGCGCACGGGGATCATCCGCAGCTTCACGCAGTTTTGCGTTGGCCAGTGCCGCGGGGTACAGCGTCGGTGTAAAACGATCTGCGCTGCGTGTCACCCCCAGGTAACGCAATAATGGTTCATCGTGCACATAGTAAAGACGCGCATCCTGGCTTGCGCGAAAGTGCGCCGCCTGCAAGCCGGGCAAGGCGATGAAGCAGCCTTTGGACCATTGAATCTCATACGCCCCCTGAACCACGCTGCCCTCCCCGGCAATCACGTAGAACACCTGGGAGGTCGCATTCGGTTGCAGGCTGAGGGTGTCGCCCCGATTAAGGCGCATGAAGTTCGCGCACAGCCCGGGCCCGGTTGCCGGCCCTTCACAGCCCAGGGCGTCGCTGAGGTCCAGCGGTATCACGCGCGAGGGGCCGCTGGCATACAGCGAGGCGGGAAAGCTGTGGTAGGGAATCCGTGGGATGAGATTGGCGCTGATGGGGTTGGCCGCCTTGCTGTATTCGAAGTACTCGGCGTCCACTTGGTTCATGTCGCTTGGTGCGGGTTGCAATTCACGGTTCATCTGGCTCACCTCGGTCTGCGCTAGTGAGGGAACTATAGGCATGGCGGCTCAGCGGATTAACCCCTGGAGCTGCACAGCAGTTGTGCAAGATGGGAACGCTGGCAAGCGTTGTAGTGCCTTTCGGTCATTTGGATTGAACGATCATTTACTCAACCTCCTCTATCGCAGGACATGTAAATGGAGGAAGTCATCATGATCGACTCAGCAACCGGAATGAGACCCGGCCAGCGCTACACCGTGCAAAACCTGGAGCGCACGAAGAATTTCGGTGGATTCTTCCTGGATGGAAAGTACTACCTCGGTCCTGAGCTGATGACCGCCGTCGGTTGGCTGGAAGGCCAGAAATTCCTGTATGACGAACTGGATGCCAACGGCGAGCCGGTGTTTCCAGATCGGGTCGCCGGCACTATCGAAGACCTGACCCTGGTGTTGAACGATGGCGCACGCCTGGAACTGCAGGAAATGCAGGTTGACGCCCCCATGCAGGCGCCTGAATCCGCACCGGCCAGTCAACGCCGGGAAGAGACCGTCAGGCGAAAAACCAGTCAGCCACCCTACTTATTGATTGCAACAGGCGCCGCCTTGCTGGTAGCCGGCATTGCGATTGCGCGTGCCTGTCGAATGAACACTCAACGCCGCAGATAACTGCCTGCGCGCCCGCACTCTTACTACCAAAGGTACGCACGTATGTCTTACGACTATGAAGGTTCTGCAAGTGTCATCACCGCATCGCGTCATCTGGGCACTGGCTCAGATGAATGCCTGAATGACTCGGTAGACATCCACATGAGCAGCAGCGGTAAACCCACCGTCGTGCGCTTGGCATTCGATACCCCGCTTGAGTGGCCAGGCCACCCGAACTTCGTGACGGTCAATTTGCCCGACGGCACCTCTGTGAGCGGGGTGATTGTTGAAATTCAAAGACCCACCGATGGGCCGGGCTGGGTCACGTTCACTGTGGATGACTAAGACCGTTTGCGGGCGACACTAACGGCCCTGGCAGCCTAAACCTATCTAGCTGATGCCGAGCGATCCAAATGTGGGAGGTGGCTTGCCAGTCAGTGAAGGCTTTGTGTAGGAGCGAGCTTGCTCACGAAAAACTCACAGGCGCCGCGTTCATTCAGGAAGCAGGCGTTATCGTTGAGGTTTTTCGCGAGCAAGCTCGCTCCTACAGAGGGCGATGTACGCTTAACTGACTGGCACTGGGGCAAGCCGCCTCCCACATTTGGATCGCTCGGCATCAGTCGGATAATCTTAGTGGTCACCCCTTGCTGTGTTCCGGCGACGACGGGCCTTTGGTTACGCCACGGGGGCCGGCCACGCTCCATATCACCGCGCCGACAAATGGCAGCACCACCACCAGCGCAGTCCATCCGGCCTTCGTGCCCAAGGTTTTATCGCTGCGCCATACGCTGTTGACGATCCACAGATCGAGTAACACGAGAATGACTGCCAGGCCTATCCAGAAATACGTGGTTTGCATGCTGCACCTCCAGGTCAGTGATGCAAGTTAGGTCAAGGGCGGGTGCGTGAGGTTCAATATAAAGGCAACTAAGCGAAGCGACGGTTGACCCTATGGGTTCAGTTTCGGCGCGCTTGAATTGATCGCAAAAGTTATACGAAGCGGCACGAATTAACGCTGAGTTGTATAAGTTTTTTGCACTGCACTACCATTCATCACCGCGCCGTCACCAGCTTCATTCACTCCTAGCGCGCCTGGACCCGGCCCGGCGTACACGTTGGAATCGACAACCCCAGGCTCTCACGCAACGTCGAGCCTTCATACGCCGTGCGGTAGACACCGCGCTCCTGCAGCAACGGAATGACTTCCCGGGTGAATCGATCAAACTGCCCTGGGTGCCCGATATAGATATTGAACCCATCCACGGCCCTTGCTTGCAGCCAGTCGGCCATTTTCTCTGCGACCGTGACGGCGCTGCCAACGAAGGCGCCGGGGCGCAGTTGCCGGCCAAACTCGACGGCTTGGCGCAGGGTAAAGCCTTTTTCCCGGGCGTGATCAGCGATGCGCTTGGCCGCAGTGAAAAAGCTGCTGCGCGCCGCCTCCAGGCTCTCTTGGGGGAATGGCGCATCCAGGTCGTACTGGCTGAAATCATGCCAACCGAAGTTACGTCCGAATTCCTTGAGTGCCAGTTCAAAACTATGGTCGAGCTGATGGTAGTGCTGCTCGATTTCCCTGGCGTGCGCATCGGTATCGCCCACGTAGATTTCTGCCCCGGGCATGATCAATATCTGCTCCGGATCGCGCCCCCGTTGCAGCGCCCTGCCCTTGATATCCCGGTAAAACGCCTGACCCTGCTCGATGCTGGCCGCATGGGTGAAGATGACATCCGCCGTGGCGGCGCCCAGGTCACGGCCGGGCTCTGAGTCACCGGCCTGGAAGATCACCGGCTGGCCCTGGGGTGAGCGCTGGATATTCAGCGGCCCGACCACGGAGAAATGTTCGCCCTGATGATTCAGGCTGTGCAGCTTGCTCGGATCAAGAAACTGGCCGGTAGCCCGGTTGCGCACAAAGGCATCTTCCTCATAGGAGTTCCACAAGCCCTGCACCACTTGCACATGTTCAGCGGCGCGGCCATAGCGCGTGGCATAGTCATAATGTTCGTCGCGGCTGTAATTGCCCGCAGTGCCGGCATCGCCGCTGGTCACCACGTTCCAGCCGGCGCGGCCTTTGCTGATCAGGTCCAGGGACGCCAGGCGCCGGGCGACGTTATAGGGTGAGTTGTAGGAGGTGGTCAGCGTACCGACCAGGCCGATATGCCGGGTGCTCACCGCCAATGCCGATAACAGCGTCAGCGGCTCCAGGCGATTGAGGTAATGGGACGGTGAGCCTTCGGTTATGAACTGGCTGTCGACGATAAACATCAGGTCGAACAGCGCCGCCTCGGCCTGGCGCGCAATGTCGATGTACCAGTCGACGTTGACGCTGGCATCGGCCGGCAATTGCGGGTCAAGCCACAGATTATGCCGGCCCGGCCCGCCGCAACCCATGGTCAGGGCGCCGAGTTTGAGCTGTCTTTGAGTCATTGTGCAGGGGTTCCTTGAAGAGTCCCGGGCTGGGCTTCGGCCACGGCGGGCTGCAAGGACGCCGTGAATGAAGGGTCGAACAGGGTGGCGGCCGAGTAGGACTTGACCAGGCCCTGGCTGGCAAAAAACTCGACGGTCTTTTGCGCTTCCACAGGCGTCTGGGCCGTCAATGGCTCGACGGTGGTGCGCGCACGGGCAAACCAGGCGCGGGCGATGTCAGCGTCGGCGCGGGTGCGCTTGGCCCAGGCGTCGGCATACGCATTGGCGTTGGCTGGGTTCTGCCGAGCCCAGTCACGGGCTTTTTTCAGGCGCTGGAGAAAATCGCTGATGGGCCCGCGCTTGGCCTCGACGGCACCGGCATTGGCGGCAATGAAGCTCTGGGCGGGAATCAACCCCTCAGCGGTCGCCAGTACCCGCGCACCCTGGCGCTCCTGTTGCGTGACGTAGGGTTCCCAGGTGGCGATGACGTCAACCGAACCGCCTTCCAGCGCATGGGAGGCGTCCAGCGCACTGAGGTAGCGAAATTCTAGAGAGTCCCGCGCAACCCCGGCTTTATCCAGGGCCGTCAGCAACAGTTGTTGGCTCCATGAGCCTTTCCAGATCGCTGCGCGTTGACCGGCAAGATCGGCCAGGCTGTGGATCGACGATTCCTTTTTCACCAGGATCGCCACGCCCTCGAGGTTCTGTCGGCTGACCGCGATCACCTTGATCGGTGCGCCCAATGCGCCCAGGAACAATACCGGCGCATCCCCCAGCAGGCCTATATCCAGGCTGCCGACGTTGAGCGCTTCGGCCACCGGCGAGCCGGCGGTGAATTGCTTCCAATCAAGTGTGTAGGGCAGATCATCCAGCACTCCCGCCGCTTCCATCACGGCCTGGGCGTTGTAGCTCTGGTCGCCGACGACCAGGGTTTGTGCCTGTGCCGTCAGGCATAGTAAGGCGGAGGTCAACCCCACCGCCAGTGTTGTCAGGTAACGCACGTTCGTCTCCAGATGCCCGGTCAGGGCATTTCAAGTCGATCCGCGCGCGCGGTCTCGGCAATGGTTGTCAGGGTTGATACGATGAGGATGCAGTGACCATGTGTAAAATACCCATAATGCATAACGTAATTCTTTAATAATGCAGCTATTGCATCTAATCGATCTTCTGGCCGGCTTCTCCATCCTCAACCCTTTAACCGACCCATCATGGGCTCGCTACGCGGGCCATGCTCAAACGTCATAATCCTGCAGGCGTCTGCGTGGTAATCTCACGCCACCACGAATAGACATTGATCGTCACTTGACGATGACCAAAGCCAGGAAAGAACATGCCCAAGATTTCTCACTCAGCGCTACGCCGCAACTTCCGTGACCTGCTTGCAACGCCCATCTGCGTTGAAACCGCTTCCGTATTCGACCCCATGTCTGCCCGCATCGCGGCCGACCTGGGTTTTGAAGTCGGGATCCTGGGCGGCTCAGTCGCTTCCCTGCAGGTACTGGCGGCCCCCGATTTTGCGTTGATTACCCTGAGTGAGTTCGTTGAGCAGGCCACCCGCATCGGCCGTGTCGCCCAGTTGCCGTTCATTGCCGACGCCGACCACGGCTATGGCAACGCCCTGAATGTGATGCGCACCGTCGAAGAGCTGGAACGTGCCGGCGTCGCGGCGCTGACCATTGAAGACACCCTGCTGCCGGCACAATTCGGGCGTAAATCCACGGATCTGATTTCGGTCGAGGAAGGCATCGGCAAGGTCAAGGCCGCCCTTGAAGCGCGGGTCGACCCTGAGCTGTCGATCATTGCCCGCACTAACGCGGGCGTGCTGCCCACCGCAGACGTGATTGCACGCACCAAGGCCTATGAAAAGGCCGGTGCCGATGGCATTTGCATGGTCGGGGTCAAAGACTTCGAGCACCTGGAGCAGATCGCAGAGAACCTCACCGTGCCGCTGATGCTGGTGACCTACGGCAACCCGCAACTGCACGACAGCGAGCGCCTGGCCAGCCTGGGCGTACGCATCGTGGTGGCCGGGCATGGTGCCTACTTCGCCGCAATCAAGGCCACCTACGACAGCCTGCGTGCGCAGCGCCAGCTGACCCACAGCACTTCGAACCTCAGTGCAACGGAACTGACCCACACCTACACCTTGCCCGAAAGCTATGTGGCGTGGGCCGAAGAGTTCATGGACGTTAAAGAGTAATTACCGCAGCGGTACTGCCTCAATCACTCAGGGGCCAGCCGCTTGCGCATGCCTGCGCTGGCGGCCGGACCGGCCTGTACGAGGCACTGGTCCAGCGGCACCACCGCACCTTCAGCCGTTGCCATCACCGGCTGCACCGGACGGCCCGTATCGCGTTCCACCACCTCCACACTGGCGCCCTCTTCGGCGTAATGCCGGTTGCCCCACGCCACCAGGGCCATCAGCACCATCCGGAAGTCCTCACCCTTGGCCGTCGGCACGTATTCGTAGCGTGGCGGCCGCTCGCTGTAGGCGCGGCGCTCCAGCATCCCGGCTTCGACCAAGCCATTCAGGCGCCGGGTCAGCATGTTGGGCGCGATACCCAGGCTGCGCGAGAACTCATCGAAGCGCCGTAGACCGTGCAACGCGTCACGCATGATCAAGATGCTCCACCACTCCCCTACCCGCTCAAGGCTGCGGGCGATCGGGCATTCGTCACTGATGAGGGATTTGCGCTGCATAAGAAGTCCTGGGTGCGAGTTCACACTTGTGTGGCGCCATGTTACTTTCATTATGATAGTGACGTCCATACGCTAGGTATCCCTCAAGCAACAGGAGTCGATTGATCATGAGTAAACGTGTCGTCGTGACGGGCATGGGCGCGCTGACGCCACTGGGGTCGAGCGTGGAATCCACGTGGCAACGCTTGCTGGACGGCCAGTCGGGCATCCGTCGTTTGCCGCAAGCATTAATCGGTGATTTGGCGATCAGTATCGGTGGCCAGGTGCAAAACATGGAGCAAGACCCCGAAGCCGGATTTGACCCAGATCGACTGTTGGCCGCCAAGGAACAGCGCAAGATGGATCGTTTTATCCTGTTCGCCCTGGCGGCGGCAGATGAAGCCTTGAAGCAAGCCGATTGGGCACCGAAAACGCCCGAGGAGCAGGAACGCACCGCAACCATCATCGCTTCCGGTGTCGGTGGTTTCCCGGCGATTGCCGATGCGGTGCGCACCACCGATAGCAAAGGCCCGCGGCGTTTGTCGCCATTCACCATTCCGTCATTTTTGAGCAACATGGCCGCCGGGCACGTGTCGATCAACTACGGCCTGAAAGGTCCCCTGGGCGCGCCGGTGACTGCGTGTGCGGCCGGCGTCCAGGCCATCGGTGACGCAGCGCGCATGATCCGCGCCGGGGAAATCGATGTCGCAGTCTGCGGCGGTGCCGAAGCGGCAATTCATCGGGTCAGCCTTGCTGGCTTTGCCGCGGCACGGGCGTTGTCCAGCGCATTCAATGACGCGCCGGAGCGTGCTTCACGACCGTTCGACCAGGCACGCGATGGTTTCGTGATGGGCGAAGGCGCCGGCATTCTGGTGATTGAGGAACTGGAACATGCCCTGGCCCGCGGTGCGCAGCCGATTGCCGAGCTGGTGGGATATGGCACCAGTGCCGACGCCTATCACATGACAGCCGGGCCCGAAGACGGTGACGGCGCGCGTCGGGCGATGACCCAGGCGTTGCGCCAGGCAGGTATCGACGCGTCGCAGGTGCAGTACTTGAACGCCCACGCGACCTCCACGCCGGTAGGTGACAAAGGCGAACTGGCGGCGATCAAGACAGTCTTCGGTACCGGCAGCGGGCCGGCCATCAGCTCGACCAAATCCGCCACCGGCCACCTGCTCGGCGCAGCAGGAGGGATCGAAGCGGTCTTCACCGTGCTTGCGCTGCGCGATCAGATCGCGCCGATGACGCTCAACCTGGACAGCCCGGACGCCCTCGCCGACGGCCTGGACATGGTGCGCGTTGCTGCGCGGCCCATGCCGATTGAATATGCGCTGTCCAATGGCTTCGGCTTTGGCGGCGTGAACGCCAGCGTGCTGTTCCGACGTTGGACATGATCAGGGGTTTGCCCCTGGGGTAAATTTCGCGGACCATGGCGCCTTTCTGTCCTTGCCAACAAGAGGTGCCCATGGCCAACCACGACCTGTCCTACACCCCCGACCCGGATGCCGATTCCATTTCTTCCGATGTTATCGGCTTCAACGGCATCCTGGTTTCCACCCAAGTGCCAACCCGCGCCGACGGCAGCCTGGAACTGGGCGATATCACCCTGCAAAGCGAATGCACCCTGCAAGCCTTGAAAGTCGCGCTGGAAAAAGCCGGCAGCTCCATGGACCGGGTCATGCACCTGACCATCTACCTCACCGACATGGCCGACCGTGGGGCGTTCAACGAAGTCTACAAGCGCTTTTTCGCCAAGCCATGGCCGGTCCGCGCGGCGGTGGGCGTTGCTGCGCTGGCTGTGGAAGGCATGCGTGTCGAAGTGACGGCGATGGCGGCCAAGGCCTGACAGCCACCGAGTATTTGCATGGTGCGCCGCGAACCAAATGTGGAGGGGCTTGTTCCCGAGCCGCCGTTACCGCAGGAATGGATATGTACTCGGTCTGATCCAACATCCTGGTCGGCCCTGAGGCCGCCATCGGGAGCAAGCCCCCTCCCACAGGTACAGCGCCATACCAGAAATTGTGTAGATACCTATAGCCATTGGGGCAAGCCCCCTCCCACATTTTTACCGAGTGCAGTCAATCAGACCGCCACGAAATCAAGTTCCCTCGTCGCAAATTCAGGGGCACGCCAGAGCTGCCCTCCCCCTGATCGATGCCAATGATCAGGCGGTTGACCCAAGTGATTGGACGCTCTGCCTGCCAGCTTCTAACCTGACGGCCTGCACCATCACAGAAGCCTGCCATGATCGTTCGTCCCAAGCCCAACCTCCTGGGTATCCTGTTTTCCCTCAAGGGCTCGATTGCCAAGCGCATTGCCTGGCGCAGCCTGATGGTCACGCTGCTCGCCTCAGTGATCGTGCTGGTGGAAACCCTGCACCCGGCGTACTTTTCCAAGGTCAACGCCACGCCGTTCACCTTGCTGGGGTTGTCATTGTCGATTTTCATGAGCTTTCGCAACAATGCCTGCTACGACCGCTGGTGGGAGGGCCGCAAGCAACTTGGGCAAATGATCATTGAGGTGCGCTCGCTGATCCGCGAAACCCAGGTGCTTGGCGACACCGCCGAGCGTGCCGGCTTGTTGCGCGGCCTGTGCGGTTTTGCCCACGGCTTGATCGCCCACTTGCGCCATGAAGATGAAACCCGCGCGATAACACCCTGGATAGCGGTGCAGGCAAGCCACCCCAACCTGCCTGACAGCGTGCTGCAAACACTCGGTGCGCGGTTTTCCGTATTGGCCTGCCAGGGTGTGATCAGTGAGTGGCGCTACACCCAACTGGAAGCCCCGCTGGTCAGCCTGAGCCAGGTGCAGGCGTCGTGCGAGCGCGTCAAGACCACACCACTGCCCTTCCCCTACACCCTGCTGCTGCACCGTACCATCTACCTGTTCTGCATACTGCTGCCATTCGCCATGGCCGAGCCGCTGGGATGGTTGACGCCGGTGTTCACCGCTATCGTCAGCTACACCTTCTTTGGCCTGGATGCGATCGGCGACGAATTGGAGGACCCGTTTGGCTTCGACGAAAACGACCTGCCGTGCGATGCCATCCTGCGCACCCTGGAGCGCGAGATTCTCGCGGCCCTTGGCGAAGACGACCTGCCCCCTGCCCTTGAGCCGCTGGATTACGTGCTGACCTGACGCCGGTTTGACACTCGCCCTGCACTGACCGAAGCTTGGGGCTTTGCTGCTCGAGCTTTCGGACACCCGCATGTCAAAGTCACGCCGTTATTCCATCATCGGCCTGTGTGCCCTGTTGCTGATTGTGCTGGTCAGCTGGTTTTTTTCCCGTACCGCACCGGTCGCTGTGGCACCGGCCATTGCCCATGGTTACTCCAAGGCATTGAAGCAGGCACATAATGGCGAACCGGGCGCGGCGCGGGTGTTGTATCAACAGTTGGGGCGCCCGGACCTGTCGCCTGAACGCCGCGCCGCCTTGCATGCCGAATTGCCCAATTACCCCAGCCCTCAAGCCCTTAAGCTGGCGGATAAAGACTTGGCCAATGAATCGCCAGTGGTGCGCGAGGCCGCGATTCACAGCATCGTCGGCCTGGTACCCAGCGGCCAGCGCACCTTGCTGCTCGGCCCGGTCCTGGATGATCCCGAACAGCCAGTGCGCTTTGCCGCCGCCAATGCCCTGCTCGGCCTGTCGCCGGATACCCTGGGCTTGTATTTCGGCCCCCTGCAGCAGGTGCTCGACGAGTTCGTGAAAACCCTCAAGGCCCAGCCCGAGACCGCCGAAGGCTGGATTCAACTGGCGCGCCTGTACATCCACAGCGCCCTGTTGCCGCAGGCACAAAACGCCCTGGAGCAGGCGATGCGTTTGCAGCCGGATAACTTGCAGGCGGTCGTGTCGCAGATCGAACTGCTGGACAAGCAAGGCAAGAGCGACGAGTCGCGCCAGCTGTTGGCGCGGCAATTGGCGGCGCATCCGGAGTCGGCTTACCTGCAGCATGCCCTGGGCATGTGGCTGCTGCACCATGGCGAGCGCCCGTATGCGCTGCTCGGCCTGTCCAAAGCGGTGGAGCTTGAGCCGGACAACCAGGATTACCGCTACGACCTGGCCACCACCCTGCATGCCCAAGACGAAGTCGAGGCGGCCCAACGTCAACTGGAAGAAATCGTCCAGCGTCATCCGGCCAACCGCAAGGCCCGCGTGCTACTGGTCAACTACTGGAAAGAAACCGGGCAACTGCAAAACGTCCAGGTACTGCTCGCACAACTGGAGCAGCAGAACCCGGACGACCCGGCGCTGCAACAAGGCCTGTAGGCACAGGCTTGCTCGCAACGTAATTGCCGGCCCTGTGCAATTTTTACGAAACGTTGAACCGCCACTGGCCACTACGGTCAAGTAAATATGGCGCGTCCTTCTCGGCGTGCCCCTTACTTGTACGTGACCTGAGGGCACTTCTTGTCTACATCCAAAGAGCTGTTCAGTGAAAAGGCGGCCACCGGCATCGAAGGTCTTGATGACATTCTTGCCGGAGGCCTATCGCGCAGCCATCTGTTCCTCCTGGAAGGCGAACCCGGCACCGGTAAAACCACCGTGGCGTTGCACTTCCTGCAGGCCGGCGCGCAAAACGGTGAACGCTGCTTGTATATCACCCTGTCAGAAACTGAGCGCGAATTGCGCCAGGGTGCCGAGTCCCATGGTTGGGACCTGGATGACAATATCTTTATTTTTGAATTGACCCCGCCCGAAAGCCTGCTCAACGCCGAGCACCAGCAAAGCCTGCTGTATTCCTCCGACCTCGAACTGGGTGAAGCCACCCGCCAGATTTTTGAAGTGGTGGAACGGGTCAAGCCGACCCGCGTGGTGGTCGACAGCCTCTCGGAAATCCGCCTGCTGGCGCAAAGCTCCCTGCGCTACCGCCGGCAGATCCTGGCCATCAAGCATTACTTCGTGCGCTATGACGCGACTGTATTACTGTTGGATGACCTGACCACCGAATCCCTGGATAAGACTGTGCACAGCGTGGCCCACGGAGTCATTCGCCTTGAAGAACTGACCCCCAACTACGGCGCCGAGCGCCGCCGCGTACGGGTGGTGAAATACCGCGGCCAGAAATACCGTGGAGGCTTTCATGACTTCACCATCATGGGCGACGGCATCCACGTGTTCCCGCGCCTGGTGGCGGCTGAGCATCGTGGCGGATACAACCGCCAGACATTGACCAGTGGCATCCAGGAGCTGGATTCGCTGCTCGGCGGCGGCATTGAGACCGGTTCCAGCAGCCTGATCCTTGGCCCGGCGGGTACCGGCAAGTCGCTGATCTCGATGATCTTCGCCGCCGCCGCCGTAGCCCGGGGCGAAAAGGCCGCACTGTTCATCTTCGATGAAGAACTGGGCCTGCTGTTCGAGCGTATGAAAAACATGGGCATCGATCTCGCGGCGTTGCAAGACACCGGCAACCTGCTGATCGAGCAGGTCGACGCCGCTGAGTTGTCGCCCGGCGAATTCTCGCACCGGGTACGTCGCTGCGTGGATGAAGGCGGCATCAAGACTGTGGTCATCGACAGTATTAACGGCTACCAGGCCGCCATGCCGGAAGAGAACGCGCTGATCCTGCACATGCATGAGCTGCTGCTATACCTCAACCGCCGCGGTGCCGCGACCTTCATGACCGTGGCCCAGCATGGGTTGGTCGGCGATATGCAAACCCCTGTGGACATTACCTACCTGGCCGATACCGTGATTCTGCTGCGCTATTTTGAAGCCCTGGGCAAAGTCCGCCGGGCCATTTCAATCATCAAGAAAAGAACCGGCTCCCATGAGTCGACCATTCGTGAATACCGCATCGGTAGCCGAGGCATGACGGTTGGTGAGCCGCTGGACAACTTCCAGGGTGTACTGCGCGGCATTCCGATTTACATGGGCGCCGGTTCCCCACTACTGAAGGATGAGGGCTAGTGCCGGCTCTTTCTCCGGTCTCAGAGCGTGTCATCGTCCTGGCACCCATGGGGCGCGACGGTTCATTGGCGCTGATGATGCTCAATGAAGCCGGCTACAGTGGCATGGTGGTCAGCAGCCTCACCGCGCTGTGCGAAGCCATGGAGCAAGGCGCCGGCATGCTGATCATTGCGGCCGAGGCGTTGCGCGGCGTCGATTTTGAGCCGTTACTCAATTATTTGCACCAGCAGCCAGCCTGGTCCGACCTGCCTATCGTGCTGATGACCCATCACGGCGGCAAAGAGCAGAACGGCACATCGCACTTGAGTGGCTTGCTGGGCAACGTGACATTCCTGGAGCGGCCCTTCCACCCGGTCACGCTGATCAGCCTGGTCAGTACGGCGCTGCGCGGTCGACGGCGCCAATACGAAGCACGCGACCGGTTGATCGACCTGAGCGAAAGCGAATTGCGCCTGCAACGCACCTTGGAAACCCTTGAACAGCAAGTCGAAGAGCGCACGGCGCAATTGCGCAATAACGAAGAAGCGTTGCGCCAGTCGCAGAAAATGGAAGCCGTCGGCCAGTTGACCGGCGGCATCGCCCATGACTTCAACAATATGCTCACGGGGATTATCGGTAGCCTGGAGCTGCTGCGCAGGCGCGTGTCCCGCGGCAAGCTGGATGATCTGGACAGCCTGATCGACCTGGGCGTCACCTCGGCAAACCGTGCTGCCGCCCTCACCCACCGCCTGCTGGCTTTCTCCCGGCGCCAGTCTTTGGATTCCAAACCCGTGGAGATCAACCAGTTGGTGTCCTCCATGGGCGAGTTGCTGCAACGCAGCATCAACGAAAGCATCGCACTGGACATGCGCCTGACCAGCACGCTGTGGACTGCCGAAGCCGACCCCAATCAACTGGAAAGTGCCCTGCTCAATTTGGTCATCAATGCCCGGGATGCGATGCCAAACGGCGGCAAGTTGATTGTCGAAACCTGCAACCGGCACCTGGATAGCGTATTCACTGCGGCCTACGGCACCTTGCAGCCCGGCGATTACGTCGAGCTGAGCGTCAGCGATACTGGCTGCGGGATTCCGGAACATCTGATGAACCGCGTGTTCGACCCGTTTTTTACCACCAAACCTATCGGCCAGGGCACGGGGCTGGGGTTGTCGATGATCTACGGCTTCGCCCGCCAATCCCACGGCCATGTGACGATTCACAGCGAACTCGGCAAAGGCACCACAGTAAGTTTGTTTCTGCCGCGTTTCATTGGCGAGATGCAGACACAGGAGCCGATCAACCCGACATTGTTGCCGTTTGCCAGTGCGGGTGAGACCGTATTGATCGTCGAAGACGATCCCGCGGTCCGGGTATTGGTCAGCGCCGTACTCAAAGAGTTGGGCTATGGATTTGTCGAAGCGTGCGACGCGGATACGGCGGTGCCGATCATTGAGTCCGGGCAACGCATTGACTTGATGATCAGCGATGTCGGCTTGCCCGGCATGAACGGGCGGCAATTGGCAGAAATCGGCCGGCAGATTCGCCCGACACTCAAGGTCTTGTTCATTACCGGCTATGCCGAACATGCGGCGGTGCGCGGGGGCTTCCTGGACCCCGGGATGCAGTTGATCACCAAGCCGTTTACCTTTGATTTATTGACGGCCAAGGTGCGGGAGATGATCCAGGCGTAGAGCGGTCGTGACTCGCAACAGGCGGTCACGGTTTAAAAGTCGGCAGATGGAATCGATGCAGGTTTCTTTCCACATAGGGTTGCGAACTACTTATGTAAAGAAATCAAACTACATCGACCCGGAGCTTTTCTGATGACTGTTAGTCCTAATTCACGCCTGCCTGAACTGTTTACGCCTGTGCTGATCAATGCAGGCTCCTCCCCGACGCCATTGACACTTATCGATACGGAAGTGTCGAGGCACGACGTTGAAACACCCCAGGACAAGGGTGAGCGTGCTTTGGCCAGGTTGTACGCCCAAGGCCTGAAAACCGCGTCGAGCGTTGGCCAGGACCCTCGAGAGGTGAGCGTTACGGACATTCCGCCGGCATCGTCCTTCGGTCAACTGCGTGCGCGGCTGGGTGATATCCTCAAAAGCCCTGCTTTCAAGGCTTGGGCGCAAGAGAAGCAGTTGGATCTGTCACAGGGCGTTACCCTTGATGCCAGCCGCGGCACCATCACCGCCAAGCGTGCCGGCAGCGTCTTCTCTTTTTCCACCGAGACTCGTGAGCAAACTGTGGACGTTCACAGCTTTTCGGCCTGGCCGCTGCTCCAGAACGTGGCTAAAGCACTTGCAGGCTCGGGCAACAGCATAAAATTTGAGACGGCGACCACGGCAAGAGCCGCTGATATCGCTCAGTTTTATGGTCACACTCTGCCTTTTGACCCCTCCCTCTCGCCTTCAGAGCAAGATGCATCCATCACAGACTACATCGCCGGTTGGGAGCGCAAAGATACGCTCATCTCTGATGCAGCCAGCCACCCTTCCCAGGCTGAACTGGAACGTCATGCTTCGAAACTTGGCGACCAGAACAATCGAGGGGCTGTAGTTGCGGTTATACCTAAGCTGGCAGCTGACGCCGCCAGCAGTATTGCGCAAGATCTTGCTGCTGCCACTCGTGAAAATCCCAAACTCAACGAAGATGAATATCGGGAGGTATCCTGGCAATCCTATCGTCAACGGATGCAGGAGGCTCTGGACACGCCTATCGAAATAGACCCGACCTCGTCCTATGCTCGGGATCACGACCTGAAGCCGGGCGTAGCGGTGACCCTGCGCGATTATCTGGTGGGTCATGGCTTGCTGGTTCCAAAGACCCCTTCGGAGCTGGCAGCCATTGCACAGTCCCTGGCTAGTCCCCCCCCGCTAAGCCCTGAGCACGGCAATATGGGTGGAGCCCTTTCATGGCCCACGCTGTTGAGCAATAAGGATCAACGCACACTCAGTCGCGTCATTGATGATGCCTTGAAAAATGAGCCGCAAGACAACCTGCTTGAGCACTTGACCCATGACCTGAACCTGGATGAAAAGACCCTCAAGGATGACCCGGGTCGCATCATTGACGACATCCTCAAGTCCAGCAACGCTCAAGCCATAGGTCGCGCCGCCGAGCAGGCAATAGGTGAGATCGCTTCGCCAGAACCTATCAGTGACTGGCTTCTGGCAGCACTCTATGCGTCGCTGGACAAGCAAAGTGTCTTCACCGATCCGTCATTCTCAACACGAACCCATATCGCTGGATTCGATTTGAACAGCGTGTCTGGGCGAAGCGCTTCCTACATACGTAAAGCGCTGGCGCATCACTTGATCCAGACGGGACTAGCCACACCGCGAACCGTCGACCTCGCCGTATTCATATTGTTGTCGCGCAAGGCACCAGAGCTCTTGGTCAAGGACATACCTGAGGCGTTGGTCAAGGGCTCCCACGCATGGGTCACTTTTACCACGGCAGTGGCTCGTATTGAGGCCCAAGCGCCCGGCTCGACCCGCTTGATGACGTATGAGCAGATCATGCTGCGACATGAACTGGCCCCCGTAACACTGGCCGACCTGATGGTTGAAGCTCTGGCGCAAACTGACGGACTGAAAGACTGGGGCCGCAACAGCGGCTTGCTCGGGCGCAACGCAGAAGATAAATACTCAGAAACGAAAATGAACGACGTACGTTTTGAGTTCAGTAAACAGGTGTCTGAGTTAAATAAAGCTTCGAATTACTTTGCAATGGAGGCCCCTGACCTTCACAAATGGGCGCTAGCGGAAATAAAACAGCAAAACTCACATTTGTCTGAAGAGCAAATCAAAGAAAAATCCATAGACACAAAAGACGCCGGCTTTTTGGAATTTCCTGGTCCCTACTCGCTGCTGGACATATTTCTCAACACACGCGACCACCTTAAAGACATCGACTTTAATGACTATACCTCTCGCAATGAATCCATTGATCTTACGACAATTACCTTTAAGCCTTTTTCAAGGGCCGAGCTGAAATCCCGTTTTGAAAACGGCCTTGATTTATATTTCAACCGTATCGAGGCGGCCGCGCAGGCGCAAACCAAATACTTGATTTCAACACTGCCCATTGAAGATCGAGAAATCATTGAGCATGGAAAAATCTCGGTCGGCAAAGAAGTGTCAGTCAATACAAATAATTCTGGCGCAACCAATAAGGCAACAACATCCGGTTCTCTAGTGGTGCGCAGCGAATTCAAGGACAGGGACGGTAATGAAAGCACCCATACCTATGAAATAAATATGACGTCCAACACCATTAAAAAGCGTGATGACTGGAACGATATAGACATCGCCCCGCTGCCTGACGAGTTCAGAGCGGGTATCGGTTCAACATACCTTGAACCCGTTGCTCCTGAAGGCAATTACCCGGAAAACATACTGCAGGCCTCGTCGCTCTACACTGTCAACGACACGCCCAACAGCTACTTCAGTGATAAGACTGGGTACATCGCTGACGCCATGGTAAAAAACCTGGGTATCCAGAATTTTGCAACGGAGCTGCGCGGACAGACGACGTTCGATACTGAATCTCCTTTTTGGACAAAAGCCGAGTTGTTCGTGCGAGGGCTTATTCCAGGCTATAACGCCATTAATAACTTTATTGACGGCAAGTGGCGTGAAGGCTTGGTTGATTTGTCATTCGATGCCTTAGGCTTTCTCCTTTCCGGGGTCGGCGGAGCCGCTAAGGTTGCCAACACCGGAGTGCAAGTCGGAACGACTCTTGCTCAAGGGGCGAAAAAGCTGGCGCGTGGCGCCATAGGTGCACTCAACCCCATAGACCCCGTGGGTCTTGGGCTGGCAGGCGTACAAACAGGTTTGGAAGCGCTGGATCGACATTCGCGCACAGGCGACAAAAACGGCTCCAGGCCTGTTGTCAAATATGACGTGGTCAAAACCTTCAGGGACGTCGACAGTGCCACAATAGGCAAAGCCAACGTGCAAGGTGAAGTGGAAGACGTCGCCGCTACGCAGAAGAATGGCAAATGGTATGCCCTGAACCCTGTCACCAAGCAGCCCTATGGTCTTCCTTTGAAGGATTTCGTGCCTTCCACATAAGGTAGAAAAACACTGCCCCAGGTTCTTCACGGCGTACCGGGAAGAACCTGCGCGGCCAGACATTGAATGGATGGCATTGAGCGGATTACGCCAACAAGCGCTGGATATGCTCCTGCAATGTATCCAGGTCAAACGGCTTGGCCAGGATCGGTGCGTTGCGCGTGATCGGGCTGTCGCAGTCGAGAATTTCCTGCGGGTAACCGCTGATAAAGATCACTTTCAATTCCGGGCGCAACTTGATCGCGGGCTCCGCGATCTGCACCCCGGAAATCCCACCAGGCAGGCGATAGTCGGTGACCATCAGGTCCAGGTGCGGCTTGGTCGCAAGGATTTCGAAGGCCTGCTCCCCATTGATCGCCTTCAAGACCCGGTAGCCCAAGCCTGCCAGGTACTCACCCAGCACAAACATAATGGATTCGTCGTCCTCGACGATCAGTACGACATCTTGCGCATCTTCACTCATGGGAAGCCTTTGTCCGGTCAATTGCTGCAGTTACGACCATGGGGTCACGCAGAGGTTGCGTCGAGGTGACGACTGATTTCACTCGACCGCCTCAAGGGGCAGGCACACGCGAAACAGCGCGCCCTCGCCTATCTGGCTCTCGACCTCGATAGTGCCGCCGTGGGCCGCGACGATCTGCTCGGAAATGAACAAGCCCAGGCCCAGCCCTGCTGTCACGTGGTTGGCAGAGACCCGTTCGAACTGCTGGAAAATGCGCTTCTGGTTCTCTTCGCTGATACCGATACCATGGTCACGTACCTCTACCCGCGCTTCGCCATGCTCGCTATATACCCGCACTTCCACGGGGCTCTTGGCCCCGTAGCGCAAGGCATTGGTCAGCAGGTTGGTGATCACCTGCTCGATCCGGAACTCGTCCCAATTGCCTTCCACCGCTTCGTCGGCCTGCAGTTGCATCGAGGACTCGGCGGCCGCCACTTGCGGTGCAAAGTTCTGCACCAGGTTGCGCACCAGTTGGGCAAGGTCAAAGCGGGCCGGGCGGATCGACAGCTTGCCGGTGCGGATACGCGACACGTCGAGCATGTCTTCGATCAGGCGGATCAGGCTCTGGATCTGGCGTTCATCGCGGTCGACCATGGCGTGCATCTTGTCCAGAGTAAACGCCGCGGCGTTGTCCCTGGCCAGGTGCATCTTGCGCAGCTGGGTCTCCAGGATCAGCCCGTTAAGGGGCGTGCGCACTTCATGCGCGACAATCGACATGAAGTCGTCACGCATGCGTACCGCTTGCTCCAGTTCGGCCTGGGTGGCCTGCAGGCGCGTCAGCAGCAACTCCTGCTCGCGGCGGCTGCGCTCCAGCTCCTCCAACTGCAATTTCATCGCCTTGCTCTGGCGGTACAGGTCGACGAACACATTGACCTTGCTCTTGACCGCGTGGATATCCAGCGGCTTGTGCAGGAAGTCCACGGCGCCGCTTTCATAGCCCTTAAAGGCGTAATTGAGCTCACGGCCGGCGGCGCTGACGAACACAATCGGGATGTTCTTGGTCTTTTCGGTGCCGCGCATCAATTCGGCCAGCTCGAAACCGTTCATGCCGGGCATCTGCACGTCGAGGATCGCCATGGCGAATTCGTGTTCCAGCAACAGGGACAACGCCTCGTCGGCACTCAATGCCTTGAACACCTGGCGATCCTCGCGCTTGATCAGCGCTTCGAGGGCCAGCAGGTTTTCCGGCAGATCGTCGACGATCAGCAGTTTGGCCTGGACAGTACTTAACATGGATAGGGTTCCAGGGAAGCCAGCAATGAGCCGATACGGCTCAAGGAAAGAATATGGTCAGGTGTGTGTAACGCCAGGGCTGCCAAGGGCATCACGGCAATGCGCGCCTCCTGGGGGTCCTGGACGACGGTGGTGCCGCCCGATTGCTTGACATGGGCCAGGCCGCTCGCGCCGTCTTGGTTGGCGCCGGTCAACAGGATCGCGAGCAGGCGGGGCCCATACACGTCAGCAGCTGAGGCAAACAGGTAGTCGATGGCGGGCCGGGAGTGGTGCACGCGGTCCTCCTGGCTCAGGGACAGGCTACGGTCATGCTCCACTGACAGATGATAGCCGGGGCCGGCAAAGTACAAGGTGCCCGCCTCCACTGCCTCTTTATCCCGGGCTTCCTTGACCGGAATGCTCAGGCGCCGCGCAAAGACTTCCGCCAGCTGGCTGCGACGCTCATCCGGCAGGTGCAGCACGGCAATGATCGGCAAGGCGAAGGTCTCGGGCAGTTGGCCGAAAATAGTCAGCAGCGCCTCGACGCCGCCAGCGGAAGCGCCGACGACGATGGCTTCAATCCCGTGAATCGGGGTGTCTGGCACATCGCTCATGATTTTCGGTAGATCCGTTCCTGTTTGACCAAGGGCTCGAATTGCTTGCTGTAGGCGGAAAAGTCGAGGGTTTCCTTGCTGCCCAGCACCAGGAAGCCGCGATGACACAGCGACTCATGAAACAATCCAAATGCTCGATCCTGCAATTTTTTATTGAAGTAAATCAATACGTTGCGACATGAAATTAATTGAGTTTCCGAAAAGACACTGTCGGTGGCAAGGCTGTGGTCGGCAAAGGTCACGTTCTCGCGCAGGGTCTTGTCGAAGATCGCGTAATCGTAAGCCGCTGTGTAATAGTCGGCAAATGAACGGTGCCCGCCGGCCTGCTGATAATTGGCGGTATAGGCACGTACGTTTTCCAGGGAGAAGATACCCTGCTTGGCTTTGTCCAGCGACGCCGGGTTGATATCCGTGGCATAGATGATGGTGCGCTCCAGCAAGCCTTCTTCACGCAACAGGATGGCCATGGAGTACACCTCCTCCCCCGTGCTGCAACCGGCGATCCAGATCTTGATCGACGGGTAGGTCTTGAGCAGCGGCACCACTTCCCGGCGGATCGCCAGGAAATGCGACGGGTCGCGAAACATCTCGCTCACCGGGATGGTCAGAAATTGCAGCAACTGCATGAACGCCGCCGGGTCGTGCAGTACCCGCTCCTGCAGTGCGGAAATGGTCGCGCAGTCGAACTGGCGCAAGGCATGGGCCACCCGCCGCTTGACCGACGCGCCGGAGTAGTCGCGAAAGTCATAGCTGTACTTGAGGTAAATCGCCTCGATCAACAGGCGCAGCTCAATATCGCTGTTTTTGTCCAAAAAACACTGTTCCACTTAAATGCGTTCCATCTTCGGTAGCCATACGCGAATCAGTGAGAACAGGCGGTCAAGGTCAATCGGCTTGGCCAGGTAGTCATTGGAGCCTGCTGCCAGGCACCGTTCCTGATCGTCCTTCATGGCCTTGGCCGTTACTGCAATGATTGGCAGTTTTTTCCAGCGCGGGTCCTGGCGGATCAAGGCGGTGGCCTCGTAACCGTCCATTTCCGGCATCATCACGTCCATCAGTACCAAGTCGATATCCTCGACTTCATTGAGTTTGTCGATGGCCTCGCGACCGTTACGCCCGATCACGACCACCGCGCCTTTGTGCTCCAGGGCGCTGGTCAGGGCGAAGATATTGCGTACGTCGTCGTCCACCAGCAGGATCTTGCGCCCTTCGAAGACCTTGTCACGACTGCGGGCAGTCTTGAGCATCTTCTGGCGGTCATGGGACAGCTGGGATTCGACTTTGTGCAGAAAGAGTGTGACCTCGTCCAGCAAGCGCTCAGGGGAGCGGGCGCCCTTGATGATGATCGAACGCGAGTACTTGCGCAGTTCGGCTTCTTCATCGCGAGTCAGGTTGCGCCCGGTGTAGACGATGACCGGCGGGAACGAGCAGATATCCTCGGTGGCCATGCGCTTGAGCAGCTCGTTGCCGAGCATGTCCGGCAGCTTGAGGTCGATAATCATGCAGTCGTAGATGTTGGTTCGCAGCAGGTCGAGAGCTTCCTGGGCGAAGCCGACGGCCGTGATCTCGATGTCATCGTCGCCGATCAGGCGGGCAATGCTGTCGCGCTGCAGGTCATCGTCTTCCACCAGCAACACACGTTTGACCTTCTGCGTCAGCTTGGCTTCCAGGCGCGCGAACACGTCCTTGAGCTCTTCGCGGGTGGTGGGCTTGACCGCATAACCGATGGCGCCCATGTGCATGGCCGCCTCGACGCGATCTTCCACGGAAATCACATGCACGGGAATGTGGCGGGTGTTGGCGTGTTCCTTGAGACGCTGCAGCACCGTCAGCCCGGAATGGTCCGGCAGGCGCATGTCCAGCAGGATCGCGTCGGGGATGTATTCCTCAGCGAGGCTGTAGCCTTCGTCGGCACCATGGGCGACCAGGCAGTGGTAACCCAGCTCATGGGCCAGGTCGAACAGGATACGCGCAAAGTTCGGCTCGTCCTCCACCACCAGGATGCACCGGGTGCTGAACGGGGCTTTTTCACGGTCATCGGCAAACCGTGGAATCTGCTGGGTGTCGGCAACCGGCAGTGGCGAAACCCGCACTGGCATGGGGGCCGGCACCACCACCGCTTGACGCGGTTGTTCCACAGGTGCGGCGTCGTCTTCACGCTCCACGTATTGCTCAGGCAATACCAGGGTAAAGATGCTGCCCTTGCCCGGCTCGCTGGTCACGCTGATGTAGCCGCCCAGCAAGGTGGCCAGGTCGCGGGAAATCGACAGGCCCAGACCGGTGCCGCCGTAACGGCGATTGGTGGTGCCATCAGCCTGGCGGAAGGCTTCGAAGATGCTTTCCTGTTGGTCCGGGGCAATGCCGATGCCGGAATCGCGCACGGTAAAGGCAATGCCCTCCCCTGGCGCGCGGGACACTGTCAGGCTGACCTCGCCCTGTTCGGTGAACTTGATCGCGTTGGACAACAGGTTCTTGAGGATCTGCTCCAGGCGTTGGCGGTCGGTAAACAGCAGGGTCGGCGAGCCTTCCTGCACATCCACCTGGAAGCCCAGCTTGCGATCCGCCGCCAGCGGTTCGAACATGCCGCGCAAGCCGTCCACCAGCCGCACCACGCTGGAATTCTCCGGGCGCACTTCCAACTTACCGGCCTCGACCTTGGAAATGTCCAGGATGTCGTTGATCAGGTTGAGCAAGTCGTTGCCGGCCGAGTAAATCGACTCGGCAAACTTGACCTGCTCGGCGCTGAGATTTTCCTGGGGGTTTTCCGCCAGCAGCTTGGCCAGGATCAACGAGCTGTTCAGCGGTGTACGCAGCTCGTGGGACATGTTGGCGAGGAATTCGGACTTGTATTTGCTGGAACGCTGCAGTTCATCGGCGCGGTCTTCCAGCTCGAGCTGGGCCTGGTTCAGTTCGACGTTCTTGCGGTCCATGGCGTCGCGCTGCTCGGCCAGGGTCTGGGTCTGTTCGGCCAGTTGCTCGTTGGTTTGCTCAAGCTCGGCCTGCTGGGTTTCCAGATGGGCCTGGGACTCCTTGAGGATGCGCGATTGTTCTTCCAGCTCTTCGTTGGCGGTCTTGAGCTCTTCCTGCTGCACTTGCAGCTCTTCGTTGAGCTGCTGGGTCTCGGCCAGCACTTCCTGCAAACGCTGGCGATAGCGGGCGGCTTCGATGGAGGTGCCGATATTGCCGGCGATCAGCTCCAGCAGCTCGACATCACGCTCATCCAGCGCACGCAGGAAACCCAGCTCGACCACACCATTGACGCGGTCGTCATCGCTGGTGGGCATCACCAGCACGCTGCGGGTAGCGCCTTCGCCCAGGCCGGAACTGACCTTGAAGTAATCCACTGGCACATCGTCCAGGCGAATCAGGCGATCCAGCTGGGCAGCCTGGCCCACGATGCCCTCGTCGCTGTAGATCGACTGCTCCTGTCGTTCCTGCTCGCGGGAGAAGCCATAAGTGGCCACGCGCTTGAGGCCACCATGTTCTTCGCGCACGTACAGCGCCGCCACGGCCGAGCCCATGTATTGGGCGAAGAACTGCAGGATATTGCGCCCAAGCATATTCAGGGTCAGTTGGCCGAGGACTTGTTCAGCCAGCTCAGTCTGGCCATTGCGCAGCCAGGCTTGCTGTTCCAGGCGCCGTGCAATCTTCTGTTGGGACTTGAGGTTTGCGCTGTAACTTTCTGAAAGTGAGACTAAATTTTTTCTTCCGACATACGCTAGAAAACCGCTCAACCCGAGTACGAATACCAAGTATAGGGTGACGCTGATCACCGTCGTTCGAGTGACTTCTTCGTTACGGGTGATACGGAATTGCTGCTCCATCGCCACCGCATCGTCGTACTCCTTGCGGATCTCGTCCGTCAGGCGCTTGCCACGGCCGGCCTTGACCGCATTGCGGTAGTCTCCGTTCTGGCGCTGCATATCAATCATCGACTGGGCGTAGTTGTTCCATTCGACCTGCAAGGCTTCCAGACGCTTGAGGCGGTCGACCTGCTGGGGATTGTCCGCCACCAGCTCCTGCAGATTGCGCAGATCGGCAATGATCCGCGGCTTGGCCACTTCATAGGGGTCGAGGAAATGCTCGTCGCCGGTGATCAGGAAACCCCGCATGCCGGTTTCCAGGTCTACCGTCAGCTTGGACGACTCATTGAGGTTATTGATAACCCGGTCGGTGTGCTCCACCCACTGGATCACCGAGAGCAAATAGGTAATCAGGCAGACGAAAAACACCGCGCTGAGCACGCCCACGCCCAAGGGTAGGGCCACGTTTCGGCTCAACAGGGTACGGAAGCTCTTTTCATCGACGGACGACGCGGGAGTCATGGGCATGCCTTGGCCAAGTGCGGAAAAACCGGGAGTTTGCCCCAAAGTGACGCCTGAACGCTATTTTTCTGCGGGGGACGAGGGCAAGAAACATCGGCGATGGGCAAAAAGGACGCCATACAGCTAGCTGGCGGGACATTCGCTCGCCCAGCGTTCACAATGCCATCAATTGCTTCGGAACTTGCTGGCATTGCCGTCACTCACAATCAAGTTGCCTTTAAGCCCTACGCTCTCACTTTTCAGGAATACCCACCATGTCTGCACCCGCCTCCACCATCCTCGTAGTCGAAGACGACGCCATCGTGCGCATGCTGATCGTTGATGTGCTGGAAGAATTGGAGTTCAAGGTGGTTGAGGCCGCTGACGCTGCAGAGGCGCTCACAGCGGTGCAAAACACCGAGCAGGTGATCGACCTGATGATGACCGATGTCGGCCTTCCGGACATGGACGGCAAGGAACTGGCGAAAAAAGTCCGTGAATTACGCCCCGCCCTGCCCATCCTGTTTGCCAGCGGCTACGCCGATAACATTGATGTACCGGCCGGGATGCAGGTCATCGCCAAGCCGTTCTCGATTGATCAATTGCGTGACAAGGTCAAATCCATGCTGCCCGAGGCCTGATTTCTCCCTTACAACCCCGACCTTCTGTGAGTAAGCGCCCGACGAGGCTGAAAGCGTCGCAGGGATTAACGTGACGTGCGGCCAATAAAACTGGAAACTCAGCGCCTTGCCCCCTCGCCCCCTTAAAAGCACTCTGGAAGGACGCTACAACATGATTGGAAAACCGACGCGCCTGCTGTTGGCGAGCCTCTCGATAGTCATCAGTACCGGCGCCTGGGCCGACTTCATTGCCAGCCCCAGTGAAGCCCGTGCCATCGCCAAGGAAGCCTACCTGTACGGGTTCCCGGTGGTGCAGATGTACAAGACGCTCTACACCCAGGCCGTTGATAAAGGTGGCGCCAACTTCAAAGCGCCATTCAACCATATCGGCCATACCGCCCAGTTGCTCACGCCCAAAGACGCAACGTTCGCAACCCCGAACGCCGACACGCCCTACTCCTTCGTGTGGATGGACTTGCGCAGAGAGCCGCTGGTACTGACTCTGCCCAAGGTCGAAGACGATCGCTACTACTCGGTACAGCTGGTCGACCTCTACACCCAGAACCTCGCCTACCTGGGCACCCGTAGCACCGGGAATAACGGCGGCCATTACATGATCGCGGGGCCTGACTGGAAAGGTCAGCAACCGGTCGACATTGACCGCGTGATCTACAGTGAAAGCAATATCGCCTATGCCCTGTACCGCACGCAGTTGTTCGATGACAAGGACCTGGGCAAGGTCAAGCAGATCCAGAGCGGTTATAAAGTGCAGCCCCTGAGCGGCTACGTGAAGCAACCTGCCCCTGCCAAGGCGCCTAAGATCGAATGGCCCAAGCCAACGGCGACCATGACCGAAGGCCCACAACTGTTTCGCTACCTGAACTTTATGTTGGCCTTCACCGTCCCCGAGGACAGCGAAAAAGACTTGCTCGCGCGTTTTGCCAAAATCGGTATCGCCCCGGGTGCGCCGTTCAAGGTCAACCAGTTGAGCATGGAGCAGCGCAAAGCCCTGGAAGAAGGCATCGCCGATGCCCGCGCCGAATTTGCCGCGTTCAAGAAGGACAAGGTCGACACCCACCAGGTGTCCCGCAGCGATTTGTACGGCAGTCGCGACCGCCTGCAAAACAACTACCTGTACCGCTACGCCGGCGCCGAAATGGGCATTTTTGGCAACTCCAGCGATGAAGCGGCCTACCTGACCTACCTCCTCGACAACGAAGGCAAGCCAGCCAATGGTGCGCGCCACAGCTATACCGTGCACTTTGCCAAAGATCAGTTGCCACCGGCCGATGCGTTCTGGTCGCTGACGATGTATGACGGCAAGACCAAACTGCTGGTGCCCAACCACAAGAAGCGTTACCTGATCAACTCGCGGATGCTACCGGCTCTCAAGCGCGACGCCGACGGTGGGCTGACCCTGGCGTTGCAACACCACGAGCCGCCGAAGGCGGAACAGAACAATTGGTTGCCGGCCCCGCCCGGCCCGTTCTATGCGATCTTGCGCATCTACCTGCCCAAGCCCGAGGTGGGTAACGGCCAGTGGAAGCTGCCCCCGCTGACACCGCTTAAGTAACACCACGGGCCGGCTGGGATCAGCGCTTTTTCAGGCGCAGATAGGATTGGTGCAGGTCCGAGGCCCAGCCATCAATCACGCTCTTTACATCGTCGGCCTTCATCACCTGCGAGTCATTGGCCAATGGCTTGCCGGTGCCTTTGCGCACCACTTGGGCCACTACTTTATTGCTGGCGCCATCGAGGAACTGCGCCTCGGTGCCCAAGGTGGTTTCCTGGTCACGAATCCCGGTGCCGGTACTCACCGCCGCCGCAACCAGGGCTACGGGCACGAACTCATAGGGTTTGAGGCTCTCGGTCTTGCTGCTGACGGCGGTGATCGCCGCACGCACCACCATCACCCCGGGGCCGGGAGCGTTGGCCAAGGGCAGCGACTTGGCCAGCTCGCGCTTGAGGGCCTGGTTGAAGTAATCGTTGATACCGCGCAGGGTGCTGTCTGGAATCTTCGTGGTGGCCTGGGGCTTGGGGTAGAACTGGGTGGGTTCGATATACACCGAGGTGTACCGGCTCAGGTCCAGTTGCGGATCAACCCAGCGCATCACCTCCGCCCCCGACGGTGACTTGGCCTCCTTGAGCTGGCTGTAGTTGGAAAGGAACCCTGAATACTCGTCCGGTTGCGGCACCTTGCTCGCACAACCGGCCATGCCGAGTGAGGCGACGCACAGCGTGCTGATCATTAGCCCTAGCTTCATCGTGGAACTCCCTGGCGACCATCATCGTGATGAATGAGTTGTAGGTATAGCCAATGCTTGGCAAATACACCTAATTTAACGCGTCGCCAGTCATGAGTTATTTACCTGCGATTAAAGCGTGCAGGTCAGGCTCGCTCGCGTGGGATCAGGCTCTGCAACTGCGAGGCCAGGAAGTTGGCATCGAAACCGAAGGTGTCGGGGTCTTTAAGGCCGTTGGTTTTCTTCCATAGCCAATCGTTCTTATCGGCCGGCAGTACCAACGACACGCTGCCATGGCGCGCAGCGGTGAGCCCCATTACCGCTACCGAAATCAAACCGCCGGCGCCCATGACATCCGGTACGAACTCAACGCTTTTGCCGGTGATATGCACGCTGAGTTTTTCGCTCTTGAAGGGCGAGCTCTCCACCGGCACGCTCGGGCCGCTGGCGGTGTAGGCCTCACGCTGTACTTCCAGTAAACCCACAGTCTTTACCGGCTCCAGCCATTGTTCGATCTGCTGGAACAACTCACTGAGCTTCTGCGCCCAACGCGCCGACTGCAGGTCAAATTGCTGTTTTTTATGCGCTTCGCTATCGGCGTAGTGACGAAGCATCTCGCCCAGTTGCTGTACATCGTCCATTGCGGATTTCCTTGGGTGAGCCAGGTTGCGAAGCGTGATCATGGCAGATGCCGCGGCCTGGCGTATGGCTAAACATCAGCCCATGCTTCAAAGGGAATGTAAGGCAGGTGTGTCGAACGAAGGGTACTCAGATAGAAGGCGACGCCACTGCATTCGAAACCAGGGTGTGAATTGCGCTTCGGACGCTGACAGCTGGGCTGATATTTCAGCGCGGGTCAGCCATTTGATCTCGCTGACTTCATCGGCATCGGGTGAGGCCACCGCGTCAGATTGGGCCACCAACACATGACAAAGTTCGTGCTCCGCACCGATCGAACCAAAGCGGGCATGGTATTCAAAACTGTATAGGGCGCGGCAGGCAGCCCGAACGCCTAATTCTTCGCGCAGACGACGACTCGCGGCATCCTCGATAATCTCGCCAGGTGCCGGATGACTGCAGCACGCATTCGACCAGAAACCGGGCCAGAGCATTTTACCGGCTGCACGACGCTGAAGCAGATGACGCCCCTGGCTATCGATCAGATGCACTGAAAATGCACGATGCAGACGGCCCGCTCCCAGGTGTGCCTCGCGTTTATCACACACTCCGATGTGCACGTCCTGCGCGTCAACTAACATTACATCATTGCTCATTCTGTTATTCCCTTCAGTGTCGCCACGCGCACCTCACCCATATTTGACGGTGTGCGAGGGTGGCGTTACGCCCTTCTATTCAACCCCGGGCTTGTCCCCAGGCGCTGACTAATGTCAACGCTGCGTCGCTGAACCCTGGATCGGCACGTAGGTTGGCCATGGCATCCAGGTCGTTCTGGGTGAGCAACCCGAGTTTCAGCAGTGCCGGGGCTGCCTGGGCAGTCGTGGCAGCCCAGAAGGTATCGGCTGCGCTGTTGTCGCCGATACGGCCTTCAACAGTTCGATGCCCGACGTTGGAGAGTCCCCGCTCACGCAACCGCGCTGCAAGAGTGTCGGCCCAGAGCATGTCGGACCCAATGGACTGTTCCAGCAGACTGATCCCGGCCTCGGCCACTTTGCGGAACAATGGGTTAGCGGTATTCAAGCTCGGTTGCAGGCTCACGTCCTCGATCACCAACCAGCCTCCCGGGCGCACCCAGGTGGCGGCGCGCGTCAATATCTCTTCGCGCTCGGTGAGGTGGCACAGAAGCGCCCGAGCGTGCACTACGTCAAAGGAGGCTGCAGGAAAATCGTCGGTCGAGGCATTGTGGGTCATCACCCGAATGCCAGGAATATCGGTCAGGAATCGGGTGTCGATGTCGGTGGCGGTGACAGTCGCGTCGGGATATCGCTTGCTCAGCCAGGCGGCGAGTGATCCGGCACCGGCACCAAGATCAAGGATGGCTGGCTTGCCCGAAAGGTCCAACTGGTCAAAAACCGCTTGGCTCAACCCGTCAAAGGCGCGCTCCAGGGTACGCAACCGCGCCAATTGACCGGCGTGCTGATCCGCGAGATAGCTGCTGGTGTAGCCGGGCGCTTCGGTGGTGTCAGGCGTGGTCACAGTGCAACCTCCAGTTGCTCAGGGCAGCGGTTGAGGAATCCCCGTTCGATGGGCTTGAAGCCCGGAGCCCAGCGCAGGTTTGGAAAGGTCTGGAGCAGCATGCGGGCGCTGGTGGTGATTTCCATCCGGGCCAGCATGGACCCCAGGCAGAAGTGGCGTCCCGCGCCGAAAGCGAAATGACTGGTCGCCTGTTCAGTGCGCGACATATTGAAGGTATCCGGATCGGCGAACTGGTCCGGGTCACGATTGGCCGAACCGATAAGACAGGCCAGGGTCGCTCCGGCGGGGATCGTTCCCGATGGCAGGTGCAGCGGTTCACGGGCTTCGCGCAGTACCAGTTGCAAGGGCGGATTGCGTCGCAGGGTTTCGGTGAGCGCGTTATCCATCAAGCCTGGGTCAGCCAGCACCGCCTCTTTGACGCCAGGCTCGTTCAGCAGGTTGACGATCAGGTTCGCCAGGGCACCGTGACTGGTCTCGCTACCCGCAGTCATCAGGATCGCGCAGTAGGAGCGCACGAACGACTCGGATAACGGTTGACCGTCAATCCGGGCCGTCAGGAGCAGGGAGATCAAATCGTCGGTGGGTTCAGCACGGCGAGCGTCGATGTAGGGCTGGATGAAATCATAGAAACTGTCGCGGTTGGATAACCCGCCGGTCAGCAGCGCCGGATCCTGTCGATAGTTGCCCATGTAGGCAAAGCCGATGGCGCACCAACGCTTGAGCCGTTCCACCGCCTCGGGGGTTTCGGCCGGGAGACCCAGCGCATGAGCCATCACCCGCACCGGCAGCGCCGCGGTGAAATCGGCGATGAGGTCTACCTGGGATCGGCCGTGCATGCGCGCCAGCAGGTCTGTGGTCACCGAGATGATGGATGTTTCAAGCGCTGCGAGGGCCTTGCTGCGAAACGAAGGGCTGAGCAATGCGCGATGCTGCGCGTGCTCACAGCCATCCATAGTGACAATCGTGTGCCCCAGCAACGGTCCGATCTGCCAAGTGTAATTGTTGTTGCTTGCCTCAGGGTGGGTCAATGCGGCTTTGACATCCACATGCCGGCTGACCAACCATACATCGGTGGGCTCGTCGTAGGCGATCGGTAGCGTGGTACGCAAAAGATCATACAAGGGGTATGGGTCGATTTCGAACTGCCTGGATTTAAGCGTCGGCGGGGTAAGTTTCAGGTCCACCTGCCGGTGATTCTGTGGCGTAGAGTCGGCGGCATGCAGGTGATAGCGAGAAACGCTCTGGTGCCAATCGCCCGCTGCCCGCACAACCTGCCGCAGCCGGTCCGGGTCGGTGGCGGCGCACGCCCGCTGACCTACCCGCTGGGCGGCGATCGCAGTGAAGTCCGCAACTGCCGAATTCACCATTTGATGGGCGGACTCAAGCGCACTCGGCCAGTCCATACCGGCGGTGTCCGCGAGTATCGATACCAGGTTGTAACGCTCACCACACACCACATCCTTGGCAAGCGAATGGATATCGTTGGTCCAGGCAATGATATCGGCAGCGTGTTCACGCAGCGTGTTCCACCATTCAATGTGCGCTTGCTGCTCGTATGGGTCGAGCGTTTCGGCCGCATCGATAAGATCGAAGAAGAACAGTGCACCAAACGAATCCCGTCGCAACGGCAGATACTCAGCCAGCGTGAGCGCCGAGTCGGTTTCGCGCCCCCGTACCAACGCCGCCTGCGCGCGCAGATGCTGGATCAAATGGCCGACCAACCTGTGCCGCCACCCCGCCCCTCCCCAGCGCTGGGTCTGGGGCCACAGATCATCGACCAGAACAGCGAGCATCGGGTCTTCAAAGCTGCTGGTTTCTCCTGCAGGATCAGCACCGTCGCTCTCGGTCACAACCTGCACGGCGCTGATAAACCGCTCCAACGCGCCGTTCTCCGCCCATGGTCCATCATCAATGCGGTCATCAAGGGTGAGCGCCCACAGGTACCAGCACACCAGCGTCTGCGCTCGCTGTGTGGGCGCCCTGCCGCACAACGCCATTCCCAGCTCGAGCAGTGGCGTGGTGCTCAACCGATGTGCACCGCGGCGGCCGATCAGGTGATATCGCTGCGCCCAGGCGAGAGCATGTGCGCGTAACTGTTCATTGTCGGAACGCGGTGGCGGAGCGGCGAAAGGAAGTCGGATCTGGGGAATAGTGAGCGATATCGGCGGTAAATGAGCGCTGTCGCGGGTGTTGAGTTCGCTTTCACGGAACGGCGGGGGCATGTTGGTCCTTTTGAATTAATTCCTTCAACTGCCGACCTTATTTGAAAACTTAGATCCAAAGGCATGAGAACTGTCTGAAACGATGCGGGAAATCTCGCATAGGCGGTCATAAGCCGCCATGCCAAACACCTTTTGTGGACATATGTACGATCGGACAGGCGTAGTTGAACTGCTCCGGTGAATTTGCTGGCAACTGCCTGTGACCAACCGGCCTTCATTGGTTAAGGTGAAGCCACATCCATTGTCCTGGAGTATCAGATGCGCACCATCGGCCTTATCGGCGGCATGAGCTGGGAGTCCAGCGCCGAGTATTACCGCCTCATCAACCAGCGCGTGCGCGACCAGCTCGGCCCGCTACGTTCGGCGCAGATCCTGATGTACACCGTGGACTTCGGCCCGGTGGAACAGGCCCAGCATGCCGGACGCTGGGACGATACCGCGCTGATCCTGGAAGACGCCGCGCGCCGTTTGCAGGCAGGGGGGGCGGAGTGTGTGGTGCTATGCACCAATACCATGCACTTGGTGGCGCCGCGTATTGAAGCGGCGGTGTCGATTCCATTCCTGCATATTGCCGACGCCACGGCGGGCGCGGCTATTGAGGCCGGTACCTTGACAGTGGGTCTGCTCGGCACGGCGTTCACCATGGAGCAGGACTTCCTAAAGTCCCGCCTCGCCGCCCAGGGCCTGACCGTGCTGGTGCCGGACGCGGATGAGCGCAAGGAGGTGCACCGAATCATCTATGAAGAGTTGTGCGTGGGCACTATCTGTGACGCCTCTCGCCGGGTTTACCAGCGTGTGATCAAAGGCC
This sequence comes from Pseudomonas sp. Root569, assembly GCF_001427465.1. Taxonomy (NCBI): domain Bacteria; kingdom Pseudomonadati; phylum Pseudomonadota; class Gammaproteobacteria; order Pseudomonadales; family Pseudomonadaceae; genus Pseudomonas; species Pseudomonas sp. Root569. Next base: position 273,360 of record NZ_LMGQ01000028.1, on the reverse strand, counting down.
TGGCCGTTCGTGGCGCCCAGGCAATCATCCTGGGCTGTACCGAAATCTGCCTTCTTATCCAGCCCGAACACAGCGACCTGCCTCTGCTGGACACCACCGCGCTGCATGCGCAGGCCGCGGTGGCGTTTGCTCTGCAGGATTAAGGCTTCAGTGGGTCAGGCCTGGATATCGGTGAGTTCGATTTTCCCATTCACGCTGATCATCACGTCGATGTCTTTATCGCCATTGGTATCAAATCGGAGCCACGTTATATTTGCCGCTGGGAAATATTCCATGTGCGCTTCGCCGCCACGACCGGAGAACTCAGAAACAACATTGATCTGGTCGCGGCCACTCGCAGCTTTAAGCGCTGACACATCCAACTTATCCCGACCACTGACAAAGTCCTGCAATTCGATCAGATTCGTTTCCGCCGCGGGGTCGCCCGCGCCAATGACAAAGGTATTATTACCCGCGCCACCCCATAACTGGTTATAACCGGAGTTTGCCTCGACGTAGAGCGTGTCGTCGCCGTCGTTACCAAACAATTCGTTATCGGCTGCGTTGCCAATAATAATATCGTTGCCGTGCCCACCCTTGGCGATTTCAATCATGGCACCCGGAGCAATGGAAACATTGCCCACGCCGCCGCCTACATTAGAGAAGCTGCCCGGCGTCAAATTAATGACCTGGTTGTCCTTATACTCAGAAAAGTCGAAAGTATCCTCGCCCCCACCGTCCCACACAGAAAATAACGGAAAATCATTCTCCGTAGTTAAGTTGAACATGTCGCGATCAGCAGTTGAATTGAACCCATAAATCGTATCCCCCGAGCGCGTTTGATTATTCGCGCCGTGGAGTTTTTGGAGCGTGGAAATATCATCCATCATCGGTGCGCTGGAATATTTATTCTCCAAAGGACGCTTCCAAAACTGCATGTTTGAGCGTGCTTCCAACTTGGGACTGCGCAGCGAATACGCCAGGGAGTCTTCTGCATATTCGGTTCCTGGCGCCACACTGGCCGTCGAAGGAAGCCCCAGTTTAAAAGCCGCAGCCTTGGCAACGACGTGGCTGCCGTAGTTATTGGGTTGCTCCAGCTCTTGCGCGTGACGCTGCAACAAAGGCACCTGCGACGGCGCCCCTTCTTCATTGTTTGAGGGTACATAAAATGGATCTTTCCAATCAAAACGACTGTCATCAATTTTGAATTGCATATGGTTGGACGTGGCCATGGCGCCCTCTTTGAACTGTACTCTCGCCACATCGCTGAAATGCGTGAGGGTTTCCCGAATGGTGTTTTTCTGGCTTTCGGAGAACTGGCTTACGGTATTGCCGTCGGCATCCGGCTGCGTTGCGTTGGCGAAATCATACGTGACCACAGCATCGTCCCCCGCAGGTAAAGAGTGTGGATGCCCACCCGCACGGATGGATGCCTCGACAACCTGTTCGGAGGACAATGTAGGTTTTCCATCCTTGAACCCGTCACCTCGACGGTTTTTATCGAGAATATCTGCAATATTCCTGTGCACAAGATTGGTGAGGTGGTGTTTTGCATAGGTAATATTTAAATTCGTGTTCACGACTTTGCAGCCCACATAGTTAAGTTGAATTTGAATTGGCAAGCCAGCGACATCACTCATGTGCTTATCTTAGTGTCAGGCGCAGATGCTCAGTTCCAGTATTCACTGCAAGTAACTATTGGGCGGTTAATGCGTATGCGCACCACAGCTTTTAGGATTTCGCTTATTTAACTAATGCGTGGTGGCTGTTCGAGACGTGGCATTACACTGGAGGGGCCAGTTTCGCTTGTTTACCCCCGCGCCTGCGGGTGCAGGTCTCACAGGCGCGTGTTTTTACAGGCTTATACCGAATGGCGCAGGCGCGCCATGCTCAAGGCGTCGACAAATACACCATCACGCAGGGCGTAATCGCGCAACGTCCCCTCCACTTCGAAGCCGAACTTGCGGTACAGGTTATGCGCCGCTTCGTTGTCGGCGTAGACCGTCAGCTCCACGCGGTGCAGGTTCATCCAGTTGTCGGCCACATCCAGCGCGGCAGTCAACAGCCGAGAGCCTACACCCTTGCCCTGCCAGGCAGTCGCCACGCCCATACCAAACGAACCCACGTGACTCTGGCGTACGCGCAGGTACTGCTCCAGCCCCAGCTGACCAATGACCTCACCGCCGTGCAACGCCACCAACTGCAGCCGACGCTCGTTGTCCATCACCAGGCGTTTGCGCCAGGCTTCCACCGATTGAAAAGGCATTTGCAGCACCTGACGGCACACGGCCGGTTCGTTGTAGAGCGCGGTGACGCCCTCGAGGTGGGCCTCGGTAAAGCGCTGGATCACGATATGGGGTTCAGGTGCGTGCATTGCGTTTCATCCTATGAAAGACAAGTGGCCGGCCAGTGTAGAGGCAAAGTTGCCCGACTGACGAGCCTCAAGTCTTCCCGCAAATCAACCCGCGTCATACAGGTTCAGCGACCAGCAGCGAGGCGCCACACCCGTGCGATATCCGCGGCCCGCTCACGCAACAAACGCGGCGCTTCGCTGCACGCCTGCTCCAGGCTCATCGGCCCCGATGGCAAGGCAAATGCTGCATCCACACCGTGAGCGTACATCTGCTCGTAACCGTCGCCCAATGTGCCGGCGATCACAATGACCGGCACGCCATGCCGCTGGGCGACACGCGCCACCCCAAACGGGGTCTTGCCGCGCAGGGTCTGGGCGTCGAAGCGGCCCTCACCGGTGATGACCAGGTCGGCGCCGCGTACGGCGTCATCGAGGCCGACCAGTTCGGCCACCACCTCCACCCCTGGGCGGAACCGTGCACCGAGAAAGGCCTTGGCGGCAAAACCCAGGCCACCGGCGGCGCCGCTGCCGGGTTGGTCGCGCACGTCGTTGGCCAGCACTTGGGCGCAGTGATCGGCGAAGTGGCCGAGTGCGGCGTCCAGTTGGGCGACTTGCTCGGGGCTCGCACCTTTTTGCGGGCCGAAAATCGCCGAGGCGCCGTGGGGGCCACACAGCGGGTTGTTGACGTCGGCAGCAATCTCAAAGCGCACCTGTGCCAGGCGTGGGTCCAATGATTCGAGGCTGATATGCGACAGGCGCGTCAACGCCAGCCCACCTGGAGGCAGTGGCTGACTGGCTGCGTCAAGAAGTTGCACACCAAGGGCCTGCATCGCCCCCGCCCCGCCATCATTGGTGGCACTGCCGCCAATCGCCAGGATGATGCGTTGGGCCCCGGCGTCCAGGGCGGCACGGATCAATTCACCGGTACCGTAAGTGGTGCTGGAACACGCGTCGCGCTGCTCCGGCGCGACCAATTGCAAGCCGCTGGCCTCGGCCATTTCGATCATCGCGGTGTGGCTGTCGGCCAACCAGCCCCACCGCGCCTCAACGGTGACACCCAATGGCCCTTGCACCAATTGCCGACGCAACTGGCCGTTACAAGCGGCAAGCACTGCGTCCACCGTTCCTTCCCCCCCATCGGCCATAGGGCACTCGACCAACTGCGCATCCGGCCAGACTTGGGCCAACCCTTCGGCAATGGCCTGGGCAGTGCCTGCGGCACTGAGGCTGTCCTTGAATGAGTCGGGAGCGATGATGATCTTCATGATGGGCTTTCTCCGGTTTTTATAATGCCCATGCTGCCAGTTGGCTGGGCTAATGACGCCGGTCAATTGCACAGATGCGGACAGGGTTTGTTGGTCATTTCTACAAAGTCTGGGGCAACAACTGCACCCCCAGGTACAAGGCCAGCATGCCATCGAGCGTCAAAGGGTCCACGCCGCTGAGTTCAGCAATGCGTTCCATGCGATAACGCAGGCTATTGCGATGAATGCCCAGCGCGTCTGCGCAGGCCTGGCTTTGCCCGTCGTGTTCGCACCAACTGCGCAGAGTGGCGAGCAGTTGCCCGTTGCTGTCCTTGGCCAGCACTTTACGCAAAGGGTTGAGCAGTTCGTCCAGGGCATCGTCATTGCGGTGACGCCAGAGCATGACCGGCAGACGATAACGGTTGAGGGTCAACAGCCGCATGTGCGGGAGGATATCGCGGCCATACGCAAGTAGATCGCCCACCCGGCGATAACAACGGCGCAGCCCCGCCAAGCCCTCCGCTTGCCCACCAATGGCAACGCGCAGGATGTTCCAGCCCAGGCCGTCGAGCTTTTCCAGCAAGCGGGGGTTGTCGACCTGCAACGCGGCGGATCGGCACCACAGCAGGGAAAACTGCGCGGGGCTGACACACCAACTGTCCGGGTAACGGCTGGTCAGCCATGTACTCAAGTCTTGCGCCGTTTGGCCCGTGCCCAGTTCGAACAGGTAAGGCGTGCGCGACAGCTGCGGCTTGAGCCCCAGTTGCCGGGCTTCGTCCACCAGGCGTGGTGAGTCGCCACTGTCGGCCAGCAGCAAGGCCAGCAGATCATCGCAGCGCTGGCGCCGCCATTGCTGTTCGGCTTGCTGGTGGCGGTGGCTGACCAGCATTTCAGCGGTCATACGCACAAGCTCGGCATAGGTGCGCAGCCCGTCCGGTTCACCGGTGATGCCCAGCACACCGATCAGGCGTTGATCATGCAGCAACGGTAGATTGATGCCCGGCTGCACGCCCTTGAGATGTTTGGCAGTCTGCCCATCGATCTCCACCACCCGGCCATTGGCCAGGACCAGTTGCGCGCCTTCGTGGCGGGTATTGATGCGTTCCGGCTCGCCGCTGCCAAGGATCAAGCCCTGACTGTCCATGACGTTGACGTTATAGGGCAGGATGGTCATGGTGCGATCGACAATCTCCTGGGCCAAGGCGTGATCGAGCTCGAACATGGGGCTAATTTCCTAAAACAGTTGTTCACTGGCACAGCGCAAAGCCTGCTTGACTGTGCGCCAGCACAAAGACAGTCGCCCATCACGTCATCGAGACTGTCGGGGCGGTCAACGTTAACCTCGCACCGCGAAAAATCATAATAAAGAGAGATTCCCATGTCACAGAGCGCCACTGCCGCACTGGCCAGCGATGACGATAAAAACGCCATCTACAAGCGCATCACCCTGCGCCTGATCCCCTTCATCTTTATCTGCTACCTGTTCAACTACCTGGACCGGGTAAACGTTGGCTTTGCCAAGCTGCAGATGCTCGATGCGTTGAAGTTCAGCGAAACCGTATACGGCCTGGGGGCCGGGATTTTCTTTATCGGCTACGTGCTGTGTGGCGTGCCGAGCAACCTGGCGCTGACCAAGTTCGGCCCACGGCGCTGGATCGCGTTGATGATGATCGTGTGGGGCACGCTGTCTACCTGCCTGCTGTTTGTGACCACGCCGACGCATTTCTACACGTTGCGCCTGTTTACCGGTGCCGCTGAAGCCGGTTTCTTCCCCGGTGTGGTGCTTTACCTCTCGCAGTGGTTCCCGACCTTCCGCCGTGGGCGGATCATGGCGCTGTTCATGTCGGCGATCCCGGTGTCCGGCTTGCTCGGCAGCCCCTTCTCCGGCTGGATTCTCAACCACTTTGCTGCCGGTCAAGGTGGCCTGGCGGGCTGGCAGTGGATGTTCCTGCTGCAAGGCATCCCGACCGTGATCCTCGGCGCCCTCGCCTACTTCCTGCTCAGTGACAGCTTCGCCAACGCCAAGTGGCTCGCGCCCCACGAGCGCGCAGTGCTGGAAGCCGACCAGGCCACGGACCTGGCGAACAAGCCTAAAACCACCAGCGACTCCCTGGCCGAAGTGTTCAAGAACCCGGCGATCTGGGCATTTGGCCTGATCTACTTCTGCATCCAGAGCGGCGTGTATGCGATCAACTTCTGGCTGCCATCGATCATCAAGAACCTGGGTTTCAGCGATAACCTGGTGATTGGCTGGCTCAGTGCGATCCCGTATCTGTTGGCGGCAGTGTTCATGTTGCTGGTAGGCCGTTCGGCCGACTTGCGCAAGGAACGTCGATGGCACCTGGTGGTACCAATGCTGATGGGTGCCATCGGCCTGGTGATCGCGGTGAACTTCGCCACCACACCCGCCATCGCCATCATCGGCCTGACCATCGCTACCATGGGCGCCCTTACTGGCCTGCCGATGTTCTGGCCGGTGCCTACCGCCATGCTCAGCGCAGGTGCCGCGGCGGGTGGCCTGGCATTGATCAACTCCATGGGGCAGATGGCGGGTTTTCTCAGCCCATATATCGTGGGGTTTGTGAAAGACGCCACCGGGTCCACGGATGTGGCGCTGTATCTGCTGGCGGCCGTGATTGTCGCCGGTAGTGTGCTGGCGTTGCGCATGACGCGGACCTTGAAGGCATAAGACGGTCCAATGTGAGAGGGGCCTTGCTCCCGATGATTTAGTGTCAGTGAGCGCATCTGTGACTGAACCACCGCCATCGGGGGCAAGTCCCCTCCCACACTTTGGCCTGTGTCTACAGCAAGCCGCCGCCATCGATATCGATGACGGCGCCGGTCATGAAGCCGTTCTCCATGGCCAATACATACCCCGCCGCCACTTCTTCGGCCTGCCCTACCCGGCCAACTGGCAATGCCTCGCCGGTCTTGGCAAACATCGCCAAACGCTGCTCTTCGGCCAACCCGGCATAGGCTGGGGTGTCGATCACGCCGGGGCTGATGACATTGACGCGACGCGGCGCCAGCTCCTTGGCCAGCTGCTTGCCCAAGGCTTCGGTCGCGGCATTGATGCCGGTCTTGATGAACTGTCCTGCTGCCAGCTTGCGCCCCAGTTGACCGGAAGTCAGGCTGATACTGCCGTGCTCACCCAGGAATGGCAGCGCCTGTTGAATCGCACGTAGCGCGCCCCAGAGTTTCACATTGAAATTGTCCTGGGCTTCGTCAAGGTCGGTTTCGATCAGCGTCTTGGCCCGTACCGCAGGCCCCGAGGTGTAGACCAAGTGGTCAAAGTGCCCCACCGTTTCGAACAAGCGCTGCAACGACGCGCTGTCGGTGACGTCCACCGGCTCACTGCGTACACCGTTATCACTGCCGGAGTTCAAGCGCCGCCCGGCCAGCACCACGTGCGCACCGCGAGCGGTGGCTGCCTGTGCCACTGCGGCGCCGATGCCGCTGCTGCCGCCAATCACGATGATGGTTTTACCGCTGAGGGAAGATGTCATGGGAGAACTACCTGGGTGAGAAAGTAAGCGTTCATCTTCCCAGCTTGGCAATCAGCAAAAAATCCCGGTAAAACGACAAGATCTTTAAAGGATTTTTAATAATGAGCTCAATTCTCGATCTTGAAGTCTTTGTGCGCAGTGCCGACACCGGTAGCCTGACAGCTGCCGCCCGTGGGCTTGGCTTGACCCCGGCAGCGGCCAGCATTGCCCTCAAGCGCCTGGAAACCCGGCTCGGTATCCGCTTGCTCGCCCGTTCCACCCGCAGCATGCGCCTGACCGAAGAAGGCCGGCGTTATCTGGACAGCGTGCGGGTGGCGCTGGAAGCGTTGTCGGAGGGCGAACACGCCATCAAGCAACAGGGCCAAAGCCTCAGCGGTTTATTGCAACTGGCGGCGCCCTCGGATTTCGGTCGCAATGTTCTGCTGGGTTGGCTGGATGAGTTCAAATACGAGCACCCCAATATCCGCCTGCAACTGTTGCTCAACGACAGCAATGCCGATCTGTTTCGCGACACCGTCGACATCGCCCTGCGCTTTGGCGTGCCGAGGGACTCCAGCCTGGTAGCGCTGCCGGTGGTGCCCGGCCACCAGCGCATTGCCTGCGCCAGCCCTGACTACCTCGCGCGCCACGGCACACCGCGCACGCCCGCGGACTTGGCGCAGCACAGTACGTTGCGCTACATGCGCCGCGGGCAGGCCAATAGCACGTGGTACTTCCGCCAGGGCGCGCTGCTCCAGGAGGTCGACGTCAGCGGCGATTACCTCAGCGACGATGGAGAAATCGTCCGTCGCTGGGCGCTGGCGGGCCACGGCATCGCCTATAAAGCCAACCTGGATATTGCCCGTGATATCCAGGCCGGTCGGCTGGTAGTGCTGCTGCCCGACTGGCAGGGCGAGCCGACCCCTTTCAACCTGATGTGCCCCCACCGTCTGCAAGTGTCGGAACGGGTGAAAGTGCTGCATCGTTTTCTACAGGCCCGCTGCCAGACGTTACTGGGTGCATGAAGAAACGCGCCCAGGGCTTGTTCCAGAGGCGTCGGGTCTGGTATTGCAGTACTCACGTTTCCCTGCCATGAGGAGCTCTCCATGATTTACCGCACATTGGGCCAGTCAGGTTTGAAGGTCAGCGCACTGACCCTCGGCACCATGATGTTTGGCGAACAGACCAGTACCGAAGACTCGCTGCGCATCATCGACAAGGCCTGGGGCCAAGGCATTAACTTTATCGATACCGCCGACGTCTACACCGGCGGGCGCTCCGAAGAGATAGTCGGCGAAGCCATTGCGCGTAACCGCCAGGACTGGATAGTAGCCAGCAAGGTCGGCTTCGGCCCCGCCGATGGCTTGCCCAACCGCAGTGGTTTGAACCGCAAGCGTATTTTCAACGCCGTGGAAGCCAGTCTTGGGCGCCTGGATACCGATTACCTGGACATCTACTACCTGCACCGTGAAGACCATGACACGCCGCTGGAAGTGACCGTGTCGGCCATTGGCGACCTGATCCGCCAAGGCAAGATCCGCTATTGGGGCCTGTCCAACTATCGCGGTTGGCGTATCGCCGAGGTGATTCGCGTGGCCGAGCGCCTGGGGGTGGATAAACCCATCATCAGTCAACCGCTCTACAACATCGTCAATCGCCAAGCTGAAGTCGAGCAAATCACCGCGGCGGCTGCCTACGGGTTGGGCGTGGTGCCTTATAGCCCGCTGGCCCGAGGGGTGCTCAGCGGCAAATATGCACCGGACGTTACGCCCGAACCCGGCAGCCGGGCCGCACGGCAGGACAAGCGCATCCTGGAAACCGAATGGCGGATGGAGTCGTTGCGCATCGCCCAGCAGATCCAGCAATACACCCAAGGACGTGGCGTAGGCATGGTGGAGTTTGCCATTGCCTGGGTGTTGAACAATGCCGCAGTGAGTTCCGCGATTGTCGGGCCGCGCACCGAGGCGCAGTGGGATGCGTACACCGGGGCGCTGGCGGTGGAGATCACTGCTGAAGATGAGGCATTTATTGATTCGTTGGTCACGCCCGGGCATTCATCCACACCAGGGTTCAATGATGTCGGCCATTTCGTCTCAGGCCGTGTGGCGTGGCGCGTTGGCTGAAATCTACATGATGCACTCAGATTAATGTGGGAGGGAGCCTGCTCCCCGATAGCGGTGTTGCAATCGGCTCATCTGTCGCTGACACACTGCTATCGGCGCCAGGTCGAATCGTCGTACCGCTCCTCCAATATTTTATTTCTCGCAAAAACCGCCATACTCCGGCCCTGGACCGGATATGATCAGGCAAACTATTATTTTGAGGAAACTATTAAGCCAATCGAATATTTTTGGCCTCTTCAGTTGAGGGCCTTGGTGCAGCTAAGGCGATTATTCCGTAAAATCAATTTTCAAGGGAGTGAAGATGAACGAAAAAAATCAGTTGAACGGCTTACAAGGCTGGCTGTTGTTGGTAATGATTGGATTGTTTTTGAGTCCCTTGCGTATAGCGTATGAATTATTTCCATCGTACTATCATTTCTTTACAACACCTGGCGCGATCGAATACATAAGCACTCCTGGCGCAGGCGAATACCACCCCTACTTACTCACGTTTATGATGTCAGAAATATCATTCAATATTCTGATGGTTATAGCCCAGGTGTATTTAATATATTTGTTTTTCTCAAAGCATTACCTTTTTCCAAAGCTATACATAACCGTGGTTATTGTTTCGTTTGTTTTTGTTATTTCCGATGCCTGGATTGGCTCTCTTGTGTACCCGAAAATATCAATGTTTAACCCCGAGACCAACAAAGAAATAACAAGGTCATTATGCGCCATCCTAATCCTGGTCCCCTATATGCTCATATCCAAAAGAGTTAAAGCAACATTTATAGAGGGTAAGAAAAGCTAATTGGATGGGAAGAGCATGGTCTTTTTTTTGCTATCCGAGAGTCACTCGGTAAATAATATCACTTGCTAATGAATCGGCTTTCGCGAGGGCAGCGTGTCTAAAGGTGTAGTGTTATCGGTATTGGCCTCGGTGTTGTTTGCCGTGATGTATTACTTCACGTCGCTGCTCACGCCCTTGAGCGGCCTGGAGATTTTCGGCTGGCGCATGCTGCTGACCGTACCATGCATGACCGTGTTCATGATCGTCAGCGGTGAATGGCGAAGGGTGTTGGAACTGCTGCGCATGCTTGCGACCAAGCCACGTCTGGTCGGCGGTGTGTTGGCCTCTTCGGCCTTGCTGGGCGTGCAATTGTGGCTGTTCATGTGGGCGCCGCTGAATGGACGCAGCCTGGATGTATCGGTGGGGTATTTCCTGTTGCCGTTGACCATGGTGCTGACGGGGCGCTTGGTGTACGGCGAACGCTTGTCGCGGCTGCAGCAGATTGCGGTGGTGCTGGCCGCGCTTGGCGTTTTGAATGAGCTGTATCAGGCCGGCGGTTTTTCCTGGGCAACCCTGGTAGTGATCATCGGTTACCCGGTGTACTTCGTGGTGCGCAAGTACCTGACCACCGATCATTTGGGTGGCTTGTGGCTGGACATGGCGCTGATGCTGCCAGTGGCTTGGTGGTTTGTGCAGAGTGGCGAACAGGGATTTGCCGTGCTCGATGTGCACCCAAGGCTGTATGCATTGATTCCGATGCTGGGTTTGATCAGTGCCTCGGCGCTGGTGAGCTATATCATCGCCAGTCGCTTGCTCGCATTCAGCTTGTTCGGGCTGCTCAGTTACGTAGAGCCGGTGTTACTGCTGGTGGTGGCGCTATTGCTGGGAGAAGGCATCAAGGGTGGCCAATGGCTGACTTACATTCCCATCTGGCTGGCGGTGATGGTGCTGGTATATGAGGGTTTCAAGCATTTGGTGCGTCAACGTCGGGTTTGAGTAAAAGACTGGGAATGGGTGCCGGTTGCGGGGGTATCCGTACCCCTTCTGTACTGCAGGGGGATGGCCTCAGGTCATTACCTGAGTCGGGGACTCTTCGGGCGTACCGACCACGTCCTCGATGAAGTCGGCTGCGGTATTCAGGTTTTCCCTCGCTGTGCCGTAGCGGGGAATATTGCTCTGGACCTCATTACCGAAACTTTCCAAGTATTGATCCATAATCTCTTTCTCAACACCAAACACATTGCCGAGCCGATTGTCGTGGTTCAGCTCAAGCAGCGTTCCTGTGACGGGGTTTTTCACGATTTCTTCGATGGAATTGGCTATATCGTCAGGAACACCAAACTGTTTCAATGCAGTCCCTAGACCGTGCCCTGGGTTTCTGAGCTGCTTGACGAGGTAGGCCCAGAAGTCACTCAGGTCATTAGGTCCTGCTTTGTCCATAGCCTGGCGCGCGACATGCTGTTTGGCGAACTCTACGGCGGACTCTGAACTGGGATCGCCGAGCGGTTCTTTACTGTTCAGCCCGTCTTTCACGAAATAAAAACCGTCCTCACTGCCACCCCGAAAGTTCCCATAAGCATCGTAATCATATACGACATGTTTTCCATCCTCCCGTGTACCGACATAGGTCGCTTTACCATCGGAAGCGAGGTCGTAACGCCTGGTGTTGAATAGTCCGTTGACCTCCACTGGCGGAACCGTTACATCCCTGTTCAAACGCGCGAAAATATCATCGCGTTCTCGACCAAAACTCCCCACCGCAACGCTGGATTGTTCATCCTTGCCAAAATCCTTTAGTTTCTCCCTGACCCGCTCCTCCTGCCCGGGAGCTTCAGGGTGAGAGAAGTGCCCGGCTAATCGGTCTAGTTCGGCAGGGTCTTGGGCCATATTCCTAACCCATTCAGTCATCTCTTCAGCGGTTTCGAACGTGTGGAACGACATGACTTCATCCTCCGGCATATACACGATGAAATTAGTCATCCCCTCCGTTACAGGCACGCGCTTGATCACCATCATGTCTTGGGATTGAGCGCCATCGACGGCAAAAGTCGAGACACTCACGAAAGGTGCCCCCGGTTTGTCTGGATTCACCACCGCCTTTATCAACTGATGCTCGTCGGCAGTTAAATCACCATTGAGGTGCTGTAATTCACCTTCGTCGAGAAAACGCTTTCGCGCCACATCGATCGGGTCCCCTTCATCGGTCGAGCGGACATTGCGAATGGGGCCAGCCTGTTGCGGCGGGATCGGATCACCTAACCTTGGCAGAAGAGTAGGAGTATGCACAGTCGTCATATGAGGGCCTCATCTAGATTAGGGTGCAGGGTTTTTCCTACGCCCGGCCCTTATGTGATACTTGATGAAACATCTGTTCCCGTTTGACCGTCGCTAAATTGCAACTCAATGCAACACACACGAAAAAGCCCGGTATAAAGCCCCGGGCTTTTTGCTTATCCAGTGGGTCAGTCGGCGGTCAATACACCACGACGCACTTGATCACGCTCAATCGACTCGAAAAGCGCCTTGAAGTTGCCCTCGCCGAACCCATCGTCGCCTTTGCGCTGGATGAATTCAAAGAACACCGGCCCCATCAGGGTTTCCGAGAAAATCTGCAGCAGCAGGCGTTTGTCGCCCGCAATCGATGAGCCATCCAGCAGAATGCCACGTGATTGCAGTTGCTCGACAGGCTCACCGTGGTTCGGCAGGCGGCCTTCAAGCATTTCGTAGTAGGTGTCCGGCGGTGCCGTCATGAAGCGCATGCCGATCTTCTTCAAGGCGTCCCAAGTCTTGACCAGGTCGTCGGTGAGGAACGCCACGTGCTGGATGCCCTCGCCGTTGAACTGCATCAGGAACTCTTCGATCTGCCCGGCGCCCTTGGAGGATTCTTCGTTCAACGGGATGCGGATCTTGCCGTCTGGCGCGCTCATGGCCTTGGAGGTCAGGCCGGTGTATTCGCCCTTGATATCGAAGTAACGGGCTTCGCGGAAGTTGAACAGCTTCTCGTAGAAATTGGCCCAGTAGATCATGCGTCCGCGGTAGACGTTGTGGGTCAGGTGGTCGATAACCTTGAGACCGGCGCCGACCGGGTTGCGATCAACACCTTCGAGGTAGACGAAGTCGATATCGTAGATCGAGTTGCCCTCGCCAAAACGGTCGATCAGGTACAACGGCGAACCGCCGATACCTTTGATTGCCGGCAGGTTCAGCTCCATCGGGCCGGTTTCAATGTGGATCGGCTGGGCACCCAGCTCCAGGGCACGGTTGTAGGCCTGTTGCGAGTCCTTGACGCGAAACGCCATGCCGCACACCGACGGGCCGTGCTCGGCGGCGAAGTAGGCCGCCAGGCTGCCCGGTTCGTTGTTGAGGATCAGGTTGATCTCGCCCTGGCGATACAGGTGCACGTCTTTGGAGCGGTGGGTCGCCACTTTGGTGAAGCCCATGATCTCGAAGATCGGCTCCAGCGTACCCGGGGTGGGCGAGGCGAATTCGATGAATTCAAAGCCCATCAAGCCCATTGGGTTTTCGTATTGGTCGGTCATGTTCGTGCCTCATCATTCTTGTGGGTAGCAATCGTCTATTTGCAAGCAAGGATGAGGTCTGAGGGTGGCGCGCAGGAAAGGCCTCGCACGCTGCGGGCGAGGAAGTCACCAAAGATGAGGGGAGAGCCAAGTAGCTTCATGGTGTCATCAGTCTCTGACGGCCGAGGCTTGCGTGAGCGCAAGTCCATATTCTTGTATGCGTAAATCGATTCTACACAGCGTAAACCAATTTGTCCGTACTCTTATCAAATCGCCGTTGCCCTGCCCTGTGCAAGGGGTTTATTGCACAAGTAGATGCCCAGCAGGATCACCGCGCCACCTGCCAGCATCGGCGTGGTCAAGGCTTCGTCCAACAGCAATGCGCCACATATCACCGCTGTCAGCGGGTTGAGGGCGATGAACACACCGGAGCGGGTCGCGCCGATTCGCCGAATGCCCTCGTAGTAACCAATATAGGCCAGCGCCGAACCCAGCACACCCAGATACAGCAGGCTGTACCACTGCGCCAGCTGCAGCGCGGCGAAACCTTGCAACGTCAGCCGACCGGTGGCGAGGGTCGTCAGGGTCAACATCAGCGTGCCCCACAGCACCGACCAAGTGACTGTTTGCACCGGTCCCAACGCCTGGTTGAGTTCCCGGGACAGCAGCGAATAGGCGCCCCAGGCCATTACGCAGCCCAGGATCAACAGGTCACCGATCCAGGCGTTGCGCGCCCCCTGCATGAGGTTGGGATTGCGGCTCACGATCACCACTGCCGCCCCCAGCAGGCACAGCCCGATACCCAGCCACTTGACCCGGCCCAGCCGCTCCTTGAACAACAACCAGGACGCCAGGCCAATCACTGCCGGGTTCAATGCCACGATCAAGGACGCCCGCGACGCATTGATGTAGTGCAGGCCATAGAAAAAACACAGGTTGTAGAAAAAGATGCCGCATAGCCCCAGCAGCATCAGCCGCGCCATTTGCCCCGTAGTTGGACGCGCCAGTGGGATCCGCGCACAGGCCAGGAACAGCAGCAACGCCAGGCTGGCCAGCATAAATCGCAGGCAGGCTGCGAGCAGAGGGTCGACCTGGTCAGCCAGGAAGCGCCCGGCAACAAAGGTACCCCCCCAGATCATGGTGACAGCGGCCAGCTTCAGGTAAGTAAGTCCTTCGCGAGCGTGATGCATCAGGATGTGCTCAATGTGAGAGAAGATCGGGGTATTCTTTGACTAATGATTAGTCATCGTAAAATGAGGTATTACTCATGACCCTGACCCAGTTGGAAATCTTCTCCCTGGTCGCCGAACTGCGAGGTTTCACCAGCACGGCGCATCGGCTGGGCATCAGCCAGTCGGCGGTATCCCATGCGATCAAGGCTCTGGAGCAGGAACTGGGTGTGGAGTTGTTTCGCCGGCACCAGACCCTGGTGGAACTGAGCGATATCGGCGAGCAGTTGCTCGGGCGCGCACGGGGCATGTTGGGGCTGGCCAACACCTTGCAACAGGAAGCCGCCGATGCCCGCGGGATGAAGCGCGGCACATTGCGCATAGGTTCGTTCGGCCCCACCGCTTCGAACCGTTTGCTACCGACCATTCTCAGCCACTTCCGAAGGGACTATCCGGGTATCGAGGTACACGTAGACGAGGGGCCGGACCGGCAGGTCATCCAATGGCTGGACCAACGCCGGGTGGATGTGGGCTTCGTGGTATTGGAGCATGAACGCTTCGACACCGTTGCCCTGCTCGAAGACCAACTCGTGGCGCTGATACCGGTCGGCCATGCCTTGGCGGCAAGCGTGGCGGTACCCTTGCACGCGTTGTGCGATGACCCGTTCATCCTAACCGAGGCAGGCTCCGCAGAGCTGGTCACGCGTTTGTTCGGTGAAGCGCAGTTGCAGCCTAAAGTGCGGTATCGCTGCACCCAGTTGCTCAGCACTTTGGAGGCGGTCAGTCGCGGCGAGGGCCTGAGTATCGTGGCCCAGGGCTCACTGCCGGCCAATGCCGACCCGCGCTACATTGCCCGGTCCCTGTTGCCCAGCGTAACGCGGCGCATAGGCCTGGCGGTACTGGATCGACGCCAGGCCTCTCCCGCTACCCTGGCGTTTATCGCACTGGCGCAAACGCTGTACCCCGATCCAGGTATTCACCGGTAACTCAGGGTAAACGAGGCCAGGCCGTTGGCGGTTCCGGGCTTGATGGTCGACGCAGTTTTCACATAGCGGGAAGTCAGCGTAATTGTCAGGGTGCCGTTGGCAGTACTACCGACCTGCCATTGGTTCGGGTTACCCACGCCAGAGGAGTCGGGGCCATAGCTGATTAACTGGGCGCCATTGAGCAGTTGCAGGGCCACGCCACGGGCAGTCGAAGTGCGGGTCAGG
This sequence comes from Pseudomonas sp. Root569, assembly GCF_001427465.1. NCBI lineage: Bacteria > Pseudomonadati > Pseudomonadota > Gammaproteobacteria > Pseudomonadales > Pseudomonadaceae > Pseudomonas > Pseudomonas sp. Root569. Next base: position 257,506 of record NZ_LMGQ01000028.1, on the reverse strand, counting down.
GACAATTGGTCGCTGCGATTGCCGGGCTCCGTCTGGTCGGTCACCGTGATCCATACATCCAGGATGCCACCGTTACCGCCGCCGCAGTCCAGGGTGATGTTGCGACTGACGCTGCCGGCATGGCTGCCGATATCCTTGAAGTCTCGACTGGGTACCTGCCCCAGTGGCATCGATATCGACGGTGTGGATACGCGGCAAGTCGGTTTTTGCGGCGGCAATATCACCGTGTCGCCGAAGTTGATCGAGGCATGGCCGGGGCCTTCAATATTGACATTGCTCAGCACATACCTGCCGACTGTGCTTGCGCTGATCGGGCCCGACGCGATCGGGCCCGTCGCCACCAGATACACGCGCCCTTGCAGTGTCCAGGCCGTGGGCTTGTTGTGCTTGGTGTCCACCAACGTCGTGCCGGTGTGGGTAATCACGCGCAGAGGCTGGGACGGATCCCCGGCCATCATGGCGAACCCTACGCCGGGGTAAGGAGTGGCGTAGACCGGCATCGACAAGCCGTTGGCATTGAACGTCATGCCGGTCGCCGCAGCATTGACCACACTCAGGCTCGCCGACACTGGATGCGGCAATAACCAGTCGGTGTATCGACACTGCATCACAGCGCCATTGCTTGCGAAGTCATACCCGCCTGGATAGCCAATTGCCTCGCCCACTTTCAGGTCGCCTGGCAAGGTAATCGGCGGGAAGGAAAGCGTCACGGGCGCCTGGGGGACGCAGGCGCCTGCATTGAAATGGGCATGCGCGTCCATCGCGGACATGCAGGCCCCCAGGCACGCGCCGACCTGTAGAAGCCTGGTCGTAAACTGCCGGACGCTGTTCATATCGCCAAATCCTTACCGCGGCCTAAAGACAGAGAATGTTCGTGCGTCATGCCATGATCATCCAGCACGGTAAAACGCAGCAAGGCCGGCCCTTCCCCTGGCAGCGCCCGCCCCTTCAACGCGATGCTGACTACCGAATGTGGCGACAGCATGGGCGGGTCATCATTGCGGTACTCAACCCCACTGACGGTCAGCCGGACGCTGGACAGGCTCACATGAAAGGCACTGGGGTTACGCACCCGCAACACCGGGCCGTCACCTTTGCGCTGCCACTGCAGCAATTGAATCGCCTCCTGCGCCTGGCCCGACAAGCCGTCGGGGCGCAGAAACAGCTTGATCCGTGTGCGAAAGGCAAATTGCAGCTGGTTGCCGGTATCCACAGACGGACGGATCCCCAGCACATTCAGCCAGTACACCGATTCCTGGGGCGCGGCCAGGGCCTTGTTTTGGGTCGCGTGGTACATCACCCGCAATGCGCGGTGCTTGCCGGCATCCAGGCGCAGGATCGGCGGGGTCACCGTAAAGGGCACATCACTCGACTCAGGCGCGACCTGCGGGTCGCCCGCATCGATCCACACTTGGACCAATCGCGGGCCGTCGGCCTCATTGTGCAGGTTGACCGTTACCCCCGGGGCGCTGGCCGTGTAAATGATACGTGTGCGGTCAATGACGATTTCCCCATGGGCCAATACTGTCTGCACCGCCAGGGCCAGGCCAAGCACCGCGTTGAACAATCGATGAGTCATCAGCTGCGCTCCTCGTCCACATCGCCATGGTCGGCACATTGACTGACCAACTGGTCCGCGTTTTCCTGACGTTGCTCGGGCCTGCGCGGCGGCAAACGGTAATGGATGAAGCATTGGTCACCCGCCCCTGCATTCCAGCGCACCGTCAACCGTCCCTGGTCGGCAACCCCGCGCACAAAAGCCTTGCCAGCCTGGCCGATCACGCCGATTTCGACGCCGCGTTCGTCAAACACCTGGGCGGCAAATGGCAACGGCTTGCCATTCATATGAGTGGCCTTGATCACCACGGCTCGGCCACTGACGGTCTCGAACCTGACCAGTGAGACCGCCCCCAGCGTCGGCACCACGGCGTGACTCGACTCCTTGAGTTCCACATCCATGGGCATGCCCTCGGGATCGATATCTACTTCATTGCGCTGATAAGCCCTGAGGGCTGGCAGCACCGCATAGCCTTGCTTATCGATACGCGCCCCGCTGCTGCCCAGCCGGGCACCTTGTGCATCCGGCGCATACACCAGGGCCGAGGCTTCACCGAGGTTCTGCGCGAAGGTCAGGCCATGCCCGTGGGCAATCAGCCCGCCATCGGCGCTCATGGAAAGTTGTGAGCTGTCGCGGGCCTGGGCATAGCCGGCCCGCAGGCTCGCAGCGCGGCTGCGATAGCCGGCGTAGGCATTGAAGCTGGAGCCTTGCTGGTGGCCCGTGCCACGGCTGCCGGTCAGCCCGTAGCTGGCTTCACCGGCGTCACCCAGCAAACCATTGACCCCCACCTGATGCTGGCTGCCGCGCGAATCGCCAGCATCGTGCGACAAGCTGCTGCTCAGGGTCGGCGCACGCGTTCCTGCGCCCAATGGCATGGACAGTGTCAGCACCAGGTGATTATCCACGCGCCCGGCCTGCGCCGACCGGCCAAAAAAGATCTCGTCGCTGCGCTCGTGATCGTTCAACTGATGGGTTTCACTGACACGCGAGCGCTGCGCCGAGAGGTTCCAGTTGAGTGACTTCCAATTAGCTGCATAACTGAGGGTGAAGGAGGTCTGGCGCCCTTGGCGGCCTGCCCAGTAGTCGATGGAGCTGCCATAAAGGCTCAGCGAGCCTGCGCCCAACTGCTGGCTGATTGTCAGGTCGAGGCGGCTTTTCTGCCTGGCGTAACTGTTGATACTTCCGCCTTGGCGGGCCAGTTCCCGCACATTGAGCGCATCAGGCAGGTTCAGGTATCCGGCCGTGGAGAAACGATAGGCGCCCAACGCAAAGTGCGTTCCCGAGAACGGCAGGTTCTTGTTATAGGCCAGGCCCCAGCTTTGCCCGCCGACTACCCCTAGCCCCTGTACCTGGGTGCGCGAGTGGGTGCTGTCGAGGGAGAGCGCGCCAATCGGAGTACTCATCGCCAGGCCGGCCTTGGCCTGGCCGTAGCCTTGGGAAAACGTGCTGCCACCATAGGCGCTCAGACGATCGCCCAGGCCATGCTGCAGCGTACCCTGGAAGATCAGCGGGCTGGCGTCGCTGACACTGTATTGCTGCAACTGCCCCAAGGTCGCGCTGTAGTGGCTGGCACCGTCACGCAGCAGATAAGGCGCCACGGAGTAAGGCACCACGAAGCTGCTGCGCCGGCCGTCGACCTCGGTAACACTGACGTGCAGGTCGCCGCCGTACCCGGTGGGGTACAGGTCATCGATGACAAACGGCCCCGGGGCCACGGTGGTTTCGTAAAGGGTGTAGCCGTTCTGGCGCACTGTCACCGTTGCATTGCTGTCGGCAATGCCCCGCACCTGAGGCGCATAGCCTTGTTGCGACTGGGCAAGCATGCGGTCATCGGTGGCCAGGGTGATGCCGCGTACACGCACACCGTCGAGGATCTGACCACTGCTGAAGCTGTCGCCGACGGTCAGTTGTGAGCGCCACGCGGCAAGGGACCGCTGCAGGTAGGTGGCGGTGTGTTGATAAGGCGCCAGGCCACGACCGGATGCCCATGCCTGCCCACCCTGATGGCGTAACCGCCAGTCGCCCAGGTTGAGACCGCCGTTGAGGCCCAGGTAGCCACGATCCTCACCGGCGCCCGCTGTCGCCGTCGCGGCACTGAAGTTGTAGTTGAGCAGCGCGGCGTCAATGCCATTGTCCCACTCAGACGGGTCAATGTAGCCGCGCGCGGAACGGTTGATATAGACCTGGGGGATGCTGACGTCCAGGGTCAGGGTCTCGATATCGACGCGGCTGCTGGCCATGGGTATCCACTCGGCAAAATCCCGGCAGGCATGCTCGGTGTTATCCGCCAGCGCCTGCACAGAAACCCCCAGTTGGCCAAGCTCGGCAGCGTTCAAGCAAGGCTGGGCGTCGTCCTGCCCGGCAAGGGGGGCGAAGGTGATCTCGCGGCGTCCCATCGATTGCCCGTTGAGCATCACATCCACGCGATAGACACCAGGCGCCAACACGTTGCTGGTATTGAAGCGCGAGATATCTGCCGAAGAGGACAGGCCGCTGGCGAACGCCTCGATGTCAAACAACAGTGGCGCGGCCTCTGCCGACATCAATAAGGTACTGAGCAGGCCCAGCCATAGCAGCAACCTGGGGTTGGCAAACAGCCAGGCAGTGAAGCGGTGAATGGGTATTTGCAGTAAGGCATGCATGGTCAGAACTTCAGGGGAGCACGCTGCGGCGCGGAGAATGCGCCGTAATCATTGATGTATTTGAAATGCACCTGGGCGTCCGCGGGCAATGCCTTTACGACATCCCTGACGGGCAGCTTCAGGCTGCCACCGGGGGGCACCATGCCCTCTCCCGCCGGTAACAGGCGAGCACCCGGGCCCGAGCCCATGACCAAGGCAACTTCATTGAAGGTCACGTGATAAGCCGATGGGTTGTGCACTTCCAGTAGCGGTCCCTGGGTACTCCGGTGCAGGGTCCAGCGTAATTGGGTGGGCGCCTCGTCCGCCGAACCCGGCAATCGGGCCGGGCGGAAAAACACTTTGGTGCGGATACCAAAAGCGAACTGCAGGTGGTTCGAAGGGGCCGCTTGCGGGCTGCCCGGTGCCACGTTGACCTTGGGCGGTATCTCCAGGGCGTTGAGCCAAAACAACGATTCGCGGTCATCCGGCAGTGGGTCCTGGGTATAGACCAGTCGCACTACCTGGCTTTTGCCCGCGTCCATGCGAAACACTGGCGGCGAAAGACTGAAAGGCACCTCGCTGCCGGAGGGGTCTTGCGCCGGGTCGCCCTGGTCCAGCCACACTTGGACCAGGCGCGGCGCCCGCTGATCGTCATTGGTCAGGCGTAGCGTGACTTCTCGACGCTGCTGCGGATAGATGTGCCGCGTGCCGTCGATCACTACGCCGGCGTGAGCGACGGATAGCAACCCGACACTGATCAGCAGGGGGGTCATCAATAGCAATGTTCGGGCAAGCATTTGTCTGTCCTTGCCTGACGCACGGCCAGGCAACCGGGCCTCGATCAGGGGAACGTCACCGAATACAGCACTTGGGAGCTGACCGGGCCTGGCGTAGCGGTGCCCGTGGCGATGTATTGGGCGGCAAACGGCAGCGACACCTGGCCGCTTTCCGGGACTTTCGCGGGGCTGGAGTTCTGGCCCAGGCGCAGGTCCATAGGCCGGTGGGTGACGCCATCCACGAGTTGCACCTCAACGAAGGTGGCAGGCGCCGGCTTGGCGGGTGCCTGGTTGACCAGGTTACCGGTCGCCGGGTTGATCGCGGGGCTGCTGCTCTCATACATCACGGCGACGGTCGTATCCTTGGGGCAGGAACCGACATGGATGTAATAGGGTTTCGCCCCGGCAGTCTGGCCTGGCGCCTTGAGCGCACTGGCCTGGACCTTGCTGAGTGGTACCGAAAAGTCCGGGCTGGTGCCGGGGGCCGAGCCCGTGCCGCCGCTGATGCTGCAGGTGGTGCCGGTGATTTCACCGGTCAAGGTGATCTTGCCGTCTGCGGCAACAGCAGGCAGAGCGGCAACGCTGGTGACCGCCAGAAATACAACGGCCAATGCGATAGTTTTCATTACAAATACTTCCCAGTGAATGTCATTAAAAGTGTTGCAAGCCATGAATCGTCAATCGAAGGGCGAGACGTAACCGTCCCGCCAAAATCGGGCTGCGTGGCTATGAAAGAGGCTGTAGGGGTTAAGTGCTACTGAGTCTCTTACGTTTTGCAACGAAGTTTATGTTGCCAAGTTGAAGAGCCCGCCACAACTGACCGAACGGCTAGGTCAGTAGGCGTTAAACAAGTGAGCAGCCCCGTGCAATGCCATCTATCATCGGCAGAGACCACTCTCTTTTTTCACGATTAATTGCCCCTATGCCCCTGACCGCCAAAGGTCCAAGAAGCCGAGCTGCCCGCTATTTCATCAGCACCCTCTGCGGGCTGCTGCCCGTTCTGCTGGGGTTTGCAATTCTTTACTGGCAAGCCGAGCGCACGCTTGAGCAAAGCACGGCCCAAACCGCTCAAGAAGCGGTGCGCCAGTTCGACCTGATGCTCGACAATACCGCCCTCGCCGCCCAGGCTTTGTTGCCTTGGGCGGGTAAGCCATGTGACAGCGAGGCGCAACTGGCACTGCGCGAACAGGTGACGCGCCGGCCGTTTGTACGCGCCACCACCCTGTCCTGGCAGAAAAACATTTATTGCAGCTCGCTGTTCGGCGGCAACTCTCAGTCACCGGTCAACCCGGACGACTACGTGAATGGCCGGTTGTGGCTGATGAATGGCAACCCCGTCACGCCGGATACCGCGCTGTTGGTCTATCGCCTGGTGGAAGGCGACCAGGGCGCGTTCGCCTCGATTGACAGCTACCACCTCACCAACGCCTTACGCTTGATCAGCCGTTACGCCCACCTGGTTTTGCAAGTCGGCCCCCATTGGCTCGATGCCGACGGCAAGGTGCATGACCGCGCGGTACCGGAATTTGCCGTGGCCCATCATCATCTGGCGTCCGAGCGTTATGACTACAGCGTCGAGGCGGGTATGCCGGAGGGGGAAACCTGGCGTTATATGCAGGCCCGCTATCCGGCGTTGTTCAGCCTGGTGGTGTTCTTCGGTGTACTGGCCGGCATCCTTGCGCATTGGCTGCAAAAACGCTCGTCCGCCCCGACCCAGGAATTGCAGCGTGCATTGAGTGCCAACGAATTCATCCCGTATTTCCAGCCAGTGGTACGCGGAGACACGCGTCAATGGGCAGGCTGTGAAGTACTGATGCGCTGGAAACACCCGAAAGAGGGCCTGGTGCGGCCGGACCTGTTTATTCCCCTGGCCGAAGACTCGGGCCTGATCGTGCCGATGACCCGCGCCTTGCTGCGTCAGACCGCTGCGCAACTGGCGCCCCACGCCGCGCGTTTCAGCCCCGGCTTCCATATTGGCGTGAATATCACCGCGCGCCATTGCCAGGACCTGGCCCTGGTGGAGGATTGCCGGGAGTTCCTTGCCGCCTTCGCGCCTGGCCAGGTCAGCCTGGTGCTGGAGCTGACCGAGCGCAAGCTGATCGAGCCCACCGATATCACCCGCCAGCTGTTCGATGCACTGCACCTGCTGGGTGTACTGATCGCGATCGATGACTTTGGAACAGGCCATTCGAGCCTGGCTTACTTGCGCAACTTCAACGTCGATTACTTGAAGATTGACCAAAGCTTTGTCGCCATGATCGGTGCGGATGCGCTGTCAGGGCATATCCTGGACAGCATCATAGAACTGTCCGGCAAGCTGGACCTTGGCATTGTTGCCGAAGGCGTGGAAACAGCACAACAGTGTGAATACCTTGTCGCCCAAGGCGTGGACTTCTTGCAAGGTTATCTGTTCGGCCGACCGTTACCCTGTGATGAATTCATTAATTCGTTGGGCAACCCGTGAATACCCCTGCGCTACCGTTGATGAAAGATTGTTCTTTTGCTGGCAGACATGATTTACTCGAGATGAATTAACTACTACAATTTTTCCTACCTGTGCAGAACTCGCAGAGGGGGCTATTTCGTTGAGTTACCTTAACGTTCCTGGCTTATAGCTGTGTCTGCAGTTGATCTCAGCAACTACACTATTGGAGTACAGATTTTGTCCAGACTCGCCGAATTTCGCGCAGCAGAAAAAGCCCTTCAAGAGCAGCTTGCGCAGCTGGAATCCTTGAAGAACGACGCAGGCCTGAAGAAAGAAATCGAATTCGAAGAAAAGCTCAAGAAGCTGATGGACAGCTACGGTAAAAGCCTGCGCGACGTCATCGCCATTCTTGACCCAACCCCACGCAAAGCTGGCGCGTCAGTTGCCACTGCGCCTAAACAGCGGCGTGCACGGGTCGTCAAGGTTTACCACAACCCGCATACCGGCGAGTTGATCGAGACCAAAGGCGGCAACCACCGCGGCCTTAAAGCCTGGAAAGAAGAGTACGGCGCCGCCACTGTAGATTCCTGGCTTCGCGGCTGATCAACAGGCACTAAGAACAGAACCCCGCATCGCGGGGTTCTGTTGCTTTATAGGTTCGAAAGCGAACTTTCCCACCCTCCTATTTTGTTCAGATTCGCTCAACTTGGCCGGGTCATAATTTCAGGCTATTGCGTACCGAACTCACTTCATCCTTGCTCGCTTCATAGGCTTGCACCTGGCCTGCGTATGAAAAGACATAGGCTTTATCAATATCCACAGCACCGACTAAAGTTTGTGACAGAACGTGCCGGCCATTCTCGGTAATCACGCAAGTAGTTTCGAGCGCTTCAAGGCGACTCAATGTGCTGGGGTGCATCTTGCTGCACACGCTTTGATAACCGCTTCGGGCAAAATCCTTCTGGATGGATTTGCGCATCTCCAGCAATACGCCTGGAAGATTAACTTTATGTCCAGCTTCAATCGGTGTACCGGTCAACTCCATAACCATCAGCGTCGCGCCATTTTCATCATTCTTGATCGCACGCTGGCGCGACACTGCTTGAGGCTTGGCGGGTGTTTCGCCGTCAGGCACGACTTCCTCGACCTGCCAACCACTGGGCCAGTGAATCTCTGGGTCGGCGGCCAACACCCACGGACTGGACAGCAACCCACACACAGCGCTCAACAGCAGTCTACGAAACTCGATCATTGCAAAAGACACCCAAAGTTCAAGCAGCAAAGTTTGCGGCCCAGCCGGTGCGGGTCGCAAGGGCTGCCTGTGCTTTTTCATTTGGCGCAGCGGGCAGGCCTTGCGTATCATGGTCCGGCTGCACGGAGGCTGCCGCAAGCCAAGGGACCGCTTTGCCCCATTTTTCTGGAGGGCCCATGAGCCTGCACGAACTGAATACTTTCCCGGGCGTCACCGCCCAGCCTGATACCGCGACGACGAACTTCGTGTTCAACCACACCATGCTGCGGGTCAAGGACATTACCCAGTCACTGGATTTCTACACCCGTGTCCTGGGGTTCTCACTGGTTGAAAAGCGCGACTTCCCGGAAGCCGAGTTCAGCCTGTACTTCCTGGCCTTGGTGGACAAGGCCCAGATCCCGGCCGACGCCGCCGAGCGCACCCAGTGGATGAAGTCGATCCCGGGCATCCTGGAACTGACCCACAACCATGGCACTGAAAACGATGCCGACTTTGCCTACCATAACGGCAACACTGACCCTCGCGGCTTTGGCCATATCTGCATCTCGGTGCCGGATATTGTCGCGGCATGCGAGCGTTTTGAAGCACTGGGCTGCGACTTCCAGAAGCGCCTGACAGATGGCCGCATGAAGAGCCTCGCCTTCATCAAGGACCCGGATGGCTACTGGGTCGAGATTATCCAGCCAGCGCCGATGTAATCCTCGCACGACAGAAAACAAAAAGCCCCACGAGCAATCATGGGGCTTTTTTTCAAGGGCTCGGTTATGCCGGAGCTGACGTACGAATCAAGTGATCAAAGGCGCTCAACGAAGCCTTGGCCCCCTCACCCACCGCGATCACAATCTGCTTGTAAGGCACGGTAGTGACGTCACCGGCGGCAAACACGCCTGGCAATGAGGTCTCGCCACGGGCATCGACGATGATCTCGCCGCGCGGAGTCAGCTCTACAGTGCCCTTGAGCCAATCGGTGTTGGGCAGCAAGCCGATCTGAACAAAGATACCTTCCAGGTCGATGGTCTTGAACTCGCCGCTGTCGCGATCCTTGTAGGCAAGACCGGTGACTTTCTGGCCGTCGCCCTTGACTTCACTGGTCAGCGCGCTGGTAATCACATCCACGTTCGGCAGACTATAGAGCTTGCGTTGCAAGACCGCATCAGCGCGCAACTTGCTGTCGAACTCGAGCAGCGTGACATGGCTGACGATCCCGGCCAGGTCAATGGCAGCCTCAACACCGGAGTTACCGCCGCCGATCACCGCCACGCGCTTGCCCTTGAACAATGGGCCGTCGCAGTGCGGGCAGAAGCAAACGCCCTTGGCCTTGTATTCCTGCTCGCCCGGAACGCCCATCTCTCTCCAGCGGGCGCCAGTGGCCAGGATCACGGTCTTGGACTTGAGGGTCGCGCCGCTTTCGAAGCGAATTTCGTGCAACTCACCAGGATTTTTCGCCGGCACCAGGCTACTGGCACGTTGCAGATTCATGATGTCCACGTCGTACTGGCGCACATGCGCTTCCAACGCACTGGCCAGCTTCGGCCCTTCGGTTTCCTGTACCGAGATAAAGTTCTCGATCGACATGGTATCCAGTACCTGGCCACCAAAACGTTCGGCGGCAACTCCAGTACGAATGCCTTTGCGCGCCGCATAGATGGCTGCCGAAGAACCGGCCGGGCCACCGCCGACGACGAGGACGTCAAAGGCGTCTTTGGCGCTGATCTTTTCCGCGGCTTTTTCGATACCGCTGGTGTCGAGCTTGGCAAGGATTTCTTCCAGGCCCATACGGCCCTGGCCGAAGTTGACCCCGTTCAAGTAGACACTCGGCACCGCCATGATCTGGCGCTCGTCGACCTCGGCCTGGAACAGCGCACCGTCGATGGCGACGTGGCGGATGTTCGGGTTCAGCACGGCCATCAGGTTCAAGGCCTGTACCACGTCCGGGCAGTTCTGGCACGACAGCGAGAAGTAAGTCTCGAAGCTGAACTCGCCTTTGAGGGCACAAATCTGTTCAATTACCTCGACACTGGCCTTCGACGGGTGGCCACCGACTTGCAGCAGGGCCAGCACCAACGAAGTGAATTCATGACCCATGGGGATGCCGGCGAAGCGCAGGCTGATATCGGCACCCGGGCGGTTGATGGAGAACGACGGCCTGCGCGCATCATCGCCATCGGTTTTCAGGGTAATCAGCGTGGTGAGGCTGATGACGTCCTGTAAAAGAGCAAGCATTTCCTGGGATTTCGCGCCGTCGTCGAGGGAGGCGACGATCTCGATCGGCTGGGTGACCCGTTCCAGGTATGACTTCAACTGAGCTTTAAGATTGGCGTCCAACATACGGGCGATTTCCTGTTCATTCGGTTTATTGCAGACAAAAAAACGCCCGAGCGAATCTCGCCCGGGCGTTTTGAGGGCGGATGCAGCTTACTTAAGTGCGGATTCCCGCCCTTGATACGTCTTCACAGACTTAGATCTTACCGACCAGGTCCAGGGACGGAGCCAGAGTGGCCTCGCCTTCTTTCCACTTGGCTGGGCAGACTTCGCCTGGGTGGGCAGCGACGTATTGAGCAGCCTTGATCTTGCGCAGCAGCTCGGAAGCGTCACGGCCAACACCGCCGTCGTTCAGTTCAACAATCTTGATCTGACCTTCTGGGTTGATCACGAAAGTACCGCGGTCTGCCAGGCCGGCTTCTTCGATCAGTACGTCGAAGTTGCGCGAGATGGTCAGGGTTGGGTCGCCGATCATGGTGTACTGGATCTTGCCGATGGCTGGCGAAGTGTTATGCCAGGCAGCGTGGGCAAAGTGGGTGTCGGTGGAAACGCTGTAGATCTCGACGCCCAGTTTCTGGAATTCGGCGTAGTTGTCAGCCAGGTCTTCCAGTTCGGTTGGGCAGACGAAGGTGAAGTCGGCTGGGTAGAAGAACACCACCGACCACTTGCCCTTCAGATCAGCGTCGGTCACATCGACGAAGCTGCCGTTTTTGAAAGCGGTGGCTTTAAACGGTTTTACTTGGCTGTTGATGATAGGCATCGTTGACTCTCCGTCAGGGGTTAGTAAGTTGATGAAGTGAATCCTACCGGCTCTCTCGGTCGATGGCTCATTGGCAAACCTGATGTTGGCGATTGGCTTTCTCTATCAGGCAACAGTATTAATAGAAGAATCTTACAACAGCGGTTGAGTAGCCAGGGTCATACCAAGAAACGGCGTCGCTTCAACATAGCGCATGGCGGATTTCATGTCGCTCCAACCGACGTAACTCATCAGTGACTTCAAATCCCAGCCACTGCGATGCGCCCAGGTAGCGAAGCCTCGGCGCAGGGAATGACTGGTGTATTGCTCAGCCGCAATGCCTGCGCGTTCAAGGGCCTGGCGCAATAAGGGGATCACACTGTTGGGGTGCAAGCCCTCCTCGCCCAGATTGCCCCAGCGGTCAATGCCGCGAAAGACCGGGCCGCGCACGAGGGCCGAGACGCTGAGCCACTCGCTGTAGGCCTGCACTGGGCACAGGCGCAGCAGCGCTGGGGTCTGGTAAGTCTTGCCGAGATTGTCCCGGTCGCTTTTGCTGCGCGGCAGGTAGAGGCTGATGCCGGCACCCGGCACTGCCTGGACATGCTCGATACTCAACCGACACAGTTCATCACTGCGAAAACCGCGCCAGAAGCCCAGCAGGATCAGCGCGGTGTCGCGCTTGGCGCGTAGCAATCGAGGGATGTCCTGATCAGCAGCGGCCTGCCTCGCCTCACTTTCCAGGGACGCGACTACCTGCTCCAGGTGCTTGAGCTGCAAGGGCTCGGCCTGTCTTTCTCGCGCCGGGTGCACCGCACGGATCCCCTTGAGCACCTTGCGCACCACCGGCGCCTTGGTCGGGTCTGCAAAGCCTTGGCTGAGATGCCACTGCGACAAAGCCGAGAGCCGCAGCTTCAAGGTGTTCACTGCCAACACTCCGGCATGCGCTACCAGGTAACGCGCCACGCTGTCGCTGGTGGCGGGCAGGAACCCGCCCCATGTCACTTCGAAATGCTCGATGGCAGCCCGATAGCTGCGGCGCGTGTTGTCGCGGGTGGCGGCGTTGAGATATCGGTCCAGGTCGCTCATGGGCGTCTTTCGTACTGTTGGCGGGTGGAGTGGCAATGAAAACTGCCGTGACACGGGATAATACGCCAACATCCCGCCTGTTAAATCATGAATTTCTACGATTTTTTAGACATGCTATAGTACGTATATACATAATACGTACCACATTATCAAATCGACGGAGACCCCATGGCTCGCGGCGGCATAAACAAAGCAGTAGTTCAGACGGCACGCCTGGCAATCCTTGCCCGAGGCGAAAACCCCAGCATCGATGCCGTACGCATCGAGATGGGCAATACCGGCTCGAAAACCACTATTCATCGCTATTTGAAGGAGTTGGACGAGAGCGAGACCCGCCAGGCGATCACCCAGGCGCCGATTGACGACGAGCTGGGCGAACTGGTCGCGCGCCTGGCCCAACGCCTGAAAGAGAAAGCTCAAGAGCCGATTGACCTGGCCCTGGCCCAATTCGAACAACAGAAAGCCGCCCTGCTCACCCAGGTTGAAACCCTGGAAGAGGCGCATGCCCAGCTTAAGCAGCAATTTGATATCCAGGCCGCGGCCCTGACGGAAGAAAGCGCCGCCCTGCAAACCGCCAGCACCAGCCTGCAGGCCGAACAGACCCGCAACGCCGGGCTGAGCCAGGCGTGCAGCGATTACGAGCTGAGGATCAGCGACAAGGACGAGCAGATTCGCTCACTGGAAGAAAAGCACCTGCATGCCCGGGATGCGCTTGAGCATTACCGCAATGCAATCAAGGAACAGCGTGAACAGGAGCAGCGCCGCCATGAAGGCCAGTTGCAACAGATCCAGGCCGAGCTGCGCCAGGCCCAGCAAAACGCACTGGTGCGCCAGGATGAAATCACCCAGCTGCATCGGGACAATGAACGCCTGCTGATTGAGCAGCGTGTGACGGTCAAGGAACTCAATACGCTGCAAGAGCAGGTCCGCAAGGATCAAGCCGCACAACTCAAACTGAACGAGCAGCTCAGCCGGATCGACAGCGAGCGCACCCTGCTCCAGGAACGCTTGCGTGTTGCCATGCAGGACAGCCAGTCGCGCCATGAGGCGCTGCTTGAGCACCAACGGCACAACAAGGCGCTGGAACTGGCCCTGATCAAGGCCCAGGCGATTATCGACGCGCTGCGCCTGGCGGCCGTCGTTGCGACGGCGCCAGAGGCAACGGAGCCAACCTGATCAGTCGGCCACAGGCGTGCGCATGGTGACGAATTCTTCCGCCGCCGTAGGGTGCACGCCGATGGTCTCGTCGAAATGCTGCTTGGTCGCGCCCGCCTTGAGCGCGATCGCCAGGCCTTGCACGATCTCACCAGCATCCGGGCCAACCATGTGGCAACCCAGCACTTTGTCGGTGTCGGCGTCGACCACCAGCTTCATCAGGGTCTTTTCCTGACAGTCCGTGAGGGTCAGCTTCATCGGCCGGAACCGGCTTTCGAAAATCTGCACCTTGTGGCCTTTGGCACGCGCATCCTCTTCGCTCAGGCCTACGGTGCCGATCGTCGGCTGGCTGAACACCGCCGTTGCGATATTGGCGTAATCCACCGCACGGTATTGCTCGGGCTTGAACAAGCGCCGAGCCACGGCCATGCCCTCGGCCAATGCCACGGGCGTCAGTTGCACACGACCAATGACATCGCCAATGGCCAGGATCGACGGCTCGGCAGTCTGGTACAGCTCATCCACGGCGACAAAACCACGCTCATCCAACTTGACCCCGGTATTTTCCAGGCCCAGGTTGTCCAGCATCGGGCGGCGACCGGTGGCATAGAACACGCAATCGGCCTCCAGCACACGCCCATCCTTCAGAGTGGCCTTGAGGCTGCCATCGGCTTGCTTGTCGATGCGCTCGACGTCGGTATTGAATTGCAGGTCCAGGCCGCGCTTGGTCAGCTCTTCCTGCAAGTGCTTGCGCACCGAGCCATCAAAGCCGCGCAGGAACAGGTCGCCGCGGTACAGCAATGACGTCTGCGCGCCCAAGCCGTGGAAAATGCCAGCGAACTCAACCGCAATGTAACCACCGCCCACCACCAGCACACGCTTAGGCAGCTCTTTGAGGAAGAACGCCTCATTGGAACCAATGGCGTGTTCGCGCCCTGGAATCTCCGGGATCTGCGGCCAGCCACCGGTGGCGATCAGGATATGCTTGGCGGTAAACCGCTCGCCATTGATCTCCACCTGATGGGCATCAACCAGGCGTGCATGCCCTTCATGCAAGGTCACGCCACTGTTGACCAGCAGGTTGCGATAAATGCCGTTGAGGCGATTGATCTCGCGATCCTTGTTGGCGATCAGAGTGGCCCAATCAAAGTTCGCCTCGCCCAGCGACCAGCCGAAACCGCTGGCCTGTTCGAAGTCTTCGGCAAAATGCGCACCGTACACCAAGAGCTTTTTCGGCACGCAGCCGACATTCACGCAAGTACCACCCAGGTAGCGGCTTTCAGCCACGGCCACCTTGGCGCCAAAGCCCGCGGCAAAGCGCGCCGCGCGAACACCGCCGGAACCGGCGCCAATTACATACAGGTCAAAATCGTAGGCCATTTCATTCTCCTCGGCAGGACGCCAGCATACCGACTTAAATGGGGCCGAAAAACGAAAAAGCCACCCGAAGGTGGCTTTCTGTTGAAACAGACGGGTAAGCGTGAATCAGTAAGCCTTGCCAGTCTTGTAGAAGTGCTCGAAGCAGAAGTTGGTCGCTTCGATGTAACCTTCAGCACCGCCGCAGTCAAAACGTTGGCCTTTGAACTTGTAGGCAATCACGCAGCCATCTTTGGCCTGCTTCATCAGCGCGTCGGTGATCTGGATCTCGCCGCCCTTGCCTGGCTCGGTTTCTTCGATCAGCTTGAAGATATCCGGGGTCAGGATGTAGCGACCGATGATTGCCAGATTCGACGGCGCGTCTTCCGGTGCTGGCTTCTCGACCATGTCGCGCACGCGAATCAGGCCATCACCAATATCGTCACCGGCGATAACGCCGTACTTGTTGGTCTGCGATGGATCAACTTCCATCACCGCAACGATGGTGCAGCGATACTTCTGGTAGAGCTTGACCATCTGGGTCAGCACGCCATCGCCGTCCAGGTTCACACACAGGTCATCGGCAAGCACGACTGCGAACGGCTCGTCGCCGATCAGCGGGCGACCGGTGAGGATGGCGTGGCCAAGGCCTTTCATCTGGGTCTGGCGGGTGTAGGAGAACGAGCACTCGTCAAGCAACTTACGAATACCGACCAGGTATTTTTCCTTGTCGGTGCCCTTGATCTGGTTTTCCAACTCGTAGCTGATGTCGAAGTGGTCTTCCAGGGCGCGCTTACCACGACCGGTCACGATGGAGATTTCGTTCAAGCCGGCATCCAGGGCCTCTTCGACGCCGTACTGGATCAGTGGCTTGTTCACCACCGGCAGCATCTCTTTGGGCATGGCCTTGGTCGCTGGCAAGAAGCGAGTGCCGTAACCGGCTGCTGGGAACAAGCATTTCTTGATCATATGAGTCCTTACAAAGGGCTGTGCGTACGGAATTCGGCGCAGTCTAATCAGGCCGCAGTCACCTTACAATGGGGGCTGCTGGCGTTGCGATGTCATCATAGAGAAAAAATGTCGGCGTAAGTTCCGCTGATCTTACAAAGGGCTTCACCAATGGCCAGGCAAAAAACGCCCGTCCCCTTTATTTAAAAGGCTGCCAACCGTTTTAGCACGCTTTCAGCCGCCGGGCACTGACCTGCAACATCTTGCCCGCCCCCAGGGTATTTGGCGCTATCATGGGCAGCTTGAACCCGACCACGAGATTGCCAATAGATGTCAGAACCAAAAGGTGTAAACGGCTACCTGATCACAGAGCGAGCGGACGGCTGGCACTTGATCAATTTCCACGGCGACAGCGTTGCCGGGACATTTGCCACCGAAAGCCAGGCGATTGCGGTCGCCGAAGTGTTTGTGGATGAAGCGGGCCATGCATCGAGCAAAAGGCCGAAAGGCAAGTAAACCTCTCCTGCAGCACAAGAAGCCCCGGTTAACGGGGCTTTTTTGTGCGCGTCGATCCTGGTAGTGCATTGAAACCATCTCTAAGTTGCTCACCTCGCCTGGACGCTGTTATTTTTCAGGCGTTGTAATCCCCTTCTTACAGTCTCGTATCTAACTAAAACATTCTCATTAAGTCGCATGTAGTCCATCTCTTACAGCTTAAATTTAAGTTTTGGCATATTGCCATAATCCTCCTATAGCACGTGATACCGCGCAGCTACACGACTTAGCGAATCAGGCGACTTACTTACACAGGGCGAGCGTGGACAATCACCTCGCCTCAAATGTGACGCGAAATTGCAATGCAAGTAGTTGGAAAAACACTTTCTTGACTACAACTCGGCAGACGCTTGATCGGGTTTTCCGCGAGCCACTTTTGAAGCGAAGAAGTAAGTCCCGCACACACCGTGGCGAGGCTCAATCAATGACATCTTTTATGTAGGCATCTGCAAATGAAAACTAAATTTAAAACTGCGCTGTTGACCATCGGGTTGTTCGCGGGTTCGATCTCCGCTGCCCATGCGGCGGATGGAACAGTTACTTTTTTGGGATCGGTCCACTCGGGTGCCTGCTCAATCAAGCCTGAATCCATCGATCAGACCGTCAATCTTGGCGCTATCGCAAAGCATCAACTGCAGGCAGGCGGCAAGTCTGAGGCCCGCAGCGTGAAAATCGAACTGGAAGGCTGCGACCTGACCGATCTCACCGATAACACTGTGACCACCACGTTCACCGCCGCTCCCTCCAGCGATGTGCCGGGCGCGATCGGCACCGTTGGTGGCGCTGGTCGCATCGGCATCATGATGACCCATGGCGGCAGGCCCGTTGAGCTGGGTGTCGCCACCACCCCGCAAGCGATTTCCACGGGCGATAACACCCTGGAATTCGGTGCCTACGTTCAAGGCGCCGCTACCGGCGACATCGTCCCCGGTGATTTCAGCGCAGTCACCAACTTCACCCTGGCTTATCAGTAAGGCTTTCCCCCCGCCATCGATGGGKGGCGGGGGGAACTGGTGGGAGATAACGGTGAAAAGATTCTTAAGTCTCGCAGTCACCTCCACATTGACGATGTGCATCAGCCCCTGGGTGTTTGCCCAGGAACCGTCGCAAGGCGAAGGCGTCGTCACCCTAGGTGGAGAGATCGTCGACTCTGCGTGCGGGCTGGAACTGACCAGTGCCGACCAGTCCATCGAGATGACGCCCGAGCCCATAGGCAGGCTGCTGCGCAATGCGCTGGGGGAGCCGCACCCGTTTGAGTTGCGTCTGGTCAATTGCACCCTGACGCGCCCGGACCCTTCGCGCCCCGGCGCCACCTTGCCTGACTGGGAGCATCTGCGGGTGACGTTTGACGGCCCTCGCGACAGGGACGGCCGCTCCTTTGCTGCCTTCGGTGACTCACAGGGAGTGGCCTTCCATATCTGGGATTCGGCTGGACAGGAGAGCGTGCCAGGCGAGCCGATGGCTCCGCACCCCCTGGCCGAGGGTGACATCACACTTCACTACACGCTCCGCCTGGTCGGCAACGGGCTGCCACTGGCGCCAGGTGCTCACCGTGTCGCGGTGCGGTTCAAGTTGGAATACTTTTGAACATTGATGGGTTGCTTTCATGCTGAATGCGTCGAAGATCAAAAATACACTTCGCCCCGGGCTGGTTGGCGGGCTGATGTCACTGGCAGGCACTGCCTTGGGTGCCGGCGATATCGAATTCAATACCGACGTTCTTGATCTGAATGATCGCAGCAATATTGATTTGTCCCGGTTTGCGCGAGGCGGTTTCATTCTGCCCGGCACCTACACAATGTTCGTGCAGATCAATGGCCAACCAATTTCCGAGCAAGCGGTGGCGTTCTACCCCCCCGAAGATGATCCCAAGGGAAGCCAGGCTTGCGTGTCCCCCACACTGGTGGAACAGCTGGGCCTGAAGGCATCCGATGCCGCCAGGCTCACCGCGTGGAAAGACGGCGAATGCCTGGACCTCCAAGGCCTGCCGGGGGCGCAGGTCAGTGCGGACCTGGCGACCTCCACGCTGGACATCAACCTGCCCCATGCCTATCTCGAGTACAGCGCACTTAACTGGGATCCACCCGCGCGCTGGGATGAGGGAGTGCCGGGGTTGCTGGTTGACTACAACCTGACGGCGCAGTCCAACGCCCAGAAAAACGAGCGCACGCGCAATCACCTCAGCGGTAACGGCACACTGGGGGCCAATGCCGGGGCCTGGCGCCTGCGCGCCGATTGGCAGGGGCGTGTCGACAGCGCAAGGGATCGGTCCGCCGGCGAACAGAAGCTGGAATGGAGCCGCTACTACGCCTACCGCGCCATTCCGTCATTGAAGGCGCGACTGGTGGTTGGCGAAAACTACCTGTATTCGGACCTGTTCGACAGCTTCCGCTTTACCGGTGCCGCGTTGAATTCGGACGAAAGCCAACTGCCACCGAACTTGCGCGGCTATGCGCCGGAAGTTGTCGGGGTGGCCAAGACCAATGCCAGGGTGGTTGTCAGCCAGCAAGGGCGTGTGCTGTATGAAACCCTGGTGGCTGCCGGCCCCTTTCGCATCCAGGACCTCAATGATGCGGTGACCGGGACGCTGGATGTGCGCGTGGAAGAGCAGGATGGTTCAGTACAGACCTTCAAGCTCAACACCGCAGGTGTTCCCTACCTGACGCGCCCTGGGCAAGTTCGATACAAGCTGGCGACTGGGCGGCCTTCTGATCTTCAGTATGGAGCCGACGGTAACTTCTTCGGTACCGGGGAGTTCTCCTGGGGTATCAGCAATGGCTGGTCGTTGTTCGGTGGCGCCATCACCGATAACAACTACCGTGCGGCCACTGTCGGTGCGGGTCGTGACCTGCTGGTGCTGGGCGCGTTATCCCTGGACGTCACCCAGTCCCACGCAAACGTGTGGAATCAAACACTCTCGGGTAAGTCCTATCGCCTGCAATATTCGAAGAACTTTGAACAATATGACAGCCAAGTAACCTTTGCCGGTTATCGCTTTTCCGATAAGAACTTCCTGAGCATGAGTGAATACCTGGATGCGCGTCACTACGGCATGAACGGCGAACTCGCAGGACGCGGCAAGTACGATGAGTTCGGTCAATACGCCGGCGAATTCAAACCGATTGGCGGCAGCAAGGCGCTGTATACGGCGACCGTCAACAAGCAGTTTCGTGACCTGGGCGCCACAGTGTACGCCAGCTATAACAAACAAACTTACTGGTCGCGGCCAGCCAGCCAGCGCTGGAACTTGTCAGTGTCTCGTTACTTCAATGTCGGCACTGTCAAGAACATGAGCCTGTCCCTCAACGTTTATCGCTCTCAGGACTACAACTATAAGGATAACGGCATGGCACTGACCGTCAGCCTGCCGCTGGGACGCAGTGGCACCCTGTCGCTGGATGCCAACCGGGCCGCAGGCAAGAATGGCTTTTCAACGCGCTACAGCGATCGCCTGGATGAGCGCAACAGTTACCAGCTCAGTGCCAGCGACAATTCCGCCAGTGGTTACCTGAGCCACACCGGTGAGCAGGCTGACCTGACACTCGCTGCCAGTCGCCAGCAAGGCAACACCAGCCTGAGCATGTCGGCTCGCGGCGGCGGTACGCTCACGCGCCACGGCGCAGCACTGCATCGCACCGGCAGCATGGGCGGCACGCGCTTAATGGTCGATACCAGCAGTGTAGCCGATGTGCCAGTGCGCGGTTACGGCACGCCGACGCGCAGCAATGCCTTTGGCAAAGCAGTAATTGCCGATCTGAGCAGCTACCAGCGTACGGCGGCCAGCGTGGATCTGGAGCGTCTGCCGAAGAACGTCGAGGCCACCCAATCAGTCACGCAGGTGACCCTCACCGAAGGCGCCATCGGCTACCGGTCCCTGGAAGTGATTTCCGGTGAGAAAGCCATGGCTGTGCTGCGCCTATCAGACGGCAGTGCGCCGCCCTTCGGCGCGCAGGTCAAGAACGCCAAGCAGCAAGACACCGGCATTGTGAATGATGGCGGCAGCGTCTACCTGAGCGGTATCCAGGCCGGCGAGCAGATGTTCGTCAGCTGGGGCGAACGCTCACGCTGCGTCCTCACGCTGCCGCAGGCCTTGCCGGCTGATGGCCTGTCCCATGCCCTGCAACTGGACTGCCGGATGGTAGCCACAGAACAAACCTTGTCCGCGCCGGCAGAGCTGTCCGGCAAGCCCACCGCCACGGAGCACACATCCTCATGAGCCTTAACACCCGCCTTACCCTTTCGTCCCTCGCATTGCTTGCCATCGGCATGTGCCAAGGCGCCAATGCTGCTATCGCGCTGGACCGTACCCGCGTGATCTTCGATGGCGGCAAGGACGCCACCAGCGTGAACATCACCAACAACAACACCCAGTTGCCGTACCTGGCCCAGGGCTGGATTGAAGATGAACAAGGCCAGAAAATCACCGCGCCGCTGATCGTGCTGCCACCGGTGCAGCGCGTGGAGCCTGGAAAACAGAGCCAGGTGAAAGTCCAGGCGCTGCCCGCGGCCAAATCCTTGCCCCAGGATCGAGAGACGGTCTACTACTTCAACCTGCGGGAAATTCCGCCACGCAGCGATAAAGCCAACACCCTGCAAATCGCGCTGCAGACCCGCATCAAGTTGTTCTACCGACCGCAAGCCATCACCCCGAGCCAGCAAGACCTGGCCAACCCTTGGCAGGAAAAACTGACCCTTTCCCGGCAGGGCGAACATTACCAGGTGAACAACCCGACGCCGTACTTCGTGACCCTGGTGGATGCGCGCAGCACCAAGGATGGCAAGACCGTGCCCGGTTTCGAGCCGCTGATGGTGCCCCCCAAAGGCTCGCTGGCCCTGGGCCCGACGGCCAAGGCACTCGGCACCGCCCCTTACCTGGCCTACGTGAATGACTACGGCGGACGTCCGCTGCTGGCGTTCACCTGCAGCGGCGAGACTTGCAAGGTGAACCCGCAAGCAGCCCCGCTCACACAGTAACGCCCGCCGGAGTCAGTGATGAAATCGCATTATGTGAAGGTCTTGGGCGGCCTGCTACTGGCCGTTGTCGGCAGCGCACAGGCCCAGGACGAAGACGATATAGAAGGCATGAGCGGACGGCTGAATATTTCCGGGTCCATGCATGAAACCCCATGCAGCCTGGAGATGACCTCGCTGCATCAGACCATTGACCTAGGCGATGTTTCTACCAGCCAGTTGCGCCGGCCCGGTGACCAGGCAAGGGCGGTGCCTTTCCAACTGCGCTTTACCGATTGCAACCGCATCGCCGGCAGCATCCGTAGCGAGCGCACGGGGAACCTGACCTGGAGTGCCTTTCAACCGGTGCTGTCGGTGGCGTTCCTGGCACCGGCCGATGCTGATGATCCACGCCTGGTCAAGATGCAAGGCATCACCGGGATGGGCCTGCAGTTGACCGATGTGCTTGGGCGGGATGTCAACCTGGGCCAACGGGGCGAACCTTTGTTCCTGCCCCTGGGCGGCAACACACAGACCTGGAAGGTTCGGCCCACGCGCACCTCCGCGCCGTTGACCAGCGGGGCATTCCGAGCCGTGGTGGATTTCAGGCTCAATTATGAGTAAGGGCAGAATAATGGCTAAGTCAAACGGCCCATGGGCCGTGTTTATGGGCGGCCTGCTGTGGGCCGCCAGCCAGGCGGTGCAGGCCGAGACCAGCCTGACCATCCGCGCAGTGATCATTGCACCGCCGCCGTGTGTCATCAACAGCGGCAGTACGCTCAACGTGCCGTTTGGCGATGACCTGCTGACCTCACGGATCGACGGGGTCAACTACCGCCGCGGTGTGCCCTACACCGTCACCTGTGATGCGCCGTACAGCAATGCACTGACACTGGAGCTCAAGGGCACCGGCGCCGCGTTCGACAATCGGGTGCTGGTGACGCGCAAGCCCGATCTCGGGGTGAAGCTGTTCGTCAATGGCGCTGACTGGCCTTTGAACACAGCAGTGAACTTTACCTACCCCAACTTCCCGGTGGTGCAGGCCGTGCCGGTCAAACGTCCAGGCAGCAAATTGACCGGTGGCGCCTTCGATGCGACCGCCACCCTGGTGGTGGATTACCAATGAAGCCGATCAACCATGAAGAGAAACGCACCATGACTTTTTGGCCGCAGAGAACGTTGCTCGCCCTGTGTGCCATCGGCCTGTGCAATGTCGCCTCGGCCAACCTGACGTTCAGCGGCACATTGAACGAGCCGCCGCCCTGCACCATCGATGCCGGTAACACCATTGAAGTGGATTTTGGCGATGTCGGGGTAAAACGTGTCGACGGTGTGAAATACCGCCAGGGCCTGAGCTACACCATCAGCTGTGGCACCGACACCCTGCCCTGGGCGCTGAAGTTGAGCGTCAACGGCACCGCGACAACGTTCGACGGCGCAGCCGTGCAGACCAGTGTGCCGGCGCTGGGCATCCGGGTGTTCCAAAACAACCTGCCGTTTGCCCTCAATACACCGCTTGAAATCAGCCTGTCGTCGCCGCCGGTATTGGAAGTGGTGCCGGTCAAGCAACCCGGTGCAAACCTGGCCCCCGCCCGGTTTACCGCGGTGGCCACGCTGTTGGCCGAATACCAGTAGGAGTTGGAAAACCATGGGACATACACCTACTCACAAGGGTTGGACCTTCGCCGCGCTGGTACTTGGTGTGGGCCTGATGGCCGAAGGCAAGGCCGCGGACAACCTCAGTTTCAAGGGCAACCTGGTTGAAGAAGCTTGCACCATTCGTCCCGGTGACGAGGCCATCACCCTGGAACTCTGGGACCTGACCAGCAAGTACCTGTACCTCAACACGCGATCATTGGGCAAGGCCTTCAAGCTTCACTTGGTGGACTGCGACACCACGGTGGGCAACACCGTCACGATCACTTTCGGTGGCAGGGAGAACCCGGCACTGCCCGGGCTGCTCGCCCTTGATGGCGGCAGCGGCGCCACCGGCATCGGCGTGGGCATCGAGACACTGGCTAACAAGCCTCTGCCCCTTAATACGGTGAGCGACAGACAGGCGTTGAGCGATGGCAACAATGTGATCGAACTCAAGGCCTATGTGCAGGGAGAGCCGCGGGCCATCCAGGACCAGACCATCGGGCATGGCGCCTACACGGTAACGTCCACGTTCACGCTGGACTATCCGTAGTCATTCCCAGGCTGAGAACAGCCTGGGAAACCTTCGAATCTCTTCCGGGCGGCGCAACACGGGGTTGGATGCCTGTGGCCGCTGTTCGGATAGAAGAGCAACGAGAGATAACCATGAAACGACTCTACGGCGCTATTTTGCTTCTCGTCCTGCTGAGTGCTGCCACCACCGTGCGAGCAGCTGATTGCCGCGTGAATGGCGGAAGATGGCAATACGTAGGCGACGGTGGGATTCTGAACCTGGAAGTCCCCGTTACTGTCCGCGTAGGTTCGGACAGTACCCGCCTGATCCTTGAAGGGGCATGGTTGGAGTGCCGATTTACGCCCTCGCCTGCCCACCCTACGCGCATTGACTATTGGGGAACATCCGCGCAAGCCGGCCCCCCTTGGGTACCCGGTCCGAAATTTTCCCTGCAAGGTACCGGCTTGCGCATAAACGGCACGTTTTACAACACGCCTGTGCCGTTTAACATCCGAATCGCGACCATGCCTAATAACGGCGCGGGGTATTTGATCAATGTAGCCCCCTATATCTTGCTGCGAAACGACCCTAGCAACCCTATCGATGTTCGAATAGGCGATATCCTGGGCGCGTTGAACCTCCACCAGACCAACAATTACAGTTCGGGAAGTACGAGGCTCGTACTGACGTACACCGCCGCAAACAACTTCGACATCTCCCCCTCAACCTGCACCATCAACAATAACAACCCCATCGAAATCAACTTCGGCGACGTACAGCAGCGGGCGATCGGCAGCGATCCCCTGACAAGTGCCATCCGCACCAACCGCAGGCTTACCTACGCTTGCCCGGATGGCGGCATCACCACCCCTATAACCATTACCTACAAAGGCATCCCGTCGTCGTTCGACAACCGGTTGCTGACCATGACCAATCCGGACGTGGGGACCGCCTTGGTCCGTGCGGGGGCCGCGGTTCAAGTCAACGGTTCATTCCGTACCCAGATTACCAACAGCGTGGGCGGCGACGATGTGACGTTCGCTCTGGTTCGCCGCGCGGGATCACTCCCCACGGCAGGGGCAATAAGCGGCAGCGGCGTGCTGGTGATGGGTGTGCCATGAAACAGGCAAAAGAAGTGGGAATACCGATAGTGGAGCAACGAGAGAACACAATGAAACGATTGCATGGAGCCGCTGGGCTTCTCATCTTCATGGGTACGATATCGAACGCGCTGGCCGTCGATTGCCGGGTCAATGGTGGCAACTGGCAGACGGGTAATCCCAACTTGCGCGTTCCGGTTATGGTGACCTTAAGCTCGGACCGTCAGAGGATCATGATGGAGGGTGCCAGGTTGGAATGCATGTATTCCCCTGGCCAGGGCCCTGCCTGGGGGGAGGATTACTGGGCAACGGGGAACGCCTCAGGGACACCCTGGACCCCCGGCCCTCTTTTCGGTAACGAAAGGGCCGGTTTGCGTATCAACGGATCGTTTCTGAACAATCCGGTGCCGTCGGGTATCCGCGTGGCGACAATGCCCAATAACCGTGTCGTTTACCCCATCAATATCACCCCGTACATTCTGATGCGCAACAGTCCGTCCAACCCGATCAACGTCGTCGCCAATGACCTACTCGGTATGTTGCGCATCAGCAGCTCGAACAACTGGGACAACACCCGACCGCAAGTGACCGTTACCTATATCGCTGCCAACAATTTCACCGTGTCGCCGTCGACCTGCACGATCAACAATAACAACCCGATCGAGATCAACTTCGGCGACGTCCCTCAGCGCGCCTTGGGCAGCGATCCCCTGACCACCCCCATTCGCGTCAACCGCAGGCTCAACTACTCGTGCCCGGATGGCGGAATCGACTCGCCCATCACCATTACCTACAAAGGCATACAGTCGTCGTTCGACAATCGACTGCTGATGATGACCAATCCGAACCTGGGTACAGCCATGGTGCGTGGGGGGGCCGCGGTGCGGGTGAACGGTTCATTCCTGACCCGGATCACCAACAGCGTAGGCGGCGATGACGTGACGTTTTCACTGGTTCGGCGTGCGGGTTCCCTACCCGCCACCGGGGCCACAAGCGGCAGTGGAGTACTGGTGATGGGGGTGCCATGACGCACCGGTGGGGCTGAGGAAAAAAGGGGCGCGGGCGAAGATCTTGTATCAGGGACTGTGCACTTGGTGGCAGTTCGCTATAATCCGCGCCAACGCCCCACGACAGTGTCAGCGCCCTCCACTTCTCTTAACGATGACCCACTATGAACAAGATCCTGGCACTGACTGCGGTACTGGCGCTGGCCGGTTGCACCACCACATCCGACACCCTGCTGAAAAATGGCGAACAAGGCCTGACCATCGACTGTTCGGGCGAGGCCAACTCTTGGGCCAGTTGCTACGAGAAAGCCGACGCGTCCTGCGCGGGCACCGGCTACCGTATCGTCGGCACCAATGGCACGCCTGCCCTCAAGGAGAGTGACAAGACCCTGGGTCAGGATGTGGGCAATTTCAAGGGCCGTAGCGTCGTGGTGGTCTGCAAATAAGCCGGCGTGCTACAGATGCACTTCGGCGAACTTGATCCCCAGGCCACGCAGTATTTCGATCAGGTCATCCAGGCGCGGGAATGACTCGACTTCATCCTGGTCGTCCACCAGGAAGTAGCTGCGACCGCCGCTTTTCTTGAAGAATACAATCCACTCGCCCAGGTCGGCGGGGTTCTGGATGACATGGGTCGCCGCAATCTGACCTTCAGCATGGCGGGCTTTGACGAGTTCGCGTTTCATAACAGGCTTTCCAGAAAAAACAAATGCCGCTCAAACCCAAGGTCTGAGCGGCATCTTTATAGTGAATGCCCAACAGTTTAACGGATGCCCTGCCCCAAATGCATGTCGCCACTGACGGGTGATGCTTTTTTTATCGGCTCCGGTGCGCAGGATAGGCCTGGGGCTCAGCCAGAAATGCAGTCTTCCCCGGCTTTCTTCACGTCGCCGGGGCGAATCGGTACATTGGACATGCTTTCATAGAGCTTGATGCTGCTCCCACTGGAGCGGTCTTCGATTACGAAGATCGCCGAAGGATCCGCCGAGAATTTCTGCGGCACAATCACCTGGATCCCGTCTTTATGGGGCTCGATCTGCGGTGGCCGGCGGGTCGCCTCCAATTTACGCACTACACAGGCCGCATATTCCTGCGGCTTCTTGCCTGAGATGACCACCAATGTTGGCGGGGTCTGCTTGATATCTGCAACCGAAGCACACCCACCTATTGCCAAGGCCAGCACCAACACACTCCACTTCATACAAAAACCTCCGATAAAGACCCTACGACAGCGGGGATGGTAAATTTCTCCCACCAACGTAGGATTTATCTCTGATTACAGGGTAAATAACTGTTTTAAATTGTCGAAGTCGTCGACGACGGCCCGATAATAAACGCGCTGGGGCTGATAAACTCCATCTTAACCTACGTATCGTTCTGATTTTTCAGAAAAAGCCCTTCTGGAGACACCCCATGAAATTCATCCACCAGCGTGAGCACCTCAACGAGGGAGACATTGTCGTCATCGAATGCTCGCAGACCTGCAACATTCGCCTGATGAGCGACGCGAACTTCCGCAGCTTCAAAAATGGTGGTCGCCATACCTATCACGGTGGCGCATTCGATAAGTTCCCAGCCAAGATCACCGCGCCCAGCACTGGGTTCTGGAACATCACCCTCGATGTGGTGACCCGTCGCGCCATCAGCGTGACCCGCAAGCCGGCGCTGTCCCACAAGATTCGCATCGTTCGTCGCACCAGCACCAAGTTGAGCTGATCCGAACACCTGAAAGGAAGAAAGCTGTGACCCCTACGACCAAATACGTCATCAAGTACAAACTCAACGGCGAGCGCCGCTTTGAATTTGCCCAATTGCAAACCGACAGCGTCGAAGAAGCCAAGCAAGCCCTGGCGAAAATTCATGATGCCAGTGACGAAATCACCGACATCAATGTGAGCAAGGCGCTGTAAGACATGTCGGGGCCGACTGCCGATTTATTCGCCGATGGCGCCCTGCAACAACCCCCAGGGCGCGAGCAGATTGGCGAAGAGTCCTACGTACTCAGGGGCTACGCCCTGCCCTGGATTGACCGGTTGCTGCCCGAGCTGCGGCGTATCCTGGCCCAATCTCCGTTTCGGCAGATGGTCACACCCGGTGGTTTCACCATGTCGGCGGCGCTGAGCAGTTGCGGCGACCTGGGCTGGACCACCGACACCCGCGGCTATCGCTACAGCCCCCTCGACCCGCGCAACCAACAGCCATGGCCCGCCATGCCAAACGCGTTGCGGCAGCTGGCGGTGTCGGCGGCAGCCGAGGCCGGTTTCAGCGGCTTTTTACCTGACGCCTGCCTGATCAATCGCTACGTGCCTGGAGCAAAGATGTCACTGCATCAGGACAAAAATGAGCGTTGCTACAGCGCCCCCGTAGTCTCGGTATCCCTGGGCCTGCCGGCTATTTTCCTGTTTGGCGGCCATCAGCGCAGTGACAAAACGCAGAAGGTCTCGCTGTTCCATGGCGATGTGGTGGTCTGGGGCGGCGTTGATCGCCTGCGCTTTCATGGGGTGATGCCAATCAAGGAAGGCGAGCATCCCGTCATGGGCCCGCAACGCATCAACCTGACCTTTCGCACTGCCGGCTGATTTGACCGCAAGCTTCGGAGTGTCATGGGCAACCGACACGGTTAATCTGCTGGTGAACCGTCAAGAGTGCAGGCCATGAACAACGAACACGATCCGCGCTGGGCCGCCATCATTGCCCGCGATGCCAAGGCCGACGCCCTGTTTGTCTACGGCGTGAAAACCACCGGCGTATATTGCCGGCCCAGCAGCGCTTCGCGTTTACCTCGCCCGGAAAATATCGAATTCTTCGACACCCCGGCGCAGGCCGAAGCCGCGGGTTATCGTGCGAGCAAACGTGCCGCGGGCGATCAAACTCAACTGGCCGCCCATCATGCGCGGTTAGTCGCCAATGCCTGCCGGCAGATCGAACAGGCAGAAACGGCCCCGAGCCTGGAAGCACTCGCACACCAGGCCGGATTGTGCCCGTTTCACTTTCATCGTGTGTTCAAAGCCAGCACCGGCCTGACCCCCAAGGGCTACGCCCGGGCCCTGCGTTCGCGCAAGGTTCGCGACGGCCTCAAGGGCCAGCACTCGGTGACCGATACGCTGTATGACGCAGGTTTCAACTCCAACAGCCGCTTCTACGAAGCCGCCGATCAATTGCTCGGCATGAAGCCCCGCGATTACAAAAGCGGCGGTGCCAATAACACCATTCGCTTTGCCGTGGGCCAATGCTCGCTGGGGGCGATTCTTGTGGCCCAGAGCCAACGTGGCGTGTGCGCGATTTTGCTCGGGGACGATCCGGACAAACTGGTGCGCGACCTGCAAGACCAGTTTCCCAAGGCCGAACTGGTCGGCGCGGATCGAGGCTTCGAACAGCTGATCGCCCAAGTCGTGGGGTTTGTCGAAGCCCCTGCCCTGGGCCTGGATCTGCCCCTGGACCTGCGCGGCACGGCCTTTCAGGAGCGCGTGTGGCAGGCTTTGCGCGAGATTCCGGTGGGCAGCACCGCCAGCTATGCGCAGATAGCCGAGCGTATCGGCGCGCCCAAATCCTTTCGCGCCGTGGCCCAGGCCTGTGGTGCCAACCACCTGGCGGTGGCGATTCCCTGTCACCGCGTGGTGCGCAGCGATGGCCAATTGTCGGGCTACCGCTGGGGCGTGGAGCGCAAGCGCCAATTGCTGGAGCGCGAGACACCGAGCTGAACCCCGGCCCCATAAAACGCTGCATTCGTCCAGTGAATAAAACAGACTGGCCGACTGCCAGGTGCGCTGTTAAAACAGCGAAACGCCCTACTAAAGCTGGAGACGCATCCCATGAGCACCTGGCCAGATAACCGTATTCTCGACTTGCTCGGCATTGACGTACCGATCATCCAGGCACCAATGGCCGGGGCAACGACCACTGCCATGGTGATTGCCGCCCAGCAAGCCGGCGCACTGGGCTCCATGCCCGCCGCCGCGCTGAGTATCGAGCAATTGCGCGAAGCCCTGACCATTATCCGCCAAGCCAGTACGCGCCCGCTGAACCTGAATTTCTTTTGCCACCAGCCGCCTGACGCCGATGACGCGCGTGACCGCCGCTGGAAGGATTTGCTGCAACCCTACTACCTTGAACTGGGCGCTGATTTTGACGCGCCGACGCCGGCGTCCAATCGCGCACCATTCAACGAGGCCGCTTGCCAAGTGGTTGAGGCGTTTCGCCCTGAGGTTGTGAGTTTTCACTTCGGCCTGCCGGAGAAATCCTTGCTGGAGCGGGTAAAAGCCACCGGGGCGAAAGTGCTGTCATCGGCGACCACCGTCGAGGAAGCTCTTTGGCTGCAAGAAAAAGGCTGCGACGCGATCATCGCCATGGGCATTGAAGCCGGTGGGCACCGTGGCCTGTTTCTCAGTGACGACCTCAACAGCCAGATCGGCTTGATGGCCCTGGTGCCGCAGATTGTCGACGCGGTCAGGGTGCCGGTGATTGCTGCAGGCGGCATCGGCGATGCGCGGGGCATTGTCGCCGCCATGGCTCTGGGCGCCTCGGCGGTACAAATTGGCACGGTGTATCTGTTCACGCCCGAGGCCAGCGTCACGGCTTCCCACCACCACGCGCTACGCCATGCACAGGCCAGTGAGACCGCGCTGACCAACCTGTTCACCGGCCGCCCGGCGCGGGGCATCGTCAACCGCGTGATGCGTGAACTCGGCGCAATCAACCCGGCCGCACCGGCGTTCCCAAAAGCCGGCGGTGCATTGATGCCGCTCAAGGCCAAGGATGAAGCTGGTTTCAGCAACCTGTGGGCGGGCCAGGCCCTGAGGCTTGGCAAAAATTGCTCCACCTATGACCTGACCCGCGAGCTGGCCGAGCAGGCACTGGCCAGGCTCACGCGTAACTGAGTCAGGCATAAATATGTGGGAGGGGCGGTGCGACGATTCGACTTGCTCCCGATGGCGGAGGGTCAATCGCTGATGTATTTCACTGGCACTCCCTCATCGGGAGCAAGCCCCCTCCCACATTTTCACCGAGTTACCCCCAAGTGGTGTAGGTAACGATGCTTGAACGGCAACTTGGCACTGTACCAGCAATGGTCGACCGCTATATATTCCCATACATAGCGTTTAAACCTTCTACCCGACCACGCCGTCCATCCCAAGGAGTTGCTCCATGATCACCCGCGTCTCACGCCTGGCCCCCCTGCTTGCCGTATTTGCCTTGGGTTCGGCCCACGCTGATGAAGTGCAGGTGGCGGTGGCTGCCAACTTCACGGCACCGATCCATGCCATTGCCGCCGATTTCGAAAAAGACACCGGCCACAAACTGGTCGCCGCCTATGGCGCCACCGGGCAGTTCTACACCCAGATCAAGAACGGCGCGCCGTTCGAAGTGTTCCTCAGCGCCGATGACACCACCGCGCAAAAGCTCGAAGCCGAAGGCGATACCGTCAAGGGCTCGCGCTTTACGTACGCTGTCGGCACCCTGGCGCTGTGGTCGGCAAAGGAAGGCTACGTGGATGGCAAGGGTGACGTGCTGAAAAAAAACCAATTCCAGCATCTGTCCATCGCCAACCCCAAAGCCGCGCCCTACGGCCTGGCCGCCACCCAGGTGCTGGCCAGGCAAGGCTTGACCGAACAGGTCAAGGACAAGCTCGTCGAGGGCCAGAATATCACCCAGGCCTATCAGTTCGTGTCCACCGGCAATGCCGAGCTGGGCTTTGTTGCCTTGTCGCAGATCTATAAGGACGGCAAAGTCACCCGCGGTTCAGCGTGGCTTGTTCCGGCATCGATGCATGACCCGATCAAACAGGACGCCGTGATCCTCAACAAGGGCAAGGACAGCGCCGCCGCCAAGGCCCTGGTTGACTACCTGAAAGGGCCGAAAGCAGCGGCTGTGATCAAATCCTACGGTTACGAGCTGTAAATGCCCCTCTCGAGTGCTGATTTTTCCGCGATCTGGTTGACCATCAAGCTGGCATCACTGACCACCGTGATCCTGTTGATCATCGGCACTCCGATTGCGCTGTGGCTGTCGCGCACCACCTCGTGGTGGCGTGGCCCCATCGGTGCAGTGGTCGCATTACCGCTGGTGCTGCCGCCCACGGTCATCGGGTTCTACTTGTTGCTGAGCATGGGGCCCAACGGCTATTTCGGCCAGTTCACCCAGTGGCTGGGCCTGGGCACCCTCACGTTCAGCTTCGCCGGGCTGGTAATCGGCTCGGTGATCTATTCCATGCCCTTCGTGGTGCAGCCGTTGCAGAACGCCTTCTCCGCCATCGGCACCCGCCCGTTGGAGGTGGCTGCGACCTTGCGCGCCAATCCGTGGGACACGTTTTTCACAGTGATCCTGCCCCTGGCGCGCCCGGGGTTTATCACCGCATCGATCCTCGGCTTTGCCCATACCGTCGGCGAGTTCGGCGTGGTGCTGATGATCGGCGGCAATATCCCGGACAAGACCCGGGTGGTTTCGGTGCAGATCTACGATCACGTTGAAGCCATGGAATATGCCCAGGCTCATTGGCTGGCCGGTGCCATGGTGGTGTTCGCGTTCCTCGTGTTGCTGGCGCTGTACTCCAGCCGCAAAACCAAGATGGGCTGGAGCTGATCGCGATGATTGATATACGCCTGCGCTTGAAATACTCAGCCTTTGCCCTGGACGTCGACCTGCAATTGCCCGGCCGCGGCGTGACCGCGCTATACGGGCATTCCGGTTCCGGCAAGACCACCTGCCTGCGCTGCGTCGCCGGTTTGGAGCGCGCCGAAGAGGCTTTTGTGCAGATCAACGATGAGGTCTGGCAAGACAGCCACAAAGGGCTGTTTGTGCCTGCGCATAAACGCGCCTTGGGTTATGTCTTCCAGGAAGCCAGCTTGTTTCCCCACCTATCGGTACGGGCCAATCTGGCGTTCGGCCTCAAGCGCATTCCACGCCAGCAACGGCGCGTGGACATGGCCCAGGCCACCGAGCTGCTGGGCATCGGCCACCTACTTGAGCGTCAGCCGCAACACCTGTCCGGCGGCGAGCGCCAACGCATCGGCATCGCCCGCGCCTTGCTGACCAGCCCCAGGTTGCTGTTGATGGATGAGCCGCTGGCGGCCCTGGACAGCAAACGTAAAAGCGAGATTTTGCCTTACCTCGAACGCCTTCACGACGAGCTGGATATACCGGTGCTGTACGTCAGCCACGCCCAGGATGAGGTCGCGCGACTGGCCGACCATATCGTCTTGCTCAGCGAAGGCCAAGCCTTGGCCAGCGGCCCCATCGGCGAAACCCTGGCACGGCTCGACCTGCCCCTGGCCCTGGGTGACGATGCCGGCGTGGTGATTGCCGGCCACGTGATTGCCTACGACGCCCACTATCAGTTACTCACCCTGCAACTCCCCAACTGCCCACTGCAGATCCGCGTGGCCCATGCACCACTGGCGGTGGGCCAACAGCTGCGGGTCAAGGTGCAGGCACGGGATGTGAGCTTGAGCCTGCAGGCGGAGGAACACAGCAGCATCCTCAATCGGCTCCCCGTCACCGTCACCCAGGACATTGGCGCGGATAACAGCGCCCATGTACTGGTGCGCCTGGATGCAGGCGGCACGCCGTTGCTGGCCCGCATCACGCGCTTCTCCCGCGACCAACTGCGCCTGCATCCGGGCCAGGCATTGTGGGCGCAAATCAAGGCGGTGGCAGTGCTGGCGTAACCAATTGGCACGACCGAAAGATGCTGCGGTCAATCAGACATACCGGCCTGATTTGTTGTCAAGGAACCCGCACCATGCCTGATTCTTCGTTGCCCGCCGACCTGCCCCGCGACCTGCATTACGTTGACGACACCCAGCCTGGCATTCGCCGCAAAAAGGTGAGGGGCAAGTTCCAGTACCTGGACGCCAAAGGCGAGCGCATCACCGATGCCGATGAAATCAAACGCCTGAACGCCCTGGCCGTGCCGCCCGCCTACACCGATGTGTGGATCTGCGCCGACCCTCGCGGCCACCTGCAGGCCACCGGCCGCGATGCCCGTGGCCGCAAGCAATACCGCTACCACCCACGCTGGCGCGAAGTGCGTGACAGCGACAAGTACTCGCGCTTGCAGGCCTTCGGCAACGCCTTGCCGAAATTGCGCAAACAGCTGGAAGCACAGATCGCCGAGCCGGGGTTTACCCGCGAAAAGGTCCTGGCGACGGTGGTGATGTTGCTCGATGCCACGCTGATTCGCGTCGGCAATATACAGTACGCCCGCGAGAATAAATCCTACGGTCTGACTACCCTGCGCAACCGCCATGTGGATATCAAGGGCAACGAGATCCAGTTTCAGTTTCGTGGCAAGAGCGGTGTCGAGCACCAGGTCAGCGTCAAGGACCGGCGCCTGGCCAGTGTGGTCAAGCGCTGTATGGAATTGCCCGGGCAGAACCTGTTCCAGTACCTGGACGAAGACGGTGAACGCCATACCGTCAGTTCCCACGACGTCAACGCCTACCTGCATGAACTGACCGGCGAAGACTTTACCGCCAAGGACTATCGCACCTGGGCCGGCACGGCCATGGCGTTGGCGGTATTACGCGAGTTGGCGTGGCAGCCGGAGTCCGACGCCAAACGGCATGTGGTGGCGATGGTCAAGGACGTTGCCAGGCAGTTGGGCAACACGCCTGCGGTGTGCCGCAAATGTTACATCCACCCTGCGGTGCTTGAGCATTTCAGCCTCGGTGAATTGTCGAAGCTGCCTAAGCCCCGGGTGCGCAAGGGCCTGAAAGCCGAGGAAGTGGCCCTGGCGATGTTCCTTGAGAAACTGGCCGAGGACTTGCCGCACAAAGCCAAGGTGGGTTAGCCTCTGCGTCCCTTCTGATTAACGGGATGACCGCCGACGTGAACAACTAAGCCTTCCAAAATGTATCTGCGACGAGCCGCCTGGCGCGCTTGTCGGCCTGTTCGACATTTTTTTGGAGGTGCTGATGACTGACGTCAACCGGCTGCCCGTGCTTGTTTCCCTGCAACATGTGTCTTTCCAGTTCGCCAATGGCGAAAACTTGCTGGAGGACCTGAACCTGTCCATTGATCACACGCCCACCGGTATCGTCGGGCGCAATGGGCGTGGCAAAAGTATCCTGGCGAAGTTGCTGGCCGGGGTACTGCTGCCCTCCTCCGGCACCTTGAAAAAACCGTCCAGTGTCGTCTATGTGCCCCAGGCGCTGACGGTTCAAGCAGGTGCAACGGTCGCCCATATCACCGCCACTGAGCCTGCCTTGGCGGCCCTTGAACGTATGGCCCGAGGTGAGGCCCGTGTCGGTGACCTGGAACTGATCGACGATCGCTGGGACCTGGCCGAGCGCTTGCGCCTGGCACTGGATGCGGCGGGTTTGCCAACCCTCAGCGCCGGCACCCGGGCTGATCAACTCAGCGGCGGCCAGTTGGCTCGGGTCGCCCTGATCGGTGCGCTACTGGCAGCGCCGCAGCTGCTGATTCTGGACGAACCCAGCAACCACCTCGACAGCGCCGGGCGCGCTTGGCTGCGACGGGTGCTGGGTGATTGGCACGGCGGCCTGGTGGTGGTCAGCCATGACCGAAAGTTACTCAACGCCATGGGGCGCATCATCGAATTGTCACCCCTTGGTGTCCAGGTTTACGGCGGCAACTACGATGCCTATCGCCAGCAACGGGAGACGCAGCAGCAGGCCGCCATCGCGGCGTGGGAACATGCGCGCCAGACACGTAGCCGTGAGCGCCGACGCCTGCAAAAAGACCATGACAGCCTGCAGCGCAACGCCGCACGCTCGCGTAAAAACGCCGAGACCGCCAACGTCGACCGTTTCACCAAGGCGCGCTGGAAAGGCGCCGCCACGGAGATTGTCAGCACTGTGCGCAGCGCTCATCACGCGCACAAAAACCAGCTGGATGAACAGGTGCGTCAAGCCTACGAGCGCGTGGTGGACGAAGCGCCCACCCTGCTTGCCTTGCCAGGCTCGACGGTGCCCAACGGCCGGCAAGTGCTGACGCTGGAAGGTGCGCAGTTGCCCTGGCTCGATCCGCTGGCGCCCTCCAGCTATTTGACCATTAACCTGGCAGGGCCCGTGCGCGTTGCCGTGCGCGGGCCTAACGGTTGCGGTAAATCCACCCTGCTAAAATTACTCGCCGGCCAATGGCAGGTCGTGAGTGGCGAGTGCCAGGTGGCGGTGTCCAGCGCTTATCTCGATCAGCACCTGGCGCTGCTGGATGATCGGCGTTGCATCATCGAACAACTCAACCTGCTCGACACCCCGCTGGCTGAAGCTGAGCTGCGTACGCGCCTGGCGCTGCTGCAACTGGATGCGTTGCGGGTCACCCAACCGGTGGCGCAACTCAGCGGCGGCGAACGCCTGAAAGCCGCAATGGCGATTGCCTTGTGGCGTGCTACCCCCGCACAACTGCTGCTATTGGATGAACCCACCAATCACCTGGACCTGGAATCGGTGCTCGCCTTTGAACAGGCCTTGAAAGGTTTTAGCGGCGCGATGCTGGCGGTGTCCCATGACGAGGCCTTTCTACAGGCGATTGAGCCGACTCATCATTTGACGTGGCACAGCGCCGGCTGGCAACTGGAGCATGCCTGAGGTCATTGCACCCGCACGCAAAGCGTCCTACGGTAGTGGCCGGATAATCTCACCGAGGAAACCGGCCCCATGCTGCCTTCGTCCCGCAAGCCTTACACCAACGTTACGCTAGCCCATCGACAGCGCTGGCGTGGGCGGGTGGGCATGATGCTGGTGGCTTGCCTGTCGGTACTGGCCGGCATGACCGATGCCATTGGCTTTATGGCCAGCGGCGATTTTGTCTCGTTCATGAGCGGTAACACCACGCGGTTGGCGGTGGCCATCAGCGCTGGCGACCTCGGGCTCACCGGGCGCCTGGTGCTGTTGATCGCGACCTTTGTGCTCGGTAATGCCTTGGGCGTAATGGTCAGCCGTTTCAGCAAGCGCCACGCGTTGCCGCTCTTGCTGTGCATCGGCACCTTGCTCTGCGGTGCGGCGCTGTGGCCATCGACAGAGACCCTGCCGGCCCTGCTGGCAGCGATTATCGCCATGGGCATGCTCAACGCGGCCGTTGAGGAAGTGAATGGCTTACCGGTGGGGCTAACCTATGTCACCGGCGCACTTTCACGTTTTGGCCGCGGCCTGGGACGCTGGTTATTGGGGGAACGCCGCAATGGCTGGCGCGTGCAGTTGATTCCATGGGCCGGGATGTTTATCGGTGCGGTGATCGGCGCGCTGCTGGAACAGCAGATGGGCCTGCGTGCGCTGTGGGTCAGCGGTGCATTGGCAGGGCTATTGGGGCTGGTGACACTGATGATTCCGCGGCGCTGGCACCTGGGTTTCATGCCGCGTTGAGGCGGGACAAAGAGGTGCTCGCCCGACGTTCAGGCCTCGACATCCGTGTACCGGTAAAGAGCCATAACGTCGAGCGAGCGAGTGAATCATAAGACAATGCCAGGCGGCTGTCCCGCCGGGCGTTTCGGAATATGACTAGGGCAACGTATTACAGACAAGTAGCGAGCGCAGCCAGTCGACGTTTGGCTGGCATGTTGTCTTCGGCTGCATAGTACTTGACGCTAGAACCCGCACCGGTGCTCTGTACATCGACAAAGTAGTCGCCACCTGTGGTGTAGACCGTGAAACCACCGGCCTCGGTGGCCTCCTTGAAACCGCCGGCGTCGACGCCAAACACACTTTCATCCTGCCAGCCGAACTGGATGCATTGGGCAACCACCAGGGTGGCCTTGTCCGATGCCAGGGTCTTGTAGGGGCTGCCGGCGCGCGCCTCTTTCATCTTCGAGCCCGCGCAACCGGCCAGTGCGGCCAGTACCAATGCGCCAATTACCAGCTTGTGCATGCCATTGCTTCCTTGGAAAAACCGTGACTCTACCATTGTGCCGGTGCCAACTGACGCGCCCATGAACTTTGTTTCACTGTGAAGGGCAACCTCGCCGCCTATAGTGGCCAAGCTCATTTTCAAGAAGCCTCCCTTGTGCCCGCCCTCCCGCGGGCGTTTTTTTGCCTGAGTATCAGAGCCACCAACGAAACAGATAGAACAACGCCATGCTCGACAACACGGTGATCAATACGCTGCGCGTCCAGAACATCAACGCCACGGCGCAGACGGCGGCCAGCAAGTAGGGGTTGGTCGGGCTCAGGTTGAGCTGATGGTCCGCCAGGAAAATAATCGGCCCGCAGATTGCTGTGAGCATGCCCGGCACGGCGAACCCCAGGAACTCACGGGCGCCGCGATTGAGCCGCACGGGCAGGCGCGGTTCGAGAAACACATAGCGATTGAAAAACACCACCAGGCCCATGGCCACAATCATCAAGTAGATCATCGTTGCCCCACTCCCAGGCGCTTGCAGGCAAACCCTGCGCTCATCCCCAATACCCCCGAGACCACCACCGCAGATTCCCAGTGCAGATAACTCAGCCACACCGAACACAGCAGCGAAACCGCCACGCACACCACCGTGGGCACATCGCGCACCACGGGGGTAATCAAGGCGATGAAGGTGGCGGCAATCGAGAACTCCAGCCCCAACTGGTCCAGGCCGGGAATGCTCTTGCCCAGCACAATGCCGGCCAGGGTGAAGAGGTTCCAGATGATATAAAACGTCAGGCCGACGCCCAGGGCGTACCAGCGATTGAAGGTCTCACGGTCGTAGTGGTTGACCAGGGCGAAGAACTCATCGGTCAACAAGAACCCCAGGCTCATGCGCCAGCGGGTGTTGAGCGCCGACAACGTGGGGCGCATATGCATGCCGTAGAGCAGGTGCTGGGAGGTCAGCAGCAAGGTGGTCAACACGATAGAAATCAGGCTGGCGCCGCTCTTGACCATGCCGATGGCGACCAACTGCGCCGCACCGGCAAACACGATGGCAGACAAGCCCTGGGCTTGCAGCGGGGTAAATTGCGCGTCGATGGCCATTGAGCCGGCGAGCAACCCCCAGGGCGCGCAGGCCAGGGACAAGGGAATAACGGCGATGGCGCCGCGGGTGAAGGCGTAATGAGGTAATGCAGTGGGCATGGAAACGGCTCATCGACAGACAGTCGACAAGCATGCCAGCGCAATCAGGGGCTTGTCTTGAATGATCTTGCTCAGGCGAGCTTCACCGAAACCAGTTCCACCGAATCCCGTGCTTCACGCAATTCGTAAGCATCCTGGTTGAGTCGGTGGATGGTGTTGAGCAAGCGTTGGCGCAGGACTTCATCGCCGAGTTTTTCCACGGCGCGCATCAGGTCGAACGCCGCGGTTTCGTTATTTTCCGCGACGGAATCCAGGGTCTTACGCAGGTTGCGAGTGGCACGGGTCACGCGGGTTCTTCCTTCATCGGCAATGGGCAGGCACTTTAGGACCTTTGTGTTTCATTTTAATTTCAAACAGTTGTGGCTGTTTCCCGGTCATTTGATCCATATCAAATGAAACAAGGTTTGACCGGAACATATGGAAATACGTATATTCGAATAACCATATGTATAGGCATTGGTCATGTCCGATTTCCTCTCTCCTCCCACCCTATTCAAATGCCTGGCGGACGCCACTCGCGCACGCCTGGCGTTATTGATCCTGCGCGAAGGCGAACTTTGTGTGTGCGAACTGATCCATGCCTTGGACGATAGCCAGCCCAAGATCTCCCGTCATCTGGCGCAACTGCGCAGTTGCGGGCTGCTGCTGGACCGCCGTCAAGGGCAATGGATCTACTACCGCATCAATCCGGCACTGCCCGCCTGGGTGACTCAGGTGCTGGACACCACCTTGCAAGCCAACCAGCCATGGTTGCAGAACGACGCACTGCGTCTGGATGCAATGGGCAACAGACCACAACGGGCAAGCACCTGCTGCTAAGCCATCGGAGCCTTTATTCATGCTTGTCGCAATTGCGATTTTCCTCGTCACCATCGTGCTGGTCATCTGGCAGCCCAAAGGCCTCGGCGTGGGCTGGAGCGCCACCCTGGGGGCGATCCTGGCCCTGGCCTTTGGGGTAATCAGCCTGGCGGACATCCCGGTGGTGTGGCACATCATTTGGAACGCCACCGGTACCTTTGTCGCGTTGATCATCATCAGCCTATTGCTCGACGAAGCCGGGTTCTTTGCCTGGGCCGCCCTGCATGTGGCGCGTTGGGGCCGTGGCCGCGGGCGGCGCTTGTTTGCCTATATGGTGCTGCTCGGTGCGCTGGTGTCGGCGCTGTTTGCCAATGACGGCGCGGCGCTGATCCTCACCCCCATCGTAATGTCGATGTTGCTGGCCTTGCGTTTTTCTCCGGCGGCAACCCTGGCATTTGTCATGGGCGCCGGGTTCATCGCCGATACGGCGAGCCTGCCGCTGGTGGTGTCGAATTTGGTCAACATCGTCTCGGCGGACTATTTCAAGATCGGCTTCAACGAATATGCCGCGGTGATGGTGCCGGTGAACCTGGTCAGCGTCGCTGCCACCCTGGCAGTGCTGCTGTGGTTTTTCCGCCGCGATATTCCAGAGGTCTACGACCCGGCCGACCTTGCAGACCCTGCCAGTGCCATCCATGACCAAGCGACCTTTCGCGCCGGCTGGTGGGTACTGGGCATTCTGCTGGTCGGCTGTTTTGCCCTGGAGCCGCTGGGCATTCCCATCAGTGCGATTTCCGCGGTATGCGCGGTACTGCTGCTGGTGATTGCCGCCAAGGGTCACAAGATTTCCACGCGCAAGGTCCTCAAGGAAGCGCCCTGGCAGATCGTGATCTTTTCCCTGGGCATGTACCTGGTGGTGTATGGCCTGCGCAATGCCGGCCTGACCGACTACCTGGCGACCTGGCTCGACACCTTCGCCACCTACGGTGTGTGGGGCGCCGCCATGGGCACCGGCGTGCTGACGGCACTGCTCTCATCGGCGATGAATAACCTGCCGACGGTGCTGATCGGCGCGCTGTCCATTGAATCCAGCCATGCCGTGGGCGTGGTCAAGGACGCGATGATCTACGCCAACGTGATCGGCAGCGACCTGGGCCCGAAAATCACCCCCATCGGCAGCCTGGCGACCTTGCTGTGGCTGCACATCCTGGCGCGCAAAGGCATCACCATCACTTGGGGCTACTACTTCAAGGTCGGCATCGTGCTGACCTTGCCGGTGCTGCTGATTACCCTCGCCGCCCTCGCCCTGCGCCTGAGCGTCTGAAGGAGCCTGCAATGAAAGTGCTGTTCATGTGTACCGCCAACAGTTGCCGCAGCATTTTGTCCGAAGCCATGTTCAATCACATGGCGCCTGAAGGTTTCGAGGCCATCAGCTCCGGCAGTTTTCCCAAGGGCCAGGTTTTGCCCCGCAGCCTGAGCACGTTGCAGGCGGCGGGCATCAGCACCGAAGGTTTGTACAGCAA
Source organism: Pseudomonas sp. Root569 (assembly GCF_001427465.1). Lineage (NCBI taxonomy): Bacteria > Pseudomonadati > Pseudomonadota > Gammaproteobacteria > Pseudomonadales > Pseudomonadaceae > Pseudomonas > Pseudomonas sp. Root569. Next base: position 216,244 of record NZ_LMGQ01000028.1, on the reverse strand, counting down.
GGGCAATGACGCCTTTGAAGGCAGCCCGCCGGATGTGGTCATCACGGTGTGCGATAAAGCAGCCGGTGAAGCGTGCCCGGTGTATTTCGGCCCGGCGCTGAAGGCGCATTGGGGCTTGGCAGACCCTTCCGAGGTGCAGGGTGATGAGGCGCAAGTAGACGCTGCATTCAAGGCCACCCTCGACATTATCGCCGCACGCTGCGAGGCGTTTTTTGCGCTGCCCTTTGCAAATTTATCGCCGGATGAATTGAAGGATGAGCTCGACCGCATTGCCTCAACGCCGCAGCTTGTGTAGGAGCGAGCTTGCTCGCGAAAAATTCACAGGCACCGCGTTCATCCAGCAAACACGCGTTATCGTTGACGTTTTTCGCGAGCAAGCTCGCTCCTACAGAGGACGTGGTATCCCCCTCCCGGACTGACGTATGCTTTCGCACTTTCTCGAAAGGAACTGAGCATGCTGTCGATCTTTGTCTACGCGCTGGTATTCGGTTTTGTGTTTTGCCTGTCTCCCGGCGCCGTGCTGGCTGAGACCCTGCGTCGCGGCTTGCTGCATGGTTTCACACCGGCGCTGATGGTGCAGTTTGGTTCCCTCGTAGGCGATGCCGTCTGGGCGGTGATCGGCCTCACCGGTATCGCACTGCTGATTCAGCATGATGCGGTGCGAGTGCCACTGACGATCGTCTGTGCGCTGTACCTGGCCTGGCTGGGCATCCGCAGCCTGATTGATGCCTGGCAGTTACCCGCAACCGACAACGTCCCTGCCAGTTCAGGCAAAAATGCGTTGGCCGTAGGCGCGGCGATCTCCCTGGCCAACCCGAAGAATATTGTCTACTGGGGCGCCCTGGGGAGCGCCCTGTCGGGCATCGTCGGCGCAACCCCCAGCCACGGGCAGACCCTGATGTTTTTTGCCGGATTCATGCTGGCGTCGGTGCTCTCGTGTTTTCTCACCGCCGCGTTGGTGAATCTGCTGCGCAAGAATGCATCACCGACCTGGCAACGCGTGAGTTATGCGGCGTGCGGTTTAATATTGATCTATCTGGCGATACTCGCCGCGCAAGGTATATAAAGTTATCCGGCCAGTAACTTTCACATGCCTCTTGTCTGAACAAACTCTGAACGCGGGCTGATTTAATTAATCATGCGTTGACATTCTGTAACGCTCTGAGTAGATTGCCCGTGCCCGCAACAGGGGCCTTTTTTAAACCTCACAAAAGAAGCCAATGGACACAGTATCTAGTCGCTGTCCGAGCACCGCATCCGCGGGCATCGGGCGCCAAACCCAGAATATGACAGGACTCGCCTTCCAGGTCCGGTAAGCTGCGCTAGAGCTCGATGCTCCACCGTAACTGCCTCACCGGTCGCGTGTCCGGTCCCGAGGTGTGTTATGACCTTCCAACTCATTGCTTTGCCCGATGTAAGCACCCTGGCTGCTGCCCTGCGCGCCAAGCTGCGCCGCGAGCCCGTGGGCTTTTCACCTACCCGCTCAACCTTTGCGGCACCCTCCCCTCAAGCCCGCCCGGCACCGCCGTTGGCGCACTGGCGTATCTGCCCTGACAGCGGCCAACTGGTGCAGCACTGGGACCACGCCGACCCTCAAGACCCGCAGAGACCCAAGGTTTCCAGCCTGGCGCAAGCCAGCTTGATGCTCGGTCTTTATGTGAGCGCTCGCGCCGCCTGATCTGGCTGGAAACTGCAACTTTCTTATTAATACCCTGGAGTTCTTTATGAACAAGTCCAGTAGTAGCCCGCTGCGCGCATATTAACTAACGTGCTGTTAGCGGGCACTCTAGAAGCTATCTGAACACATTATTTAAACCGATCGCGAAGTCCGCGGCTCGGCATGCTTTCGCTCGCCTCTATGCAGGTAAGTACCGGGTATGTTTTGTCGAGAATTGGCGACAGGAGTACAGACAATGAGCGCCGTAAAAAACACGCCTCTGCACAAGAAAAATGGCACCGCTACCGACACCAAACTGTCGATGCGCGCCGCCCGTGAAGCCCAGAACGGCCTGGCAGCTACCCTCGCCAACGTACGTGCCACCCAGGACGGCCTGACCGAACTAGACGCCTCGGCGCGTCTGCAACGCGAAGGCTACAACGAAGTCGCCCACGACAAGCCGCCACACGCCATCGTCCAGTTCCTGCAGGCGCTGAACAACCCTTTCATCTACGTACTGCTCACCCTGGGCGGCATCAGCTTTGTCACCGACTGCTGGCTGCCGATGCAGGCAGGCGAAGAGGCCGACCCGACCAAGGTCATCATTATCATGACCATGGTGCTGCTCAGCAGCCTGCTGCGCTTCTGGCAGGAGCACCGTTCGGCCAAATCCGCCGAGGCGCTCAAAGCCATGGTGCGCACCACGGCCACCGTGCTACGCCGCGAGCAGGTCGGCGCCCAGCCTACCTTGCGCGAAGTGCCAATGCGCGAACTGGTGGCCGGCGATATCGTGCAGCTGTCGGCCGGTGACATGATTCCCGCCGACATCCGCCTGATCGAATCCCGCGATTTGTTTATCAGCCAGGCCGTACTGACCGGTGAAGCCTTGCCGGTGGAGAAGTACGACACCCTCGGCGATGTCACGCAAAAATCCGCCTCCAGCCTGGCCGCCGATCAAGGCAACCTACTCGATCTGCCCAACATCTGCTTCATGGGCACCAACGTGGTCAGCGGCCGCGCCAAGGCCGTGGTGGTCGCCACCGGGCCGCGCACTTACTTCGGCTCCCTGGCCAAGGCGATTGTCGGCTCGCGGGTGCAAACCGCCTTCGACCGTGGTGTGAACAGCGTCAGTTGGTTGCTGATCCGCTTCATGCTGGTGATGGTGCCCATCGTGTTCTTCCTCAACGGTTTCTCCAAAGGCGACTGGGGCGATGCCTTTCTGTTTGCCTTGGCAGTCGCCGTCGGCCTCACCCCGGAAATGCTGCCGATGATTGTCAGCGCCAACCTGGCCAAGGGCGCCACGGCCATGGCTAAACGCAAAGTGGTGGTCAAGCGCCTCAATGCGATCCAGAACTTCGGCTCGATGGACGTGCTGTGCACCGACAAGACCGGCACCCTGACCCAGGACAAGATCATCCTCGAGCATCACGTCAACGCCTTCGGCCAGCGCGATGATGCAGTGTTGTCCCTGGCGTGGCTGAACAGCTTTCACCAGAGCGGCATGAAGAACCTGATGGACCAGGCCGTGGTGCAGTTTGCGCAACAGAACCCCAAGTTTCAGGTGCCATTTGCCTACAGCAAGGTCGATGAATTGCCGTTCGACTTTGTACGCCGTCGCCTGTCCATCGTGGTCAAGGACGCTGCCGGTGATCATCTATTGGTGTGCAAGGGCGCCGTGGAAGAGATGCTGAGCATTTCCACCCACACCCTGGAAGACGGCGCCGCCGTGCCCCTGGATGATCGCCGCCGTCAGGAGCTGCTCGCACTGGCTAATGACTACAACGAAGACGGTTTTCGCGTGCTGGTGGTGGCGACTCGTAATGTTCCCAAGGCATTGGCACGCCAGCAGTACACCACCACCGATGAACGCAACCTGGTGATCCAGGGCTTCCTGACCTTCCTGGATCCACCGAAGGAAACCGCAGGCCCGGCGATTGCCGCACTGCAACAAATTGGCGTGGCAGTCAAGGTGTTGACCGGCGACAACGCCGTGGTCACCAGCAAGATCTGCCGTCAGGTCGGCCTGGAACCAGGCCAGCCGCTGCTGGGTGTGGAAATCGAAGCGATGGACGACGCCACCCTGCTGCGCCGCGTGGAAGAACGCACGGTGTTCGCCAAGCTCACGCCGCTGCAAAAGTCGCGGGTACTCAAGGCGCTGCAAGCCAACGGCCACACCGTCGGCTTCCTCGGCGACGGTATCAACGATGCGCCGGCGCTGCGGGATGCCGACGTGGGTATCTCGGTGGACAGCGGTACGGATATCGCCAAGGAATCAGCCGACATCATCCTGCTGGAAAAGAGCCTGATGGTGCTGGAAGAAGGCGTACTCAAGGGCCGCGAGACCTTCGGCAATATCATGAAGTACCTGAACATGACGGCCAGCTCCAACTTCGGCAATGTGTTCTCGGTGCTGGTAGCCAGTGCGTTCATTCCGTTCATGCCGATGCTGGCGATCCACCTGCTGCTGCAAAACCTGATGTACGACATCTCCCAGCTGGCTCTGCCGTGGGACAAGATGGACAAGGAATACCTGGCCAAGCCGCGCAAGTGGGATGCGAAAAACATCGGCCGCTTCATGATCTGGATCGGACCTACCTCCTCGATCTTCGACATCACCACCTTCGCGCTGATGTGGTACGTGTTCGCGGCCAACAGTGTGGAAATGCAGACCCTGTTCCAGTCCGGCTGGTTTATCGAGGGGCTGCTCTCGCAAACCCTGGTGGTGCATATGCTGCGCACCCGCAAGATCCCGTTCTTCCAGAGCACGGCTGCCTGGCCGGTGCTGATGATGACCTGCATCGTCATCGCCCTGGGTATCTATGTGCCGTTCTCGCCACTGGGCACCCTGGTAGGCCTGCAACCGCTGCCAATGGCGTATTTCCCATGGCTGGTGGGCACCCTGCTGGCGTACTGCTGCGTGGCCCAACTGATGAAGACGATCTACATCCGCCGCTTCAAGCAGTGGTACTGATCACCCCGCCGTTCAAACGGTGGCGGTCGCCCGGCCGTCACCGTGCAATACAAGGATGCTCCCTATGCGCGTCTTGATCTGTGCAGGTCGTCATTACGCCGACACCAAGAAGTCCCGCCATGTGCTGGACGCTTACCACCGCCTGCGCCCGGTGCAGGTATTGATTCACGGCGGCAACCAGTTCCTCGGCAGCGAGATCGAGGAATGGGCGCGGGACATCGGCATCGACGTGGTGCGTTACCCACCCAATTGGCAACGCCACGGCAAACAGGCGGAACGCCAGCGCAACCACTTCATGCTGGCCGACAGCCGCCCCGACGTGATCATCGCCCTGCCCGGTGGCGACGACACCTTGGAGCTGGTGTCCCAGGCCAAAGCCCGCGGCATTTCGGTGCTGACTGTAGAAAGCTGAATTCAAACGAGGTGCATCATGCACAAACCACACACCCCAAAGCGGCAGGACGGCTTTGCCAAATACCGTGCGCGCCACTATCGCGGTGCCCGCCACACCTTGCTGTTGTTGCCACCGGCCAAGCGCCGTGCATTGCAGCGTAACCTGATTTTTATCGGCGTGAGCCTGGGCGCGGTGTTGCTCATCGCTCTGTTTTCCAAGGCCCATGCCGCCGGCGGTGCTTATGTCGTCGATGACGGCGCCGTCAATGCCCCGGGAGAATGCAATGTCGATGCCTGGTACAGCGCCAATCGACACGCGGGCAGCACCCATAACACCACTCTGTCGCCGGCGTGTACGTTCAGCGCCATGCCCACCGTGCAATGGGGCGCCGTGTTGTCTCGCGCTACCACCGCAGGCAAAGGCGAGACGCAGATCAGCCCGCAGGTAAAGGCGCAGGTGTTGTCACGGGAAGACGTGGGGCTTGAGCTGGCGATTGCCGCCGGGGCGCATATGGCCCTGGATCGCCAGCACGGGTTTGACGGGGCCGATTTGAATGTCCCGTTGACCTGGCAGCCTCTGGCGCCATTGCGCCTGAACCTGAACGTTGGCTGGAGCCACGCCTATAACGACGGTGATCAACAGCATCGCCTGACCTGGGGCACGGGGTTCGAATATCAGTTGGCGGAGGGACTGACCCTGATCGCCGAACGCTACGGCCAGGAAGGCGGTGAGCAAGCGTGGCAGGCCGGGCCGCGATTCCACATCCTCAAACTGTTCGATGTGGACGTGGTGGTCGGGCGCAGCCTGATTGGGGAACGCGCCCAGTGGCTGACCACTGGGGCGACGCTGAGGTTCTAGGCTTTTGCCTGCTGTTCCAGGTGCAGCTGCAACTGCGGATCGATTTGCAGCTGCCCGGCCAGATCGTCGAGGTAATTGCGCTCGGCGTCCTGCTGATCATTGACCAGCATCACGCTGGCCAGGTAAATCTCCGCGGCGAGCGCCGGGTCATGGGCATACTCGGCAAAATCCGAGGCATTCAGGGGCTTGGCGACTTCAGCGTCGAGCCACTGCTGCAACTGGGGGTCGTCGGTATGGCGGCCGATCTCGGCAGAGATCATCTGCTGCTCTTGCGCATCGATAGCCCCATCGGCCTTGGCCGCCGCGATCAGCGCACGTAATACGCCATGGCTATGGGCTTCGGCTTGCGCCCCTTCAAGCTGGTCAACGGTCTGGATAGCCTGCTGTGGGGCTGTGGCCTGCTGGCGTTGCCAGGCTTGATAGGCCTGGAAAGCCGCCATCCCCAGGGACGCCAGTGCCGCGTAATTCATCCCGCCGCTTTTACGCGCCTGAGTGCCGCCGCCGGCCGGTGCACCGCCCAACAAGCCACCCAGGCCACCCAGCAAACCACCCAAGCCACCGCCAGCTGCAGCACCACCGGCACTGGTGCCCTTCAATAAACCACCGAGCAATCCGCCCAGGCCGCCGCCCGAAGCGCCGCCGCCTTGCTGCCCTGCACGCAACAGTTGTTCCAACAGATCGCTGGTATTCATGGTGTCGCCCTCCCCGGGCGCGAAAGTGGCGTTAATCAAACATAGTCCGCCTGCGATGGAACACCATGACCGCCGGGCGGGCAAGCTTTATGATGGCGCCACTACACCGCCAATGGAGAAAATATCGGTGAACCGCATCGAGCAGATCGCGCTGATGGCCAACTACAACCAGTGGATGAACCGCAAGGTCTATGACGCCGCCGGCACGTTGACCGACGCGCAATTAATCCTGGACCGGCAGGCGTTCTTCGGCTCGATCCTCGGCACCTTGAACCACCTGATGCTGGGCGACACGGTCTGGCTCAAGCGCTTTGCCGAGCACCCGGCTGACTTTTCGGCACTGGCGCCGTTGAGTGCCATCGCTACCCCCGCCGACCTCAAACAACTGGCCTTTGCCGATCTAAGTGAACTCTCGGCCCATCGCGCCTGGCTGGACCAACTGATCGTCGAGTGGGCCCACAGCCTGCACGAGTCCCATCTGGACCAGCATCTGCGTTACCACAACATGCGCGGTGCGGCCGCCGAAAAACCCTTCTTCGGGCTGCTGGTGCATTTCTTCAACCACCAGACCCACCACCGGGGGCAGGTGACAACACTGCTGACCCAGGCGGGGGTGGACGTAGGTACTACCGACCTGCTGGCGCTGATTGACTGAGCGCGACGTAGGCTTGCCCTAATGCCGATCAGTCAGGCTTGTGAGTACACACCCGCCACGGCCCGAAACGGCCAGGTCACTTCACCTTGTTGCTCAACGTCTCAACGCTGCGTTTCAGATCATCCAGGCTGCGTTTAAGGCCGTCGATCTCGCCTTTCTGCCGGTCTATGGTATTTTTCTGCTCATCCACTGTGCGCTTGAGACTCGACAGCTGACTGTCACTGCTGCTTGAACTCGACCCGTCCTTACGCTTGAACTCGTCAAATGCTCGATCCTGACCATCCACTTTGGTTTTCAGGCTTTGCAGCTCGCTTTCGCTACGCTTTTGCGCCGCTTGCAACGCCTCGATATCGCCGACGGAAATACTCGACGACTTCAGCACATAGGTATTGCCCGCCTCTACCGAGGCGCCCGTCAATCTGTCTGTCGACGATGCACTGAACTCTCCCCAACGCACCGCACCCGCCGCCTGCGCCTGGCCGACCATGGCCACACCCAACAAGCCCGCTACACCAAAAGCCATCATCCAAGAATGCTTACGGACACTGAGCATCAATTGATTCCTTTGCAATTTGCCGGGATGGCATATCGCTATGACTGTCATTTATGAGGCTTGTTCCTGCGCCGCATAAATTCATCAGGACTTAACTCGGCGAACATGTAGATGACTGATCTGCCACGCTTTTTCACGCATATCTTTGTGCAGGAAAGCGCGTTTCGAGGTTGCGCCGAAGCGACAGGATCTATATATTCCCAACCCTGCTACACCGCGCTACCGCCCGAATGGCGAAACTGGTAGACGCATGGGACTTAAAATCCCCCGCTCGTAAGGGCGTCCCGGTTCGATTCCGGGTTCGGGCACCATAGATATCAAGGGCTTGCCAGGGAAACCTGAGCAGGCCCTTATCTTTTCCGCTCCGCAATTTTAGAAGCCGCTCCGCAATTCCCTTCCTCCGGCGTCCTGCCGACCGATCTCCCAACTCAATAATTTGCCTGCTACGCTGTTCGCTCCACGGAGGAACAACGATGCCGAACTCAGACCTAATCCCTTCCCTGCTTTCCAAACTCTACGAAAACCAACTTGCCCTCGAAGCGTCCATCCTGGAGCTGTCAAATTGGGTTGAGCAACGTGGCTCCGCCGAGGTGGCAGACAATGTGCGAGGCGCCCTTTTCACAATCGGCCACAATGAAGAATTCATCAAAATGTCGCTGGCTGTCCTTATGACGGAGGAATGAGCACTACTTGCAGGCCACCGTCCAGAGTTGGTCCAGCTTAGTGGTATAGCTCTGGCTCATCATCTCTCGACGCATACCCCAGTCGGGGTTGGTAGGTACGCTGGCAGATCGAAGCGTTCCCTTTCCCCAACGTTCATTGATCTGATCAAGGACAGTCATGACCTGGGTTGCCTCGGTCGGCCGCGATATTGCAAAAAGATCATCGGTGTATTCGCCTGGCTGGCACAGGTTGAGCAGCATTACCTCGGCCTTGCTGTATTTGAAACCCGGCCGGAAAATTCTGTCGAGCGCATCGACGGCGGCTTTCGTGAGCAAGCGCACGTCATCGGTGGGGTACGGCATATCGACCACCACGCCGTTGGCATACTTCCCCTCCTCGGGGTTGAACATGCCTGTGCGGATGCAGACGCGGACCTTTTTACAAAGTGAGTTTTGGGCGCGAAGCTTTTCTGAGGCGCGCATCATGTAGGTGGCCACCGCCTCCTTGATCGGCGGCAGATCGGTCAGCCGTTTGCCGAACATCCGGCTGCAGCATATTTCTTGCTTGGGCGGGTCGGGCTCGTCAAGTTCCAGACACGATGTGCCGGCCAGCTCCCGCGCCGTCTTTTCGATCACTACGCTGAATTTCTTACGGAGCGTCCGAGGATCTGCCCTGGCCAGGTCCATCGCTGACTTTATGCCCATGGCGTCGAAGTGGAGCTTCATTTTGCGGCCTACGCCCCACACTTCGCAGATGTCAGTATTACGCAGGACCCAATCGCGCTTGACCGGATCGGTGATGTTCACCACACCACCGGTTTGAGCTTGCAATCGCTTTGCCGTGTGGTTGGCCAGCTTGGCCAAGGTCTTGGTGCTCGCTATTCCAACTCCCACCGGTATGCTAGTGCAGCGCAATACCCGCGCCCGGATCTGACGCCCCAAAGCATCCAGCTCGGAAATACCCGACAGGTCAGCAAACGCCTCATCGATACTGTAAATCTCAACGGCAGGAACCATCGATTCGATCAGGGTCATCACTCGCTCGCTCATGTCGCCATAGAGCGCGTAGTTGGATGAGAAAGGAACGATCCCATGCTGTTTCAGCTTATGTTTGATTTGGAAATACGGCTCGCCCATCTTGATGAAAGGCTTGGCGTCGTAACTCCGGGCAATGACGCAACCGTCGTTATTGCTCAACACCACAATGGGCACCTTTGCCAGATCCGGACGGAAGACACGCTCGCAACTTGCATAGAAGCTATTGCAGTCAATCAGTGCGAAGACCTGCGCGTTAGACATGACTGCGCACCGTGCTTGTGATCACACCCCAGATCGATAGCTCGTCACCCTCCAATACATACCGCGCTGGGTATTTCGGATTTTCAGATAAGAGAATCACCTCTTTGCCGCGCTTGCACAGGCGCTTGCAGACAGGATCGTTGTTCAAAAGAGCTACAACGACGTGTCCGTGGGCCGGCTCAATTGACCGATCCACAACTGCCAGGTCTCCCTCAAAAATCCCCGCACCCTGCATACTTTCGCCAGTAATCGCGATCAGATAGACGTGTGGCGCCCTGATATTTAGGACCTCATCCAATGAGATATGCTGCTCGATGTGATCGGCTGCCGGTGATGGGAACCCAGCAGGTACACGAAACGAGCAGAAAGGCAGCTTCGTGCCGCCCTCGGATATAGGACCTAAAATGGTAAAGCTCATGATGCAGCCTTCTATAAACACTGTACGAATGTACAGTTAACTTTGCAGCCGGCTTGCGGTCAATTTTTCTGTAGGGATTTCGACAGACGGAGCGGTGCCTATGTGCGCAAGGCTTTCACAATGTAGCGACATGGTGCTGCATCAGGGCGAGCCAACCGAGGTATTCGAGTGGTTCAAGGTCAATACGGCCGTGGGCAACGTGATATCTTTCTGACACGCCGGTTTTTATTGACGGATGGGGTGGGAATAAAAATCCCGAAAATCAGGCGAGTTCGGGTTTTCGACTGGTCATGGCGATAGTGCGAAAATGATTAGGGGCCGCGGCCGCCTCCCAAAAAAACAGCCCTACTGCGATTGAAATGGAAAAGTGATAATGAGTAACTTATATCGTAGCCTGCTAATGAATAAAACAACCTCAGCACCAATAAAATATTTAGTAGGCCTTTCAGCCTTATTCATAAGCAGTTTAATGTATGCGAACGCCAGCGCATCGTTGACTGATGACAACCTCGATATGTACGACGCCCCAAAACTCATAGAGCAGGGAAAGTACAACGAGGCAAGAACCCTACTACTAAGAGAAGAAAAAACCATAACCGATATTAGCAAACTATGCTCTATCTACAGCTCAATGCTAGGCCTGGCCTCAATAAGCGACAATAAGGAAGAAGGAGCAAAATACGCTAGCTTATTTCAAAAATGCTATAAAGAAAACAGTAACCCTTATGCTTTTCTTGGTGCCACGACCCTCTACTTTAAAGGAGAGCACGAAAAAGCAATAGGCATTATGGACAAACTCTTAGTCAAGATAAACCATGAGCTTTCCGAAGGAAAACAATCAGAATTCCAAGTTTTTGCGGACAAGAATTTAATCTCTGCCATTTATAGGCTTAAAGCCTCCGACCTCCTGAGCCGCCAAGACCCACAAAAAGTAAAACCTATGATTATTTCGTTCGCGGAAAAATCTTACGAAGCCACACCATTTGGTGAAGCTGAAGCTTTCTTAGCTGCCATCTATAAACTGTATGGCGATACTCAGCGTTCAAAATCAATTATAGAAAAAAGTGACGGAAGAACTACTGAGGCACACACTGTTGACGTAATATTAAACTCGATCAAGCAGAAAACAAATAATGCTTCAGTCTCGCCTTAGGACGGTTGACCAAGGAGGTATCAACTGAAACCCACACGTGCCGCTCTTACCCGATCCGCTGCCGCCGCTCTGCTAGCACAGCCCGAACCTTAACTGCCAAGCTGTCGGATGTCTTGAGCCCGGCGGCTGCCCAAGGCCGCACCTCCACCCGTACAGTGCGTACCGCCGGTTCGCTCCCGCAATAGCTGATGGCTGCCGCGCAGTCGGGCTGGACCCCTCTTGCCGGTGGTTTGTGTAACGCTATCAGTTCTTTGGCTTCTGGGAGATCCCAATGCCCATGAAGACAATACCAGGGATCCAGAAACCGGGGATCGAGGTGGCAGGGCCTACGGCTAGCAGTGACGCGCCCACAATGAACATTGGTCGTTTGATTGTGTTGTCCATAACTCACACCCTCCATTAAGAATTCCCACCATTTAACCATGAGTCAGCCGCTATGACCCTAAGTCGGGGGCTATGGGCAAAAATCCCCGAGGCTATCCCGCGCAATTTGAACAGCATATTCAAGCAATTCAAGGGGAACACTTGGCTCAAATAGGGTGACCTCGAAACGCAGCGTTTCGTCATTCCGGAAGATCTCGAACATCTGAGCCCTCTGGCCTTCCCAGCACTCTAAAGCCAAGCCGTCATGACCTATGACGACGCTTGAAGCACGGCAAAAACGGTATTCAATTCCATGTACGACCACATCTCACCTCCATTTCTAAGGAGGCAACGATACCTCTGCGCTCGATGAATTTGATAGCCGCTATAGCGGCAAGGACGAAGTCATGCCTGAAGAAAACACAATCCCCGACGAAACCTGGTCAGTCAATGAAGAGCTGGTCAATTGCGACAGTTTTGATGAGCTACTGGCCGAGAACGACGACCTTGAAGTCGGGGCAACCGTTTGGAAGGGAGAGAGATTCCCGGTAGACCGACCTCCAGAAACGCAAAAGCCCCGCATTCGCGGGGCTTTCGTGTAAATCTTGGCGGAAAACCAGGGATTCGAATCCTGGGAACGCTATTAACGTTCGCCGGTTTTCAAGACCGCTATGCAAATCCAAGCAGGCAAGGGCTTTAAAGGCCTGCGGGGTTCCATTACTAAGGAAAAGTGATCGGGCTACAGACCGCATTCTACAAGGGGTGCGGCTTTAGTTTTGGAACTCTTTTTCACCCCTCTCCGGCGTCCTGCCGACCGCAAATCCCCCCTCAAGGCGACCACTGCTAAGCTGTGCACTCCACCAGAGGAACTCCGATGCCCAACTCAGACCTTCTCCCCTCCCTACTCTCCAAGCTCTACGAAAACCAGCTGGCCCTCGAGGCTTCCATCATGGAGTTATCGAACTGGGTGGAGCAGCGTGGCTCCGCGGATGTGGCCGAGAATATTCGCGGCGCGCTGCACACCATCGACGAGAACGAAGAGTTCATCAAGCTGACTCTAGCAGTCCTCATGTCGCCCGACTGATCGTCGGGTAACCCTGCAGTTCGTCGCTTCAAACCTTCCACCTGACCAAATCCAGATTACTGTACGCACATACAGCATCTGAGATTCATGCTATGAACGTTGACATGGACACCGATGATTGGCTCGGCTGCCCCACTCCACTGGAGATGTACCAGCACCAGTGCTCACTTCTCGTAGAAGAACTGGTCGAGACCGAGCGCATGCTGCGCAGAGCTCGAGCCAATATCGCCGGGCTGGTGCAAATGAATGACCTGCTCATGACAGGAAAGGCCGAGGCCGAAGGAAAGCTTGCCGATGCGCTGGAAAAGATAAGTATGCTGGAACACCAGCAGTCGTTTGGCTCGGTGCAAAGCGTGAAGATTGTTACCGAGCAGAGGGACTATCTGTTCAGGGAAAATCAGCGGCTGCTGGCAGAGCTAAAAGCACTGCATGAACTTCACCCAAGCTCATCCGCGTAGGCTGCTACGGCTTCCTCGGTAAGCTCCCGCCACTCGTTATCATCAATTAGGCCCTGCTGCTTCAAGTCATCCGCCAGGGCCAGCCGCGTTTCGTAGCGTTCCTCAGGAGTGACCGATATGAATGCGGGATCATTGCGTAGCGCAAACCACGCCTCCATTGCGGTGACTTGTTCAATGTTGATCGCCATGACGAATGCCTCGAGCCAGTGTCTACAGTGTAGAGATTGGCCGGGGACCGGCTGTTCATTAGCGCCGACGAGCGGAGATGCTTATGTGCGGACGACTATCACAGTACAGCGGTATCCACGACTTCGTTGCGGCGCTGAGCATGCCCAACGCTCTGGCGAACTCTGTGGGCGATCAACCAATTGAACGGTATAACGTGGCACCGACAACAGCGGTTGCGCTGCTACACCTGCAGGGCGATCTTCTACACGCCGACCCGGTGCGCTGGGGATGGCGACCGCACTGGGCCAAGGATCACGCTGCGCCGATCAACGCCCGCGTCGAGAAAGTCGCCCACGGCCCGTTCTTCCGGGCGATCTGGCCTCACCGTGCAATAACGCCGATCAATAACTGGTTTGAATGGGTCGACGAAGGCGGACCGAAGAAGCAGCCTTACCTCATCCGCCGGCGGGATAGTGCACCGATATTCTGTGCTGCCATCGGCCAGCTACCTGATGCAGACGAAGGCCCGGGTGAGCATGACGGCTTCGTCATCATCACAGCCGACAGCGCCGGGGGCATGGTGGACATTCACGACCGGCGGCCCGTGGTGCTGACGCCAGACCTGGCCCGGGAATGGTTGGATCCAGCCACACCCATGGAGCGAGCCGAGCAAATGGTGCTTCACCAGGGTGAACCGTCCGAGGTGTTCGAGTGGTTCAAGGTCGATACGGCCGTGGATAATGCACGGAACAAGGGACCAGAGCTGATCCAGTCTACTAGCCGAAACGGGTACAAAATTTAGTGGATCAGTTCCTTAGCTTTCTCAAGACATTCCGTCGCACTATCGAGAGCCTCCACAGCTTTTGCAGAATCTGCGTTGCCGTTTTGACTACGCTCCCCGGTGATGACAAACAATATGTCTACGCCGGCTTTCGCGACTGCAGCTAAATAATCTGCCCGAGGAACACGAATGCCGCTTTCGTAGCGCCCCTGCGCATTTACCTCAATTCCGCCGATGCTACCAACAGCAGATTGTGACAACCCTAACCTCAATCGCTCTGACTTCAATCTCGCGCCAAGGCTCATAATACCTATCCAAATGAGTGGATGTAGTATTTCAGAGGCAAAGGGCATTCAATAAGTTCAGTCATCAGGTGAGACGGGTTAAGCGCCAAAAAAAAACATCACCCCTATGACCGCAACCACCCATCCCAGGGTAAGCAGAAATGAAAGACCTGCAAGCCGCTTGTCCATAGTGCTCTGTCCATATCCGAAAATGACCTCCATACGAAAGCATGTCTGGAGAGTCCTGCTATGTGCTGTGCTTGTACTGCTCGCCTATAGCATGGCACGTCCCGGACGTCCCGCAGCCAAAACTGGTGAGCCGTACGTAGCGAGCGCACACAATATTATTTAGCGCGCAATTATTTAGCACGTCTATCATTCCAATACATTTTTTTGCATACCGCGTTTTAGGTATATGCCTGCAAGCTGCAGCTGGAAGTCACTGTGCCGCATGAAAATGCTGCCTTCGTTCGTGATCCTTGAAATGACGTGGAAAAGCCACGCTACTAAATCCGGCCCTCGGAGGCCTAAATGAAATTAAGATCCTTAAGTATCGCGCGACGAGCTTTCGTCTGTTTTGGCTTAATCACCCTCCTACTGATCAGCTTGGCAGGCTTCTCTTATCTGCAAATTGATCGGCTGCGCGCTGCAGAACAGGACATTGAGCAAAACTCCCTCCCAAGCATTCAGGTCATTGACGATATTCAGATCGCCCTCCTTCACGCCCGCCTTGAAAGTATCCGCATGCTCTCAAGCACCACGGCAGAGGTGCATGATTTCTCGCTGTCAAAGGTCGAAGAAGCTATACAGACACTTCAGGTGAAAACTGATTTCTATCGTGCACATTTGATGTCTGGAGAGCAGGACGAAATCCAGTTTGCGAAGGCGAATCAGGCTATGGGTGCTTACGTCGACGGCCTCAAAAAAGTAATCGCTTTGTATTCATCTGATCATGATCAGGCTGTGAATTTTGCCAACACAGAGCAGGCACAAAGAGCTACGGCTTATCAAGAGCAGCTGACACTACTGCGAGAGCAAAATGCACGCCAGGCCGTGGTGTCTGGAGTAGACGCGACCGACGTATATAACCATAGTGTAAAAGTCCTGGTAGCAGTACTGATTGTTGCATTTGTGTTAACCATAGCACTGGCGATCTTGTTCACTAGGAGCATCGTAAGTCCAATCAGTTCATCACTTAAATTGGCGGAAAATATCGCTGCTGGCGACCTTACCCATGATCTTGATATAACAGGTTCAGATGAAGCTTCGCGATTGATGCATGCGCTGAATCTTATGCAGAAAAATTTGCGACGCACAATTTTAGAAATCTCGGGAGCTTCAACCCAGCTAAGTACCGCGGCCGTCGAAATGACTTCGATCACTGAAAGCGCTGATCGCACACTTCAGCAGCAAAATAGCGAAATCGAGCAAGCTGCTACCGCAGTAACTGAAATGAGCGCGGCTGTTGAAGAGGTTGCACGGAACGCCAATTCCACATCTGAAGCAGCGATGCAATCAAGCATATCTGCAGATCTCGGGAATCAAAAAGTCACTGAGACCTTGACAGCGATGCGCGGCCTGACAGGCTTGGTAGAGGTATCATCAGATCAGGTGAAAGAACTCGCGGGCCAGGCTCAAGACATTACTAAAGTTTTGAGCGTGATCAGGGCGATTGCTGAGCAAACCAACCTACTCGCTTTGAACGCCGCGATAGAAGCGGCTCGTGCAGGAGAACAGGGTCGCGGTTTCGCAGTAGTCGCAGACGAAGTTCGTGCGCTGGCACACCGAACACAAACATCGACGCAAGAAATTGAACAGATGATATCCACGATTCAAGCCGGTTCTTCTGCCGCGGTTGAATCTATGCAAAAGAGCACATCCGAGGTCTACAGCACGCGAGATACTGCAGAACAAGCGGGCCAGTCACTGCGGCAAATTATTAATTCCGTGCTCGAAATTAACGATCGGAATATCCAAATTGCAACCGCATCCGAGGAACAAGCTCACGTCGCGCGGGATGTTGATCGTAGTCTGATAAGCATCCGCGACCTTGCAGTGCAGAGTAGTGAAGGCACCCGCCAGACACTTACAGCGAGCAACGAGCTTTCTCGCTTGGCCGTTAACCTAAACGATTTGGTTCTTCGATTCAGGACGTAGTAAATCGGCCAAACGCAATTTTCGGCTGATCGTAGGATCTCAGACGCCAACGCGGCGCGCCCAATTAAAAACAGCACAGGTGGAATATGAATAGGCCCGAAATCAGCTTGCACTCTGTGCTGAATTTAAACGAGCGTTCAGCGTTGGCTGAGATGGAAGCTATCACTAGTATTTTAAAACTTGTAACACGCCTTACTGGAATGCGATTTGCCGGGATCGCGAAGTTCACCGAAACAGACTGGATCGTCTGCTCAGCTTACGACACGATGCATATGGGGATAGAGGCAGGTGACACACTAGAGCTGGAAATCACGCTTTGCAGCGAGCTCCGCAGAGATCCTAAGGCGCTTTTTATTCCTAAAATCAGTGAAGACGGTAGATACTCGAGTCGTGCGGTGGTTAAACGGTATGCGATAGAAAGCTATGCAGGTGTTCCCATCTTCCTTCCTGATGGGCAGCTATATGGTGCTCTATGCGCCCTAGATTCGCGCTCGATATTATTTGAAGACCCGGAGTTGGAAGAGACGTTAGCTTTATTTGCAACGTTGATCGGATGCGTTTTTTTCACGATCCCGCTGCTGAATGAATCCGAATGATATGCCTTATCTCACATTCGGATTTTTGAGTTTCAATGCGAGTGGTTGATAGCTCGGACGTAATCTTGGCATGCTCGTAACGCTATCAATCCGTTATCACCTTCATCAGTTATGGCGATAATTCGTTGAGCATGCGCTGGGTCAAGTTGGGCTCGACGGGCCGCATGAACCACGCCGACGGCGCCGGTGGTGGTAGGCACGTTGCAGCTACTGGCTGAATCCTCGATGAGGACTGACAGCCGGACATCAGCAGTAGCAAGCTGGTCACGTAGGCGAGCCTGGTTGCGTTGGGCATAGGATAATTCCTTGGAGTGTTGTTGGTCCTGGCCGACGAGCTGCTGCTCCAGGGCCAGGCGCTTGCCTTGCTCGGCCTGGACCTGGGAGGCGGCCGCATTGCTTATCGCGGCCAGTTCCTTCTCGAACTGCCCGCCCTGCTCGGCGAGCTTTTCGCCCATGCGCCAATCTTGTACCTGCCACGCCCCGCCGAACCCGATGGCCAGCGCCAGCAGGATCGCGCAAAGGATCTGCCCGGGCGTCATTACGGCACTTCCTTGAAAAAAACGTGTTGACCAAGGCGCAGCGTCTGTGTGGCCTTTGCCGCCCAGGCCGGGGGCTTCGGCATGGTGGTTGCGTAGTAGTGCGTGGCGCCGCCAGTTGGATCGGGTACCGCACCCGACATCACCTGGTCAGCTGCACGTTGAGCCTGAGCGAACTGACCGGCAGGGATCGGCTTGTCGCCACTCAGATAGGCGTAGTTGGGATCGTTCTGGTTCCAGCAGCTGAACTGCCAGGGCTTCAAGCACACACCGGCATAGCCTTCCCCCCACCACGACTTGGACTTACCATCAAACACACGGTTGCGGATGGTCCAGGCCACGGCGATCTGACCTTCAAGTCCCTCGCCACGGGCCTCGCCCCACAGCGTGCGCGCCAGGATGTCTCGGTCTTTTTCGGTAGTGGTCATGCTTTTCTCCAGGCGAAAAAAAACCCGCTCAAGGCGGGCATCGGTCAGCTAATGGCAATCACGCCGGGGCACTTGGCCACTCGATAGCGTCCGGGTACTGCTCCTGTTCGGGGACTCGGTTCAGCGCAACGCGGTATTTCTTCCAGCCTTTGAGCAGGACAACCTCTGCATCCGTGGCCTCGTCGCCATCCACCGCATCTTGTAGGGGTGCAACGGCGTAATCCGCGATGGCCCGCAGACGCTGAATCTCGGCCTGAGCAACGCCCAGTGGATTGGTCGTGATCGGCGGCGTCGGGGGTATATCTTCGTGTGGCAGATCTGGCACTAAAATGTGCAGTGTGATCATCGTGTTCATGTCGTAGGGCTCACCATCCATTGTGACCGTGACAGTCAATAGACCATCACTGAAAACGACATCCACCTGGGCAGTATTCTCCGATGGGTGTAACGAGTATCCCCACCCCTGATCCACTGGCGGAAATGGGACCATCCCTTCGGTGCCGGTGACGCAATACACGCCCACGCTTTCTCGGTAACTGTCGACGTCCTTGCCGCCCAGCGACGTGATATCAAACAAAGCACCTGTCTGGCCCACGATATTGATTGCTGCTCTTGCCATAGTCATATCGCCTTCAAAGTGCCGTCTTGGGCACGAGTGGTATTGCCGGTGTGATACAACTCAATTTCAGGAGTGAAGCCCCCGTTGTAGATCGATCGCAGCTTGATAGTGCCAGTGTTGCCCGCAACGCCATACGGCCAGGCAATCATCAGCCGGTTACCAGTGATGCCAAACTGAATGGTTTGACGGTAGTAAAGCCCCGTGCCTCCTTGAGGGTTTCCAGCAAAATCAGCCGATGCGAAAACCTTATTATCGATGCCGGGGTTGACCTCAGCCGTCCATGACACAGTTGACTGACTTCCGACGAAGCCAATCATTTCCGTTGTCGGTACATTACCTGGCGCCCGGCCCGTGTTTAGTGGTGCCACCGTACCCAAACCAAGTCCCGTTCTTGCGGCTGCCTGAGTTGTGGCGCCAGTGCCGCCCTTTGCAACTGGCACCACGTTCTCGGTTGAGACGGTGCCCAGGCCGGCCAGCGTAGAGCCCCACTGCTGAACCATCAGATTAACCGCATCAGCCAAAGCCTTTGGGTAGCCATTAACAGGCACGATGCCGTAGGCGGCGCCTGCGGAGGTGGCGCCACGATATGCAGGCGAGATCGAGATGGATGTGTCGCTCGAAGGATTGATCACCTGATAGATGCCGTTATCTGGACCGACAAACATGTCGCCGGATCGGCAGTTAGAAAACTTTGTACCGACACCAGTTACAACGGCGTTGCCGTTCGTAACGGTAACGGTCCCTTCTGAAAACCAAGAAGCCATGTTTTTCTCCAATCAAAATTTATAACAGAAGGATTAACCTCAAGAGTCACGCTTGCATTTTCGCGAACACAGCAGGTATATAAAGAGTGTTTTGTGGTGTTACCCCTACAGTAATCGCCCATAACCGATTCGCGGGGAAATCCCACCAACAATACAAAGCTGAAGCTCGAAATGAACTCCCGGCAACATCCATGCCGAAGTTATTAATCAGCATGTACTCATTACTAGAGAAGACAAAAGGGACACTAAAATAAACCATAGTCTGGCCTTGCGCGTCACTTCCTGATGTCACGTAACTCCAAGAGGCCAAAGATTTGCTGAACACTGCGCTGGGAGTTCCCGTGTCAAAAATCAAAGACTCATTCTGATCATAAAGTCGGCCTCCCCATAGAGCTGTAGGGCTTGCTGAGAATGCTGCTGCAAAGTAGTTACCCCTGGGCTGAGCCGTGTTCACGTCATATGCTCGAACGTAAAAGCCTTTCCAGTTGCCCGGCGACCCAAGTATGAGGACCCTACAGAGACCAGCAATTATTCCAACATTGTCAGGCTTGACAAATACCAGCGGTGGTTCTTGAGTGGTTATAACCCTCTCAAAGTTTGTCGAAGAGCCAAGACCAGACTCTTGTGTAGGGACAAAACGCCCTTTAGAGAGAATTGAAAGACGCGCATATTCAGAATCGAGAATAACGACATCGTCATTATTCTTGAACTCAAACCCCCAGCTCATTATTTGTACCTCGACACTATAAGGCGCTGGGTCCCAGTCCCAAACCGTCCATCAACAGCGGTCCTGTGCCCCCTCCACACCCTGATTTGGTCGGTAAGTATTTCAGGTTCGTATTGAACTACTGTGTGTAACCCGGTTGTATATGGCCCAATCGGCACAACGATAGCGATGCAGTTTAGTGGGGTCACCCCTGGCACAGAGAAGACCTGCGCAGCGCCGGCGCCAGTGACCGGTCCAGAGAAGGTGACCAGCGTTGAGAAAACGGTGCGTAGCGTGAAAGATGCGGGGCCAAGTTGCTGAACCTCGTTCTCGTCCCAGGTAGCCAGCCCGTATTCAGCCATCAGTTAAGCCTCCCGAACTTGCCGCGACGTTTCTCATTCGCGTCGAACACCGAGAGGCCGCTGTTATCGAGCAAGCTCGCGCCGTCCGTGCCTTCACCACGAAGAGTGAGCGTGCCTGCCGGGATATTGATTTCCAGCAGTGGCCGCCCTTTCGAGTCCACCGTCGGCGAACGAAGCACCATCCCCAAGATGATTTCCTGGATGATCGCCTTGCTGATGATCGCGGTGTTGAATACGGCCTGGCCGTTCTCAAGGACGAACATCGGATCAACCTTTCCGTCCACCTCGTTCACCACCGCAAAGCGCTGAGCGAAGATCAGAAATTCCGATTGCTCTCCGTTCGAACCAAAGGCCAGACCAGACACCACCCTCCTACCATCCACGATGGTCTGAGCCTTCATGGTGGTCTGTGCCGAAACCTTGCCGTCGAGCCGTACCACTGTCTCGCTCACCGTTTGAACCGACGCGCTTGTCTGTCCGATGCTCGACTGCAGCGTTTCCGTAGTTTTGGTCAAAGCCTCGTTTGCACTCGCCTGCACAACCTTCTCGGCCGCAAAGCTGGCCGTTGACTCCCACGCCTTAATTGCTCCCGCCAGTTCGCCAGAACCGTTATCGCCGCGCACAGAAGCCCGAAGCGCCTCATTGCTAGACGCCTGAGAGGTGATTTTCCCGTCCAGGTTGGTGACTTTTGTGTCGAGGCTGGTGAGCGCCTGAGCGGTACCGGATGCCTTTTGATCGACTGCAGACAGATCGCTATTCAGTTTGTTGATCTGCGCTGCGGACGTCTCGCGGTTCGATGCAACAACCTGTTCCAGGACAGTCAGCGACGACTTGTTGTCGCCTACCTGGGCACCCAGGGTAAGCAGCTGCTGAGCCATCGCATCGTATTCGCTGGCTCGGGTTTTACGCTCTACAGCAAGATCAGCCGTAGACGTCCAGCCTTTGATTGCGTCGGCCAGATCGCCGGCGCCGTCGTCACCACGGGCAGCTGAGCGCAACGCCTCAACTGAGGTGGCGGTGGCCAACACCTTGCCGTCGATTTCCTCGATCTTGGTTTCGATGATCTGCACCTGGGACACCAGTGCATCAGTGGTCTCAAGGATGGTGCCGATATCGATCCAGTACGTGACGTCGGGCGGCGTTGCTCCCACAGGCACAGGGCCTTTCGCTTGGTAGAGACGCTGATCCAGACGCACGATGTCGCCCTTCAGATAGGGCTTTTCCGGGTCGTAAGCGAGGGCATCGCTCACTTGCTTGATCAGATCTTCCAGCTCCTGCTTGGCTTCCTCGAGGCGCTCATTTACTGAGCCAGGCCCATCGCCTGTAATCAGTTCGATTTCTTCGCGCAGACTCTGGTACAGGGCGCCCTTGCCGATCTTCTCGGCGTAGTAGGCCTCATAGTCGCTCTGCTTGGTGCTGGCCTGGCCATGGACTGCACCAGGTACAGGCCAGAACGGGCCTACGTTGCCGGTCCGGTCGACCAAGCGCGCCCAGAAGAACAGACTTGCCCCCGCCAACAGGCTGTACATTTCGTGCGAGGCCTGCGGGTAGCTGAAGTCGCTCAGCTTGACCGCCGTCGTCAAGTCGGGCGACTCGCTGTACCAGAGTTCCGTCCGTTGGGTGTCCTCCGCACCTGGTGGGAATCCCCACTGGATGCCGATGCCATAGATCAAGCTGGTGGTGGTCAGGAACGACACCGCCGGCGGCAGGCCAACCTTCCCTTCCAGGTTGGTCAGGCTGGAGTTTTTCCAGATCGACGAGATTTCGAATGCGCTTACCGACCGCACCCGGGCCAGGTACGCACCCGAGTAGATCCCGGTGACGTCCACGCTCGTTGAGCCTGTGCGCTGTACCTTGATCCAGTTGCCGTTGTCCTTACGCCACTCCACCTCATAAGCGACGGCACCAGTTACGGCAGGCCACGAGATGTTCATGGTGCTGATGGCAATACCCTGGCTAACCGCGTAGCTCGACGTCAGCGTGACACTGGGCGGCGCCGGTACCACGGTGATCGGGATAACGCTGATCGGGCGATCTTCCAGGCGAGCGCCTGTGTCGATGTGCGCAAACTTGCTCGGATCGTACTGAACAGCCGATATTTCGAAGACCCCAGGCTCTGGCCGGGCCACGCTGACCACCCGGTATAGTGGGACGGCCAAGTCGTCAGTATCCAATGCCCAGACCAGTTCCGGCTCAGGCGTCACGGAGTAAGCCACGGTAACCGTAACCTGCCGGCCACTGACCAGTTGCACGGTGCGCCCCTCGCACTTACCGTCAGGCAGGTTGAGGATCAGTCGGTCGCCGGGCTTGGCCTGGGTGTCGCGGTCCAGCTTGATGACCTTGCCTTTTACCGCTGAGATACGCCCGCCAATGGCACGGCCGGCCAGCAGTTCGTCAGCAATCGGGATCACGTAGCCAGGCAGCGGGATACGGCCATCCAAACCAACCTTGAAGGTTACGGCCCGATCCTTGGAGTTGGTCAGCAGCGCCCACTTACCGCGGCGCTGGGCCTCCGATTCGCGAGTGCAGCCGATAGCGCTGATCTCCAGCGGGTTGTCGCCGTAGCGCCGCTGTAGCTTCTGATCGGTGACAGCCGTGACGTCGGTGTCGTAGTTGTTCAGCGGGTTGTCGTAGCTGACCAGTGCACGGGTGTAGCGGGTGCGCTCAGACGCGCTCGAGTAGGTGAACTTGCCGTCGATGACGTTTGCCCGGGTGTAGGCAAAGTCGAAGTCCGTTGCGCGCGGCATATCCGAGAGAGTGAACACCTGGCCCTGGGCCCAGTACATCATACCTCGGTAGATCGCCGAAATATCGCGCAGCAGTGACCAGGCATCAGCTTTGCTCTGCAGGTTCAAGTTGCAGATGAAGCGCGGTTCCTGGTCACCCTTTCCGTCCGGCACCAGTTGGTCGCAGTATTGCGAGATTCGGTACAGTTCCCACTTGTCCACCATCCACGGCTTGATGCGACGGCCCAGGCCGAAACGATCGGCGGTGGTTATGTCGTAGGTCATCCAGACAGGGTTGTCGGTCCAGGCCTGCTTGAAGGTACCGTCCCAAACGCCACTGTACGAGCGCGACACAGGGTCGTAGTTGCTCGGCACCTGCATTTTTTTCAGCTTGGTCTCGACCGTCACGGCAGGGATGCTACGGAACTGCTCGGCAGAAAACTCGATGTAGAGCAGTGCCGTGTTTGGGTAGCGGATCTTCGCGTCAATCACCTCGGTAAATCCGGCAATCTGCATGGTGTCCGAAATTTTATTGTTGTTCTGGTTTGGTGTGATGCGGGTGATTCGCATCAACCAGCCGGTCGTGGCTTTGGGCAAATCGATACGGCGGGTGCGCTCGTACACGCTGGTGGTCTTGCCATCGACAGCCTCGCTCAGCACCGGCTGATAGGCGCCCCCATCAGTGGCCAGCTCAACCTTGTATTCGATCCTGTACCCATTGATGTTGCCCCCAGCGTCCACGGACTGGAGTGCCGGCCAGGCAAAACGCACGCGCACAGCGGAAAGCTGAGTGTTGTTGATCGCCCTAACCCACGGGGTGCCGCTGCGCAGTTCGGTGCTGATGGTGGTCTCGTTCTCGACCGACGGGATCCCCTGGATATAGGTCTGGTCCACGGCCCCGGTGCGCCACTCCCACTTCACGTTCGGGAAGTTCATGTTCCCTTGAGGGTCTTGCAGCGGAGTGTTATCGAGGTAGATATCCCTGGCCGTTGGCGTCCCTTCGAATTCACCCTCGCCCACGGCGATCAGCATTTTGGCGACGGCAACCGAGCGCAGACTGTCCGGGGCTTCTGTCGGCGTTTTTGGTTTCTCTTCGCCGCCCTTAGCGCCGTGGATGTCGATCTTGCGTACTGCGCCCATGCTTTCCTCCAGGCGAAAAAAACCCGCTCAGTTGGCGGGCATAGTTCTTTTGGGCTTTTAGAGCCCTGCTGGCTTACAGTAGCTGACGTTTAACTCCAACTCCGCACCGCACTTTAGAAGCTCTTTAAGCAATGCGTTTTGCTCATCTGGTACGCTTAAATTTAAACTACCTCGTTTGTTACCGGACTGCACCAATGGTACTCCGAGCAGATTCCCACTACATGCGTAATCTAATAAGGAGATCCCTTGATCAAGCATTGATTCAAAGTCCCTCCACTGCTCCAACTGTCGAAGATCATCTTTCTTGGGCGCGTGAAGATAGTTTCCCAACCGCTCACCAATACTGCGGAGCTCTGGAGTTACGGGAGTATATTTACACCTTATCATTGGATAACCGCCAGACCAGACATCAATCCTTACCTCCTGCACGCACCCATAAAAGGCTTGTTCAACATCTCTTCCCAGTGCAGCAATTTGCCAACCGCGCTTCTTTTTTTCCGCGACGTGCTCTTGGTGCTGAAGATATTCTCTGAGCCGAGATTC
Organism: Pseudomonas sp. Root569; assembly: GCF_001427465.1. Classification (NCBI taxonomy): domain Bacteria; kingdom Pseudomonadati; phylum Pseudomonadota; class Gammaproteobacteria; order Pseudomonadales; family Pseudomonadaceae; genus Pseudomonas; species Pseudomonas sp. Root569. Next base: position 191,217 of record NZ_LMGQ01000028.1, on the reverse strand, counting down.
AATCCCGAACCTAAGTTCTAAAGCACTATAGAAATAGTACTCCGGCTTTAGCTTTCCTTGAGTATAAAGAGCCTTTGCTCGACTGAGGTGATTCACCGAGCCTCTGAAAAAATCGCCAGCTTCCATGTCGACCTCATATGGAAAAAGACGAAATCATACTTCATCCTCGGCATAAATCGCAGCGCTGATAATTGCCCCACCGACTCGACGCTTGCCGTAGCAGAGCGGGACCGGGTTGCCGGATGCCGTGGTGTTCTTGGCGCTACCGAAGGCGTAGCCAGGGGTATTCTCTGGGGCCGCGCTGGTCTTGAGTCCGCCTGCCTGCGGGCTGAGCATTTGAATTACGCCGCCGGCGACGAGCCCGATACCTGCGCCGATAAGCGGTGTGCCGAAAGGCGTTGCTGAAAAAATCACACCCACAACAATCAAAATTGCTCCGACGATGGTTTGAAGAATACCGCCGCGCTTGCTGCCTACAACCACGGGGGCAATGCGGATGTCACCGGCGCCGTTATAGCTCAACTCCCTCTCGCCTATATTGCGCTTATCGCGGAACACAGCGAACTCAAGCCCGCGCGACTTGGCGTTAGACAGGAACCGCTCGAACCCCGGGATTTGCACACATAGTGCCTTGATGGCCTCGGCGGGCGACTTTACCGCGAGCCTGAAGGACTTCCCGAACTGACGGAGTTGCCCGTGAAGTCGAATCGTTGTCATAGGTTGGTAATTGATCGCTGATGCCTGCATCACTTTCTCCGGACAATAAAAAACCGCCCGGAGGCGGCTTCATGGCTTTCTTGGTTCAGTTGTAATCGACATAGGGGCCAATGTAGAAGCCGGCCATGTCGCCACTGATACGGTACAGGCTTTCCTTTCCAGGCTGCACCGTCGCCGCTATCGTTCGAATTGCGGCGCCTGCGCACAAGCCAGAGCCCGCCAGGCCAGTGCCGAGATTGGGCGAGCCTGGCGGAAGGTAGAATGTTGCCCGCTGCCCGGTGCCGATTTTTGCAGCCCTTCGGCCGTCAACATAGACAACGATGTCGCAACCCGAGCCCATAGCGCCGGAGTCGCGCACAACTGTGATTCTTCCGCTTTCCCCGGAGGGCTTTGACTGGAAGGCGTAAAGTTCATCCAGTAGTACCGGCTTCGCGTCCCTAACCGATATCGCCGATGAGGCGCATCCCGCCAGCATCGCCACCGCTACCGCCGCTATCAAAATCCGCATGCCGTACCCTCTATGGTTTGACGGGACTGTAGCAATGAGGCACCGAAAGCAGAAATCACATGAAGTTAATAGCGTGTGGCAGGTGCATTGAACATAGCTATTCGCTATTATACTGCCCTTTTACTTCAAGGGTGCGAAATAAAAAAATGAGCAGTTCTAACTGGGTCGCAATCGTTTCTGTAGTCGCCACTTCCCTAGCTACGGGCTACTCTACTTATTCTAACAACAAATCCAATACGGACTTGGAAAACGCAAAACAAGAACACGTGCTTTCAGTGGAGAAGACCAAACAAGACAATTTAATATCTCTAGAAAATGCAAAATCCGCTCGCGAGCGAGAAACTTTTTTACAAACGAAAAAGCTCGAAGTTCGCACACAGTACTGCAATGAAGCGAAATCTATATATAAAGAACTCGGTGATGCGGTGGTTAATTCTAAGGATAGCAATTTTGCGGTACAAGCCGCCGCATCGAAACTAGTATCAAAACTTTCAATTCAAGCACTTGCCTATCTAGATAATTCTATTTCCGAAAACTATACAAAGCAAACCAAAAGCTCCAAGACGCTCGATAACAGCGTCATTGTAGGTGCTCTTGCAACACAGGTTAGAAGATGCGCCGCGATGGTACCAAGTGACGCTTAAAATCAGTCCGAACCATGGTTTCCCGAACTTGGTTTTTTTTGCCTCAATATCAGCCGTGTTCGATTATGCCAAGGGCCCCCGTAGATAATTATCTCGGAAGGCCTACCGTATAGGTGATGCAGCAGGAACGGGCCCGGGCCAAACACCCCAGAGTCTTCGCCAGGCAGTGCCGGATCGATGCCCAAGTATACCCCGGCGTGATTAGGGTGAGCAGTACGGCCGACCTGCATGACGATTAGGTCTCCACGTTGTGGCCTGTCCACGCGAACAAAGCCAGCAGCCTCGTATTGCTCCTCGTACAGACTGGCGTTTTCCTCACTCTCCCACCAGCCATCAGTGCGCTGGAAGGCTTCGAACTCAAGCCCCCACTCACGCTGATACCAATCTGCGCATACCTGCCAGCAATCCCAGGCGCCGTGCACAAAAGGACGCTTCAGTAGCGGGGTGCTGCCGGTCGGCGTAATCGTGCGCAGATCGCCTTCAGGCCACGACAAAATGTGCCAGGGCAAGGCCGTGGCCTCGCACATGGCCAGGTCTTGCGGTGACGGCCGGCTGGTGGCGTCCGGGTGGGAGTGAACGATGCCGATCACTTCGCCCAAGTCTTCTGCCGCGGCGTAGTCCTCGGGATCGAGTCGGAACTCTTCGTTCGCCTCCGTGGCGATGTTCCTGCACGGAAAGTACTTCTGCGCGCGGCCAACGGCCAGCAACAGGCCGCAGCACTCTTTCGGGTACTGGGCTGCCGCATGCGCCTGGATGGCAACAATGATGTGCTTGCGCATGGTCAGCTCCTCGCGATCAAGCTGACGGCAGGGAATCCACCGAAGGACAATTCGTTGTTCTCGCCGAAACGCAACTTGCAGGACGACAGGCAGCCCTTGCACTGGTCCAGGGCTGGATCATCGGTAGGGTTGTCCTCATCGTCGAACATGGCCGCGCCGGTGTAGCCGCAGTTCGGCCCCCGATAGCCATTGGTCATGGCCCAGTGGCAGAACGTCGTCATTTGGCGCCCTGGCAGCCCGTGGTTATCGATTTCGCCCGGAGAGGACAGTTCCCAGACCACCGCCTCGCCGTCCTCGCTGGTTTTCTGATCGATGTACCAAATCTCCAGCGCCTCCTGTGTCGGGTCAGCAGTTGGGTTGCCATCGGAGAAGTTGGCCGCATCCAAGTACTGGGCCAGGGTCTCGCGAACCGTCAGCTTGAACTTGAGCATGTCCTCGAAAGCCAGGCACAGCGCGGTGACACGCCCGTTGACGTTGCCGGCGGCGAACGTCGGCCGAGAGGCAGTGCCGTCGCTGCTCGAGGAAATACCCTCAATCTGCACTGGCCAGGCCGCGTACTCTTCGCCCTGCCACCAGATCGACTTCGCTGGCAATTCATCTTCGGAGTGTTCGTAGAGAAGTAGTTCCTCGGGCGTGTGCGGGATGGCGTGACCGTGGAAGCGCAAGTAATCGGCGCCGTACTCGGTCCCGTCAATTTCGAAAAGGCGAATCTCGCCGCCGGGCTCCAGTTTCTGGATGTCCGTGATCAGTGCCATAGGCGGTTATCTCAGGGATGAAAGGTTTGTTGGAAAGTCGCGGTGATGGCGTAGACCTGGCCGCCGCGGTGAATCGGCTTGTAGCCGTTGCATTTGTAGAGACCAAGCTCACCCAGGGGCGGCTCCCAGAGGAAGCCCTTCGTCCCCTTGTGTCGGTCGATGAAGTCCATGATTTGCTTAATACGCGGCTTCAGGCCGGTAAAGGTCACCGGCCAGGATTGCCACCGATTGTTGATCCCATCCTCGACTGACTGCTCGTACCCTTGGCCGAACTTCTTGGAGCGAGCACGCTGGGCAATATCACCCTCCGCGCCCTTCTCCGTTGCCCAGGTAAATCGTTCGATGGCCATCAGCGCCCCTTAATTGCTTTGTTGATGACTCCGCCCTGGCGCATGTCCTTCGAGCGCAGCTCTTGATACTTCTGCTCTACGAAGGTCGCCAACTCCTTGCCGAACAGGTCGTAGCCAGGTGCGTCAGCGGTGGACGATGCGTTTCCATCACCGTCGATATGCACCTCGACGTTGATCTGAGTCGCACCCGCCCCGCCGCCGCCCATAGCCATCACGCCCAGCTTGCCGCTCGACGTTCGGGTCAACGGCATAATCGCCTCTTCCCCGGCCTCGCCCATGACACCGGTTTTGCCGTTGGCCATACCGAACGCTGTTGGCTTGCTTACGATCGAGTTGGTGAAGGCGCCGCCGTCGGCGAACATCTGCACACCGCCCGACCAGGCGCCACCCATCGCCTGGGGAAAGTACGAGCCCGAGTAGCCGCCAGCCGATGCGCCAAGATTCGACGATGCCGCACCAGCGGAGCCCGCGGCCAGGCCGTTACCTCCAGCAGCGCTGCCACCAAAGTAGCTGGCAGCCGCTCCGACCAGGCTACCCAGCAGCGCCGAGCTAGCCTGACGGGTGGCAATGCGTGCCATGTCGGCCAGGATCGATTTGGCGAAGTCCGAGAACGACGCCTTACCGGTCATGGCGAAGTTGACGATTGAGTCCTCCATCGAGCTGAACGCATTGCCGAATAGACTCTTGGTCTGCCCTGCGACGTTCTGCGCCGAATCCAGGTAGTTGGCCCAGGCCGAGGTAGCACCCTTCGTCCAATCACCTTGAGCTGCCTCCACATCCGCATAGTTCTGCCGGATCTGGTCAGTGGCGGCCTTGTTCGCGTCTGCGAGCGCCTGTGACTTCCGCTTGAACTCTTCCTCCGACATATTCCGCGATGGGTCGGAGCGCTGGTTTTCCAGCTCAAGCGACTGCTGAGCAAACCTGTCTTGCTGGCTGTTCAACTGCCCGCTCAGTGCATTTTGTCGGTCACCTTGGCCGACGCCCAATACGGCACGCTGCCCGGCAAGCTCCAAGGCGCGCTGTTGCTGACCCAACGCCTGCACGTACGAGCTAATCGCCCTCTCCTGCTTGGCAAGCCGCCCGCTCTCGTTTGTCGCCAGCACTTCAAGCTGGCTGTCGGCATCCTTCTGTGCCTTGACCATGCCAGCGCGTGCGTCGGCGATCTTTTGGTCGAGCTGGATGCTTTGCGCGGCTGAGGTGGTCTTCTTACCCTTGGCAACTTCTAGCGCGCTGATCTCGGCCTCGTAGGCTGCCGTCACCTGGTCACGCTCGTTGCCGATAAGGGCCTGGCGACGCAGAAGGTAGTCAGCCTCAGATATCAGCCCGGCCTTTTGCGCCGCCTCCAGTTCCTTCTGGTAGTTCTTGTAGGTGTCGGTGATCGCCGCCAGGTCGTTTTTGGCATTGTTGAAGCTAGTAAGGTCGACCGGTGAAGATCCGCCCGTTTTCGACTCCTTGAACTTGTCACGAGTCTGTTTTTCTAGAGCCGCTTCATCCGCAGCGGTGAATGCGTAGCCTGCCCGCCGCGCAGCAGCGATACGCCTTTGATTTTCCTCAAGCGCTTTCGTCAGTTTCGTGGACTTTGATGCCGTAGCGTCTAGGTTGTTCTGCAGGGTTTCATAGGCCTTCGTGCCCTCCTGCATATCCTGAGCCTGGAACATTTCCCGGCGCGCTTTTGCCTGGTCATCCACCTCCTTCTGTAGCAGTGCGGTGATGTCGCCTTGGGCGCCTGACTCACCGCGACTAAGCATCATCATGTCGGGGTTGTCACCCAAGATCATCGGATTCGATTGGGCGTTGCGCAGCGTATTTAGGCGATCTGCAAGCTTGTCGAACTTTTGATCGAATGTCTCTTCGCGCCCGATATCAAGTATTGCGTCCCAGGCACCTTTGGCTGCGCCCTTAACCGAGTTCCAAGCGCTTTCTACTGTGCCCAAGTTGCTCGTGATGATATCGGCACGCAGAATCAAAGCATCGGCGTAGGCGCTCTCCGCCAACTGCTGGGCGCCCAGGGTGTCGCCTTGTTCCTGCAACGCCCGAATCTGGGTGTACACGGCAGCAGTGAGAAAGTTGTACTTGTCATTGAGCGCAACGACAGCCTTCACCGGGTCATCCGCCAGCCTGGCGAATTCATCCACGGTTTCTGATGCCGCTTTGCCGGTAGCTTTTTCGAACGATAGGGCTGCAACAGCAATCTGCTCAAAGCTACTGCTTACGATCTTGCCGGAGCCAGCCAACTGCGCCAGAACCGCCGCTGCCGCTCCAGTGGTGCCTACGGTGTCGCTGACCTGTCGCGCCATACCCCCTAGCGCTGAGGATGTTGCTCCTGCGTAATTGCCGGTTAGGATCAGTGATTTGTTATAGCGGTCCTGCTCCTCGCTACCCTTGTAGTAGGCAACAGCCAGGCCTCCAATGGCGGCGGCTACCAACCCGATGGGGGCAGCCAGTGCCAACATACTGCCCATAGAGGCACCCGCCCCCACTCCAATCTGAGCTATGGCCCGTGCACCGCTACCCCAATCACCAGTAGACAGGGCGTTCCCGAGTTGAACGACATTTTCCTGTGCCTGACGTGTGCCTAGCTTCAGCTTGTCGAAACCAGTGGTGGTTTTTTCGAGCTTTGCGTAATCCTTGTCGATCTTGCTCAGGGCGCTGTTGTACTGGTCCTGGCTGATTCGGCCCTCGTCGAGGTGCTTGCCCAGTTGCTCGACCTGCGTGTCCAGCTTAGCCAGCGCGGCACGGGCAGGGTCAATAGCCCCCAGCAGGCTGTTGAGGGCCTTCTGCTCGTCCATAGCGGACTTGGCCAAGGCCACCTGCTGCTTGTCGAGCTGGGCCGAGATCTTCGCCGCCTCGGCCTCGCCATAGGCGCCGGTCTTGGTCAGCTTGGTGAGAGCGTCACGCTGCTTTGCCAAATCCTGGGTGGTTTTGGCGCTGGTGGACAGCGACTTTTCCAGCGCCTGCATTTCGTTCATCAGCGAAACGGCGGACTGCTCGGCCCGGCCGCCGGCCTTCGCCATTTCATCCAGACTCGTTTTCGCCTGGATTGCATCGGCCGAGTCGATCTTGACGCCGAGTTCTGCAATATTCATCGACTCACCTTGAATAAGTGCCCGCGGTTACGGGCTGTTTTCCCTCTCCTCCGCCATGACGCGCAGGGCCTCGCCTTCCAGCACCTGGAGGTCTGGGAATATTTCAGCGAGTTTCTTTTTCTTAATGCCGAGGAAGCCGGCCACGTCGCGGATGCAGCTGTAGTCGAGACCTATCGCGCCGCCGGCGCCTGCTCGCCACTGGGTGGACATTCGGTTGAATAGGACGAAGGCAGACCAAAGGCACGGCCAAACCTCGAACTCTTCTTCCATGTCCTCTGCGTCCCAGCCGAAAGCCGCGATCTGCTCGGCATCCGGCGGGGACTCATACAGGGCGCGGGCGGCGCGGATCAGTTTCCCGTGCGAGCCTTGGCGAAAGCTGTCTGGTACGCATCCACGACGGCCTCGGTCGTCCCATGACACGAAGTCACCAAAGCCTTGATGCTCTCGTCATCGAACTTGTCGTCGAACTCCCAGCCTACGACCAGATCCTTGATTTGCTGCATCTGGTTTTCGGTATCCACGGCAATAATTTCCGATACCGTTGGATTTTCACCAAAGCGCTCTTGGCCGTCCTTGCGCCGCTGATTCCACTCATCGAACAGGGCCGCCAATTCGATACGGCTTCGATACCTGAACGTGAATTCAACCTTCACTGGCGCCTGTCCAACGACGGGGATCATCACCGCGCCCAGAAACGTCGGCGCCTGGGCAATCTTGAATTTCGCCATGATTAAGCTCCGCCGCCAGCAGCAACAGGCGCGCGATACGCAGTGATTTCCGCGTTGATGGTGAACCCGAAGGAGACAGCGGCGCCTTCGTTACGCACCAGGGTCGGCGTCTTGTTGAACGATGCGTAGCCAGCGTAGTAAATCGTTTTGCCGTTGGGCAGCGACATACGCAGGATGCGGACTTCCTTCTCGCGGTCAGCCTTATCGAGCTCTTCGTACCAAGCCAGGCTGTCATCGTCAGCCAATTGGAAGGCGAAAGCCTGTGCGTTTTTGGTGGTTGGGATCTGCTTGTCGCGACGAGCCTCGAGCGGCGTATAAGTCCAGTACTGCTGCTCGCCGCCGGACATGGAGTTGCCGATCACCTGATTGACGGCTACCCAGCCGGTAACTTTCTTGGCAGTACCGCCGCTGATGCCGTCCGGGAAGAAAGCAACATTGGATGTGTCGATGCCTTCCAGGGTAAATGCGCCAGCGGCAGCGTTGGATACACGCACGGCGCGCTCGTTGATGTCCTCCCAGCCAGAGGTGATCAGCAGAATATCGCCATTGGCAAAACCGTTCGCGGCGCTGGTAGCGACACCCGGGTTTGCGTTGCTGATTGCGGAAATCAGCTTGGCGGCGGCGAACCCGCTGGAGATCGAAAGTGTTGCCCCGTTGGGGAAATAAACAGACATGGGTTTTCCTCTTTGCAGAAATGACAAAACCCGCACTTGGCGGGTTCAGGATTTGCCCAACGGGCGGATTATGGTGTGGTGTCGGACCGGTACGAGAACGACAGCGGGACGGTGTAGGTGGAGTCGCCGGTGATACCAGGCCCCTGATCTACCGGCGTCATCGGCGTGACAACAAAGTCGTTCTTCGTGTCTCGCACGTACAGTGGGAACAGGCCGGTCAACTCAGCCATAATCGGATTCGTTTTGGTCTTGCCGGTGCCCGCCGGCGCGATGATGCTCACCTGAAATACTCCGGTGAACAGCCGGTGATCGCCGCCCAGAGTGTTGCTCGCTGTATCACCGGGGATCGTGAACGCACGAAGGTAAGTCTCATCTGCCGCCGGCGTGTAAGGCGTGTTTTCAAAAACGATCTTCAATTTCTCTGGCCTGGCGGCGTTCCAGGAGATGAGCTTGGCCTCGTATATCGAGGAAATTATGGCGTGACTCATACCCGGTTGTTCCTGATGGCCTCAAGCACGATCTGCTGGAAGCGAGCCACGGTGACCCGGACCATACCGCCGGGCGCCTGGGTCGAGTGTCCGAACTCCAGCGGGATGGCATAACCGAGGCTGTTGGTGATGTAGCAGGTGTCGCCTGCCTTGAATTCGATAGCTCCAGCAGTGATACGCGCCGTTGACTTGGTGCCTGTCGGGTCAACCTCTTCGGTCGTGGCGTTGTTCGGTGTACCAATACTGAACATCCAGTTACCGCGAAACCTGCCGCCGACGTAGCCCGCCGGTGCGACGATGTCCATGCCGTCGTGCACCTTGCGCCCTGGCCTTAGCCTGCCGGCCTTTGTAAGGTTGGCCGGGTCGCTACGCAGCGCGCTGTTGTGATCGTCGACGGCCTTGTTGTATTGGGTCGCCACAGCGTTCTGCGCCCAGATCTCCGGGTTGCCCACGGGAGACATGCGGATCAGGCTGCTGCCAATCTCGATGATGATTTCTCGCAAGCTAGCGTCGATGGCTTCGCTGGCCTGGGCGGCGAACTCGGCAAGGCTCAGGGCGAAGCTACCGGACTGGCCGGCGCCTGCCCGGCTCACGACCGCACCTGCAGTTCATACAGGATCGGGGTGCCGGCGGGGTTAACCTCTTTCAGCGGCGGGACGATCGACCAGGTGCGGCCTTGGGCTACGACTTTGTCGAGCAGACCCGGTACCCAAGCCAATCCTTGCGCGGCGATCTTGAGCTTCTTGTCGCCCTGCTTGATGAGGCCGTTGTTTTGGAATTCTTGGCCGGTGAAGTCGAGCAGGATGCCTTGGGCGATTTGCTCGACGGTTGCGCCTGGCGCTTCGCCGCCCGTCTCCGGATCATACTCACCGGGTTCCGTCTTGCTTATAGTCACGGCCTGACCGAGCTCTGTGATCATCTCCAGAGCCATCACGGCCATTTCATCGTAGAATGCCATGCTCAATTGTCCAAGGAGGAAATATGAATTACGGAACAATAAGTGACGACCTAAACCGCGCTTCGCGAGAGATTCGTGAAAATACCAGCGGCACAGGGAAAAGCCTTGAAGACAAGTTCAAGGCGAGAAATTCCTATCAAACTGCCTTTGAAAAGACAGGGTTTGGCGCCAAAGCTTCTAAGGAAATGGCAGAGCGAGACTTCCCTTTAGACCAGCCCGTGTCTTTCGATAAATTAGATAAGGCTGTGAGGACTATTAAAGATGGAGATCAGGCCATCAGAAATGCGTATCCGTTTCTGGACATGTATGAATTATCCAACGACTGACTAAGCCCTAACAGCAAACAGCCCGCGCTTTTGTAGATAGTCGGCAAACTGCGTAGCACTGGGACGATCCGGCGCCGCCGGCAATAATCGGCCGCTGGTGTTGGAGATCGTCGCGTATTCGCGGGTTACCGCTCCTTCGACGCGCTCTAGCGTCACAGCGCCCTTGCGCTTGTCGATTGGGTCTATGTCGTCCTGATGGATTTCGGCGGCCAGGGCCATTTGACCGTACTGGATCCGCGCAGGAAGGTAGTTGTTCGGCTTAATTTCATGATCCAGCGACACTTCCCGGCGCGGCCAGGCCAGCCCCTGCTCGCTGTGTGTCTTGCGCCCCTTCCAGGTCATGCCATCCATCGCTAGCGCGGCCCGTCGCAGCAACGCTTCCTGCGCTGGAACACCTTCGGGGATGACCGTGCCGAACTTCACGGCATACATGGCCAGATCCTCGGCGCTCGCGTAGCTTTCGGCGTCAGGCTTGCCGGTACCGTCCTCGATGATGAGTGTCATGCGTCAACTCGCTGGAATGGTTTGAAAATTGGCCACCGGGTCGCCGGCAGCCAGCAGTATTACGCCTTGGGCAGCTCAGCGACGAGCTTTTCCAAGGATTCTTTGGAGGCGTTTGCCCGATACTGGACCTTGGCTTCGTCGAGCGTTGCTTTCAGCGCCGCGATTTCACCGGCCTCGTCAGCCGGCGGCGTGAGGGCAGACTTCTTGAGCGCTTCAACCTCTCCGCGAAGTGCGTCGACAGTCAAGGCCAGGCCGTCACGTTCAGTGGTCAACTCATCAACCGAAGCATGGATGGTGCCCAGCACGTCAAACAAGCGCAACGCCAGGTCGCCGGACTCTGGACGATGGATTTCGCCAGCTTCCAGGCCGTCAACAAGGATCTGGATTGATCCATGCTCAGCACGCAAAGCCGCGATCACCTTTTCCAGTTCGGCTTGATTGCCCGCGCCAACAATTTGCACCCGTTTAGCCTCTTTCACCGACACGTCGATACCGGCCGCTTCATACGCATCGACCACGCTCGGCCAATCGCCAATCACCAGCACGCTGGTCACACCAGCTTCAGGCTTATCGAAATGTTCCGGATTGCGGTAACGCTTCTCCGGATCGAAGCCGCTCAGCTGGTTGCTGTAAGTCAGTTCCATGTGTTTCTCCAAGGCGGCCATCGCTGACCGCGCGTTGAGTTTGGGGCTTAACCGCCAGTAACTGGAGGCGTTGCGGTCAGCGTGATCATCACGCCAGCGGTGACCTTGTTGCTTCCCGCGTGTTTGACCCAGTTGGCAGCGGAGCCGACGGCGGCCAGGGTTGGGTTGGAACCGCCAGTGGTGGCTTTCCAGCTGTAACCCAGCACATCGATATTCACGGTGCCTTCGGCCCGGTAGCCGATGCTCAGGTTTTCTTCGTCGTTCACTTCGTAGGAACGGAAGCCTGGCGCCTGCGACTCGGTGATGGTTACCGCGTTTGGCAGCAAGCCGAAGATCACGTCCGCCGGCGCGGTGTCGGTCACCAGTACAGGCTTGCCCAGAGTGCCCGGCAGGCCACCGTAGATCACAACGCCAGCTTCTTCGTAGATCTTGTTGGTGATGGCTTCGTCGACGATGTCGAAGTAGGCGCTGGAGTGCATGACCCACAGAGCAATACGGCCGAACTTGTCGCCGAACTTGCGCATGCCGCGAGTCAGCGTCTTCTTGCCATCGGTTTCGATGTTGGCCGAAACTACCATGTCAGCGTTGGAGCCGATCGCAGCACGCAGGCCAGCAGTTGCGTACTGGATGAAGCCTTCCAGGGTCGCGTCAGCAACGTCGGCACCGACGATCTGGGAGAACTCCTCGACCGGACGACCGCGGCGCTTGAACGCCTCTTCGGTGGTCTGGTACGGGCCGTACTTCCATGGAGCCTTGACGCCGACAGCTTCGCCGGCGCTGATCTTCTTGGCTGTTACCTTGCCGTCCGAGTTGACGTCGCGGTGCTCCAGAGAGCCGTTCAGCTTGTAGAGGGCGCGCTTGCGGAAGTCGCCTTCAATCAGTTCATTGTCCAGCACCATTGCGCCGTTGGACGATGCGTTGAATACATCCAGGTTGTCCTGGACACGCTCCAGGTATGCGGTTTGCGCCTCATCGTTGTAGATGATCAGGTCGCTGTTAACGGTTGTAGCCATGGGTCAATCCCCTTACTTGGGCAATGCGAGATATGCGGTTTGGCCGTGCTTGCGCTGAAAGTCGCGCTTCTGCTCGGAGGTCATTTCGGAGCGCTTGAATGCAGCCTTGCCGCCACCCCCGCCCGGGGCAAATGTCCCTGAAGCCCTTGGCCACAGATGAGGTGCGCTTTCGCGCAGAGACTCGGCCCATTCGAGCGGAGTCAGAGGGGTCTTGCCGTCTTTACCGAGGATGACCTGGCCGGATTCATCAACGGCGACTGCATCGCCATCTTCGTTGAGGGTGAACACTCCTTTGGCGCGCAGGATGATGTCGTCTGTTGCTTCGGGGAGCGCACCAGCCTTCAGTGCTGCACCGCGCACCGAGTCGCCCAGGACTTTGCCCTGGAACTTCGCAGCGAAGGACTCAGCCTTCTCGGCACGCTCGCTGATGGCCTTCAGTTGCTTGTCGTAGTCACCGCGCAGGCGCTCAGTGCGGCGGTTGAACACTTCGTCCACCTTGCCCTCGGTCAGCAGCTTGGTTTCTTCGTCCTGGCCAGCACGGCTGAGCAGGCCTTTGACGGCGTCGATGTCGATGCCCTCAAACTGGGTTTCGAACTGGGTCAGCTTGCCGGAGGTTTCCTTCAGCTTGCCCAGCAGTTCCGAGTTCTTGGTCTTCAAACCGGAAACGGATGCTTCAACGGCAGTCGCGATAGCGGCCTTGATTGCCGGGTTTTCCAGGTCGATTTCGTTTTCTTCTGCCACGTTGATGCACCCCTCGGGTATGTTTCGCCCGCTTTGCAGGCAACAAAAAGCCCCGACATATGCCGAGGCTGTGATTGAATCGAATGTCGGTATAGAGCTATCCCTGTCAGTCTTTTGATCCGTTAAACGCGATGCGATCTCCCCCTAGAATCGCTAACCCCACGTAACCAAATCCGTTAGCTTCGGCTACCTCCCTAACTCTCTTGAGCAGCTTTTCAGGATCTTTTGCAGCATCACCGATTACAGGGACACTACTGGTTAACCACCGGGGATCTCGCGCAAGGCGCAGAGTGTTGAGCACAAAGTCAACGGTGTGATCAAAATCCTGTTGGGACTGTGAATGCATGGTTGCCACCTCTCGTTTTGGGTTTACGAAAGGCTAACATCACAAAAAGCATCATTTTTGCAGGGGTTTGCATGCTTTTCACACGCCCGCCTGCTCAAATGCCAGAGGCTCCAAAACCTTCATCTGGGCGAGTGTTAACGGCGCAAAGTTGCGATCAAGCTGCAGTTCGGTGAATCGCTCGACGGTTAATCCACCCTCCCGGAACAGCTTTGCTCGAACAGGACCGATTGCGGAATCCTGAAACGCTGCTGGCTGCTGCTGTAGCCAGTGGTAGTAGTCGAGACTGGCGTTTACCTGCCTACCTCCGTCAGCGCCTACAGATGCCCGTGTGGCGTCCTTGGCGAAAAGTTCGCTGAGCCTGGTCAGCATGATGAACGTGGTTCGGCAATTCGGGTGAAATGGCGGCCTTGGGCCAGACTCAACAGGGAACCTGCGGCCATCCAGTGAGCGGCATTGCTGGCTGGTCTTGCTGTCCAGCGTTGCAACGATTTGGATCTCGGACACGATGTCCGTGTTCGCCTTGGCCACTTCCATTCGCGCCTGTGACGACACATGCTGGATCGCGGTATGCACGACCGTACTGGCGTTGCGGTTGGTGATAGCCAGGATGCCGTCTTTGTACCCTGCCGCCTTGGTGCCGCGAATGTTGCGGATGATATGGAAGTTCGTCTGCCCTTCGAAGAAACTCTGCCGTATGGTGCCGGTGACGCGCTCACGTTCGGCGCCGGTCCAGCCCTTGATGAAGGCTTTCAACAGCTTGCCGCCACCGGTACCGCGCACGCTGAGCGGGCTGGTCAGTACCGCGGTACGGATTGCAGCGGCGGTCGGCGCGACCACATCCAGCGAAACGCCAACCGGCGCCGACCTGGCAAGGCTGGTCGCCTCGAATTCAGCCTCGTAATTGGCGATATCCACCAAGTCGAGGTTTAGTTGGGCGCTGTACCGGTCGAAGATGCCCAGTAACAGGCTGTCGACCTCCTTCAGCAGCGCTTCCAGGCGCTTGACGTTGTACTCGGTCAGGTCCGACTGGGTGAGCCGGTCGCGGATAGAGCGGTCAATCTCCTTGAGGAAGGGAGCGAACTTGCCCACCTCCCCGGCCTTGAGCTTTTCGAGGAACACCGCGTGCCGGATGGTGGCGTCAAGTATTGCCTGGTTCGCTGCCATCTACTTTGTCCTCATCGTCCAGCCCCAGACCATCGCCCTGCTCTTCCAGCTCGCCGTCGATTTGCACGTCAGTGCGCTCTGGTGCGATCAATCCAAGCTTGCGCAGGTAAGCCCGCAAGTCAGCCTTGGCGAATCCGCCGTTTTGCCACAAGCCAACCAAGGCCGTGATCATTTGCGGATCAGCAGTGAGCTCGACGAATTCCTGATTAACTTGGTAGGCGACCTTCTTGTCGGCAATACCCATGTAGGTGCAACACCACATGATGGCTCGCGTATAGGCCTCACTCACGTTGGCCACGCATCCAGCAAGAACCGATGTAGATGCTGATTGATCGCCACGGGACTCGGTTGCGGTCTTGGTCGCAAGCGAAGCCACCACCATCCGGGCGCCCAGCTCGATCATCATCTGGTTCTTATCGGCCATGGCCTCCTTGACCAGGGTGTTGGGCGTGGGCTGCGCGTACCCGAATGCGCCCCCAACGGGCAGCATCATTGGGGCTCTTGAGCCTACATAGATGCCGTTTTTCTCCATCCAGTCGCGCCAGGACTCGTCGAGCCCACTGATCCACGGCTGTGCCTGGCCGCACCAGAACACGCTGTCTTCGTAGTCAGCGCTGTTCCGGTAGTGGCCCAGGTTGATCATGGCGATGTCGTAGAGAGGCGACTCGTCAATGCTCGGGTCGTTGTTCTGTGCACCAACAAAGGTAAACGGGATCTCCCTCAGTCGGCCGCCAGCACCTGTCGGGCGGAATTCTTCCGTAACCGCCAGTGGCCCGCCAGTCTCAGGTCCTGACCGGCGCCATACTCGACAAACGAAGCCGTCTTCCTCCAAGGCCAGCTCCCGGTACTGCTCAACCGTCTTGAAGCCGAAGCCATCAGGAATTTCCGGCGATTCCTTCAGCACCACCAGGGTCAGCACGCTATGACCGTTCACCATGCCGGTGCGCCAGTTGATGACTTCTTCGGCGCAGTAAGTGAGGATCACCGCATGCCCGCCGATATCGTCGTCCTGGTGATAGTCGACATACAAACCATGCCGGCCAGCCTCGAGCACCTTCTCCAGCGTGCCCTGGGAGTGCTGATAAATGCTCACGCCAGAGCCGTTGGCGTTGTCTTGCAGGTACTCCAGCTTCTTCGGCACCTTAAGTGTCGGATCTTTGTGGAAGGCCAAGCCGAGCAAACCGTTACGAGTATGCCCAGTGGCATTCTTGAATACGGCGCGCTCGCGGTAGGCTCGGTTCCGGTCCTGATTTTCCGGCGACTTGTCGTGTGCGTTGATATACGGCAGCCGATCTACAACCCGGTGCTGGCCCGCGCAGACGTCGCGAACTGTCGCCCAGCGGTCCAGCACTGCCGTGTATTCCGCCCGCTTGAAGGAGACGTCGTTGCTCATCGGGCGTATCCCATTTTGATGGCGGTGACCGGTTTGATGATCGGGTACTCGCGGTGGATGAAGTAGCCGCCGGCGTCGTTCGCGTGATCGATGCCGACGGTTTTGTCTGGCTCTCCGTTCGCGCCCCACACCTGCTGCTCCAGGCCGTCGGCATAGGTTGGGCAGGTGAGCGGGTTGACCAGGTAGCGGCGCTCGCCCTGCGCATTGCAGAAGACGGCGTTCATTGCGTTGATTCGGTCCTTCACCGGCGGGTTTACCGCTGGAGCGATGACCGCGAACCCGGCCTGCTTGAGCATGGCAAGGTCGGTGATGCTCGCGTTCACAGACTTGCGCGAATCGCCAGAGGCATCCGGGTAGATCCTGATCTCGCACGTCTTCTTGAAGTCGTTGCCGTCGTGCTGCCAGTAGCGCTCTTTGATGCGACGGATCATGTCGGGCGTGTCGTAGCCGTCGATCAGCTCATCCACAGCCCTGGGCAACCCCTGGTCGCGCTTAACGTGGGTGATCGCTGCCATCTTGCCGACGTTGAAGTCCATCCCAATGAACAGTGGTTCGCCGGGCTGCACGGTGTCGAAGCATCCGTTGAGCTTTCGGTCATAGGCCGTGTAGATCGTGCCGGACGTCAGGTTGACGAACTGACCACGGAGATAGGCCTGGATCAGTTGCGGCGGATACGACTCCATCAGGGAGGCGATGTAGTCGTCCGGCAGGTTCAGCTCGTTGTCGAACGTGCTGGCCTGCACCAGGCCGTACATGTCGTTAAGCACTGGCTTGTCGCGCAACTGCTTCACGAACTGCTGATAAACGAACTTGAAGCCCTCAGGCGTAGTAGTGACGTCCACCCCGTTCTTCAGTCCGGGCAGGTTGTAACGCATCCGGGCAATGATTTTGCGCCAGGCCTGCTGAGCCTTCAGCAAGCTCATCACGTCCAGCTCATCTACCAGGGCCTGACCGATCTTGAAGCCGACGATGGTCTGGGGCTTCTCCATCGAGCGGCATATCACAGTGCCGCGGTACTGCCGGCCGCTGTAAATGTGAACTTCGTGGTTCGCCTGGTTGATCTTGGTCTTCAATCCCCAGTCGTAGGCCACCTCATCCATGGTCGGATAGAAGATGTCTCGGATCTGCGGGTAAGTCGGTGCGAAGTAACCAGCGTTGACGCCGGGCCACTCCATGAAGTGCTTGCTCAGTGCCGAGCAGCCTACCCAGGTCTTACCTGAGCCGAACCCGGCAACGAATGCACGAAACTTGTGGGGCAGTGTGAGGAACTGAGCCTGGGGAACGTTAAGGCTCGGCATTCGGCTTCCTCGCATCCACCACGTCGACCTGGATGCGGGTCGGGATCACCGGTTCATCGCCAACCTCTTCCTTCCGGGCCCGGTTGACGTAGATGTCGCCGGCTTCCTTCGCGGCCTGTTCGAGGATCTGCATGGCCAGGCCGATGTTCTTCATCGACTCAGCCTTCTCCACAAAGCGGTTCATCGCGCGGAGGCGAAAGGCGCGGTTGGCAATGGGTATGTCTTCAGTCTCTTCGCGGAAACGCTTTCTGGTCTGTTCAAAAAGGGTCTTCCATCTGTCCGCAAGTTTCTTACCTGAAACCTTCGTCGGGTCGTGTGATTCGACCTGCTGGCGGGTGATGCTCAAGCTGAATTCTTTCTGGACCGCCTCAACCACCTGAGAAGGCGTATCGAAGCAAGCGAGAGCCTGTACTACAAAGGTCTTCACCTCACTGCTTAGAGCTGCCATAGGCGTTCATCCGTCCAAACCTGTCCAAAATCAGGCCGACTTGAGCAGACAGGTTCCGCAGGCCCTCGCAATGTTCAATTTCCCCACCTCGGCAGGACTGTTTGCAGCATCCACCAACGCTTGAACGTCAGGGCTTGCACCATAGCGGCGGACGACACCGACGAACTCTTCCACGTCGTGGCCCTGCAGCTTGATCTTCGGTGCACCGTCTTGGGTGAATGCTGGTTGACCGTACTTGTCGGTCGCGTGAGCCAGGTGATACAGCTCGTGCTCGATCAAAGCGCAGAACTCGAGGTCGCTGCACTGGGCGCAGTAGTCAGCCGCCAGTGTGATGATGAAGGCCGGCACATCGCCGAACCAATCACGCATCTGTTGCTCCATCCGGGCTTTCTGCCAACCGCCAGCACGGAACGCTACCTGCTCGGCCTGACCGAGGACTGCGCGGCCCTGCTTGGCGAAGCTCGACGACGCCCACATGACGCGGATGTCTGCATCCAGTAGGTGGGCATGGTCTTCGTTTTGGAGGCTGCCGGTGTCAGCGAGAATTTCGGCCTGTACCCATTCCCAAACACCTAGAGCTGGCACAACTCTCCCAAATGCGCCCTCATGCAGACACGGTGGTGGATGAGGACGATCCATTATTGCTCTCCCAAATATCGTGAGCCCTTTTACAAAACCTCAAGAGCGAGGGGTTCTGGTCGATAACATGCGATCAACCGATGAGGAGCGGACAAGAATGCCAAACGTACGTGTATCTCGAAAGGACACGTTTCCTGGGTTCGAAGACAGATTGCTATCTGTCGAGATCAATGGCTACCCGGAAGGCATCTCAAATGGAGAAAGTACGAGCATCAAGACTAAGCGACCCGTTCAGGCAGTCGTATTGCTCGCTGGAAAGAAAGTTTGGTCGGACGAGATCAAGCCAATGCCAAATGGAAAGTTCAGCCTGCAAATCGGCGTGACCGAAGATTACGCACGCATGGCTGGACTGATTGAGAATAAAATCTGCGACGACGTTGTTGATCAGGACAACATCAAGGCCGCGGTCAACCCAGCAGCCCAGCGAGCAATAAAGAAGGCTGAATACTGGCGGCTTTTTAATAAGCTGCGAACGTTTTCGTTCTTTGGGGCAGCGATTATCTTGGGCGTGCTGGGGCAGGCGGAGATCCACAAAGACAAAGGCGCGGCCATTTTATATATCGCCGCCGCAGTTTTCAGTGGAATCTTTGCAGTCTACTACGGCAATCTCCGCCCCGCGTCTTGCCCAAAGTGCAACTCCACCGCAGCCCGACGCTACAACCGGGTGCAGAAGTTGATTGGCGTCCGCTCGGTGCAGAAGATCGTTCAGAACCACGTGACAAAACAGGAAGAGCAGCGGACTGTCACGGTCAGCGACGTTGATGTCACTGAGTTTTGGGACTGCCTTAGCTGTCAGCATAAGTGGACGAAGAGCTATGCTGATGTGGTGAAGTAACCATCTGCTCCCTTTATAAGTTTCTGTACGCGCCACGATTTGGCGCATTCGAAAACGTGGCGCGGATTACTGCGATACCCGATTGAGGGCTTCGTCCGCTTTGTCGGCAGCGTGGGCCGCAGTCGTTGCAGCCTTGGTGGCCTTGTCGGCGGCGGTACCGGTTTGGCGTGTCAACTCTTCCAGGCGCTTGTCTCGTTCGCCCATGGCAGTGTCGTAGGCCTTACGAATATCGGTCACCTGGTTGCTCTGGTTCTCTGCAAGAGACCAGTAGGCGGCCTGATAACCGAGAACTGCACCACCACCCACCAGAACGACTGCTATGGCCCAGACCTCAGCACGGCGCCACCAGCGGCGCGCGATGAATTCCAATGCGCATCTGTCCATTAGGCGATTCCTCCCAGCTTGGTGCGCAGGCGAGTGATCTCGTCGCTCTGTTGCGTCACGCGGTCAGTGAGTTGGGCGACCTGGCTGGTCAGCGCTTCGATCTTGCCTTCCATACGCCCAACGGCGGCGGCCAGATCATTCCGCTCTTTCGCGAACTGATCGGCGCGTGCCTCGGCCTCTTTGCGGGCAGCTCGTTCCTGGTTCAGCAGCTCGTTCAGTCTTTTTAACGTGCCGATATCAGCGCTATCCATGGCGCGGTCAGTTGCGTCCTTTGAGAGGAACCGGCGCAGCCATAGCAGGCCGCCAAGCACTACGGTGGCGCTACCGCCCAGCCAGGTAGCTGTGCCTGGGCCGAGGTCAGTAGGATCCATCGTCACTCCATGTCTTGTTGTTCTCCCGGTCAGGGAATGAAGGATTAAATAAGAATTTTCGGCAGAAAAGTCAGAACCGTCCTGCGTCTTTTGCGCAGAATTCATGCAATTAATCCCACAGATAAAGGACCTAATCAGAAGGAATATCAATTGCTAGTCGTGACCAGAACACCCAATCAGCGCCTATACATCGGCGATGAAATCCAAATCAAAGTGACCAAGGTTGATCGTGGGTATGTGTCCCTCGGCATCACGGCGCCAAAACACCTACCTCTCGTGAAATCTGAGCTGCACGAGAGGCCTTCAGATAATGATCTGACCGGCCCCGCTGGGCGTGCGGAATAAAAAAGCCCGCTCAGTGGCGGGCATATGGCTACGTGCTATCGTCATTGCCCTTATAGCAAACGATGGTCCGAGCCATGGCGAAAACAAACATTGAGCGCTTCGATGAGATGAGCGCTGACATCTTGGCGTTTCTATACGAGGGTTTCCCGATCCCCTCCAGCGTGAGCCCGCAGGTCGCTGGATTAACCGTTCTCAAATACCTCGAATACGACCCCTCCACGGAAAATTCCGTAACAGAAGGCGAGCGCGATCCCGAAACAGAATTCTTCGATGCCACACTTGAATGGCTGGTGCACGCAGGTTTCATAGCGAAAAGAGCAGCCCCGGTTAACCGGCAAGTCTATGTACTGACCCCATACGGCCTTCAAGCACTCAAACATGTGCCGAAACCTTCTCTTGGGACCGAAACTCTTGGACAAAAGCTATCTGCCGCAACCAAGGCGGGCACCAAAAGCGCCGCATCAGAAATTCTTAATCAGGCCCTATCCATTGGCGCACAACTCATAACCAAACACGCAGGCTTTTAAGACTCTGGACGCATCAGTTCACGGCACAAAAACTTCAGCGAAGAATTTATCTCACTGATTTGGCTTTGCAGATCAACAGTGCCTTTGTTGGAAGGCTCCAGTTCAGCTACTCGACGCTCGTACTGCTCGAGCGTTTCCTGATTAAATCGCAATGCTTCAGAGAACTGCTTCTCTCGAGCTGCTGCATCAGTGTGAAGCCTGGCAACCTCTGCTAGCTTCGCCTCCTGCGCAATAACAGCCTCGACAGCCTGGCGATATTCGCTCTTCATGCTCAACTCCAGAAGTTTGCGGATTTGAATCAGCCCCAGCAGCACTCCCAGCTCGGAGCAATGGGTGTGGTGGAGCCGAAAACTGGAAAGGCCCGCGGATTGGCGGGCCTTGTAGTAGTTGTCAGGTTTTAACGGAATTCTGCGAAATTGACAGATGCTGGGCGTGATGGCATTGTGGAATGTTACCCACGATCAGTCTTGCATAGATAGACACGCCAATGCGTTCCGCCTTGCTAATACGGATGAAAACCATGAGTGACCAGTACGCCCTGGTTCTGGAAGCAACTAAAAAAATAGAGAATTTGCTCAACGCTATCGGATCTGAAGGCCGTGGGCTGACCGAGAAATGTCGATCTGTCGAGCACCTTTTGCCATCAGAGATCGCCTGGTCAATCAAAAAGATCGCAGCGGAGCGAAATAAGCTTGTTCACGAATCCGGATTCAGTCTAAGCAACGCCGATGACTTCTCCTTACAAGCCGGTTCGGTAATAGAATATCTGCAAAGAGCAAGCAAGCCAGATCACTCAGAAGGCAAGCGCCAAGGTCTTACCACCACAATTCTTAAGTTTCCAGATCAGTCGGACGCTCTCGCCGAGATGGAATGGTTTTCATCGCAACCAATATTGTTCCCAATAAAGGAACAGCCTGAAGATGATCCCGATGATTAATTAAGCTTGATGCCTTACCTAAAAGACAAAATCCATAAACAAAAAACCCGGCACATTGGCCGGGTTTCGTTGGATTATCTGGGAGTAAGTTGCCGAAGGCAAAACTCTAACAGTGGCGATAAGGTATCACCAGCCGCACGGGAACGCAATAGGCCCTCATGCGGCCTCGCGCATTTCGTAAATTACCGCCGCAATGGGGCTCAATGCTCGCCGATCCAGATCCTCGCAGCACTCGAAGATCAGTTGCAGCACGCCACCCCAATCCCGCTCCCAGTTACACGACTCCAGGCGCACTTCGTAGACCTGCCACATCCAGGCCCGGAACTTCTCGGCATTGGCCAGCGGGTCTTCGTTGGACGACTGCCCGCCCTGGTGCATATGCTGATACCGACGCAGCACGCCCTTGACCACGAATTCCAGCTTCTCGCGCTTGGCCGCGGTCATGCGCGGAGACCGGTTCTCCACCAACAGGAACACGACCTCTTCCGCCGCCTCACGGATGTCGGCGCTCTGCTCGGCGGCGTACATGAAGTCACCGAATACGCGGATCTGCGGGTGTAGTCGGGCGATTGCAGACTGGATATGCCCAGCCAACGCCCCGTGCACCGCGTGGTTTGCCGTTGGACCGCGCTCGGTGTTCTGCACCACCACCCCGAGCTGGACGACATCAGAGGTCTGGCCGGGGGCTGGGTTGTAATTGCAGTCATGCCAAGCCTGGCGCGCTGAGTTGATCTTCATGCTGCCTGCCCCTTCTTGAGTTCTCTGGTCTTTGCCCGGTATTCGGCGGTGATGGCTTTCAGTTGCTCTACGGTCTCTTTGCGTGGCGTGTGGTCGGCTTCGAGCGCCTCGACAGCCTCCAGGCCTATGCGGGCGATCAGCCCTTCCCGGAAGGCCTGCGAAACCGTTTGGCCCTTTCGGGCGTACTTGGACGACCCGGCATTACAACTCTTGCACTGCAACCAGATGTTGTTCGGCACCAGCCGCAGCTCTGGCCGGGCGCCCTTACCGAGGAAATGACCTGCGTCGAATGCCCCGCCAGTCTTCCAGCCCTGCGCTGCGCGGATTTCTTCCTGGCTCAGGCCGCAGCTCATACAGCCGCTGCCGATGCTCAGCTCGTAGGTTCGCCGGTAGTCCCGCACAGCCTTCTCGGAATCCTTCATGTGGTCGGCGCGACTTTTCAGGGCCTCCTTGCGGACCTTGATGTCCTTGCGCTCGATGTCGGCCAGCGCCTTGCGTGCCTTCGGCTCATGCCTGGGCGCGTCGACCATCGCGCAGGCCGGACTGCACACCGCCTGCCCCATCCGCGAAGGGACGAATAAGGCCCTGCACGTAGCAACGCGGCATTTCTTCGGCTTGGGCTGCTTCCGCTCAATCGTCATACAGCCTCCTTGGCTTTCTGCTGCTCATGGGTGAAGTCGCCGCGAAGGGGCATCAGGTGGTGGACACCAAACGCAGCTAATCGCCCATGCAGCCTCACCACCCAAAGATCCCACTCGGCCACAAACTCGATACCCTGATATTTTGCGTCAGAGCCTTCATGGAAAAATTTGAGTAATTCGACCTCGCAGCCAGCTGGGGCTTCATCGCCTATAGGTGCAAGGGTTAGGGCCAGGTCGCCCGGCTTGAAGTTACGGCTCATGCGGCCTCCTTGAATGCTTCGAACTCGGCCATTTCGGTCAGGCGCTCTTCCGTGAGCGTCGGCCAGTCATGCAGCACCAGGTACGCGCAGCACTGGCGCCAAAAGTCTTGGAATGTCTCCTCCCCCATCGAATCGTAGGAAAGGCTGCGGGGTGTCTTGCGGGTGAGCTGGCCCAGCCCAGGAATGTCGAACGCTTCCTCGTCGCAGTACACGCCTGACTCCAGTTGCAGGGCCTTGATGGCGTCGTGGGACTGCTTGCCGGAAAACCGATCGATGTTCTGGCTCAGCACCCGGCCCAGTCCATGGACCAAACCGTTGAACCGTGGGTTGCGCGGCTGCTTGAGGTCGGCGCGGATCTTCGTGTTGATCCGAAAATCACGCTCTCGCAGGATCGAGCGGTCCGCGTCGGAGGACGGCACGAACGCGGCCACCTCCTTGCCGGTGGCGGGATCTACCAAGCGGCGCAGAACTAGGTAAACGGGCATTGGGCGCGGCTTCGCTGGCTTGGTCATTGCGCCGCCCTCTTGGCTTCCAGTTCCTGGGCCTGCTTGATCAGTAGCGCCCGGCGATCCGCCAAATCATTGGCAGCGTCAATCCGAATTTCGAGCTTCCGCTCCTCGCTGACCTTCCGCATTTCCAGCATCGAGCTCTTCACGATCTCAAGCTTTGCGCGCAGCAGCGGCTTTGGCTGGGTGACGGTTCCGGTGAGCAAGCCAGCGATGGCGCGGCCGTCCTCAGTGACCGGGTCAACGCTCAGGTCAGCCAAATATTTCTGGCCGTGTTCGCGCGGGATACGCTTCAACTCCACCGCCTTGGCGACAGCCTGGATACGGCGGTTGGCGTCGAAGCCCACGGACACGTGCCAGTTGACCGACTTCGCATCCTCGCGGGCCTGGCCCACGAACCGTTGGTAGGCATCGATGAACGCCATGCGCGCACCGATCTTGTCGCCGCCATCCAAGATGGGTTTCGCAGCAGCCAGGGCCAGTTGGATTTCATCGGTCAGCACCACGGTTTCAAATTCGTCGTTGGTGGTCATGGCGATGGCCCAGGCCTCGTCCTTGCCGGGGCGGCCATCGGAGGACTGGACGCGTTGCAGAATGTCGGCCATAGCCAGCTTGCCCTTCACCTCAAAGCGGCAGGCCTTCAACGCGGCTTTGACGACCGGCACCGGGTAGGCGCAAAGATCTTCGGCCATCATTGCGGCAGTGCCTGGGTTCATTTCCTGCCCCATGGCCTCGGCCGTCGCACAGATGGCTGCGGCCAGCCCGGCGACCTGCTGGTCGTTCATTTCAGAGGTATTCATTGCGGTCACCTGCTTGGCGTTTGGCCAGAACCATCTGGGCGGCCTGCTCCGCTGCGGAGTGGTTCGCCTCTGTCCGCTCCATCTGGCGGGCTGTCGTGCCGTTGATGCGCTGCCCGGTCACCCACTGGGTGTGGTAGCTCTCGGCGTTGGCCAGCAGCTCGTTGAGGCTGTGGCACTTGCGCAGCACAGCGGCGTCGCTGGTTTTCAGGAAGTGGGCGGCAACGTGGTGGGCTACGTCAGCGCCCAGGCGGTCGACCAGTTGGCCGAGTTGGCCGCCTACCTTGGCATTCCACACAGGCCAGGCGCTGTAGCGTTTGCGGTAAGCCATGGCGTAGTTCGCCCAGACCTTGAAGGTTTTGCAGGCCTGGTCTTTGGGGCCCGGCATGTCGGCGGGGATTTCAACCCGTGGAGTGTCGGTGCGATCAACGACCAGCACTAAGCCGCGGGACTGAGCCGCTACGACCTCGGCGGGAGCCGGGGGTGCAATTGGTTCAATGATCGGTTCTATGACTGGTTCAAGAGAGTTACTGATTCTGGGTGCAGGTGCTGCACTACCCCCTGGTGCAGGAGATTCACTAGGGGGTGAAGATGCTGCACTACCCGGGTGAATCTTCTGCACTACCCCTGGTGCAGGAGGTGCACCATCACCGTCGAGGGTGAGGAAGTAAACGTTCGATGAGTTCCCCTTCGGGCCACCCTTTCGGATTTCCTTGCGCAGCAATCCCGCGTCACACAAGGCTGTGATGTGGTTCATGACAGAGCGCTTGCTGATCTCGCACTGATCGGCGATGTGCTGATAAGACGGCCAGCACTCGCCTACGTCGCTGGCGTTGTCGGCCAGCTTGATCAGCACAAGCTTGCGCAATGGATTGCCGACGCGAAGTTTCATCGCGGCGACCATAAGGCCCATGCTCACGCGGCACCTCGCACTGCTTTATCGTGGGTGAACAGGCCATCCCAAGTCTTCTTCATGGGCAGCTCGCCGGCCAGGTACAGGTCGTACAGGCGTGCGGCGCCCTTCTTCAGCAGAACGGGCGTGTAGGAGATAAACGGGTCTTTGCCGTGCGGGGTGACTTCGACCTGGTGCTCGGTCATGTACTTGTCGCGGGCGTACGAGCCAACGCGGTGACGGGTCCCGGACTTGCTCTCGTTATAGAGCCAGCTTCGGGCTTCCAGGTAATTACCCACCTGCATGACGTTGACCCCATTGAGGCCCTTGCAGAACTGGGTGTGGGTCATGCCTTCCTTGAACAAGTTTTCCAAGGAATGGATCTTCGTGGCCTGCTGCTCGACCTGGGCGGTGAGCATCAAGCGGGCCTTTTCAGACTCCATTGCGATCTGCAGGATGTCCATGGTGGAGAGCTGTTGTGGTTGCGCAACCTGCCCCTCCAGTTCCTGCCAGCGG
Organism: Pseudomonas sp. Root569; assembly: GCF_001427465.1. Lineage (NCBI taxonomy): Bacteria > Pseudomonadati > Pseudomonadota > Gammaproteobacteria > Pseudomonadales > Pseudomonadaceae > Pseudomonas > Pseudomonas sp. Root569. Next base: position 165,265 of record NZ_LMGQ01000028.1, on the reverse strand, counting down.
TCGATAACTCGTGCGCGGTGCTCGTCGCTGTAGCCAGCCACAACCAGATGCGTGTCACGCTCGGTCAGGTCGTAGACATCGATCGGGCGGCCGCCGGTGGCTTCACGCCGAGTTTTACGATCTGATCGTAAAAGCCCTTTGGCAAAAAGGCGTTCGATGGTGGTGATGACATCGTTGTGCCGGGCCTCGACCAGATCGGCGATTTCCCGAGATGACATTGTCCGCGCCACGTTTTGCGATTGCGAAAAACGTGGCGCGAGATTGGTGGGGCTATTGATCGATTCGGTGTGTTGGTGCATGATTCGCTCCAGTTGTTTACTGCTGTAGAAAAAGCCGACCTCGTACGTCGGCTTTTTTGTGCCTGGAATTCAGGCGATGGATTTCAGTGGCCGCGCCCCAGCGAGCAACTGCTCCGCACGACGCCCCAGCTCCCCCGCCTTCGCTTCAACCTGGCGGCACTGCTTGGCGAATGCTGGCAAGTGCGGCAAATCCAGTTCGCACATCACCTGGTCGTCGAACACTTCGCTGCCGGTGTCGATCACATCGCCCAGCGCGCGGATCAGCGCACCGAAGCTTTTGTTCGCGCATTGGTCGCTAGTCATCTGGCGGGCACCGGTGAGGCCATGGCGGCTCGCCAGTTCGTTCACACAGTGGTCGCGGAACTCAGGCTCAAGGGCGTTGACCCACGACTCTTCCAGCCAGGAAGGCATTTCTTGATCGCCGGACAGCCAGCGCTGAACACGCTTGAGCCAGCGGCCGGTCGCCTTCACAAAGTCGGACACGTCGTTCTGAAAGGTAAGCGCGGTGAAGTCCGGCACCTCTTTGGCGATGGCCTTATCCGGGCACGACAGGTGCAGTTCGCGGCTCAAAGCCTGAGCGAAGTCGTCCTGGCTCAAGCTGGTGCGCGCGATCTGATTTGCAGCGTGGGCGACCAGTACCTGATCACGGGTTTGTACGGTGTGTCTGGAACTGGACGTATGCATGGGGACTACTCTCTTCTAATCTGGCTTCAATGGAACGGCGGACAGGGATGTCGCTTAGGCGGCCCGAACATCCGTAGAAGATTGCTGCGGAAAAACGCGATCCAAAGTGCATTTCGCACCTAATTCATTCAGCGCCTGGACGATCTTCCGGGCATCTTCAAGCTTCAATGGGCGTGCCCCCGACTCGTAGTTAGCGAGCCGCGACTGCTTCCAGTTGAGCTTTCGGTGCAAGGCTGCCTGGGTGATTCCGGCCTCCTCACGAAACTCTGCTATGAGGTTCATTGCATTGCTCCTGCGGTCATTAAACCAAGGATAAACACATAGCGTGTTATTGGCAAACACAATAAGTGTGCGGAATTTATTTCACTCCGTGATTAAAATTCGATCCATGAAGACACTCGGATCGCGCATCGCTCACTACAGAGAAAAAGCAGGGCTTTCTCAGGCTGCCTTAGCAAAGGCGTGCGGGTGGAAATCCCAATCGCGCATAGGAAACTATGAAAAAGATGCTCGGGAGCCAAACCTTGACGATATCGCCAAGATTGCCCATGAACTGAAAATCGATCCGGCAGCGCTGCTTTTGCCTGGCGAAAGCCCCTCGAATATTTCAATCGCCGCCCAACCCACCAAATCATTCCGCTACCCAGTAATCAGCTGGGTCGCCGCCGGCGCCTGGGCGGAGGCCGTTGAGCCATACCCAGCTGGATTCTCGGACAGCTATGAGTTCTCGGAGTACGACTCCAAGGGCACCGCGTTTTGGCTGAAGGTGAAAGGTGACTCGATGACGGCACCCGCCGGCCAGAGCATCACCGAAGGCACGCTGATCCTTGTGGACACTGAGGCTGAAGTTGCACCAGGTAAGCTGGTCGTTGCCAAGCTGCCAGACAGCAACGAAGCGACATTCAAGAAGCTGGTCAGCGATGGCGGGCGGCTGTTCCTGAAACCGCTGAACCCGAGCTACCCCATCGAGGCTGTCGACGAGAACTGCCGGATCGTGGGCGTGGTTGTGCAGGCGTTGCAGAAGTTTTACTGAGAAAGTCCGCGATTTAGAGTCCGGCACTTAGAGATTTTCGAGTTTTTTGCAAGGAGTGCGATATGCCTGTAGTCGCGGTATTGAATGAAGAGTCAAGGCTGCCCCAGATAGCTAGCGCTTTGAGCGCTTATGGCATTGCCGTAGCTAATCACCATCATCGTCCAGGGGCTTCAGCCCTTGCAGATTCGCTCAGAAAGGTATTAGGCCCGAGACCTGATGGAAATCAGCTGCAATGCCACGAACTACCCCTGCTAATCGATGGAGATCCTTCGTGGACCAGCGTACTGGTTCTGCCTCCAAGCTATGAGTACAGTCATGGTGAAACCACAGCTCTTGCAGCCAGGGCTCTGATCGCTGCAAAAAACGCTGCCGGTAAAGGAATGTTCTTGCACTACGAGCCCTAAACGCAGCCAGCGCAACACCTGAGTGAATTTCAGGTCATTCCGATGGTACAAATGGGGGGCAAATAAGCCGAAGCAATCCCGAGTAGGCGCGTAGTTTGGTGCGGAGGATGCTTCAAAGCGCTGTAATAGAATAAATAATATATAAAAATCGTTAGCCAATTTCTTTGGCTCTTAAGCTGAGTCTACGACAAGGATTGAGCATTCATTCCTGGGGAGGAAACATGGAAGTCAAAGATGCGTCGTCCACACTTTATGTTGCAAGTGCAATCCGAAAATGGGCTGTCGAGAAAGGCCTAATTGCCGCTTTTCCTGGATCCATTGAGGCTAACCTGACCGGAGGTGTGGAGCCTATAATTGCCTCGGTAGAGATTGAAGCTCTACTCAGGCAAAAGATGCTTTTAACCATCGCTTACAACGAGCGCGCGCGGTGCATTTATCTTTACACCAAAAAGAAGGTTTACAACAAAGACTTGAAGACGCTCCCAACAACCATTCACGGCTGTGGAATTGCATACACGCAGGGAGATGTGGACGAGATCGGAAAGATGCCTAGTCAGGCTCAGGGCGCAGCCTTCAGTGTGGTAGCTGACCCAGCAGGACAGTCAAGATACGCATGCGGCTCATCGATTTCTCCGGGTAACTCGCGCTCGGCCGGGACGCTTGGAGCCCTCGTCAGAGACGAGGGAGGAACCATGTATGGTATGACCAATAACCACGTCACGGGACTGTGCAACCATTCATCCGTTGGCGTCCCAATTCTTGCACCTGGAGTGCTTGACGTGGATGCAGGTCGTCTTCATCCATTCACTATAGGGCTTCATAAATCGGTTCTTGAAATGAACGTAGGGACCCAAGGCAATATTGATATAGCGCGAAATTCCGATGCGGCCCTATTCACAATATTGAACGACGCAGTTGTCTCATCGCTGCAGGGCGGGCTCTACGACACGCCAACGCTCGTTGAAGACCCTACTGAGGGCATGCTGGTCGAGAAAGTTGGAAGAACGACAGGGCATACCAGAGGAAAAATTGTAGGTAGAGAATTGGGCCCGCTCACGGTGTCCTGTTCCGCTGCGGAGTTCAGCTTCACCGGACACATCATGTTCGAGAACACATGGATTGTTCACGGTGAGGGCGAGGCCTTTTCCACTGGGGGCGACTCAGGATCCTTGATCGTATCAGTGAAGGAAAATGGCGAGCGAGCTGCAGTTGGTCTACTATTCGCCGGCGGACAGGACGCTATTGCCCCTGGTAACCAGCGAACCTTCTTCCTCCCTATACGTCCAATCCTAGAGAGGCTTGGAGTTCAACTTGTAGGAGGACATCATGCGGACCTTGGAACGTGATCCATATTCTGCAGCAAAGCATTTGCTCGCTCGGATCGACGCACCCAGCGGAGCGGTGAGCGTTTCCACTTTTTCTTGCGCGGGGAGCAGCCTCGCTCTACGAGTATTTTTGCGCCAAGACTTCCGACATCTGGCAAACAAAGTTCCCAGCGAATGGGAGGGGTTCAAGGTTTTATGTGAAGTGGCCGAATTGCCCAGGGCCTATAACTAATACCATCGTTAATCTCCCAAGCCCGGCTCAGCGCCGGGCTTCTTGTATCTGTGCTTTCACGATCTTTTCACAGGGGAGCGCCTATTGTGGCCACTGCTCCTTGTGAAGATCCTTTAAGCCCGCTATCCCCCATCGCGGGCTTTTCTTTACCTTCAATTCCGTGGTCTACGCTATCTAGGCCCTCAATTGGAGACGACGCAATGCTTTCCCCCTACTCCCTTCCCGATATGCTCGAACGCATCTACGAGAATCAACTCGCCCTGGAAGCGGGCACATATGGAGCTGACATTGCTCGTCGAAAGCCAAGGCAGTGTCGAGGCTGGCGGCAATGTTCGCGGTGCGCTGAAGACGATCGGGGAGAACACCGGGCATATCAAGCAGGGGTTGGCTAGGGTGAGGGCACAAGGGCCTGATTGATGACCTGCCCACCAGTAGTGGCTGTACGCCACGAATGTTAAGGTGCTGGCTCAGTCAGAGAGAGACCCTCATGCTTAAGAAATTGCTCGCTGCTTGTGCCGCCTCGCTTCTTCTTACCGGGTGCGTAAAGCCCACTCCAGAGCAGCTTGAAAATCCGGACTATGGACCTTATCCATTCGACTACGATCGTACGATCAAAGCATATATGGCGCGGACTCAGCCGGATCCCGATTCAACAAAGTTTCAATTTCTGGGTGACCCTATTCCGATGTGGAATGGCATCTTTGGGCTTCGATTCGGGTATGGGATGTGCGTCATCGTGAATGCAAAGAATATTTATGGCGGCTATGCGGGGCAAGAATTGTGGTTTTTCATGCTGCGTGGCGATCAAGTCATGGAGACAAATAGCGCTCGTGTGGGTGGACACCCAAAGGCATTTGCTCGGGTGAAGTGCGAAAAAGTTGGCTTCAACTTGAGAGGCTGAACTAAGTCGAACCCTTGAGAATTTAATAAAGAAGCCCGTCGCGCGCGGGCTTTTTCATGCCTGTAGATTATTGCGACGTCACCGAGGCTTGCGGCTGTGCAGAAGGTGGAAGGCTTACAGCGCTCAGCTTGCCAGTAGCGTCTTCTGGAAGCGTATACATGGCACCTGTCAACGGATCAACGATCAACATACCTATCAAGCCGCCAATAAGCAGGTTGCCCCAGTACCAGCCGCTTACAGTCGACTTTAGAGGGACAGTTGTTTCTGCATAGCCGTCTTTTTGGAAGGTAACGGTGTAGCTCTGGCTTTTAAAGTAGCCCCTGCTCGTCTCCAAAATCGCGGAACCTGGAGTGACGCCCTTATGCAGCACACCTCCACTACTGTCCTTGATTACGTAGTTGGCATTCGTCGGAAGGCTGTACAACCCAACCTTCGGCTTGCTATCGCTAACAATGCTAGCGCAGCCGCCCAGGGCAATCATTGCAATAAGCACTGCGACTCCCGCCGCCTTTCCCATCTTCATACCATCACTCCGTAGCGCCTTCATTGGCTTGGCCGATGCTCGGCCGGCGCGCATTGTATCCGAATGATGGCAGTTAGACACCCCGCCACAGAGCTGGGCTTTTCTGGGCTTAGGGCGTCTCCAACCAAGCGGTTTATGCATTTATGCATGAAACTCCTTGCCACCCTATTGCCAATAAGATGCCAACAACAATACTGTACATGCATACAGATTTCGCAAGGAGCGAAGCATGATTCAGGCACCCTACTATCCATCAAAACCACGAAATTCCTACGAGCTTGTCGGCCGACGCCTGCAAGGCTTGATCGCCTCTCCTCGGGTACAGAGGATTCAACTGGTCGAAGTATCCAAGCGCGACGACGAAAGCCCTGAAGCCTGGCACCAGGTCATCCAGGATATCGGCGACACCGCTGGCATAAGGATCGAGCATTTGGAGGGCGGCGCTGTCAGGATCGGCTGGCGCGAGTACTGCGATTCCTAAATGAGCTCGCCGGTAGGCGGGCTTCCTGCTACCTCCGTCCCAATCAATACCACACATCGTGATTCAATCATGAAAAATACAAACACATCACGTGTTGACACAATAAACACACTCTGTGATTATCGCCTCAAGCCAGCAATGAAGAATGTCGGCCAGCAGCGAAACCTGCGCCGCTCTTTAGCGATACCCCTTGCCGGATCACCACCGGCCCAGATTCAAAGGCAGCGATGAACCGGCCTAAACGGTTCAGAGGGTTGGCAACTGACCCGGGCGTGCAGCGTAAAGCGCCAAGAACAGTTATCCAGCGGGAGAACAAGCCGAAAGGCCCGCGGTTGGAAGAACATTTGATTCAAGCCGGTGACGGCCGCCAGTAGCGGGTCACGGCGAACAGATTTCCTCGATGACCTTGGCGACAGGGTCATCCGGAAAATCAACGGAGTAAACGAAATGCCGAAGTTCAGATGCGCAAACAACCAGGAAGCCGCCGACAAGGAATGCCGCAAACAATGCCGGCTTGCTAAGCAGAGCGGTTGCACGGTTCCTTACAGCCTGTTTCGAATGATCGACGCCAAGGTGCCGCTGTCGACCATCCGTGCAGTGTCCCGATAGGAGGAGAAGCACATGCCCAAGTACATGCTCGACTACATCCGGCTTTGCCGGGAATGCAGCCTTGATCTGCGCACGATTGGCAACATGATCAGCATCGTGATTCCAACTATGCAGCGTGAGGCCGCCGGTCTGCGCAGCGCGGTCAGCGAATTTGCCGGGGCCTTCCCTGAGCTTGAGAAAGACGCCGAACTGCTGGAGTCAGCAATACGCGCCGGACTCCAGCGCTGTTCGCCTCAACCACACCAGCAAGAGCTGTTCGCAGCATGACGGACCTTTTCACTGATGCCCATCCAGAGCGGTGGTCATTGGGAAAACAACCGGAGCAAGACGAGATGATCATCATCGAAGACGACTTCACAAGCGGCGCCCAAGTGAGCATGCAGATGGACAAAAAGGCGGGTGAGCTGTTTGTGTTTCATTGCCCCGCTGGTCAAGGCTGCAAAGTTAACAAGTGGCCTCTGGATAGCTCCCACATGCCAATCGCGGTGGCTCATTATGAGCAATGCTGCGAGCTGGAACGTGCCGTCTAAACAACCAACGCCACGACAGCCTGTCGTTAACTGCCCGATGCTCTCTATGAGAGCGCATCGGGGTGTAATTTGGAGTTTGCCTCGGCGGATCAGGGGCGCCCTGCGTGCGGGGTGGGGTTGACTAGGTAGCGCTGCCGAAATCGACGTAATTCTTTTGGGTTCGAATCCCTACCAAATTACACCCCGATGCGGACGAAACTGCGGCCTATAACCGCCCACCTGCATCACTCGGCGAATAGTTCAACCCGCATTGCGCAGGGTCAGCGCCAACCTGGTATTGGCGAGCTACCTTGATCTGGCACAAGCGCCGTGACAGTCGGGAAAGACCGACACACACCCCAACTGGAGATCACCATGCTCCTACTGTTCCTGATCGGCGCAGCGCTCAGGCATGCGCGGCCAGAACCGCCACCTGATGACGGCCTGCCAACCGGTCACTTGCGCTTCCATCGTGAGCGCTGGCGTTCTCGACCGGGGCTCTCGGCGTTCTGACGCTGACGGTCCCGCCCCCAAAATCAACTACTGCATCCGAGAGGCCAGCGTCCAACTGGCCTTTCTTTATCCCGCCTCTACCCGTCAGCACTCCTCCCCCGCGCCCATCGGCAACCAGCGGGAGGCATGAGTGTTGACGAATACAGGTGAACAACCCGCCATTTTGGAGGCGACCATGTCAGCACTACGCAAGGCTCAGTTTGAGCACGACGAACAACTGCCGCCTCCGGTGAGCGAAACCTCTCAGCAATTGGCTCGCAGCGAATGGCTGTACAACGCAGCCGAAGAGCTAGCCAGAGGTGGAAGCGTGATGTTCAAGCGCCACTTGCACCCCCAGCAAGGCGTCACGGCCTACCAGTTCGCACTGGCTGTCGATGAGTACGCCAACAACCTACTTGCTGACTGCGGCGTCGACACTCCAGTCCTGGGCTACTTACTGATCGCAGGGATGGCGGGTTCGAGGGTGAAATCGGAAGCACTGGAGCTGCTTGGCCGGAGTGACCACCAACTTGGGAAGCTCGGCGAGATTGCCGAACGCCTCCTTCAACCTTTGGCTGATGACGCTCTTATCGCCCAGGCCGAGGACAACGAACTGTGAGCCCCTACGTTGAGATCGATAAAGCGTTGTTTGCGCTTGAAGATCCAGACAAGCCAGCGCTCGACGAGATCCTAGCCGAGGGTTTGATCGTCCGACACTTTACTTCGGGCGCCATCAACGCAGAAGAATTCCACTGGTATAGCGCCCGTCTACTGGATGTCAGCCGGCGGCGTAAGGAGATTCAATGAGCACCGCACCGGTTAAATCCCTGATCGACGAGCAGCTCGAAGATATTAGCGCTCACAACCTGCGCGAGGCCTACAGCCTGGCCGAACGACGTGGTTTCTTCGGTCCACCGGTTGAGCAATTCGCAGAACCTGGCTACGGCGGTCGAGTGCTCCAGGTCCTGCGCTACCGGGTTCAGCAGCAGGATTAGCAAGCAAACTGATCAGCCTTTCCCCTTGTTCTTGTTCTTCGCACTGCCCTGCCGCGCTTTGAATTTTGGATTGGATTTGCAGATCACGTAGATCCGGCCCCGGCGCATAACGATCTGGCAGTCACGGTGACGGTTTTTAGCTTCTTTGAGTGAGGACAGCACTTTCATAGGTGAGGCTCCTTGCGATGAGTTGAAATGTTATTACGTATCTTAAATACGAATAAGAATGTTTATCAACTTTTATTTCCCTCCCCCTACTCACTGCTGCGATCGTCGCGGCAAGGATTTCTCATGGCCACAAACACGCGAATTTGGGACCAGGTCGACACGACCGACCCTGATGCGACTAAAAAATACACTGGCGCAGGTGGTTTTAAGGGCACTGCGATCAGGCCAACCTATCTCATGCGCAAGGCGACCGAAATTTTCGGCCCATGTGGTGAGGGTTGGGGTTGGAACGTCCTTGAGGATCGATTTGACGAAGGTGCACCGCTCCAGGGGCCCACGAAAGAGTGGCCAGAGGCTCCGATGATCTGCGCGAAGCTACACACCGTAAAAATCGAACTTTGGTACTTGGGCAACGCTGGGCAGAAATGCACGGTTCAGCACTACGGCCATACGCCATTTATCTACCTGCAGCAGGGAAAAATCCTTACCGACTGGGACGCGGCGAAAAAATCGCTGACCGACGCTATCGGTAAATGCCTGCAGCCCCTGGGGTTTGCCGCCGACATCTACATGGGCATGTTCGACGATCCGACCTACGTCGACACCATCACCGAAGAGTTCAAGCTTGAAAAGGCCGAGGACAAGGACGCCGAGATACTTCGCCAAAAACAAGAGCGTGTCGAGTGGCTTGCTTCCGCGGTCGAGACCATCGGCAAGGCTGTCACTACACACGAACTCAAGCTTCTGAACGTGAAATACATTCGCGAGGCAACTCGCCGCAATGAGCCCACTTTCATAGCGCGAATCACTCGAGCATTCGAAGAGCGCAAAGTTGACCTTGAAAAAGGTACGGAGGCAGCAGCATGACTCAGCTCTACGCACTCACCGGCAAACTCGCCGAACTTCAGGCCATGGCCGACACCGATGATGAGGGGCTCAAGGAGGCCTTGCAGCACGCAATGGACGAGGTCCAAGGCGACTTCAACATCAAGGCTGACAACATCGTCATGTTGCGCCGCAATATCGAAAGCGACGTGACAGCCATCGAAAACGAAATCGAGCGCTTGGCCGAACTCAAGCGGATCAAATCCAACAGCGTGTCGCAGATCAGCGACTACCTGCGCCGCAACATGGAAGCAGCCAACATCAAGTCGATCAAGCGTCCGCTCTTCACCATCACACTGGCCATGGGCAGCGAACGGGTGATCGTGGACAACGAAGATGCGGTGCCGGACGAGCTGACCACTGTGAAGTCGAGCATTGCTCCGGACAAAAAGGCCATTGCCGCCAAGCTCAAGGAGATCCGCGAGCATAACGAAGCGGTGCGCAAGCGCGTGGCAGCCGGTGAAGACGCTGAACACGAACTTCTACCCGAACCTACCTGGGCTCACTTGGAGCGCGGCGACAGTTCGATCCGAATCAAGTGAGGTCGCCATGTACGTCAGCAACCACCTAAGCCTGGTCGAGGATCAGCGACAGCACGTTGATTCAATCGCGGAACGTACAGCGCAGTTCCTGGCCGCTGGCGGAACCGTAGCGCAGTTACCAAGCCCGCCACGCAAACCGCTGCCACCGCCCCGCTCCACCAAGATCGATCCCGAAACCATCCTCAAGCGCCGCAAGCCCCCGATTCCAAGGGCTGAGCGTAAGGCGCTGCGCAAACTTGCGGAGGCGTTATGAGCGATCTGATCAAGGATCAAGCTCTGGAAGCTCTTAACTATGATCCTGAAACCGGTATTTTCACCCGAAAGATTAAGACGTGTGGTCGAGTGAAAATCGGCCAGGTCGCCGGGTTTGTCAGGAGTGACGGTTACCGCATGATTAGGGTTCGGGTAAAGCAATATCTTGCTCATCGCCTGGCTTGGCTGATGGTTACAGGAAGTTTTCCCGAGAATCAAATCGACCATATAAATGGTATTCGCGGCGACAATCGATGGTGCAATCTTCGCGCGGTGACCAAACAAGAAAACGACCGGAACAGGGCTGTTCGTTGCGACAGCGCTTCTGGCTGTATCGGAGTCCGCCGGCATACCCGCGCCGACGGATGGGTCGCAAGGATCACGGTCAGCGGCAAGCGCATAAATCTTGGGTATTTCAAGGACCTGCTTAGCGCAGTCGCTGCTAGAAAATCAGCCGAGGCGAAGCATGGATACCACGAAAATAGTGGGAGGCGTAGTCATGGTTAGAAAACCTAAAAAGCGGTGCAAGCCGTATAACCTGCAGGCGCGCATCGCCCGGTCGTGCCGCTCGCTGCTGGTCTCCAACCACGTCGCCGTGGTCAACATCGACCCCAGCGGCCGCCAGGGCATGATCAATTACAAGTCGCTGAAGAACATCGCGCCGGGGAAGACTGGCCAGGCCGTGTGCGGCATTCCCCACCGGTGGACGATCTACCTCAGCGCCCTCTGCATCGACGCCCTCGGCGACCGCTACAGCAAGTCGATGGAGGTGGCGCCCGATGGCGTCTACCTCTCCGACCACCTGGAAGACGTGATCGAGCATTGCTACAAGAAGCTGCGCGACCAGGCCAATCAAAGCCAGATGGTGGCTTCTGGCTGGATCGCTATCCCCGACACCCTGTCGCTAGGCGAGGAACATGCCGCGCGGATCTTCGAAGCGGTCGGCGCTTGGCGCCAGGTGAAGGTCGACTCATGCGCCGCATAGCTCGCATCCACCAACGCAAACGTCAAACCTGGCTCGCACTGCCGGCCAGCGGAATAGAAGAGGTAGGCCATGGCCAAGACTGTGCAGGAGCGCTCGGCGAAAACCGCCAGGAAGCGCGTGGCACTTGCCGAAGAGGAATTGAGGCTCAGGGTTCGCCCCGGCACCCGCCAGGCGCTGGCCGAGCTGATGGAGTGGTCAGGCATTACTGAGCAAGGCGAGGCGATGACGCTGATGATTCATCACCTGCATGCGCTGGGTTCGGCAAAGTGCCAGCCACTGCTGAATCCGCCGCGCCACGTTTTCGAACCTACGGAAAGCGTGGCGCGGGAATTCCGAAATAAAAGCCTGCTCGCCATCCAGAAAGACCCGGGCGACGTGATCCTACACCCGCCACGCATGTGATCAATCTTTCGTGACCCTTTCCATTAGCGCTGAAAAGACCTCAATGGATACGGTGACGATTCCAGAGTTCGGATACTTAGGAGTCCTCCACGGGTCAATGAGGGCCAGCGCAGTAAACAAAGAGTTGACGATGCCGACCTGGTTTTGAATGAAGGTATTTACGTTCCCTGCCGGTTTGGGCACGCCCTCAGGTGTCGCGTACAGAATGGTATTCCTGAAGTTCGCACGTTGCTCAATGAGGGTGCGAATTTCAGAGATCTTTTCAAATCCTAAGAGAAGCTTCATCTCATCTTGAAATTCTTCAGCAAGCGTCCTTTCTCCCTGCATGATTATGTGAAGTGGAGGCGTCGGCTGAACCTGCACATCCAAATTTCCGAGCTGTAATCCCAAGTGCAGTCCGACACGACCGTCCACTTGATCGAAGAATATGCGGTGCTGGCCGAAATTATCACCTGCTTGTGCTTTTCGATTACCAAACCATTGAATGACTGTACTGACAAATAAAATTACCGCGTGCTTGTGCGCATGATGCCTAAAGTACAACTTTGAAGATCCTGGATAATTCTGCTCTTTTAGGGAAAATATTAGGGCTGTAGCTGCTTCCTCTTCCGCACAGATTGCCCGAAACGCGGCCATCATTGGATCGATCGCAGATATCTCAATCGCTTTCTCAATATGAGAAACCGCATTTACAGACGCCCATTTGGTTCTGCCCGAGCACCCATCTATGAAATCCCGGAATTGGGCCAGAACCTGTGCGCCGCCATCCAACGTGTTCTCGTCCATGAACCAACTCTCTTCGAATTTAAATTTTCAGAAAACTATCCCAACCCAAACCAAATTGCCACCACCGGTCACGGAGGGCGGCGCCTGACTGGAGATAATCCATGAAAGAGCATGAAAGAACCGCGCTCGCCGCCCGGGTCGCAGAAGACCTGGCCCAACACCAATACACCCAACTGGTGAATGAAAACGGCGTCGAGGTTTGGCGCTGCGCACGACCAGGCAGCAGCTGCTACGGGTTCGACATCTGTGTTACCCGCTTCGGCATGAGCATGATGGGCGATATCGGCCCGCTCGTGTTCCACGTCGGCTCCAGCTACGGCCTCAACTTTTTACGCCATCAGAGCGACGGGTATCTGCATGAGAAGCTGGATGGCGACATCAAGCGCGTGGTGATCGACTTCGACGCGATCCGCGATACGGTGTGTGAGTGCGTCGCCGGCCGGATCGATTACGAATTGCCGAGCGATGAAGTGCCTGAGTGGATAGCTGGCATCCCGAATAAGGGCGCCACCCTGGAGCAGGCCGAACAACTTGTTGAATGGCTGCGTGAGCGCGATGAGGCAGAAGACGAGCGCTTTCCGTTCGCCGAACTGGCTGACGTAGTTGAGGAGGTTGAGGTCTTTGCCGATGGCCGCGACAGCGAGGTGGTGCTGGCCTATGACTTCCTGCGCGAGCACGAAGAATTGATTGGTGGCAGCGACCTCTGGGAGTCGACGATCAGCAAGCCATGCCCAAGCCTGATGGCTCGCCTGTACTACGTGCGCCACGCCGCTAACGCCATCATGGCGATAAAAGAAGCGACCAGCGCCGCCGCCTGATCCGGCTCCATGCCGGTCACCCGTAATACTCCATGTCAACGAATCACGCCAGCCAGGCATGACAGGGCGCGCCTCAGCGCTTGTCGTGAACTATCGAGGGCCAAGCACTAAAGAAAATTATCACTCCTGGAATCAATACGTAGATCCAGTTGTTGCTTGGATACAAAACAAGTCCGCTGATCCATATAATCACAAAAGCACCACCCACTCGACGCCGATGCTTGGGGATGAACCACTCGCGGAACGCTTCAAGCTTTTTACTGGCCATTACCACTGTCCCTGTTTGATAAGCAGCAAAGCATACCACCCACTTGAACGAATCAAACCAACCACGCACTATCGCGCCAATGGCTCCGAATACTCGCTAACCTCCTTTCTATAAGTCGCCAGATCAATTATTTGCCGCAAGCAAATTACGATCTCCAGTTTCTGCCTGTCGTCTGGAAGACCAATCCACTTGAGCATCTCGCCTGCGTCTTCCTCGATTGCTGCAAGTGCATCGATATCGCTTTGCAGTCTCATATAGGCCTCCTGCCTGGATGAGTTATTCAAATACCATTACTCCTAAAATCAACATCAAGCCAGCCGACGAGGTTCCCATATGTCCGATATCACATACGGTTCTGTGTGCAGCGGCATCAAGGCCGCGACACAAGCGTGCACCCGCTGGGCATGCGCACCGCCTGGTNATACTCCTAAAATCAACATCAAGCCAGCCGACGAGGTTCCCATATGTCCGATATCACATACGGTTCTGTGTGCAGCGGCATCAAGGCCGCGACACAAGCGTGCACCCGCTGGGCATGCGCACCGCCTGGTTCGCGGAGATCGAGCCGTTCCCCTCGGCGGTTGTTGCCCAACACAAACGAGGACATGACCATTCTGGCGGCTAATGTACGAGCAGACGCGGTCGAAGGCATTACAACGAGCATGGCAGCAAAGAACCTGGGCATTCACATCAAGCGCGTGACGTTGATCGCTCAGGAGAACGGCTTCAAGTTCGCCGACACCCCATGTGGCGCATCAATAACCAGATGCAACAGCGTCGCCGTTAGACATGGCTTGATTTGCCAGCATATGGAATCGAAGAGGTAGTCCATGTCAAGACTGCTCAGGAACGATCGGCCAAGGCTGCGCAGAAGCGACTGGCGGGCGACGAATATTTTTTACCGGTCTGAGCTCGTCAGCCGAACCATTTCATTTTTTGAACCCCGCCTTACCGCGGCAGTCATGATTTTTTAGAGGGCTAAAAGCCCCGCGTGGCATAAAGCCTCAGAACCTTGTGTGTGGAGTCGATGATGACCAGTGACAGTTTCGACTTGCCAGTCGCAGCGCTACGTCCTGCAGAAAAAATTCTTAGAGAGATAGAGACTGCTGGATCAATGATATTGGCTGTTAAATACGGTGCGAAAGCTCATGGCTTTGTGATCGGCCTGACATGCGTAGGCGCAATCACAGAAGAGCAAGGCGAGGTACTTATCCTTCAGTTTGACAGGGCAACGGAGCGCAAGCTCAGGGAGTTGTCGATATAGCCTGCGCATCCGCTCCAGAAGATCCAGTATCGCTAGACGGGTGCAATGGCAGGAACGACACCTTTTGTCGTTACTGAAAAGGTGTCGCAGATCATCATGGCAGCGGCCTGAAGTCGCTCGCCGATGACCCGCCTGAGCCTGACGACCAAATTGAAGCTCCAAAATAGCCCTTGCGGCATGCTGACCCGCTATCTAAGAGACAAGTCGATCCATCGTTCGGCTGATTCTTGGCACTCTGCCAACGCTTGATCTTTGGTTGCCCAGTGCCGCCCTTCCACTATTTCGACTGGAGTTTTTGCCGCTTCTTGTCCTGGAATGCTAAGCCTGGCCGCAACGGGAATTTCGCTGTTGCCACGCCATTTGAAATCTATCAGGACGGTAACCACCTTCTTTGTCAGATATTCAACGGGATGTGGCCTATCAACAGATAGTGACATTTCGCTCTCTTTGATCCGGCTCCATGCCGGTCATCCGTAATACCCCATATCAACGCATCACGCCAGCCGGCAAGGTAGAGGCTGGTGCTGATATAGGTCATGAAAGTAATAATTTGTGCTCTCAGCGTCGCACGGAGAACACTATTTGCTACGATTTGCCGAACTCCCGATATTCACATCCTCCTCCGCCTGTAAATGTTGTGAGCTGAAGATCCTTGAGAGCGTCGACGAAGTACTCGGGTGGCGATGACATGCCTAGATAAGCATCCGTCATTCCGAATACAGAAAAGTGATTGATGACTTTACTCGCAAGCCTGAGCGAAAGCATCGGATCATCCATGGACACTCTAGTTTTAATTCCTTCAATGATGAATACGCCGATATCGGAATCAAGATCAAAATCAAATCGCAGATAGTTCCCCGTAAGCATTAGCTGATCAACCATCCACGTTTTTAGCTCTCTCAAGCCCATTGCAGGGTACTTATTCGTTTTACCTAGCAACTCTTTGAAAAAGCTTGACCATGCCTTAAATTCTTCGCCATTAGCCTCCATGCTGAATGGACGTTTCAGGTGACGATTATTTGGAAAAATATCATTATACAATCTATCTTTCTCCTTAAATCGCACCAACAATTCCTTTTCCATTTGCGTTAACAACGCCTCAAACTGTTGTCTATGCATTATGTAAGCCTGCATACGAGAAAACACTCTACTGTCACTCGCAGCTTCACTTGAAATCAATGCAGACTTCCAAGCCGCGAACGCGGCGAACGCAGCAGCTACCGCTGAAGCTCCAGCTACAAGATCACTAATCCCAATGTCTTTTTTCCAAACCAATTGAGGGAGCATATTGAAATAAATGCCCCCAGCGAAAAAGAGTCCAATACAACCAACCCAGATTACCCAATCTTTTTTCAAAGCACTCTCCAGACTTCATCCACCAGATGATTATGCCGTAGCTATTTTACGCCGGCGAGTATTCCCCATGTCCGCACGAAACAAAACACAGCCCTTCGATTTCAAAACCCAATACGGACTCGGCTTCAACCCTCAGGACGATGAGATCGTTGTCGACTTCTTTTGTGGCGGCGGCGGCGCCGGTACCGGGCTGGAAATGGGCCTGGGCCGCACGGTGAACGTGGCGAAGAACCACAGCCCGCAAGCGATCAGCATGCACACAGTGAACCACCCCGGCGCACAGCACTTCACTACCGACGTTTTCGAGGGTGACCCGGACACCGAGTGTGGCGGCAAGGCCGTGGGCTGGTTCCACATGTCGCCGGACTGCACGCACCACTCCCAGGCCGCCGGTGGTCAACCGCGCAAGCGCGAGATCCGCAACCTGTCGTGGATCGGGCTCAAGTGGGCAGGCATGAAGCGGCCCCGGGTGATCAGCCTCGAGAACGTGAAGCAGATCCTGCAATGGGGCCGACTGATCGCCAAGCGCGACAAGGCCACCGGCCGGGTGGTGAAACTCGGCGGCGACGTTGCGGCACCCGGTGAAGTCGTGCCGGTGGGCCAGCAATTCCTGATCCCTGATCCAAAGCAGCGCGGCCGGACCTGGCGACGATTCGTGGCCTTGCTGGAAGGCATGGGCTATGTCGTTGAGTGGAAAGTGATTCGGGCATGCGACTTCGGCGCGCCCACCAGCCGGGAGCGCCTGTTCATGATCGCCCGGTGCGACGGGCAGCCGATCGTGTGGCCCGAGCCAACCCATGCCAAGAACCCCGCCAAGGGACAGCTGAAGTGGAAAACAGCCGCTGACTGCATCGACTTCACCGACCTGGGCAAAAGCATCTTTGGCCGCAAGAGGGACCTGGCACCGGCCACCCTGCGCCGAGTTGCCAAGGGCATGAAGAAGTTTGTCATCGACAGCGCGGCGCCGTTCATTGTGCCGATAGCCAACTGGTCAGGGGAAACGGTGCAGTCGGCCGACGAGCCGCAGCGCACCGTAACCTCTTACCCCAAGGGCGGCGCCTTCTCGGTTGTGAGCCCGACCATCGCCCCGGCGACGCACCAGGGCAGCGATCGCATCAATGACCCGCTCGAGCCGCTGCCGACGGTGACCTGCGCGAATCGCGGTGAACTAACTTTGATCAGCCCTACGTTGATTCAGTCGGGGTACGGCGAGCGCCCTGGACAGGAACCACGGGTGCCAGGCCTTGATCAACCCCTAGGCACCGTGGTCGCCGGCGGCGTCAAGCATGCGCTGACCAGCTCGATTTTGGTGCGGGCCGGTGGCCCGGTGTACGCCGGAAACCCGGTAACAGCAGATCAGCCCATCGGCACGCTCATGACCCATAGCCACCGCGCGGTCGCATCGGCCTGCATCGTCCAAGCTGGGCATGGTGAGGGTTCCGGCGCAAACAAGCGGCGCTCCCACGGGGTGAACGACATCTGCGGCCCGGTCGGCACCGTCACTGCCAGCGGCGGCGGACAGTCAGTCAGCGCCGCGGTGATGATCCAGGCGAACGGTGGATTCAACACCACGCATGCCAAGGGCATGCACGAACCCATGACCACGGTCACCAACACCGGCAGCCAGCAGCAACTGGCAACAGCGCACCTGGTGCACATGCGCGGCAACTGTGATGCACGGGACGTGAACGACCCGCTACACACCGTCAGCGCCGGCGGCCAGCACCACGGGTTGGTCTGCGCATTCATGGAGCGGGCATTCGGCGGCAGTGTTGGCCAGGGCTTGGATGATCCGGCGCCGACGATCACGGCCGGCGGCGGTGGCAAGAGCTCGCTGGTGTCGCTCACCCTGTCGCCGGAGCATGAAGCGGGCGCCCTGCGCGTCGCCGCCTTCCTGATCAGCTACTACGGCACCGAGAACATCAGCGCTTGCGACTCGCCTGCGCCGACCATCACCACCAAGGACCGCCTGGCGATGGTTACCGTGATGGTGAAGGGTACGCCCTACGTTATCGTCGACATTTGCCTGCGGATGCTGAAGCCGGCCGAGCTGTACAAGGCCCAGGGCTTCCCGGCCGACTACATCATCAGCCACGGCGCCGACGGCAAGCCGTTCACCAAGACCCAGCAGGTGCACATGTGCGGTAACAGCGTCAGTCCTCCGCCTATGGCAGCGCTGGCCAGAGCCAACGACCCGTGGCGAGTGGCTGAACGCCAGGCGGAAGCGGCTTAAAGCCATCCCAGCTCCTTGAGCGAACAAATAATCGCTAGGCTCAGGGAAATCAGTTCCAGTACATCAATCAGGGTTTGCATGTTTGCAGCACCGTTTCGTTTAGGTGCCACTGATTCTGATGTCACGACGGATCTGGCTGTATACCTGAAACCTGTCGTTAGCCTTCCTACAAGTCGCAACTTTCTCTCACGCCTACCCCATTGACAGCACTAAACCGCCCGAGCATGGCCCGGCAAGGACTCCCCATGCCTACAGAAAACAAACTCGCCGCACCGCTGAAGGTTGAGCGCTCGACAGTCACGAAGCTGGTCATCACCGGCGCGCCGCGGCTGGACCCGATCACCGTCTTCCTCGAGGACTTCGGTCGGCGCGACTGCCCGACCGAATCCGATCCGAATTACCAGACCGCCCAGGGCAAGATCACCATCAACTGCTGGGACAACAGCTGGAACGCCTACTGGGGTGGGATGGGCCCGCGCACCGTCGCCGAGTTCGTCGCCGACTGCGGCTGGGACTACGTCTTGCACTGCCTGGATCGTGGGATCAGCCCAACTGTATTCAGTGGAGACGCACTTCACACCCTGGCCAAGAAGTGCATCGCCCAGCGGCGCAGGCAACAGGCCGGGCGACACGATTGGGAGCTTGGGGAGTTGAGCAAATATGAAGCCCGTGAGCTTTGGCATGGCATCGATGTGTTGCGCAGCATCGAGAGCCCGAGCGAATGCTGGCATCAAAGCGCGCTACTGACTGAACTGTTCGGCGAGGAATGGCATTACCCGCTCGACGGTAAGGCGGTCGAAGAGAACCACAAATTCACCTACCTTCGCCGAGTGGTCGAGGCAGTCCAGTCAGCCCTCCGCCAGAAACAGCGGACATCGACCACCTGACTTGCCTCAAATGTTTTTGAACATACCTATCAGAACGGACTGGGTTGCCGAGCGAAACACCATCCCATAACGGATCATGCAGTGAGGTCACAGCCATAACATTAGTAATATCGTGGCAAACTTGATATCGAGAGCCGAACGCAGACACTACTTCCAAGCTAAACAAAAGATATTTATCATTAGTGCTCTCCGACTGATTGTTGTCAATATCGTAACTAACTTCGAGTATCTTAATATCGCTCGGCTCAATTACAAAACTAGTTACTTGACCACCTGACACAACGGTAAAAGGTCTAGGGTCTCTCAGATTCCCATGACAGCTTGGACCGCGAAGAATATCTACACTTTTAACACAAAGGGCTTGCTTTCCGGTATTACTAACACTGTAGCTCAAATTCGTTTTAGCTCTGCTGACGAACTTACGATGCTGAATATAGATATTACGCTCATCAGTTTTCACCGACACCACCTCACCACTTTGCGAGCGCTCTAACATAGTTAGCGTTAAATCCGCTGGCTTATGAACATTAGCGAAGTAAAAACCCGCCGCTGCAATGAGCAGTGCGACTACAGAAACACCAATCGTTATAAAGTCTTTGAGCTGAAATTCCATGAGCGCCCCCATTAAGATGCGCTCAAGCATAACATCCCCAACTCCCCCCTCCCCCTTCGAAGTCAGCCGCTATAGCGGCAAGGACGACTCATGTCTCAAGTAAAGGAACGGCCGATCCTGTTCTCGGCGCCGATGGTGCGCGCCATCCTGGAAGGCAGGAAGACGGTCACACGGCGTGCGGTGAACTCTAAACCGCGGCTAACTGACGGTTCGGACTTTGCGTGGAAAGGCCATCTGTTCGGTTGTGGCTCCGATGACCGTGAGACTGCTCGCAACTTCTCCAAGCATTGCTGCCCATACGGTCAGTCCGGCGACCGGCTGTGGGTGCGCGAGACCTGGGCGGCAGACGCACAGGTTGATGCGGTAGCGCCGCGAGACCTGAGCCAAGGCGAGCCGATCCAGTACCCGGCAGATGGGGCGGTCCGGCAGACAGGATGCTCGATGATCGCGCCAGGCAAAGGCCGCCCCTCTATACACATGCCGCGCTGGGCCAGCCGCATCCTGCTGGAGATCACCGACGTGCGCGTCGAGCGGTTGCAGGACATCAGCGAAGACCAGGCCAAGGCCGAGGGATGCTTCTTCACCGACTATGGGCAGGCCTGCTTCCACGGTGGACGGGGGATCCGGGACGCAACCGAGTGCGAATACCCCGCCAGCAAACACCAGCAACGCCCAGGCTGGATGTGGAACAAGACGAACAGCCAAGAGCAATGCCTCGACTCAGCCCGCAACGCCTTCGGCAATCTGTGGAACTCGGTCGGCGGCGACTGGGGCGCCAACCCGTGGGTCTGGGTGGTCGAGTTCAAACGGGTGTAGCGCAAACTGACGAAGATCAGCGCTTTGCTCGTTGGGAGAGCCCGATAGCCATAAAGGCGATGCCGGGTATCCAAAAGCCAGGGTTAGATGTCCCCAAGCCGACTGCAAGTAGTGATACACCGACAGCAAACATATGCGCTCCTCCCTGAAAAACTATCCATTCCATATCCACCCATTTAAGCATAAACCGGCCATCAAAACGGCCAAGGACGAAGTCATGCCTGAAGAAATCACGTTGATCCAGCCAGCCCCGGTCGTGCGCGACGAATACGGAATGTTCGCTCACCCCGATATGCCCGACTTCGACGAAGGCGACGGTGATAAGTGCAAGGCCTGGATCGCTGCACAGGGCCTGCAGGTGAAGATGGTGAGCCTCGAATACCACAGCGACGAAGCGGTCTCTGAGCGCTATTTCGAAGCTGGCGACCCTGACTGCAGTTACTGGGAGCCGGATCGGCCTGATGGCGAAGGCTGGTTCTGCCTGGCTATTCACGACACAGACGACGGTCCTGTCTGCTGGTGGGCACGCCGAGAGGTTACGCCATGATCGCCCCCTGTGGTTCGCCTACGTCTTCATCTACCGAGGGCCCAGGCCGTGAGTAATTTCCACTGTAAATAGTCGGGAAACCGACACTTCAACGCGCCGACCATCAAGGCTCACCAAACAAGGAGAGCCACATGAGAGCGTTCGCACAAGCAATTATCACAATTGCACCAGTGACCAACCGCAAATCCAGGAATCGTTTCCTCCGTGAATGCGACAGATGGTCCAACCGCCTATACAGGCGGGATTTGATCAGCCTTCAACAACGCCAGGATCTGCGCCGGCAAATCGCAGCAGCGTGCTTGGTGGCGTTGATGTAACCCCCACATGCCTGTCGTTGGGCGGATTCACGGCAACTGACTATCGATCCATCGTTCAGCTGCCGCCATCGCTTCATCAAGCGCTGCCGGATAGTCAGGCCAAGGGCCTTCTAACTCTGCGGCAACCTCACCCAACCCATTGATGGGTGCTGGTTCAATGATCTTTGCGGCAACAGGGCTCTCGTCGTTCGGGCGGCGCCAGTCGAACTTGAGAACCATCACGTGGCCCCGGTAAACGTGAGCTATCGGAGCATCGAAGTTGTGTGACACGTCCATGCCTCATCACGAACTTAGTTGAACCCTTTTGTACACCGCTTCGGTCCTGTTTGAAATATAGGCAGAAAGCTATCACTCCAATCCCCTATACGCCGCCCAGCGCGGCTAGGACACACCCCATGTTCGCTATGAAACTCACCCTGATACTGCTGGGCGCTTTTCTGTACCTGGTCGGAACACTCGGCTGGCTCTTCTGGTTCGGCCCTGACCTTGTCGCCACCGGCACCAACGGTGCACTGATCTACGCCTTCGTCGGCACCTGCGCTTGGCTGCTGATCAGCTTCGCCATTGCCATCCACATCATCAAGACAGCGCGGCCCACGGTGGGCGGGAGGTAATTATGGAAATTCACTTTCTGTCACATGAGGAGGTTTGCACGCTCACCGGCGCAAGGACAAAAGCCGGGCAGGTGCAAGTGCTCAGGCGAAACGGGATTCGCCACACCATCAAGCGCAGCGGCTGGCCTTGCGTCATAGCCAATGCGCTAACCGGAGAGGCGATCATCGAAACTACGACAAAACCAAAATGGCAGCCGCGGCTGGTGAGTTAAATGGGAAGGAAACCAACACAGCCTGACAGCGTTACGCGCTTAAGGAAGCGGAAGCAACGTAGCGGAACTATCTATTACTACTACGACCTCGGGGGATCGCCGAGGAAGGAACTTGCCCTGGGCAGCGACTATGGAATAGCTATCGTGGAGTACGCAAAGCTTGAGAAGAGCCGCGCGTCCTCGGCCCTGGCCCAAGACGTGCTGACCTTTGCCTACGTGGCAAACATCTACATGCATGAGGTGGTGCCTACCAAGAGCTTGGCCACTCAAAAGGACAACACTCGGGAGCTGAAGCAGCTGCTGAAATTCTTCGATGATCCGCCCGCGCCGCTGGAGGCGATCGAGCCTCAACACGTCGTCCAATACCTGCGGCAGCGCGGCAAGACAGCTCCGGTGCGCGCCAATCGTGAGAAAGCTCTACTCAGCGCCATCTGGAACTTTGCCCGAAGCAGCGGTTATACGGCCCTGGCCAACCCGTGCGCCGGCGTTAAGGGGCACAAGGAGTCCGGGCGTGATCAGTACATCGAGGACGAGATGTTCGCCCTGGTTTATCAGCACGCTGAACAACCGCTACGGGACGCGCTCGATTTGTTCTACCTGACCGGGCAGCGCATCGCTGACACCCTGAAAATGGATGAGCGAGATATCCGCGACAACAGGCTGTCCGTGAAGCAAGGTAAGACGAATGCAAAAAGGAGGATTGAGATAACGGGCGAGCTGAAGGTTGTGATTGATCGAATCATGGCCAGGAAGGATGGGCACAAGATCAGGACAAGCAGGCTCATCGTTATGGAGAACGGGCAGCCAATGACCAGCAGCATGTTGCGCGGGAGGTTTGACGCGGCCCGGGAAGCAGCCGGTGTTGAGAAAGGAGATTTTCAGATGCGCGACTTGCGAGCTAAGGCCGGTACCGACAAGGCAGAATCGAGCGGTGATATCTTGCAAGCACGTGATCAGCTCGGGCACACCACCGTGGTCATGACCGAGAACTACATCCGCAAAAGGATCGGCAAAAAGGTCACTCCGACGAAGTGAATTCTGCACCGCAATCATTTTCGCCCCCTTGAAAACAAAGGGCTGCAAGGTGTCTTAAGAGAGCGCATAGCGGTGCAGAATTGACGCTATCTCATTGTTTTAAAACAAATACATTATGGACTTAAAATCCCCCGCTCGTAAGGGCGTCCCGGTTCGATTCCGGGTTCGGGCACCATAGATATCAAGGGCTTGCCAGGGAAACCTGGGCAGGCCCTTATCTTTTCTGTTCCGCAATTCTTAGATCTGTTCCGCAACTCCCTTCCCACCGGTGTTCTGCCGAACAAATACCTGCCCCTACTTGCAAGACACCGACCATAGCTGATCCAACCTTGTCGTATAGCTCTGACTCATCATTTCCCGGCGCATCCCCCAGAGGGGATTCGTCGGCACGCTAGCAGATCGCAGCGTCCCCCTTCCCCACCGTTCGTTGATCTGGTCGAGTACAGCCATAACCTGGGTCGCCTCGGTCGGCTGCGATATTGCGAAAAGATTGTCGGTGTATTCGCCTGGCTGGCACAGGTTTAGCAGCATCACTTCAGCCTTGCTGTACTTGAAACCTGGCCGGAAGATCTTATCCAGAGCATCAACCGCGGCCTTTGTGAGCAAGCGCACGTCGTCGGTGGGATAAGGCATATCGACTACCACGCCGTTGGCGTACTTCGCCTCTTGCGGGTTGAACATCCCGGTTCGGATGCAGACACGGACCTTCTTGCAGAGTGACTTTTGCGCACGCAGCTTTTCCGAGGCTCGCAACATGTAGGTGGCCACCGCTTCCCTAATCGGTGACAGCTCGGTCAGCCGCATGCCAAACATGCGGCTACAGCAGATTTCTTGCTTCGGCACATCGGGATCGTCCAGCTCCAGGCACGACGTGCCGGCCAGTTCACGCGCCGTCTTTTCGATCACTACGCTGAATTTCTTGCGCAGCGTCCAAGGATCCGCCTTGGCGAGGTCCATCGCTGATTTTATGCCCATTGCGTCAAGGTGGAGTTTCATTTTGCGGCCCACGCCCCACACTTCGCAGACGTCAGTATTGCGCAGTACCCAATCGCGCTTGACCGGATCGGTGATGTTCACCACGCCACCTGTCTGAGCTTGCAGTCGCTTTGCCGTGTGGTTGGCCAGCTTGGCCAAGGTTTTGGTGCTCGCTATTCCAACCCCCACGGGGATGCCAGTGCAGCGCAGCACCCGCTCCCGGATCTGACGACCCAAAGCATCCAGCTCGGGAATACCCGATAGGTCAGCAAACGCCTCATCGATACTGTAAATCTCGACGGCAGGAACCATCGATTCGATCAGAGTCATCACTCGCTCGCTCATGTCACCATAGAGCGCGTAGTTGGATGAAAAAGGAACGATGCCATGCTGCTTCAGCTTGTGTTTGATTTGGAAATACGGCTCGCCCATCTTGATAAACGGCTTGGCGTCGTAACTGCGAGCGATGACGCAACCGTCGTTATTGCTCAATACAACGATGGGCACCTTAGCCAGATCCGGTCGAAAGACCCGCTCGCAACTTGCATAGAAGCTATTGCAGTCAATCAGTGCAAAGACTGGCGCGTCAGACATGACTGCGCACCGTGCTGGTAATCACGCCCCAAATTGATAGCTCGTCACCCTCCAAAACATACCTCGCTGGGTATTTCGGATTTTCTGACAGGAGAATCACCTCCTTCCCGCGCTTGCACAGTCGCTTACAGACGGGATCATTGTTCAAAAGAGCGACAACGACGTGCCCGTGGGCCGGCTCAATTGACCGGTCAACAACTGCCAGGTCTCCCTCAAAAATTCCCGCCCCTTGCATGCTTTCTCCAGTAATAGCGATGAGATAGACGTGCGGCGCCCTGATATTTAGGACCTCATCCAATGAGATATGCTGCTCGATGTGATCGGCCGCCGGTGACGGGAAGCCAGCGGGCACACGAAACGAGCAGAAAGGCAGCTTCGTGCCGCCTTCGGATATAGGACCTAAAATGGTGAAGCTCATGATGCAGCCTTCTACATATACTGTACGAATGTACAGTTAACTTTGAAGCCGGCTTGCGGTCAATTTTTCTGTAGGAGATTTCGACAGATGGAGAGGTGCCTATGTGCGGAAGACTTTCACAATACATCGGACGGAGGACACCATGTCCACCCTTCAAAGGCCTGGGCTACACCAAGCGAGATACAAGTGGTCGAAACTCCATTTTTCTAGCGTAATTCGTAAACCAAAACTGCTTGGGCTAGTTCGACGTCGCTGACTGAGCTCGTTTCATTCTGAGTACGCAAAACCTCGAATGCAGCCTCCAGGCCCACGCCTCTAATAACTCCATCACTCGCGACAAAAGCTGCAGCATCATTGCGTGCGGCAAGTACCTTTCGGTCACCCTTCTTTGAACTATTCTGACTACTTTCTTGACTGTCTTCGGTAAGCGAAACGGGGGAAAGGGTCACAGCAAGGCTCGATGAGACAATCGCTCCAAAGGCCGAAACCTTGACCGGCCTGCCATCACCAGCGATTACGGGAAAACTGCACGAAAAACCGAGCATAAGTACAACAATCAGTTTGCGCAAAGATCCACTCCACAGGTATGCATCATCCTTTCGGGGCTGAATCTACCTTCTTCCACGCCAGGCATCCAGCGTGGATGGAATGCCAGTGGCGCACATCTGATCAGTTGTAGCTTTTGACCTCCACCCCATAAGGAACTGAGCACACCAAAGGGCGGATCAGCATGGAGTGCAGCGGATGTAGCACTGTTACGTAAGCTGGCCGCAGGCAATACTCCGACCCGCGTCATCGGTTTGAAGCTCCCCCTCGTCCGGCGTCCTGCCAAATCCATGCTCCCTCCTCAAATCTCAACCGAACTACCCGCGCATTCAAACGCTCTACCGAAAGACGCCTGAACATCTCCAGGCCAACCCGCAGGAGTGGACTATGTCTGACGATCTGAAAAACCGTGGCCCTCAAGACCGTGCTCGAGTGAACACTTCAGAAGCTTGGGAGTTGAAGTATTGGACGAAGGAGTTTGGCGTGACTGAGCAACAGCTCAAGGATGCGGTAAAAGCCGTCGGCCCGATGGTTGCAGATGTGCGTAAGAAACTCGGCAAATAGCATAAAACTCGCCCTGCGCTTCTGCGGGGCGCTTTAATGATCGTCGCCCATCTGCATTAAGGCATCGGCCGTACTCTGGATATGCTCACGCATCCACACCTTGCCCAGCCAATCCTCGGGAATACCTTGCACACCATAATAGGCGCCGGCCACCTGCCCAACGATTGCTGCGGTAGTGTCCGCATCGTCTCCCAGGTTCGCAGCCATCAGCACGGCCTCGGCAAAGCTATCCGTCTGGTGCAAGCACCACAGTGCCGCTTCCAGCGAAGCGACTGCATAACCTGAGCCGACAATGTCAACGCAGGCCTTTTCTCGATAGTGCCCTTGGGCAATGGCTATCACTTTTGGCTCGGTCAAGCCGGATCGGCAGCGTCAAAATCACCTTTGTGCAGCAGGCTCTCAGCCAGACAGGGCGCCATGGAGGTGTCGTCAGTCCATTGACCAGGCTGGAGATTAAAAGGGCCTGCGCCGATCATGCCAGTAACAGCCTCAAATGAACCACGCGGCATAAACTCAACCGTGGTTCCTACGGCGTCACCGCAGGCCAGGCCCAGCAGACAGCCACGAAAACGCTCCGACAGAGAGATGGGCATTTGTAATCAGCTCATAGATAAATCAGGTCGCAGCACTATTGCAGTCCCACTCTGCTCGGTATGTAAGAGGCGACTGACTAATGTGTGTGACGTGCAGCACTGTAGTAGCTACGAGGATAGCGTCCGCCGCAAGACAGGCTGATGACGCCAACACCAATGCTCCGTTAACAATCGTGAATGACTTCCCCGCAATCACATCCGCCACCTGACTCATCAGCCTAAGGCGTCCCTGCTGTTTTATAACGATATATCAACTAGTTATATATTATATTTAATTTTCAAATAACACTAAATCCAATAGTCATTTATAAAGACAAGCATAACAAGAAAGCAGCGAAAACGTGATAAGCATATAACACTCCAAATCAATGGACACGAAGGAATGTACACGTATGACTATCTTGGCGAAAAATCTTGTTAGCCCATTCACCACGTCGGCGCAATTCCGAACAAGTGAAGATTACCAGGCACTCTATAATTTTTCACACACCTATGATCGAGGAGGATTTAATTCCTTACAGGGGAAGCCGTCTTACACTATTGCGCAGGCAGCGGATGAAATAACTCGAGGAGGTTACTATTGGGGTGACAACGACCACAATGGGAAATACAACTTCACCTACAGCTTTCTGACTTCAGAAAGTCAAGCATTCGCCTCCGAGAATGTGTCTGGATTCAGCGCATTCAACGCTCAACAGAGATCCCAAGCAGCCCTTTCTTTCCAATCCTGGTCAGACGTCGCCAACATTTCATTCATCGAATCCAGAAGCGGAGGTGACGCACATATATCGCTGGGCAATTATAGTAATGACCTGCAGCATGGTGGTGCCAGATCAGCGTTTGGATTCTATCCAAATAACAGCGGAAATAGCGATGCGTTGTTTTATACCAATCAAAACTATCAAGAAAATTTAACACCGGCAAACGGCAATTACGGTCGTCAAACCTTGACCCATGAAATTGGTCACACGCTTGGACTGCAGCACCCAGGTTCGTACGACGCCAGTGTGGGTCAACCGTCGTATTCGGATGCGAAATATGCCGAAGATACACATGCTTACTCCGTGATGAGTTACTGGAGCGAGAGCAACACCAACCAGAACTTCAGTAAAGGTGGTGTCGAAGCCTATGCTGCCGGCCCGCTGATCGACGACATCGCCGCGATCCAGAAGCTCTACGGTGCCAACTACAGCACTCGCGCCGGTGACACGACCTACGGGTTCAACTCCAATACCGGGCGTGATTTCCTCACTGCCACATCCGATGCCGACAAGCTGGTGTTTTCGGTATGGGACGGCGGCGGCAAAGACACTCTGGACTTCTCCGGTTTCACTCAAAACCAGAAGATCAACCTCACTGCCACCTCGTTTTCTGATGTGGGCGGCCTGGTGGGCAACGTGTCGATCGCCAAGGGCGTCACCATCGAGAACGCATTCGGCGGTTCGGGCAACGACCTGATCATTGGTAACCAGGTCGCCAACCTCATCAAAGGCGGGGCCGGTAACGACCTCATCTACGGAGGTGGCGGCGCAGACCAATTGTGGGGCGGCGCCGGCAACGACACGTTCGTGTACGGTGCCAGTTCCGATTCCAGGCCAGGCGCTGCGGACAAGATCTTTGACTTCACCTCGGGCTCCGACAAGATCGACCTGTCGGGCATTACCAAGGGTGCGGGCTTGAGCTTCGTCAATGCGTTCACCGGCCATGCCGGCGATGCCGTGCTGAACTATGCCTCGGGTACCAACCTGGGCACCTTGGCCGTGGACTTCTCCGGGCACGGTGTGGCGGACTTCCTCGTCACCACCGTCGGCCAGGCAGCCGTCAGCGACATCGTGGCGTGATACAAAGCGCGGCGCTTCGCGCGCCGCGCTCAATGATTGGAAAGGAACTCACGATCAAATACTCGGTTCTACCCATGCAGCTGTGCCCCACTATTGCTGCAATGTGAAGCGGCTGCACTTCTCCCTAGTTGATTTCGGTTACGAAATTTTCGCGAGACCGCCGTACTTTTTTCAGGTTTACCAGCCAGTCAGACTCTGCTGCCCGATACCCCAAAGGCAGGAGCACCACACTGCGCAGATGCCTGGCTCCCAGTCCCAGAATCTCATCGACAGCCGATGGGTCGAAACCTTCCATGGGCGTCGCATCGACTTGCTCGGATGCCGCGGCGATTAAAGCCGAGCCGAGGCCGATATAGGCTTGGCGCGCAGCCGCTTGATAGTTGGCCTCCTGTCCACGCTCGGCGACTATACCGAGGAGCATTTGACGGTAATCTTCCCAACCCTGGTTGACGGTAGCTCGTACCGTATTGGTCAGGTCGAACATCATGTTGATACGCTCAGGCGTGATGTCATCCCAGGCGGCGAACACCAGTAAATGAGAGCAGTCAGTCACCTGGGACTGATTCCAGCTGACCGCCTTAATCTTTTCGCGAATTTGCGGATTGGTCACCACCAGCAATTCAAATGGCTGGAGCCCGCTTGACGTCGCCGTCAGGCGTACCGCCTCCAGGATTCGCTCCAGCTTTTCAGCAGGTATTGTCTTGGACGAATCGTAACTTTTCGTCGCATAACGCCAATTCAGCAACTCGGTTATTTTGCTCATTCTTCATATTCCACGTAGGTCAAAGGTGCTTATCCAGCCCAATCCGATTACCTTCCGGATTACGCTGCGGCTTATACTGCGGATTAAAGTCAACTTGAAGGTCAAGCAAAAAATGAAGATAGGCGAGATTGCGCGACGTACCGGCCTTGCTGCTTCAGCAATACGCTACTACGAGGAGCAAGGCCTGCTGGACGCCCCCACGCGCGACATGAACAACTATCGCTATTACAGCGAATCCACCATTAAGCGCCTGGAAGTCGTGATCCACGCGCAAAGGCTGGGTTTTTCCCTCGACACCATTCGTGGCCTTTTCCTTCATGACGGGAGCTGCTCCAAATCCCTCACTCTGGAACAGATCAATGTACGTCTGGAGGAGATACAGCAAATCGAAGCCACGCTAAAAGTGCAGCGTGAGGAGTTGTTGATGCTGCAACAAACCCTCGAAGAAAGCCTTCGTACTGGCATCACACCGGGATTGGATTGCCCGCGTAGCGCTGAGCGATCAAGGCCTGATCGAGCCGTAGTCATGCGAAGCAAGCACATGATGGCTGCCGGCAACTGAGGAAAACGCGATACTGCGGGATATAAATTGCTGTAAAACGATCAGCAAGAAAAAACCCCACAGCATCTGCGACCCTGTGAGGTTTTATCGCCAGCTGTACCGATGCCGCATCAAACCACGCTGATCATCTCTGCGCTCAGTTGTGCCGCATTGAACCCCACCAGGGTGACACTGCTGTCCCCCGCCAAAATCACGCTGTCACTGCCGTTCTGGGTGGTGGACCCGATTACAGCATCGGCGCTCGCAAACAACGACTTGGAGAACACCAGCAGATCATGCCCGTTCTGATGGATGTTGAAGTCGCTGATCACGTCGTGGCCGAACCCGCGCTGATCAAACAAAAACAAATCGCTGCCCACGCCACCACTGAGCTGGTCATTGCCCTGCCCGCCGATCAAAACATCATTACCGCTGGCGCCATACAGCGAGTCGTTACCCGTGCCGCCCAGCAGCGTGTCGTTGCCGTCACCGCCGTGCAGCAGGTCATTTCCGGCGCCACCGTCGAGCCGATCGTTGCCGTTCTGGCCGAATATCAGGTCGCGTGCTGCAGTGCCTTTCAGGGTGTCGGCCAGTTGGCTACCTTCAATAGATCTGGCGTAAGCCTTGTCGGCGCCGAACAGGCCATCGAAATCCAGCTTGCCGTTGGTGACCGTATAAGACGGCGTCAGCGCCTGCCCGATACCGCTGAAGATGCCACCGATAACAGGTAACTGACCGAGCGTGTTGGCAAGGCCGGTTTCGAACTCGACATGCTCTACGCCATGCAGTTCTTTAAGGCCGTATTGGCCGCTGCTATCGTTCAAAAACAACGTACCGTCGCTCAGTTTCACGGCTTCGTAGGAGGACGCCGTACCTTTGAGAAAGACTTTGTCATCGCCTGCACCGCCAGCGACGATATCGGTACCGGTACTGACTCGGAAACTGTCGTCACCACTGAACCCGTCGAGGAAATCATCGCTGCGACCATCCTGCAGCTTGTCTGCACTGTCGGTGCCCAGCAGGAAGGCCGGTGTACCGTAATGGTTGGAGGTGGCGGTCTGTTTGTCGCTGACCCAGGTGAAGCTGCGGCTGATCGCGTCGAGGTTGCTGATCACGATGGTGCTATCGCGCTCGATGTAATCGTAGAACGTCGACTGGGCAATGCGCTGGATGGGGTTGATGAAAATACCTTCGAGGTGCGCAGCCCATCCTGACAAGTTGGCAATGGAAAACGGACCGTTGGGCCAGGTTGGCAGGGCGTAGATCGTATCGAACAGCACGATATTGTCGGTCGTCGAGGTGTAACTGGCGTCACTCCCCTGAAGAGCGTCGATGATGGCGCTTCCCACGTTGGTTTCCTGCCCAGTGAGGCGGTGCACCACATCGTTTTCAAAACCGAAGTTGTAGATTCCGTCGCTGTTGCTGGACTTGGGCGACTCCATGCCAAAGTAGTCCGAATCCTTGAAGAAACCGTCTGCCAGCGTGTCCTTGCCGATATACATGCTGTTAGTCACTGAGCCGCCCTGGCTGTAGCCGGTCACCAGCACATCCTTACCGCTCAGGTTGTGGTCTATCGCGTAATCCTTGATTGAGTTGAGCAGGTACTCATAGCCGTTGATATACGAGTTGTCGATCATGGCCGGCCAGCCCAGCAGATCAGTCAGGGAGTTGGTGCCGGCAATGGAAAACCCCATTTTCAGCAATTGACCACTGTCATCGTATTGACCAAACACCCTGGCCTGGGAGCCGAACACGCCATCGCCGGTGAAACTTCCGGTGATATCGGTGTGACTGCTATCAACGCTCAGTTCATTGGCGCCGATTTCACGCCAGCCTTTGGGCAATGCAAAGGTGTTGCCCTCCCCCAGTACCGCCCCTGGAATGTTGTAGAGCGCGCCTACGGTCGCGACACCGCTGGTGTAAGTGGCGAGGTTCCAGGCATCTGAAATCAGCACACGGGCATCTTGACCCTTGTAATCGAATATAGCCATGTCAGTACTCCTTGAGCCCAGCGATCAACACCGAAGTCGACGGCAATAACTGATACGTCGGGCTAAACAATATGCATTGAAGTTGTTGTTGTGCATTCTGTTCAGGCTGCTTCTTTTCTTAATATCGACTTTGACCATTAAGGAAGCTTGTAAACATTAGCGTAGGAGTGCAGTGAGGAAGTGACCGACTATCGGATTAAAGGAGCATATTGTTAGGGATACATACGACATAACTGCCATGAGCAATATTTACTAAGCACGATAGAAAAATCTGTTTTTTTCGTGACCCATTGGTCAAAAAAGTAGGGCGCCGTGCTCTGCTCTGAAAAAGCAAAAATTTGATTGAGAACGAGACAAAAAATTGAAAAATGGAGGCGGAGAAAATGCCTGATTTATTAGCTCAGAACAACCAAAGAAACCTGTCACTTTTTACCCGATTTGCGACCTCACCTTTTTACCAGACTCAATTTACAGCTTCGGTCACGAGGCTTGCAGCTTGAAACTGAAAACCCACGAGACAGTACTTCAAATCCAGAACCTCCATGATCTTTAAATCTAAAACTGATGCCCTCAAGCTGATCGGCGGAAACATTTTCCAATTCTATCTCGCTCAAGTAAAAAGCACCGTTCGCTTCGGGAACTTTAAACCGACTCACCCCCATAAATTTTAAGCCAACTTCGTATTCAAAATGCTCAAACTCATAAAGCATGACAAGTCCAATCTCATACGTCGAGACATCCTCTCCCGAGTATTCTTGCCGAACGTTAAAGCTTAATACGAGATTCAAATTGTACAAATTAAATCCTGGAATAATTGAAAGTTTTTCAACCCCATCTATATTGCTTTCTATCGCTTGCACATCCCCTCCCAACACGAAAAATGGGAAAGTTTTATTTTTTGGATACTCAGTCGCCATATCTAATAGGACTCCTAAATCAAATAAATCTGTCACCTTTTTGAATTTCGCCCATCTGCATTAATGCATCGGCCGTACTCTGGATATGCTCACGCATCCACACCTTGCGCAGCCAATCCTCGGGAATACCTTGCACACCATAATAGGCACCGGCCACTTGCCCAACGATTGCTGTGGTAGTGTCCGCATCGTCTCCCAGGTTCGCAGCCATCAGCACGGCCTCGGCAAAGCTATCCATCTGGTGGAAGCACCACCGAATCGACTGCATAACCTGAGCCGACAATCTCAGCGCTGGCCTTTTCCCGGTAGTGCCCTTGGGGAATGGCTATCACTTTTGGCTCGGTCAAGCCGAAGCATTCCATTTGCAACACCTGCGTAAATCCGCCCTACTCCTCTCCCATAGCCAGCGATAAAAAATCGGACTCACAATTAAATAAAACACAGACACCATCTCTCTTCCCAACCAAGCTAATTGGCTTTTTAATTATTCCACCATCAACTGAAATCTCAACCATAAGGCTTTGATCTTCAAATGATCGCAACTCTTCAATTAATTGAGAAATGGTCTTACCACGTGTAATCCAATCTGAAATATCAGTTTTGCTCATTTTTAATTACCTATAGTTCTCATATTCACGTCAAAAATACCTGACCTCGAAGAAAAAAGAAAAAAGGGGAATAGGTTTATTTTTCAGAGACTCACCGCGATACCTAAAAGTACTCACCAACCCCAAAAAAACAAACGCCCCTCTTTTCCACGGCTAAGTAAAATACTATTCAAATCTGTCCCGTTTTTTATGCCATCTCATTTAAACGGGTCAAACAACATAGATTTACTTGAGCCTTGCGCCTTAAACAACAAAGCCAGCATCTGTTTAACTAATTCTGAAATTAAAGGATTAATGTTCACCACAGCAACCAACTCATCAACAAGTGAACTAAATTGCGTCCCGGAAACAGGTCATAATCATCAAAACTCAAGCTGGAAAGCATTGGAAATTGCTCGACATCCAGCCGAAAGAAAAAACTCGCTACATCCAAAGGAATCTCGATACGATCAAGACAGCCATCTTGGCCAACGGCGGCTAAATCTGTATCCCACATTATTAATGTAATACATAATTCAGAACGCCTTCCCAGGAAATGTGTTCACCAAGTTGCCTTGTGAGTCAGTAATTACCGTCATAAAGCTAGTGGACTGTCCACCTGTTTTGGCATCAACACCAATAGGTCTTCCCATATCAACCGTTCGAATAAAATTACCTAAAAAGGGGAGAGATTTATTTCCGGAGACTCACTCGCCATATCTAAAAGGACTCGTCAAATCAAATAAATCTGTCACCTTTTTTTCTCTTTTTCATCTGTTTTTCGTTTTTATACGCATCAATGCGCTACTTTAAAAGCGTCAGCCATTCCTTCCAAATACTCTTGCCAATTACAAAAAAGCCTATCAATATTTTGTTGATCTGTATATTCCTCAGGCTTATATCCGCCCTGCGCCGGCATATAGCGAACAAAATTTTCTATTTCAGTGGGAAAATCAAAATCCTCGTAAACCAACTCAACCGATCCAAGAGGATCAACGACATGACGCTGATTCTCATACAACTATTTAAGCGCAATGAACAAAAATTTTTGTTTCGACGTAAAAGCAAGCGTTTCTTTTTCCTGCTCAGAGAGCAAATACATCTTCCCTTCAATTTCCCGAATATCAATTTCACCCAAACAAATCAGATCAATTTCCAATGGTTCGACGGATCCGTTAGACACATTAAAATCGGCAAACTCTACAATAAACCTCCAATCCACCAGCCCTCGCTCATAACCCCACAGTACATCTCGCCAACATAAATCTACGCAGCTATAAATAAACGAATTCGGCTCCATAGGAAAATACATTTCACTTCACCTTTGGTGACGCTTAATCAAATAAATCTGTCACCTATTTTGCCCATCGCAGCAACGTTTGATCGAAAAATCATTCACGGCCTTCTGACAAGAACGGTCGGCATTTATGGCTTGAGCCAGAAACATCGACAGTGTTTCAGTCGGCGGGAACAAGCGTTGACGATGCTTGGGCATCACTGACTCGGCACGCTGTAGCAGCGCCGGATCGGCTAGCAGCTTAAAGAACGCATGGGCATTGCTGTTTTTGGCGTGCTGCTGAATGCGCTGCTGTTGATGCCTGGCGATTTGACGTCTACGATTCACGCGGGCTGTCCTTGTTCCAGTGGTGTGTGTTCGCAACTATCACCGTAGACCAAGGGCGGCCTTTTTCCATTTTTTTTGTAATCAGATCAGCCGGTTAGCTATTAAGTAAGTGCCATTCGCATCAGTCCCCTTTTCCAACCAGACTGTTCGGCCATCTGGCAACCTACGGATATCAACCACACTTCCTGGGGGGATTTTAGTGCCTACAGGCAATCCCGAAATCAATTCGTCCCTCGTCAGAGCGGACCCCGACACTCCTTTTGCACCAACTTACAATCAACTTAAACGCCAAGTGTTCTCAACAAAGTCGAAGCATCTTTTAACAGTTCGGGATCTTGGCTTAAATTCTTCACTTCGGCCAAAGCGCAAACGGCCTTTTGCGCCGCATTTGTATTTCTTTGCCAACACTCTGCACTCACACTTGCAAGAGCTGCAAGCAGCTCGCCATCGTATTTCTCTCCTGCCAACACATCATCATGTAATAATATCACAGCAAAGGGTAATAGCTCATTAACAAAAAGATTTTGCCTAATTGCGCGGCATACATCTCCTATACTTAAGTGTTCTAGTGGAGTGTCGCATACCAAAAGATACCACTCGCTCAAAGACGACGGGCTGTCTTCTGGTAACCAACTGATTTGAACAAGTCTTTCCAATTCACGAAACGTCATATCCCGGCACCATTTAAAGCTGACTCAATACGATTGATAGTATCAACCGCTCGCTGGCGTGCAGCTTGCGCTGACGGTTCATTCACCCCCTTCAAGGTGTCCGCATGGTTCCGTAAACCTCGAAGAGTGTCGTTCATCTCTTTTAGGTGATCCCAATAACCACCGCCAGGCTTCGGAACAGGATTACCAGCCATATCCTTTAAGGTACCCGTAATATCACTATCCTTGAAATTATTAAGAATATTGTCAATTTTTCCGACAGCTCTTTTTTGGCCTTGACTCAGTGTAGCCAGGGTGTCTCCAGCCCCTTTTGCACCATTAGCAAAAACCTTACTCCCTGCTTTTACGCCTAATGACTTGACCTCCCCGAGCACAGCATCCATCAAAAACTCAGTCGCTACAACATACTCATCTCCATGCAAAAGGTTATCAGGGTCGGCTTTAGCCTCCGCATGAAACTCCCTCATGGTGTCAACGGTACGGTCTGTCAGCTTTGCGGCGAGCTCGATAGCTTTAGACTCTTTGAACTCTCTGTATTGATCGCCCATTGCCGCTTCAGCTGCTGCATGTGCGACAACACTTACCACCAGTTTCATAGGCCCCATCATGGCCTGCACGCTAAGCATCGCAGCCTGAAACTGTTCTGCGGGCAGCTTCTGGGAAAGCTTGACTATATCAACGATGCCATTGAGCGCTGCTTCACCCCCGTTACGCGGCAAGTCATCAACGAGCACGGCCGGAAGCTCGTACCCTGAGCCAGTCTTCGGTTGGGTGGAAGGTGTAGCACGGCAACTGCCATCATCCATACAGCCCTTGATTTTCTTATCGTAAATTGCTGCCTTTTCCGAAAAATCATTCAGTGCGCTTATAACGTCTGGCGGGAGCGCATCCAGAGTGTTAGGCGCGAGGCCCTTGCGCACCAGATTCTTTGAGATTGTCAGCGCCTGCTCATCGCCGAATTTTTTGCGGATATTCGCCGAGACATCGTCGATGCTGACCCGCTGAGCCTGGATCTCGCCCTTGATCTGGTCGAGTGCGCCCGCAACTGCTTCGATCTTTTTCTTTTGGTTGTCTTTGAAATTGACAACGTCTGCCACCAGGTCTTTGGCGGCTTTCTCAGGATCCATCACAGCATCAATGGACGAACTACTCGCATACAGATCCGTTCGCTTTTCATCATCCTTGGTGATCTCATAGGCCTTACCCACATCCCGGTTCAATCCGGTCGTAGAGTCAGCCCCCGTCTCAGCATCCTTGCGAACGACGATTTCACCTGCCCCCACCGTGGCGCGGACAATCTGCTCACGCTCTTTCTCGTAGTTCCAACCCTCAACGCTCCAACCGGTTTGACCTTCCTTGCCTTTGCCCGCCTGGCTGCTGTCTTGGACGGTGTTGCCTTTGTTGTCATTGCTCCCGGCTTTATAGGTGCCACCTACATTCAGGTAGTACCCATGCTCTTTGTCTTGCCCGGCGATATCGCTGAAACCGAGGGTGCCCGTGTCCAGTTTCAGGTTGCCGTTGTCAGCGGCGATGACGGCTCCGTCGATCTGGGTATGGTTCTCTGTTCTGATATCGACGGCATTTTTACCGGTGATACGGGTTTGCTCTTCGACCCAGTCGGTTTTGCCGGTGGTCTTGCCAAAGCCGACCGAGCCGCTGACACCCGCACCCGGGCCGATGGTGGCTGTAACACTGATATCAAACTCTTTGCCCTTGACCTTGCCGGTATCGGCAACCGACGAGACCTTGAGGTCGCCGCCCACACGCCCCACCACTTCATCGCCTCTGAGGTTCGCTCCGCCGATGGCGGTGTCTTTGCCACTGGCAAACCCCAGACGGTCGCCGGCATAGAGGTAAGCCTCTTGTTGGCGTTGGCCTTCTCGCTCCAGGTTACCCTTGCCCATACTGACACTGACGTAGACGCCAATACCTTCAGAGCCAAACGTCAGGCCTGCTTCGCCGCCGCCACTGTGGCGGTTGTTTTCGCTGTTGCTGTCGTTATGCGCCGAACGAATGTTCAAATCGTTGCCGGCATTCAGCTCGATATCCCGTTGGGCTTTGGCCTGCGTCCCAATCAAGTTCAGGTCATTGCTGGCCTTGAGGTTGATATCGCGACCTGCCTCCAGTTGTGAAGCCGTAGACGAGCCTTGGGAGCTCTCGCCTGTAGCCGTGCCGAAACTGCCGCCGGCGCCCAACTTGATCCCGCCGCTGGTGCCGCCATGAATGCCGCCCCAACTTTGGGTGTGGGTGGTTTCTTCACTGATACCGCCCTTGGCCACGTCCAACGTGACGTCACGTCCTTTGATATTGATGTCACGCCCGGCGTCCAGGTGGCTTCCCTTCACCAATACATCGTTGCCGGCGTTAAGGTGCAGATCGTTACCGGCGCTTAGCGTCGAAGACCGATTGGTCTGCTCGATAACCTGTTGGCTGTTGGTTTGCTTACTGTTGCCAAACTTCCCGTCCAGCGTTGGCCCATTGACAAACTGACTGACCGAATCAACCGCTTTGAGTGTGCTTGAGCCTTTGCTGACATTGTCCTCGCCTTTCCCTGCTCCGCTGACAGCGTCCTTGGTATTGGCATAGTTATGGTTGATCGAAACACCCAGGCCGTTGCTCTCTTTCTCGCGTATCTGCTCGGTGAGCACACTTTCGCGCGCAGCATCGATATTGATATTTCTGCCCGCCGTCAGCTCGATATCATTGGCAGCGCCCACGTCAGAGCCACGCTGGTTGATATCGCGCTTGGCGTTGATCGCCACATCTTGCCCGGCGTTTATCTGGCTGCCGGAAGCGGTCTCGCGTTCGACTCGATTCTTCTCCCCACTGCCTTCGGTGCCGGCGAAGAGGCTGATGCCATTACCGTTACTGGAGATGCTTGAACCCGTCTGCTTTTTCTTCTCCCAGCTACGTTCGCTACTGGTGTCTTGTGCGGCGACCACATTGACGTCGCGCCCTGCATCCAGATTGACATTGCGCCCTGCGCTGATGCCGCTGCCAACTAGGTTGATGTCGCGCTCAGCCTGCAACGTTGCATCGCGCTCGGCGCTTACATGGCTGCCCACGCTGGTGCTGCTCTGGGCTTCACGACCAGCCTTTTTTGCGGACGAAATGGCAACCGACGTCGGCCTTTCCGTATAACCAAACTTCTTCTTGTGTTCTTCACTGCGGCTATAGGCGGTGTCGTTCGCAGAAATCAGGTTGATGTCACCCGTACTGTTGACCAGCCCGGAGCGCAGTTCAGTGTCGTTATCGGCACTGATCTCACTGGCCCGCACCCGCACATCATTACCCGCCGCCACCACCACGTCATTGCCAGCCTCCAACTCACTGCCCACTTGGCTGGCAGTGGTCTTCAACTGGCTCTTGCCGCTTTTGGACAGCCCCAGGAACCCGGACTTGGCCTTCTTGCTGTAGGAACCATGCTCCTCGACACCCGACAACACCGCGATATCACCAGTGGCGCCCAGCAGCATGTCGCCACCAGCCTTCATTTGGCTGCCGATCACGGTGACGTCACGTCCGCCGTCGATGCTCATTCCACCGTCGGCATTCTTGCTGGCGTTAACGGTCAGGTCTTTACCGGCTTCAACGACCGAGGCCACGTTGGTGCTGTCGTAACTCTCCCGCTGTTGGCTTTTGCTACGACCGAACGAGCCCTTGCTCTTTTTCGAGTAGAACGAAGCGTCTTCATCCAGTGCCGACAGGATGCTCACATCGCGTTGTGCATCAAGGGCCACGTTGCCGCCCCCGGCAATTCGGCTGGCGGTGAGTTCCAGGTCTTTCCCGGCATTGAGCGACACATCGCCGCCGGCCGTCAGCACGCTGGAAACCTGGCTGATGTGATCCTTGGACTGGGTGACCTTCTTGGACTTGCTCAATGAATGCTGTTCGTCGGCGGCCGACGAAATGCTCAGGTTTTCGGTCGTCGTAATGCTCAAGTCACGCTTGGCGTCGATGCGGCTGGCAATGGCGGTGAAGTCACGCCCTGCCGACACCTTGAGGTCACGGCCTGTCTCCACGCTGGCACCGTTTTGCGTCACGGTTTCGGTGCGCAGGCGGCTGCCCAGATCCAAGCCGTTGCGTTGCTCAACGGCATCGATGTGCACATCGCGGCCAGCGACCAATGTGGTGTCACGCCCGCTTTGCAGCACGCCACCGGTATTGGCGATGTCACGACCTGCATTCATCGTCAGGTCATTGGCAGCCTCAATGCGTGACGCACTGTCGAGATAGTCGCGGCGTTCAGCAGTACCGTTACCGGTACGGGTCACGGCACGTTCGTTGATCACATCACCCTTGATCGCGGTGAGCGTAACGTCGCGACCGGCGATGATGCCACCGGACTTATTGACGATGTTGTTACCCGCCAGCAGGT
Organism: Pseudomonas sp. Root569; assembly: GCF_001427465.1. Taxonomy (NCBI): domain Bacteria; kingdom Pseudomonadati; phylum Pseudomonadota; class Gammaproteobacteria; order Pseudomonadales; family Pseudomonadaceae; genus Pseudomonas; species Pseudomonas sp. Root569. Next base: position 124,775 of record NZ_LMGQ01000028.1, on the reverse strand, counting down.
CCAGGCGGTTGCCGGCTTCGATCAAGCCGCTGTTGATCAGGTCGTTGCCCGCTTTGGCTGACAGGTTGTTGGTGGCGCGCAGGGTACCGGCGTTCTCCAGGTTTTCGCCGGCGATCAGGTTCAGGTCGTTACCGGCGATCAAGGCACCGTTGGGCGCCAGGCGATTGTCGGCCTGGGCCATGTAAAGCACGGGCACCAGCACTTTCTCACCGTTCACTTCGTGCTGTTCGAGCCAGACGATGTCGTGGGTCAGGGCCGCGACCTGCTGCGAGGTCAAGGTAACGCCCACTGCCAGGTTCAGTTGCTGTTTGCTCTGGATCGCATTGTCCATCAGGTACTTGAACAGTTTTTCGTCAGTGTTCTGACCGTCGATAAAACGTTGCCCTGTGCGCGCTTGAACGGCTTGCTGGATCAACCGTTGCTCATAGAGGCCGTCGCCCAGGCGCTTGGCGCTTTCGTCCGGGTTGTAACCCAGGCCCGCGAGCAGATAGTCCGAGCTCATGAACTGCTTGAGGTCCGTGAGTACCGGGTTGGTTTCGATCAGGTATTTATGCGGCTGGGACTTAGGCGCGGTGGGCGTAAAGCCCTGCACCCGGTTGATGGTCTGGCTGGCGACCGTAGTGGTTTGCTCCGCTGTATTGAGCGGCTGGGCAATCACGGCTGCGATCTGGGTCGGGCTGCTGCCCGGGTCTTGTGCAGCCGGTGTGCTCACAACCGGCGTCACGCCTGGTATCACCGGCGTCACGCCAGGAATGTTCAACGTCGGCAGCGCAGGAGCGTCTGGCGTAGCGACCTGAACACCCGTATCTCGACCAGTCAGCGCCAGGTCTGGCTGATCACTCGGCCCGGTGACCTTGGCCACTGGTGCAGTGGAGCCGGTGGACGGACTCCGGGCGTTGATGCCATCGCCCCGAGCGATTTCAGCGGGGGTGATCTGGCTGGGCGCCCAGCCGCTGCCGCTGGCCACATCGCCGGCCCCGGCAACGTTAAGCGTTCGGCTGGTGGCGGTGATGCCACTGACCTGACGTGCGGTGGGATCCAACTGATGGGTAGACGCGTCCTGGTGGGCGACATTCTTGAAGTCGAAGGTGCGTGTTTCAAGCGCTGGCTGTGCGCCCTGGCGCTGAGCGAGGCCGAGCGTGGCACCACCCATGGTCCAGCTCTGCGGGCCACTGGTGGCTTGGGTGGCTTGAGTGTCTTCGCTCGCTTGACTACTGAGGCGGAACAGACCGTGGGTGCCGGTGGGCAAGGTGAAGCCGCGTAATGTCAGCGGGTTGACTTGTTGTTGTGCCAGGTCCGGTGGCAACTGCGGAGCGAGCTGCACCACCACGGTTGTTGGACCGCTGGCGACACCCGTGTCCTCATTGCGCGGCGCGCGCCCGGCCAAGGCTGTGTTGGACGTCTCAATGCTGTTGATCAAGGTCTTGCTGGCGGTGATGTTCACCGTGCCTGCAGCCTGGATGATCGCCGGTGCCAGTGACGCGCCAGCGGTCGATACCAAGGTATCGCCAATCAGCCTGAACGCTGACAACGCACTGACCGGCAGGTTTTTGGGGCCTGGCTGAGCGTTGTAGGGGTCCATGACACCACGTTTGAAGCGCCAGTAAGTACCGTTAGTCGCTTCCAGCCGCCAGGTACGGGTACGCGTTCCGGAGCCAGACGCAGCGCCTTTGTTGGTCAGCGTATCCGCAGCGATGTTCATGTCGGCGCCAGAAGCGATAACACTGTATTCATTGAGCAGCGTATTAGCGGCAATATCCATGCGCCCGCCCGACTGGATAGTCGAAGTAGCCGATGTCTTCAGTAACTCGGTTTGATAGTTTTCCGTGCCGACAAAGTCGACAACAAAGTGATCGCCTCGGCAGTCCCAACAAATATTGGTGAGTGACCCGCCGCTACCGGCGGTGTCTTTCGTGGTGAACTCATCCCGGCGGTTAGTCAGGCTGGCAACCTTTAGAGACATGTCACGACTGGATTCGATGCTGCCGGATACGTTTTCGAGACTGGCTGCTTTGCTCGCACCCTCTCGACTGGCCACATCCAGTCGCCCCAGGCTATAGATGTCACCGTACTGGTTAGTGATTGTGTCGCTATGCAAGGCCATGTCGTTGCCGCTGAACAGCAAACCATGATCGTTCAACAAGGCTGCACTGGTTACTGTCACATTCTGTGCGCCACCCAATGTCCCGTAGTTGTTCAGCGTACCTGCCGAGAGTTCGAGGTTGGTCGCAGAGGTCAACCGTCCATAGTTGTTCAATTGACCATCAATGTTGACCTGGGTATCGCCACCGCCAGTAATTTTGGCGCTATTGCTCAGATCCAACTGACTCGCATGCAGGTTCAGACCACTCTGACTGGTGACTCGCCCATCACCGCTATAAGCGCCCGCAAGGTCGATACTTAAACTGCCATCACTGGCAATCAAGCCGTTATTGACCCAGCTGCCGCCCTTGCCTTCCAGGTGCGTCGAAGCCAGCAGTTGCCCGGTTTCAGTCTGGGTGAAGTTGTTGACGTTGACGCTCAAACGCCCTGCCTGGATGACGCTGGTATTGGTCCAGGTATCCGCGTTCAGGGTCAGGCCGCCACGGGTGACAAGGGTGCCGCCCGCGCCGGTAACGTTGGGCAAGGAGATGTCGAAGGTGCCCTCACCCACATGCAGCAATTGCCCGCCGTTGTTCTGGAAGCTGGCAGCCGCCAGGGTCAGGTCCTGGTTGGCGGTTTCCACAGCGCCGTTACGGTTGTCGAACACGCCGCCGATCTGGAACTCGGTCTTGCCGGAGCGTCCCAGGGCGCGCAATTTCCCGCCCTGGTTATCGATGGCGTTGGCGGCCACGGTCAGGTTGTTGGTGCTTTCGATCAGGCCATTGTGGTTGGTCAGTTGGCCATTGAGGCCGAGCGCGATCTGGTCACCGGCAATCTGACCTGCGCTGTTTTCCACGGCGCCGCCATTGATGCGCATGAGGGCTTTGGCATACAAAGCGCCCTGCTGGTTATTGAGGGTTGCAGCCGTCAGCAGCGCATCGCTGGTCTGTGCTCCCACATAGCCGCCCTGGTTATCAAGGTGACCGGCACTGATTAACAGCCGCTGACCCTGAATCAAGCCGCCCTTGGGGTTGCCGCTCAGGTCATGACCGTTGCGCAGCACACCCACCACACCGGCCTCAATGGCACCCTTGAGGCTGGCGAGCACACCGCTGCGGTTGTCGAGGTTGCCGGCCTTGAGATGCACATCACCGGTCTGACTGATGATATTGCCGCCCTGGTTGTCGAGATCGCCATTGACCTCGACCCGCAGGCCGTTCTGCCCCTGCAGCTTGCCCTGCGCGTTGGTCAGGCCAAAAGCGGTGATTTGCAGGTCGCCTTCCTGGCTGTAGATCAAGCCGTCGGCGTTGTTTTGAACGATAGCGCTGGCATCGATAACCAACGGACCTTTAGCGGCGACGGTACCGGCCTGGCTGTTATTCAGGCCACCCATAGCCAATGACAGACGCCCCTGGCTGGCAAGTTGGCCACCGCGGTTATCCACCTCTATGGCGCGCTGCAGCAGCAGCGAGCCGGTGCCTGCGATCTTGCCGTTGACGTTGCCGAGGTGGCCTTGCAGGTTGAGTACCAGCTGGTCATTACCCATCAGCGACCCAGCGGTATTGAGCAAGTCGCCAGCCGAGACGTTCAAGTTGCGCTGGGCCGTGACGTTGCCGGCACTGTTGTCGAGGTTGGCCGCACTCACGTCCAGCGTCGCACCACTGTCGATCAAGCCACCCTGGGTGTTGTTCAGCGCGCCAAGCACCGTCAAGGTCTGCTGCGTGCCGCTGGAAATAACGCCCTTTTCGCTGTTGTCCAGGCTGGCGGCACTGACACTCAGCCGCCCTTGGCTGGCCAGCGCGCCTTCGTTGCTGTTGAGCAAGCGCCCACCGAGGCGTACATCCAGATCACCGTTGCGACTGGACAGCGTGCCTTTGTCACGGTTGTCCAACTGGGTGCCGATCAGGTTGAGCCCTTGCCAACCCGACAGCAAGCCGCCGCGATTGACAACGTCGCCTGCGTTCAGCGTCAGCAGTTGCTGGCTGATGAGCGTACCGGCGCTGTTGTCCAGGTTACGCAGCGTCAAGCTCAGGGCATTTTGGCTGGACAGTTCGCCGCCCTGGTTTTGCAGGTCGCGTACATGTTTGAGGGTCAACGGGCCTTTGGCGAAGATCAGACCTTTACGGTTATCCAGATCCCCGTTGGCCAGGTCCACGCTCAGGTTCTGCTCACCGATCAGCCTGCCGCCACGCAGGGCCATGGACGTCAGCGTAAGGTCCATATCGCCCTTGGCCGACACCTCGCCGCCGTCACTGGCGTCCAGGGCCTGGGCATTCAGCTCTAGACGGCCCTGGCTGTTGATCAAGCCTTTGGCACTGTTGTCCAAGGCCGAAGCATTAATGGTCAGGGCGCTGGTGCCCAGCAGGCTGCCGCCCTGGTTATTGAGGTTCCCCGCTTTGACTGTCAGTGCTTGTGCAGCGTTGATCAAACCTTGTTGCCCGTTGCTCAGCAGCCCGGTGCTGGTCAATTCAAGCGCCCCGCGACTGGTCAGCGTACCGCCGCTGTTATCGACGACACCCGCCTGAGCGGTCAGGCTCGCTGCCGCGACTAAACCCTTGATGTTGCCGAGCACCTGGTCGATTCGCAGTGTCAGGCCCTGGTTGCTGAGCAGGCGGCCATTGCTGTTATCCAGGTTGCGCGCCACAAGCGCAAACGCCTGACCGCTGGAGATTTCACCGCCCTGGTTGTTCACACCATTAAGGTGGTTGAGCACCAGCGGCCCGGTCGCGTTGATCAGGCCCTGCTGGTTGTTAAGCTGGCCGTTGTTCAGGTCCAGCGTGAGGCCGGCGTTGCTGAACAGCTTGCCACCTTGTTGATCAAGCCCATCGACGCTGGCGGTCAGGGCCTGGGCGCTGCCGATGTTGCCGGCGCTGTTATTCAGTAGCCCAGCCTTCAGCTCCAGGGTGTCGCCGCTGATGAGACGCCCACCCGTATTGTCCAACGCGCCGGTGTTGACCCCCACCGCCCCTTTGCCACTGAGCAGACCGTTCTGGTTCCCCAGGCTGGCGCTGCGCAGTTGCAGCGTGCTGTCAGTCACGAGCTCACCGCCCTCGTTGTCCAGGGTCCCCTGCGAACCCAGCACCAACGCGTCGGCGCTGGAAATCCGCCCCTGACGGTTGACTACGCTCGCCGCATCGACGCTCAGGCCCCCCTCACTGTTGAGGACGCCCTGGCTGTTATTCAACTCACCCTTGAGCTCAAGTTGCAGAAGCTGTTGAGCGAGCAGTTTGCCCGTGCTGTTGTCCAGGTCCTGAGCGCTCAGCATCAAACGCTGTGTGTTGAGCTGGCCTTGGTTGCGGTTAAGCAGCTTGGTCAGCGTGAGGTTCAACGATTGCCCGGCCAGCACACGACCGGCATCGCTGTTATCCAGGGTTTGCCCGATGACGGTCAGGTCGGCGTTAGTCGACAGTTCGCCGCCACGGTTGTCGAGCCGATCGACCAGCAGTTTCAGCGCTTTATCGGCGCCTATCAGGCCTTTGCGGTTGTCCAGGGACGCAGCGCGCACTTCCACTGCTGCAGTGCTGATAAGTTGACCGTCGCGGTTATCGATCTGATCGATATCAGCGGTCACCAATGCCTTGCCCGATACGTCACCGCCACGGTTGTCGAGCCGAGCGGAAGACAGCCGCATGGCGCCGTCGGCAATCAGCGTTCCGCGCTGGTTATCAAGCGTTTGGGTGGCAGATACTTCCATGCCGCCACGACTGTTGAGCAGGCCATCAGTGTTGTCCAAGCGGGCACTGTTGGTGTTGAGCGAGGCTGCGCTGATCGCACCTTTGGCGTTGCCCAAGGCCTCTTGAATCTGCAGTGTCAGGCCTTGGTTACTGATCAGCTTACCGCCGCTGTTGTCCAGGTTGCGCGCCGCCAGGGCAAAGGCTTGCTGGCTGGAAATTTCGCCACGCTGGTTGTTCACATCGGCGAGGTTTTTCAGCATCAGCAGCGGGCTGTTGATCAGGCCGCCCACATTGCTCAGTTGGCCGTGATTCAGGTCAAGATCGAGCTGGGTGTTGCTGAACAGCTCACCGCCTTGCTGATTCAGGCCGGTGATCGTGGCGGTAAGGTTTTGGCTGCTGGCGATACGTCCGCTGTTGTCCACCTGGGTTGCTGCCAGATCCAGGCGATCGGCGCTGGTGATACGCCCATTGTTGTTAAGCGCGCCGGTGCTCAGGGTCAGCGCACCACGGCTGTTGAGCAGGCCTTTAGGGCCGTTGTCCAGCCTCGCGCTGGTCAGGTCAAGGCTGGCATCGGTCTCCATGATGCCGCCCTGGTTGGTGATAGCACCGCTGGCAGCAAGTGTGAGCGCAGCCGCCGAAGAGATTGCACCCGCGTCGTTGTTGAGCGTCGCGCCGGCCAGCTGCAGTGTGCCTTCGCTGCTGATTTTCCCCTGCTGGTTATCCAGTCGCCCATCCAACTCGGTGCCGGGAATGGCTACCAGCGACAGGCTCACCGATTGCTGGCCTGCGAAAGTGCCTTGGCCGTTATCCAGGCGCGCGCCGTTGAAACGGTTGTCCCGGGCGAAGATCAACCCTTTGGCTTGGTTTACTACATGGGCCACGGCCAATTCCAATGCGGTACCGGCGATCAGTTTGCCCGCGCTGTTATCCAGGCGCTGCGCCTTGAAGTCGATGCTGTTCTGACTGGAAATCTCGCCCGCACGGTTATCAACGGTGTCGACAGCCAGTTTCAGCGCTTTTGTGGCGCCTACTAAACCACCATCGCTATTGTCCAGTGAGGTCCCGCTCAGGCTCAGCTCGTTTTGGGCAACCAGTTCGCCGCCCTGTTGGGCCAGTACGCCGATGGTTGCCTGCAGATCACTCTGACTGGCGATGCGGCCAGCCGCGTTTTGTACTGTGTCGGCAGTCAGTCGCAGGGGCCCGACCGCACTCACCAGGCCCTTCTGGTTGTGCAACTGTTGCCCGGAGAAGCCCAAGGCCGCCTTGCTGCTGAGCGTACCTTGTTGATTGTCCAACTCACCCACATTGAGTTGAAGCTCCTTCTGGGAAAGGATCACACCGCCGCGGTTGTCGACATTCGCACTGTGCAACGTCAACAGATCCTGCCCGGTTAGCCGCCCTTCACGGTTATCCAAACGACCGGCACGCAGCTCCATTGCGCCCTTGGCTAACACCTGCCCCTTAGCCTGATTGTCCAGTAACCCATCAATCGTGGCCTTGAGTTGGCCGTCACTGCCCAATTTTCCGGCCTGGCGGTTATCCAGGCTTGCGGCCTGCACGTCCAACGAGGTACCGGCAGCGAGTGTGCCAGCCTGATTATTCAGCGCACCCTTGACCTTTACCTCCAGGCCGACATCACCGAGCACTTGCCCGGCGGTGTTGCTCAAGCTTGCCGCATTCAACTGCGTGTGGCCTGTGCTGACGATTTCGCCCTGATCGTTAAGCAGGTCCTCCTTGACCGCCAGGCGTGCGTCCAGGGCGCTGCTCACCCTGCCCTCGCGGTTGTCCAGGCGCGAGGCATCGAGCCCGACACCTGCGGCTGAAATCAGCCCTTTGACGTTCAGCAGCGCCTGTTCGATTTTGAGGGTCAAGCCTTGGTCGCTGAGTAAGTTGCCCCCGCTGTTGTCCAGGGTGTCGGCGCTCAAGGTGAAGGCCTTTGCGCTGGAGATTTCACCGTTACGGTTGTCGACGCTTTTCAGGTTTTTGAGCAACAACTGCCCTGGGGCATTGATAAAGCCATCGGCGTTGTTCAAGTGCCCATGGTTCATGTCCAGAATCAGTTCGCCGTTGCTGTAAAATTCGCCGGCACCGCGCTGGTCAAGGCTGGTGATGCTGGCGTTGAGCGCCTGACCACTGGCGATGCGGCCCTCGAAACGGTTGTCTACGTCGGTCGCTGTCAGGTTGAGACGATCAGCGCTGGTGACGCGGCCCTGGTGCTGATTAAGCAATACGCCGGTAGTCAGTTGCAGTGCACCATCAGCAACAATACGCCCTGCGCTGTTGTCGACACTGCCAGCTTTCACCGTCGTAGTATCCGCGCTGAGCACATCACCGTTCTGGTTACTGATCGCATTGGCTGCGGTCAACAAGAGCGCCCCGCCGCTGCTGATACGCCCGCCGTTGTTGCCAAGGCTGGCGCTGCGCAGTTGCAAGGCGGCGTCGCTGCGCACTACGCCTTGGCTGTTGTCAGCCTGCTGGGCCAGGGTCATATCCAGGTTGCGTTTGGCGTAGAGACTGCCTTGGGCGCTGTTATCCAGGCTGGTTGCCTTCAGGTTGATATCCTGTTGGGCAGAAATCAGGCCTTTGAGCTGGTTGTTCAGCCTGTCGAGCGTCAGCTGGAGCGTGCCATTGGCCAATACGCGACCGGCATTGCTGTTGTCCAGCTCATGGCCAGTCAGCGTCAGTTCGGTAACGCTGGAAACTTCACCTCCTCGGTTATCCAGCTTGCCGATGGACAGGCTCATGGCCTTGCCCGAGTTGAGCAACCCGGCCTGACGGTTATCCAGCTGCTCGCCCTTGACCTGCAACTGCCCGACCGAGGTGATGCTGCCACCGCGGTTATCCACGTTCCCCACCACAAGCTGCGCATCCCCCTTGCTGGTGAGGCGGCCCTTGGACTGGTTGTCCAGGCTGGCGGCATTGAGTGTCAATGCTTGGCCGGCGGCAAACAGCCCGGCCTGATTCAACAAACTGGCTGAAATCTGCGCCGTCAGTGTCCCGTCACTGGTCAGCTTGCCGGCGGTGTTATCGAGGCTGGCGGCATTGACCGTCAATGCCTGACCTGCGGCCAACGTGCCCTTGCCATTATTGACCGTGCCGAGGCTTGTCAAGGTCAAGCGGTTATCGCCCTGAATGCGCCCCTGACTGTTGTCCAGCGCAGCCGCTTTGACTGTCAAATGCTGACCAAGCAGTTCGCCAGTGCGGTTATCCAGCGCACCCTCCACACCGAGGTTCAGAACGGAAGCGGCACTCAACTTGCCGCCCTGGTTGCCCAGGCTGGCGCTGTTTACCTGCAAGGCCGCGGCAGAAATCAGGCCGCGGGTGTTATCCAGTGCCTGGGCGATACGCAGGGTCAAGGCTTGTTGGCTGAGTATCTTGCCGTCCGCCGTGTTCAAAGCGGTTGCCGCCAGCTCAAAGGCCTTGGCACTGGAGATTTCACCGCCTTGGTTATCAACGCTGCCCAGTTGCTTGAGCAGCAACTGCCCAGGTGCATTGATCAAACCAGCGTTATTGTTGAGGTGGCCACCTTGCAGGTCCAGGCTTACATCGGCTTGGCTTGCGACATGCCCGTTACGACTGTTGTCCAGTGCGGTAGCCGTCATGCCCAACTGAGTTGCACTGCTTAGATGTCCGCCTTGGTTGCTCAGCTTGCCAGTCGCAATCTGCAAATCGCCGGCACTGGATAGCGTTGCGTCGTCGTTGGTTAAACCGGAGGTATTGAGGGCCAAACGACCATCGCTGCGCAGCGTGCCTTGGGCGTTATTCAATTGGCCGCCAACAGCGATCCCCATCTGGTGTCTGGCGTACAGGCTACCGCCCGCGCTGTTATCTACTCCTTGTGCGCTGATCTGTACCTGCGCAGCGGCAATACGCCCTTTGAGCGAATTGTTCAGGTCAGCAACGTCCAGCTGCAAGTCGGTACCGGCACTCAACAGTCCCGCTTGATTGAGCATGTTCCCGGCTATACGCGCGGTCAGTGCACCGTCGCTGGTCAGGTTGCCTTGACGGTTGTCCAGGCCGGTGCTGTTGACGGTCACGCTTTGCCCGGCAGCCAATGTGCCGGCGTGGTTGCTGATCGTGCCACCCGCCTGGAGCAGCAACGTTGCATCACCCTGCACCAGGCCCTGGTCGTTATTGAGCGAACCAATCCCGAGCAGGAGGTTCTTGCCTAGCACCTGTGCGCTGCGATTATCCAGCTCGCCATCGACTTGCAGGTTGAGGCCCTCCACCGCAGTGAGTCGGCCGAATTGGTTAATCAGTGTTCCCGCTTGAACATCCAGGGCTTTGGCGGTTAACACACCTTTGGTGTTGTCCAGGGCGCGGGCGATGCGCACGCTCAAGGCTTGCTCGCTGAGCAACTTGCCGGCGCCGTTATTGAGTTGATCCGCGACCAGATCGAAGGTCTGGGCACTGGAAATCTCGCCGCCCTGGTTATCGACGCTGCTGAGTTGAGTCAGCAGCAAATGGCCAGGGGAGTTGATCAAGCCGCCCTGGTTGTTCAGGTGACCCCGATTGAGGTTCAGGCTCAGATCGCCTTGACTGAAGAGTTGCCCGCCACTGCTGTTGTCCAGGCTGCCCACGGTCAACTGTGCGCCCGCGTCGGCACTGAAACTCCCGCTGTGATTGGCGAGCAAGCCACCCACCCGGGCGTCAAGCCGATCACGGCTGTGAACTTGACCGCGCTGGTCGTTGATCAAACTGGCAACATCTATATCCAGGCCGCTGGCTGCAATCAGCCCTGCCCCGTTGTTCAGCGTCTGCACGATTTTCAGGCCCAAGGCCTGGTCACTGAGCAGCTTGCCAACGCGGTTGTCCAGGCTGTTTGCCGCAACGGTAAAACCATGGGCACTGGAAATTTCGCCGCTGCGGTTGTCGACGCTATTGAGATTATTCAACCTCAGCTGGCCAGCGGCGTTGATCAAGCCACCGTCGCGGTTGTCGAGGTGGCCGTTGCCCAGGTCCAGGGTTACGTCGCCATTGCTGTAAATTCGCCCCTGGCCATGCTGGTCGAGGCTGGTGACACGGGCATTGAGCGCTTTGGCGCTGGTAATCGAGCCGCCTTGGCTGTTATCGAGCGAACCGGTCGCCAGCTCCAGGGCGCCGCCACTGACGAGTACACCGCGTTGCTGGTTATTGAGGTTTCCAGCGCTGACCTGCGTCGCAGTACCAGACTCGATTCGACCCTGCTGCTGATTTTCCAGGGTACCGGCAATATTCAGCCCCAGGCTGCCCTGACTGCTCGCGATACCGGACTGGCGGTTATCCAGCTGCCCGGCATTAATCTGCAGATGCTGCCCGGCAACCAGGCGACCACCTTGATTGTTAACCAGGCTACTGGAAGTCAAGCGCAGTGCCTGGCCGGCGGAAATCAGCCCGGCGACGTTATCCAGGCTATCGACCTGCAAGGTGACTTCGGCCAGGCTCGAGAGCTCGCCTTTGCGATTGACCAACTGCCCGATGCGACCGCTGAGCCCGCGGTCGCCAACCACCAGGCCTGCATCAGCATTGAGCAACTGCCCGGCATTCAACTCGATGCGTGCAGCACTCAACATGCGGCCTTGCTGTTGGTTATCGACCTTTTCAGCACTCATCTTTAGCTGGTTTTGTGCACTCAGGGTGCCGCCCCGGTTGTCGAGAGTGCCATCAACCTTGACGGAGAGGTCACGGCTGGCGATGACGGTCTTGCCGTTGTTACGCAACTGGGCGGCAGTGACGTGGATATCACCCTGAGCATTGCGCGTCTGATCAGCGTTGACGCCGGCTTCGATGACGCCGTTGTTGGTCAGCACCCCACCACTTTGCAGGGCCACACGATCACGCGCCGCCAGGTTTTTTTGATTGATCAGGTCGCCTTGCGTTTTCATCTCGAGCACGCTGCCCGCCGCGACCACACCCTGGGCCTCAACGCTGTGGGCCTTCACGTTGATGGCGCCGGCTGCCGTTGTCTGGCCCATGACCACATTGCCACCGGCATCGATCTGAATATCGCCGCCAGCGACCATGTCCCCGGACAACCTCACGCCGACACCCGACTCAGTCCCCATAAGCTTGACCGCGCCCACATACATGCCGCCCAACGCCGACGAGTCGATCGCCAGATCCGGCGCCTGGCTGCCATCTGCGGCCCGCGCGGTGGCATTCAAGGTGCGTGCGTCCACGTCATTACGACCGGCGACGATGGTGAGTTTTTTGGCCTGAATCTGCGCGTTGATCGTGGTGGCGCGGGTGATGATTTCGAACTGATCGACGTTGCTGGCATTCAGGCCAGCGCCCTCGATAGCCACACTGCCCTGGTCGACTTGATAACGATTGATCTGGCCGTTTTCGATCACGGCTTTACCAGTGGTGAGCGTCGCTTGCGGGGTATTGATAAAGCCGCAACCGTTACAGCTGATGCCGTACGGGTTAGCGACGATCACATGGGCCGATTGCCCGGCTACTTCGGTGTAGCCGCGCAGTTGGCTGGGGCTGCCGCCGTTGACTTCGTTGAGAATGATATTGGCAGCGGTGCCGTTGAGATTGGGGTTGCCGACGATGATGCCGCCCAGTTGCGTGGACTGGGTGCGGTCGGTGGCGTTGTTGAGAATGACCCCATTGGCACCGACGTTGTAGTCTTGAAATTGGTTGTGCGAGAGCCCGTTGGCATTCGGCGTGGCGATGTTGACGATGGGCACGCCATTACCCGCTTGCCCGAGCGTCGTACCTGGAGCATTCACCACAATGCCGTCTGCCTGAGCCAGCAATGGATGCCAGAACATGGCGTTGGCCAGGATCAACGCCAACCCACGTTTAGGCAGCCCCAGGAAATGGGCACGGCTGTTTACGGCAGCAGAAGGCTGGCGCGCGAGGAATGCGTACTGGCGAACGTCCATGTCATGTCTCGAAGCCCGAGGGCGGTCAAAAATTTAAAGGAAAAAATCCACACGGAAATAGATCGGCGCTTCACGGTCCGTGATCGCTTCCGGTCGTTCCAAAGAGTGTGCAAAGGTCACGCTGGCCGCGACGTTCTTACCGCGCGCAAACAACTCCACCGAGTTGCTGCTCATGCGCCCGTGCTGCTCAGCGTTATAGCGGCCGTGGCTAATCACGCCCTGGTCGTAGCCGAGGCTGGTGCCGTATTCAGTGAACACTGGCTGCATCCAGGCCCAAGTCACCGGCCGGCTCCAGCGCAGGTCATTGCGCCAATAGCCGCCGCTGTCGCCCGCCAGCATTTGGTCTTTGTAGCCACGAATCGACGACTGTCCACCCAGGCTCATGCGCTGTGGGCTGAACAACACATCTTCGCTGTGCTGGCCGGTCATCAAACTGCTGAAGCTGAGGGACTCGCCCCAGAGTTTGAACGGGTACAGATAGCTCAGCGTGGCGGTGTATTTGCGGTAGCGCGCATCGGCCTGGCCAGGCTTTGGGTGGTGATTGGCCTGGGCGTCGAATGCGCCGATGCCGTTTTGCATGCCAAGGTCAATATTGAGGAATGAGCCGCCGATACGCCGACCGTGGTTGATACCCAATTGCGCTTCACTGAGGCGGTTGCTGCTCAAGGCCAGCTTGCTGTCTTCGATGAAGTTGTTGGTACGAAGATAGGCAATGCCAGTGTTCAGGGATGTCTTGCTCAAAGCGTCACGATGGATAACCCGTTCCAGGCGCAACTGATGATTCTGGCTGTCGCCGGTCTGCTTGAACTTGAAGTTGTTGGCCTGGGCCTGGGAGCGATACTCAGTTTCGATGTAGCTGTACGAGAGGTTCCACCAGCCAAATGGAACGCTGTAGCTGAGCATCGAATTGCGTGAGGTGCGTTGATGATCGCTGACGGCATCGTGGCCGCCACGCAGCGAAAGCTGATCGGCCAGGCCGAGCGGGTTATCCCAGTCAAGACTGGCGCCCCACTGCTGCTCACCGGTGCTGCGCTGGCCGCCGTTATGCCGCGACAGACCTACACGCCAGGGCTTTTGCGGGGTGTTTTTGACCAGTACATCGCTGCCACCCACGGCTTTGCCCGGCGCCAGCTCCATCTGCGCCTGGTTCGACGGCAAGCGATTCAACTGATCGACCATCTGCTCGATTTCGCGCAGATTGAGCAGTTCGCCCTGCTTGCCGGGGAAACTCATGGTCAATTGGCGGTCGGTGATGCCACTGCCTTCGGCGCCCTTCAGGCTTTCCAGCCGGCCTTCGACCACCTGGATCTTGAGGTTGCCGCTGGAAAGGTCCTGCTGAAGCAGGTAGGCACGACTGGTAACCAGGCCTTTGGCCAAATAGCGGTCGGTGATGACCTTGAGCACTTCGTTGAGCTGCGGTACGCCCAGGCATTGGCCGATATAGGGCTTGATAAGACCCGTGCGCTCACCTTCGGTCAGCGCATCAGCACCACCCAGTTCGATGGTTTTGATCGGGAAGCAGCGGGTGTCGACAGGCGCGACCGGTGCAGCAGGCGCCGCGGACTTTCCAGGCAGGTCCTTGAGCTCTTCGATCCGCCGTTGTTGATCCTCAAGCAGGCGGTCCTGGCGATCCCGGATCAGGTCGGTGATGCCTGGGGCGTTCTGCGGCGTGGCGGCGTGCGCCCCTCCAACAATGCCCAGGCAAAAAAAAGCGGACAGCAGGCTGAACCTGGTCCGACGCTGTAAACGCCACATTCTCTAGATCCCTCTATGTGGCCTTAAGCCACCAATGGAGGGCGATCATAGGATGTCATTTTGATGGCGTCAATTAAGCGAGTAAGTTTGTTTGATCTCTAACACTCGGCGAATCACGCTGAAAAGTATGACTTTTTCGTCTGCACACTCATCATAGGCCACGGGCATTCAAGCGTATTTTGCGTGACACCCGTTTGACTTCAGGAAGAAAAAACCTCAGCGCCTTGACGTGCCGTCTGGTGATATCGAGGCATTTGCTGCCTGACCAATTGCGCCTGAACCCCCGCCACCGCATCGAGCACTCTCTGCGCCCACTGCTCATCCTGCGGGTCAACCACGACCACACGAAAGCCATGATCGTGACCTTCAATGCGCACGCCCTCGGAGTCATCCACGTGCAAATCAATATCGAAAGCCGGCGGGAATTTCGACGGTGTATTGGCCAGCCCGTGCGCACTGAGGGCGTCGTTATGCAGGGTGCTATTTACCACCCCGTCAACGCGGATGCCGTACAGCATCAACCAACGCCTGATATAAGAAGGTGCCCGACCGGACGAGGTGTACACCCAGATACTGCAACCCTGGCGCCGCAGCTCGCGGGTCAGGGAACGGGTGCCGATACGCAGCGGCTCGCCCCACCAGCGATGGACGCAGGCTGGTAGCCAGCTGCTCTCCACGGCGGAGTGATGGAGCTGGCAGGCCAGGGTGTCGTCGATATCAAACGAGATCCGTACCTGCGGGCGCGTGAACGCGCGCGTGGACAGGGCTCGTACGACTCGGCGGGCGGACGTTCGGCATTTGCCCGCGAGTGTTGGATACCAACGCATCAGTGGCCTCCTCCATAGATGGGCTGCGGTGTGTCGCTCAAAAAAAACACCTTTGGATCAGGGGCCTGTTCCTCCAGGAAAGCCGCGTATTTTTTCTTGATCTTGGGCAATTCATACAACGCCTTGACGCCATGCTTGGCCGAGTTGCGGATCACCGAGGATGGGTTGAAATAGCCCTCGGCATTTTCCAGTGTCAGCACGAAGGGTGGTAAACCGGAGCGCATCAGCAGGTAGCTGACGATCAGCGAGCCGCTGCGGTTGTTACCTTCGATAAACAACTGCGGCTTGCTGAGGATACGTACATACACACCCGCCGCCCGCTTCCAGACGGACTCACTGCGATACGCGCAATACCAATTGAACAAGTCCTTGATGCCGCCTTCAACGTTGTTGAAGAAGTGCTCCTCGGTCGCGGCCAGGTGCTGGGCGTATTCCACCCGACGCGCCGGGTCTCGACCGCACAGGACCGTGGCATTGATCTCCAGCATCAAGTCCAGATGATGAAGATCAAACAGGTCGACACCCCGGGCCACATAGTCGTCAACCAGCGCGTAACCCTCAAGCACATTGAGCAGCACTTCGTCGGTCAAGGGGTCACGCGGCTCGGTAAATTGCGTGCTGAGCTCGGCGAAGCGGCCCTGCACTTTACGCAGGGCGCGTTCAATCGCTGACAAATCAAGACGATGGGTTACAGGCATTGATATTCCCGGGAAGACGTTGGCACAGGTACCGCCTTTATCGAACATGGATGGCTCAGCTGAACTTACCGCTGATGTAATCCTCGGTCATTTTTTCCCGTGGGTTGCCGAACACCTGGGTGGTCGGGCCCATCTCTACCAGATAGCCAGTGCGGGTGCCCTGGGAAATATCCACCGAGAAAAACGCCGTGGTATCCGCCACGCGGATGGCCTGCTGCATGTTGTGGGTCACCAGGGCGATGGTGTAGTCCTTCTTCAACTCCACCATCAGCTCTTCGACCCGGCGGGTCGCAATCGGGTCGAGTGCCGAGCAAGGCTCATCGAGCAGCAGCACTTCCGGCTCGGTGGCGATCGCACGGGCAATACACAAACGTTGCTGCTGACCGCCGGAAAGCGACAGGCCGCTGACCTTGAGCTTGTCCTTGACCTCGTCCCACAGCGCCGCACCCTGCAAGGCGTGCTTGACGCGATCGCCCAGGTCGCCCTTGTAGCGGTTCAGGCGCAGGCCGAACGCAACGTTGTCGAAGATGCTCATGGAAAACGGGTTGGGCTGCTGGAACACCATGCCGATGTAGCGGCGTACCACCACCGGATCGACGCCCTTGCCATACACGTCTTGGCCGAGGAAATGCACATGGCCTTCGAAACGAAAGCCCTTCACCAAATCGTTCATGCGGTTGAGGCTGCGCAGCACGGTACTTTTGCCGCAGCCCGACGGGCCGATGAAGCCGGTGATCTTGTTTTTTTCAATCGGCACATGGCTGTCACGCACCGCCATGAAGTTGCCGTAGAAGATCCTGTCCAGCTTGCAGTCCATGACCACAGGCGACTGGGTGACAAACGGAGCGGCTACTTGCGCAGTTGATACGTTCAAATTCAGATGCTCCCGTTCTTAATACTTGGGCTTGCCGAAAATACGGCTGACGATATTGACGACCAGCACGATCATCACCAACACCAACGAGGCCGCCCAGGCGAGCTCGAGTTGGTTGTCGAAGGGCATGCCGGAGAAGTTGTAGATCAGCACCGCAAGGGAGGCGGTCGGGTTCATCACCGACAGGTCGCCGTCGTGGAAGATCCAGTAGTTGCTGAACAGCGCGGTAAACAACAGCGGCGCGGTTTCGCCCGCAGCGCGTGCCACGGCGAGCATCACGCCGGTGAGGATCGCCGGCAGGCCGGTGGGCAAGATGATTTTCCAGATCACCTGGGAACGGGTGCAGCCCATGCCGTAGGCGGCGTCCTTCATGACCTTGGGCACCATGCGCATCGACTCTTCAGCGGTCAGCACAACGATCGGCAGCATCAATACCGCCAATGCCACACCACCTGCGGGTGCCGAATAGGTGCCGGTAGTCATCACCACCAGCGCATAGGCAAACACCCCGGCCAGGATCGACGGCAGGCCCGTGAGCATCTTGGCGGCAAAGCGCGCGGTGTTCGCCAGCTTGCTGTCCGGTCCCAATTCGGCCAGGAAGATCGCGGCCAGGATGCCGACCGGCACCGCGATAGCGGCAGCGATGCCGACCATCACAAAGGTACCGGCCATCGCGTTGCCGAACCCGCCGCCGGTCTCGAAGCCGGTGGGCGGCAGTTCGGTGAACACCTCCAGGCTCAAGCGTGCGCCGCCACGGGTGATCAGCATGTAGAGCACGGAAATCAGCGGCACACTGGCGAGCAGCGCGCCAAGCCACACCAGCGTAGTCAACACCAGGCTACGCAGTGCACGCCCTTCGAATTTGCGTTGCAGGCTCGGCACCGCGGTTATAGGGGACGTGAGGTTAGTCATTGTTTAGTACCCCGCTGAGCGTAGAGCATGATCATGGAGCCGATAACGTTCACCAGCAGCGTGATGAACATCAGCACGAGGGCGGCGTACATCAACACCTCGATCTCGTTGGGCCCGGCTTCGGGGAAGTTCAGTGCCAACAAGGCGGCCAGGGTATTGGCCGGCGCGAACAGCGAAAGTGAAATGTTGTTGGCGTTGCCCACCAGCATCGCCAGCGCCATGGTTTCGCCCAGTGCGCGGCCCAGGCCGAGTACCAGGGAACCGAAGATACCGGTGGCGGCGGATGGCACCATCACCTTGAGAATCGCTTCCCAGTGGGTGGTGCCCATGCCATAGGCGGCCTGTTTGGTTTTCATCGGCACGCTGGTCAGCGCGTCCTGGGACACGGCGGCAATCGTCGGCAGAATCATGATCGCCAATACCAGCGCCGCCGGCAGCAACCCGGGCCCGCTCAACGAGGTGCCGAAAAACGGTATCCAGCCCAGCTCGCTGTTCAACCAGGTGGTCAGGGGCCGGATCGCCGGGATCACCACGTAGATGCCCCACAGGCCATACACCACGCTGGGGATGGCCGCGAGCAATTCGACGATGGTACGAAATACCGCGGCCAGCTTCGCCGGCAGGAAATCCTGGGTCAGGAAAATCGCCATACTGACTCCGAAGGCGCCTGCAATCAGCAGCGCAATCAGGGCGCTGTAGAGCGTGCCCCAAATGGCCGGAAGAATGCCGTACTTGCCTTGGTTAACGTCCCAGACACTGCCAAGCAGCACATCGAAGCCGTGCTTTTCCATGCCTGGAAGGGCCTTGCGTCCCACCTCGAATACCAGGGCGACGACCAACGCCAGAATCAGCACCACCCCGATTTTCGCAAGCGCACGGAAGGTGCGGTCTACCAGGAAATCCTTTGCCGAGGGAGGTTGGCAGGCAGAGTCCGGGTTAACCGGTACGACGAAAGGTTTGATCATTGGTCAATTCCGGAACAAAGGGGGAAACGCTCCCGGCATGGCTGGCAGCACACACCGGGAGCGGCCGCACGGGTATTACTGGATGTTGGCGGAGGCTTTGCGCACCTGATCGACCACCGATTGCGGCAGCGGGATGTAACCCATCGAATCGGCGATTTTCTGCCCTTCGGTCAGGCTGTATTCGACCATTTCGCGCATGGCCTTGGCCTTGGCCGGGTTACCGTTATCCTTGCGGAAGATCATCCAGGTGTAGGAAGTGATCGGGTAGGACTTGGCACCGTCCGGATCCGGCAACCAGGCCACCAGGCTTTCCGGCATCTTCACCGCGGCCAGGGCCTCGGCACCGCTTTCGGCGTTCGGCACCACATACTGGCCGGCCTTGTTCTGCAACTGGGCAAAGTCAACCTTGGCCAGCTTGGCGAAGCCGTATTCGATGTAGCCGATAGCGCCCGGCGTCTGGCGCACGGTGGCGGTCACGCCGTCGTTCTTAGGCGACTTGATAAACTTGTCGCTGGCCGGCCAGTTAACGGTGTTGCCCTCCCCCAGCGCCTGCTTGAACTCAGGGTTGATGGTCGCCAGGTGCTTGGTGAAGACCGCCGTGGTGCCGCTGGAGTCCGCACGTACCACCACGGTGATCGGCGTATCGGTCAGCTTCAGGTCCGGGTTGGCGGCCACGATCTGTGGGTCATTCCACTTGGTGATCTTGCCCAGGAAGATATTGGAGTAAACCTCGCGTGGCAGCTTGAGCCCCTTGGGATTGCCCGGCAGGTTATAGGCCAGCACGATTTCGCCCGCGGTCATCGGCAGCAACTGCACGCCTTCGGCCACCTTGGCGATGTCTTCGTCTTTCATGGCCGAGTCACTGGCGGCGAAATCGACGGTTTTGTTCAGGAAGTCCTGCACACCGGCGCCGCTGCCCTTGGATTGGTAGTCCACGGTGACGCCAGCGGTCTTCTTGCTGAAATCCTTGAACCAGGTGAGGTAGATCGGTGCAGGGAAGCTGGCGCCGGAACCGGTGAGGCGCACGTTCTCGGCGGCAAAGGTCATGGAGGAGGCACAAAGAGAAACCGTAACGGCCAGTGCTGCAGACTTCATCAAGCTTTTCATTAAAAGGAACTCGTTGTGGTGACGGGCTCCCGAACTGTGCAGCAGGGTTGTTACATTTTTATGAAAATTGAGTGGCAAACCGGGGTTTTGTCCCGGTTTGCCACTACAGCCCTATATTTTTAGTGCATTGGTTAGTAACAAAATGCGACTAAAATGCTCGGATCCTCCAGCGCCTTAATGGTAGCCATCGCCAATCCTCACTTTGCCGCGAAATACGTAGTAGCTCCAGCAGGTGTACATCAGGATGATCGGCAGGATGAACAGCGTGCCAATCAGGATGAATAACTGGCTAGAGGGCGGCGATGCAGCGTCCCACAAGCTGATGGATGGCGGCACAATGTTCGGCCAGATGCTGAAGGCCAGGCCGATATACCCCAGAAATACCAGGACCAGGGTGAATACGAACGGCCAGTGCGAGTGATGTTGGCGTAAACTCTTCAACAGCCCCACCAGTGCCAGTACGCCCAGCAGCATCAGGCCGCCGAACATCACAATGTGCGCCTGGGCAAACCAGCGCAGGGCGATTTCCGGGTGCAGCCACGGCGTCCACACACACAGCACTGCCACCACCGCCATCAGCGCGAAGGCCAGGTAACGGCTGAACAGGTGCATGCGCGATTCGAGCATGCCTTCGGTCTTGACCAGCAACCAGGTGCTGCCCAGCAACGCATACGCCACCACCAGCCCGACCCCGCAGAACAACGGGAACGGCGACATCCAATCAAGATTGCCCCCGGCAAACTGGCGATTGACCACAGGAATGCCGGCGATGTAGGTGCCGATCACCACGCCCTGGCAGAAAGTCGCCAGGAACGAGCCGCCGATAAACGCCATGTCCCAGATATGCCGCTTCTGCGCGCTGGCCTTGAAGCGGAACTCAAACGCCACGCCACGAAAGATCAGCCCGGCCAGCATGAACATCAACGGCAGGTACAACGCCTCCAGGATCACTGAGTACGCCAGCGGAAACGCCCCATACAACGCCGCGCCGCCCAGCACCAACCACGTCTCGTTACCGTCCCACACCGGCGCCACGGTGTTCATCATCACGTCGCGTTCCTGCTCGTCCGGGATCAGCGGAAACAGGATGCCCAAGCCCAAATCGAAACCATCCATGATCACGTACATCATCACCCCGAAGGCAATGATTACGCCCCAGATCAACGACAGGTCTATACCTTGAATGCCCATGTGCAATCCCCTTGATCAGTTGGTGTGGTCGCCGGACGCGAGCGTCTCGGTGACGGCGGACAGGGGGCGGCGTGGTGTACGCTCCTGGCCGGGGCCGCCCTGTGGCGGATGGTCGTGATGGGGCTGCGGGCCTTTGCGCACCAACTTCATCATGTAGCCGATACCCACGGCGAATACAGAGAAGTAGATGAGCACAAACAACGCCAGGGAGATGCTCAATTGCGTAACGCTGTGATTGGACGCCGCGTCTGCGGTGCGCATCAGCCCGTAGACTACCCACGGCTGGCGCCCTACTTCGGTGGTGATCCAGCCGGCCAGCATGGCGATCAGCCCGGCCGGCCCCATGAACAACACCAGGCGCAGGAACAGGCGATTGCGATACAGCGCGCCGTTACGCCGCAAGGCGAAGCCCAGCAAGCCAGTAAGGATCATCAACATGCCCAGTCCGGCCATGATGCGGAAGCTGAAAAAGATGATGGTCGAGTTCGGCCGGTCCCCCTTGGGGAAGCTCTTGAGCGCCGGGATCTGTTTGTCCAGGCTGTGGGTGAGGATCAGGCTACCCAGGTACGGCACTTCGATTGCAAAGCGGGTCTTCTCGGCCTGCATGTCAGGGATGCCAAACAACACCAGCGGCGTCGCACCATCGCCGACGTTTTCCCAGTGCCCCTCAATGGCGGCAATTTTCGCCGGCTGATGCTCCAGAGTATTAAGGCCATGGGCATCACCCACGATTGCCTGGATCGGCGCCACGATCAGCGCCATCCACATGGCCATCGAGAGCATTTTGCGCACCGCCGGCGTGTCGTTGTTACGCAGCAGGTGCCAGGCCGCCGATGAGCCGACAAAGAACGCAGTGGCAACGAACGCGGCAATCGCCATGTGCGCCAGGCGGAACGGGAATGACGGGTTGAACACGATAGCGAACCAGTCTAGCGGCATCACCCGGCCATCGACGATGGAGAAGCCTTGAGGCGTTTGCATCCAGCTGTTGGACGCCAGGATCCAGAACGTCGAGATCAACGTACCGATGGCGACCATTACCGTGGAAAAGAAGTGCAGGCCTCGCCCTACCCGGTTCCAGCCAAACAGCATGACCCCGAGGAAGCCCGCCTCCAGGAAGAACGCCGTCAGCACCTCATAGGTGAGCAACGGTCCGGTGATGCTGCCGGCAAAGTCCGAGAAGCGGCTCCAGTTGGTGCCGAACTCGTAGGCCATGACCAGGCCCGAGACCACGCCCATGCCAAAGTTGACGGCGAAGATTTTCGACCAGAAGTGATACAGGTCCTTGTAGACCGCGTTGTTGGTTTTCAGCCACAAGCCTTCGAGCACCGCCAGGAAACTGGCCAGGCCGATGGTGATGGCGGGGAAAATAATGTGAAACGAGACCGTGAAGGCGAATTGAATTCGCGCAAGATCCAGCGCCTCGAGATTTAACATGGCAATACCCTTATGGAAACTTGATGCGCACGCGCACCTAGCCCGGCGTGCCTCAGGCCTGGTGGCCTGGGGCAAACGGATGTGCAGTGATCAGGGAAACCCAGGGCGCCGTAATGGCCGCCCCGGTACGGCTCAAGCGCCGTGGGACTGGATCAGATTGCTGGCCGGCGCGGGTTCAAGCCGGATGGCGATGAACTTCGACGTCGGGGTAAAGGTGCGGTCGCCATAGCTTTCCAGCGGCACCAATGGGTTGGTTTCGGGGTAATAGGCGGCGGCCTGCCCGGCGGGAATGTCATAGGCGATCAAGGTGAAGCCGCTGACCCGACGCTCACGGCCATCGCCCCACAGCGAGACCATGTCGACTTTCTGCCCCGGCTCGTAGCCCAGCTTGCGGATGTCCTGTTCATTGACGAACACCACATCGCGCATGCCATAGACGCCGCGATAACGGTCATCGAGCCCGTACAGGGTGGTGTTGTACTGGTCATGGGAACGAATGGTCTGCAGAATCAGCTCGGGCTTGACGTCCAGGTTGCGCACGCCTTCGCTGACCAGGTGCGCCGGCAACACGCTGGAGACAAACTGGGCTTTGCCGGTGTCGGTTTTCCAGATGCGTCGCGCTGCGTCGTTGCCCAGGTGGAAACCGCCCGGGTGCAGCAGTTTGGTGTTGAAGTCCTTGAAGCCGGGAATGGTGTCGGCAATCAGGTCGCGGATGCGGCCGTAGTCCGCCACGGTCCACAGCCAGTCAATCGGGTGCTTGCCCAGGGTCGCATTGGCGATCCCGGCGATGATTGCCGGTTCCGAACGCATCAGCGGCGACTTGGGTTTCAGCTGGCCGTGGGAGATGTGCACCATGCTGAAAGTGTCTTCAACGGTCACGCCTTGCGGGCCTTCTGCCTGGATGTCGATATCGGTCCGGCCCAGGCACGGCAGGATCAAGGCTTCGCGACCCGTCACCAGATGGCTGCGGTTGAGCTTGGTGGCGATGTGCACGGTGAGATCGCACTTGCGCAGCGCCGCATGGGTGCGCGGGGTGTCCGGCGTGGCTTGGGCAAAATTGCCGCCCAGGCCGATGAAGACCTTGGCGCGCCCTTCTTCCATGGCAGCAATCGCCATGACCGTGTTGTGACCATGGCGGCGCGGTACCTTGAAGTCAAAGCGTGCTTCCAATGCGTTGATCAACTCCGGCGGCGCCAGTTCGTTGATGCCCATGGTGCGGTCGCCTTGCACGTTGCTATGGCCGCGCACGGGCGACAGCCCCGCCCCTGGCCGGCCGATGTTGCCGCGCAACAGTTGCACGTTGATGATTTCCTGCACGGTCAGCACCGAGTGCGTGTGCTGGGTCACGCCCATCGCCCAACACATGATCACCCGCTTGGCGCGCCGGTACATACGTGCGGCCAGCTCGATATCCTCAAGGCTCAGGCCCGATTGCTCGACGATATGCTCCCAGGAAGTCGCGTCCACTTGCGCCAGGTAGCGCTCCAGGCCCGAGGTATGCTGGGCAATGAAAGCGCGGTCGAAAACTGCCTCGCCATCGTTCTCCAAGGCTTCACGTTCCCATTTGAGCAGGAACTTGGCGATGCCGCGAAAAGCTGCCATGTCGCCGCCCAAGGCCGGGCGAAAGTACGCCGACGAGGTAGGTTCGGAACCATTGGTGAGCATCTCCAGAGGATGCTGCGGGTGTTGGAAACGCTCCAGCCCACGCTCCTTGAGCGGGTTGAAACAAATCACCTGAGCGCCGCGCTTTACCGCCTCGCGCAGTGGCTCAAGCATGCGGGGGTGGTTGGTGCCGGGGTTCTGGCCGATGACGAAAATCGCGTCGGCTTCTTCCAGGTCATCGAAAGTCACCGTGCCTTTGCCCACGCCGACACTGTCGTCCATGCCCAGGCCGCTGGCTTCGTGGCACATGTTCGAACAATCGGGAAAGTTATTGGTGCCGTAGGCGCGAACGAACAGCTGGTACAGATAAGCCGCTTCGTTACTGGCGCGCCCCGAGGTATAGAACTCGGCCTGGTCCGGCGACTCCAGCTCGTTGAGGTGCTTGGCGATCAGGGCAAAGGCATCGTCCCAAGAGATTTCGACATAACGGTCCAGGGAGTCGTCATAGCGCATCGGGTGGGTCAAGCGGCCCTGGTATTCGAGCCAATAGTCACTTTGCGCTGCCAGCGACGACACCGTGTATTTGTTGAAGAACGCCGGGTTGACCAGGCGCCCGGTGGCTTCCCAGTTGACCGCCTTGGCGCCGTTCTCGCAGAACTTGACCATGCCGCTTTCAGGCGACTCGCCCCAGGCGCAACCGGGGCAGTCGAAACCGCCGTTCTGGTTGGTCTTGAGCATCGCGCGGATGTTCTTGAGCGCGTTTTCACTGCCCAGCCAGTTTTTCGTCACCGCGATCAGCGCGCCCCAACCGGCGGCCGCCCCCTTGTAGGGTTTATAACGCTCAACTTCGCTCATGATGCTTCTCCAGGACTTCACGCATAGGCAGCGCCTAACTTAAAGCCTTTATTGGTGGTTATTTTCAGGCATTGCAGAACGCAAACAGTGTTTGCACCGATCTTTCCACGGTCTCAAAATCGGTTTACATATTCAGGCTAGGCCCTGCAAAAACATCTGTCTAATCACAAATAATGACCACGCCATCGATAACATCGATCACCATTAAAGTCGTTATTTTTCATAGTGATATGAGCTTAAAAAATCTAAATTAAATCGCTATAGATTTCATCGATCACTCAGTTGCTAATAGTGATTAGACGCCCTTCAAAAACAACTTTAGGCTTGAATCAAATAAGGCTCTCATCTCTGTCGAGCGCTCAAAAACAACGCCATGGCTACGCTCTTATTGAGCCGCAGCCGGAGGTTTCCATGACCGATAAGATCCTGATGGATAGTTTTTCTCGCCGGGTCGACTACCTCAGAATGTCGGTGACCGACCGCTGCGATTTCCGTTGTGTGTATTGCATGGCCGAAGACATGCAGTTCCTGCCGCGCCAGCGCATCCTCACGCTGGAGGAGCTGTATCAACTGGCTGAAAGCTTCGTAGCGCTGGGCACGCGCAAAATCCGCCTGACCGGCGGCGAGCCGCTGATTCGCCCGGGCGTGGTTGACCTGTGCCAGCGCATCGCCGCCCTCCCCGGCCTGCGCGAGCTGTGCATGACCACCAACGGCTCACAGCTGGGCAAGCTCGCCGCCCCCTTGTTCGAGGCTGGCGTGAAGCGCCTGAATATCAGCCTCGACAGCCTCGACCCCCAGCGCTTTCGCGAACTGACGCGCACCGGCGACCTGGCCAAGGTCATCGCCGGTATCGACGCCGCGAATGCTGCAGGCTTTCAACACACCAAACTCAACTGCGTGGTAATGAAAGGCCGCAACGATCACGAGATCAACGACCTGGTAGCGTTCGCCATCGAACGCGGCGTTGATATCAGCTTTATCGAGGAAATGCCCTTGGGCGTGATCAGCGAACACAGCCGTGCCGAGGCGTTCTACTCCAGCGCGCAAGTGCGCGAGCGCATCGCCGAACGCTACACCCTGATCGACTCGGCCGAATCGACCCAGGGCCCTTCACGCTACTGGCGCCTGGCCGAAGCGCCGCATATCCGCCTGGGCTTTATTTCCCCCCACAGCCACAACTTCTGCGGCACCTGCAACCGCGTGCGGCTGACCGTAGAAGGCCGCTTGCTGTTGTGCCTGGGCAACGAGCATTCGGTCGACCTCAAGGAGGTGCTACGCCGTTATCTGGGTGAACCACAACGGCTGGAGCACGCCATCCTCGAGTCGATGAAGATCAAGCCTTATCGACACAACTTCGAGCTCAACGATGATGTGCAGGTGGTGCGTTTCATGAACATGACCGGCGGCTAATCGACCCGGCTTTCCCTTTTTTGTATCGAGCTGCCCCGAGGTGCCCCATGCACGAGGGCAGCGGCGGTGAACAGCTCGTACTGGATGAGTCCCTGCACACCATTGCAGACGTCAGGCAATTGCTATGCGCCCGCGGTGAGACCTGGCAGCAGGTGCTGGGTGAAACCAGCCTGACGACTTTGGGTGCGCCGCTGGACCTGTGGGAGGGGGCTTGCTCCCGATGGCGGCCTGACAGGCGACCAGAATGCTGGATCAAGACTGATTACTCTTGCCCGACCACTCGGTACCTCGCCAAGGCGCGGCGTGCGCGAATCAGAACAACTCAGAGAACGGTATGAACCGCACCGTATCACCGGCCTGCAACGTGCTTCCCTCGCAAATTTCAACCAACCCATCCGCCCACGAAGCACCCAGCATCACCCCGGAACTCTGGTTCGGATACAGCACCGCCCTGCCCGCCTCGATCCTGGCGCGCAGGTATTCGCGGCGACTGCCGGCCCTGGGCCAGTCAAACCCCACACTCACCGCAAAGCTCATCGGCGTGACATCATCGACGCCCTGGATGCGCAACAGATATGCCCGCGCCAGCAGCCCGAAGGTCACCAGCGCCGAGGCCGGGTTACCGGGCAGGCCAATCACTGGCACACGGCCAAATGAACCGACGGTCAGGGGTTTACCCGGTTTGATCGCAAGTTTCCAGAACAACGGCTTGCCGCATTCACGCAGTACCTGGCCGAGGCAGTCGGCATCGCCGGCCGACACGCCGCCGGTGGTCAGGATCAGGTCAGCGGCGTGCTGCAACTGCTCCAGCTTGAGCCGAGTCAGTTGCGGCTGGTCGGGAAGAATGCCACCGTCGATGACCTCACACCCCAGCGCGCCCAGCCAATGGCTGAGCAAGGTGCGGTTGCTGTTGTAGATGCAGCCAGGCTTGAGCGGCGTGCCCGGCTCGGCCAGTTCATCGCCGGTGGACAGCAGCGCCACCCGTGGACGGCGTACCACCGATACATGGGTGCAGCCCTGGGCCGCTGCAACGGCCAACTCGAAAGGGCCGAGTCGCTTGCCGGCCTGCAGTAATACCTCACCGGCGCGGTTTTCCTGGCCTTGGGCGCGGATATTCTGGCCCTCGCGCAACGGCTGGGCGAAGTGCACGCGCGCATCGTCCAGCACCTCGGCGTTCTCCTGCATCTCGACGCAATTGGCACCGTCCGGCACCGGTGCGCCAGTGAAGATGCGCACACAAGTGCCGGGCTGCAGCGGCTCAGGCTCTTGACCGGCGAAGA
Source organism: Pseudomonas sp. Root569 (assembly GCF_001427465.1). Classification (NCBI taxonomy): domain Bacteria; kingdom Pseudomonadati; phylum Pseudomonadota; class Gammaproteobacteria; order Pseudomonadales; family Pseudomonadaceae; genus Pseudomonas; species Pseudomonas sp. Root569. The sequence goes on along the minus strand of NZ_LMGQ01000028.1, from coordinate 97,234 downwards.
CCTGTTGCGACACCGGCAGTGGCTGGCCCCGCCAACCCGTGAGGTTCAGGGCGTAGCCGTCCATGGCACTGTTGGGCCAGGGCGGCAGGTCCAGGGTCGCCACCAAGTCATTGGCCAGCACCCGTTGCCGGGCATCGCTGAGCAACACCGACTCGCTGTCTTGCAGGCGGTGTTCCTGGGCCAGGGCCAACAATGCAGCAATGGCCTCCTCCACCGACATCAGCGCGGCGCGGCTCATCCCCGTGTGCCACACAGTGCGATCGGCTTGAGATGCGGCACAAAATTACAAGGGCGGTGACGCGCATCGAGCTGCTCGGCAAGAATACCTTCCCACGCAGTACGGCAAGCCCCGGTCGAGCCCGGCAGGCAGCACACCAGCGTGCCGTTGGCCAGCCCGGCCAAGGCGCGGCTCTGCACCGTGGAAGTACCAATATCAAGAATCGAGATCGCCCGAAACAGCTCACCGAAACCGTCAATGTGCTTATCCAGCAAACATCCCACTGCCTCGGGAGTGCTGTCGCGGCCGGTAAAACCGGTGCCGCCGGTAATCAATACCACCTGCACGCGCTCATCGGCGATCCAGGTCGCCACCTGGGCGCGGATTTTATACAGGTCATCCTTGAGCAGATTGCGCTCCACCAGGCTGTGCCCGGCTTCCAACAGACGGCTGACCAGCAATTGCCCGGAGGTGTCATTGGCATATTCGCGGGTATCGCTGACCGTCAACACGGCAATATTCAAGGGTACAAACAATGCATCCGACGTTACGCTCATGTGATTCTCCGGCAGGCGATTATCAAGACAATGGCCGCAGGCTAAAGCGCTGAAACGATGGCTGTCTAATCGTTACGGCTGACCGGGTTATCGAGCGTTTCTATCACGGCTTTTACAGGCGGCCCTGGACTGTTATCGAGTGCATCAATCGCGTCGTCAATACAGGTGATTGGACGTGCCTGCCGTTACAATGAGATCGTCTGTTCATTCATTCGTCGGGTTACGCGGGTTTCCAGCACCTCGCGCCTCGAACGGCTCTCACTTATTCCCAGGCAGGTGCCTTAATGGACATAAAGCAACTCAAATTCCTGATCGCGCTGGAGCAGACCCGGCACTTCGGCCAGGCTGCCGCACGCTGCCACATCACCCAGCCGACCCTGTCGATGCGCCTGCGCAACCTGGAAGATGAGCTGGGCCTGGAGCTGGTCACCCGCGGCCAGCGCTTCGAAGGCTTCACCCAGGCCGGTGAGCGCGTGCTGGCCTGGGCCCGGACCCTGCTTGCCGCCCACGATGGCTTGTTCGCCGAAGCCGCCGCGTGCCGTGGCCAGTTGGTCGGTAACCTGCGCCTGGGCCTGGTGCCGCTTAGCGGGTTCAACCCGATCAGCTACATCCAGGGTTTGTCCCACACCTTCCCGGAACTCAAGTTCAGCCTGACCTCCATGAGTTCGGACAAGATTATCGAGGCCCTGGGCACCAACCAATTGGACCTGGGCGTGTGCTACCTGGACCATGTGAACGCCAACTATCTGGATTTTTTCGAATTGGGCGAGACCCGCGTCGGCCTGCTCTACGACACCCGTCATTTCCATTTCGACGGCACGGAAATGAGCTGGGAAGACGCGGCCGAATTGCCCCTGGGGATGATCAGTAATGGCATGCACTACCGCAAGTCCATCGACCTGAGCTTCCGCAGCCGCGGCCTCGATCCGCAGCCCATCCTTGAAAGCGATTCGACGTACCAACTGTTCCAGGCCATCCACGAGGGCTTCTGCTGCGCGATCATGCCCCTGGACAGCGGCCTGGAGAGCCCGATCGAGAACCTGGCGTTCATCAACCTGCCGGACGCCAGCGTTCTCGCGCCCCTGGGCATGGTGATGCGCAAGACCGAACCACGCTCGGCCATTGCCGAGAAGTGTTTTGCCGAGGCCAGGAAGTTGTTCGCGACCAAGACCGAGGTCTGACGCGCATAAAAAAGGCGCTCCGTAGAGCGCCTTTTTACCGCCGTTTGCTTTACTGCACACTTACCTGACGCAGTTCAGGCTTGGCCTCGCCGCCAATCGTGATGCGTTTTGGCTTGGCCTCTTCAGGCACCTCACGCAGCAGGTCAATGCTCAGCAACCCGTTGGTCAGGGCTGCGCCACGCACTTCGATGTGGTCCGCCAAGCGGAACGACAACCGGAAGGCACGCTGGGCAATGCCCTGGTGCAGGTAAGCGACCTTATCGTCGGTTTCGCGTTTTCCGCCGGAAACCGTCAAGACACCCCTTTCGACCTGGATATCCAGGTCCTCCTCGGTCAGGCCAGCGACGGCGATGACAATGCGGTAGGCGTCGTCACCGTGCTTTTCCACGTTATGAGGCGGATAGGAATTCGGAGCCTCGCTACGCAGCGCCGACTCGAACAGGTCATTGAAGCGATCAAAGCCCACCGATTGACGGAACAGTGGGGCCAACGAAAGGGTAGTAGCCATTTTAAAATCTCCTGAGTTTCTCCAAGTGATTTAGTACGCGACCCGAGTTCGGCATCGCGTGATCAAAAATTTATGGACGAGAAAACGGAATTCAAGGGGGCCATAAGAAATTTTTTCTTGCGCCAATGACTATCGCAAAAACCGCAGTGATACCGCATGTGCTCTAATCTCAATGCCAGGCGTGCTTTAAACCGTGAGCGCCTGAGACAGCCCTTGAGGTACAAAAAAATGAAAATGACATTCCCTGCCCTGGCATTGGGCATCCTGATTTCCCAAGGGGCCCTGGCCGCCGGAGATGGCACTGCCGCGCTGGGCGGCGGTGTCGGCGGCGCGTTGGGCAATGTGGTAGGCCAACAGCTCGGCGGGTCGACCGGTGCGGCCATCGGTGCAGGCGTGGGCGGCGCCGCCGGTGGCGCGGTTGGCGCGCAAAAGGGCAATAAAACCGAAGCGGCGATTGGCGGCGGTTTGGGTTCTGCCGGCGGGTCGGTGATTGGTAATCGCCTGGGCGGCACCACCGGTTCGACCATCGGCGCGGGTGTAGGTGGCGCCGCAGGTGGCGCGCTGGGTAACAACCTGGCCGATGACGAGAGCAATCATCGTTCAGGCGGCGCGAAGCACAAAGGCAACAAGCATAAGCACAAGAATAAGCATCATTGATCGTCTGATGCTGTTCTGATTGCAAACAAGCCGGGCTCAAAGGCGTTGAATTCCTTTCAACCCGGCTTGTCAACACCCGCCCCGTGTTATATCGGCGAGCTGCTCACCACCCGCAGCGCCAAGCCTTCATAAGCATCCAGCGTGATAGTGAAATCACCCTCGGCGCTCAGGTCGCCTTCCACCCGTTCATTGATGATGTCCACTACCATCCCCGCCGCGATATCGGGCAAGTGCAAGGTTTCGGTGATCGGCGTCGCGCCGAAGTTCAGCGCGGTGATCTGCGTGCCCTTACCGGCCGGCAATTCGTGGACCATGATCAACAATGCGGGGTTTTCCACGTCCGGCACCAGGATCTGGCGACTGGCGGCAATGTCGTAGGCGCGGCGCACGGCGAGGATTTTTTGCAGTTGCGAAGCAAATGACTCCGGGTCTTCCAACTGGCTGTTCAGGCTGCCATACAGGCTTTTCGAGCGTGGCATCTGCCCGGCCGACAGCTCGGCATCGGGGTTGAGATCGACCAGGTCGTAGGCGCCGCGATGGATCCAGCGGGTATCGCCATCGGCCATCAAGTGCGCGACTTCCTCGGCTGCCAATGGCAGCGCGCCCACCAGGTCCCAGCCGGACAGCGCAAACACGCCAGGCTGCATGGCGTTGTACATCACCAGCAGCAGATGGATCTGGCGAATCTGCTGGATATCGGCCGGGGTGATCGCTTCAAGGTCACGAATACCCAGGGCAGCGGTGATGATGCTGGCAGTGGTGCAGGACACGCCATTGGTGACGAACTTAAGGTTATACGGCGCATGCTCGCCGGTCAGGCGTTCGTACATCTGCTCGCGGATGTGCTCGCGCAGGATGTTGCCGGGAAAGGTCTGGCCCTGGAACAGGAACGTGTCATGGGCGTGCAGCGTCCAGAAATGCACCAGCTCCAGGGTCAGTTCGTCATGGTTCTGCAAGGCATGGATCAGTGACCCCGGATCAATGCCGAGGTTATGCATCTGGCGCAGCATCAGGCGCAGGAATTCAGTGTCGCCCATCAGCAACGCATGCTGGTAGGCCGGGCGGGTGATGAAGTCATAGGACAGGTCCGCACCGCCGTGGGACATGGACGCAATATCGTCCACCGTAAGGTTGAGTTCCTGGAAGCTGAAACCGCCGGCCTTGCGGATCGCTCCGCCAAGCAACTGGTTGCCGGTGATCGACAGTGGATGGCTTTCCGACCAGGCCGTGCCATCGAGCTTGCGCTCCACGCCGAGAAAACCGTTGGCGTCCAGGCGCAGGATCTTGGCACCCATCACATCGATGGCGTGCAGCGCGTCACCGATAATCATCTGCTGCGCGGCGAACGAAGGGTCAAGCCAGTTCAGCGAGGGTTGGCCTTCCTTGAAGTAATGCAGGTAGACCCAGCGGCGTGGCTTGCCATCCACGCCGAGCACCACAGGTGTGGCGCTCCAGTCGGTTTCCTTCACCCCGGGCTCGAAGAAAATCACCCGTTGCAGTTGGCCGACGATGTAGTGCTTGTCGCGCAGCGCATCCACCTGCAGCGGGCTAAGGTTCTGCGCATCACGGCCCTCGGCCACCTCAGGCAGCAACGGCCAGTCTTCCTCGCGGATTTCCACCATGTGGTACAGCCCGGGGTAGTCCTCGTAGGCCATTTCCGCCAAGCGAAAATCGGCGCCCTTGCCGGTGTGGGATGGGATCACATCGTCGATGATCACCGCATTGTGCGCGGCGGCCATGCGCGTCAACGCCTGCAACTGCGCCTCGGTGCCCAGTTGCGGGTCGATATCGAAGCTGATGCGGTCGAAATTGCCGTCGATGGTCGGCGTGTGTTCGGCGCCAGACAGGCCACCGGACTTTTTCAGCGGGCCGTTATGAATGCCTTGGATACCGATCTTCGACAAGGCATGCCACAGGGTTTCATCCCCCAGCGCTTCCAGCACCGTGCCGTCTTCGCGGGTGACAATCGACGCCGGGTAGGCGGTGAACCACACTGACGACAAGGCTGACGCATCACGCGGCCGGGTATGCGCGTAGGGCTGCTGCCACAAGCGACCCTGCCCGGAATACAGTTTGGCCCGCTGTCGCGCCGCGTGCAGCATGGATTGCTGCACCAGCCAGTTCACATGGTCGTTGTTCGCCGCGGTCATAAGCTCGATACCTGTGGTGGTCAAAAGGTTACTCGTAAGCATAGGAGGGGCGGGCGCGCCATTCGTTGCATTGAAATGGAGCCAAGGCAGGCAGCAATCCAAAAATGTGGGAGGGGGCTTGCTCCCGATAGCGGTGCTTCAGTCGATTCTTGTGTGACTGACACACCGCTATCGGGAGCAAGCCCCCTCCCACATTGGACTTTCGTGTGTCCGCCCTCCTGGTGTTGCTTGCCGATACTGCCTGGGGGTGAACCCGGTCAGCGCCTTGAACTGGCGGGTAAACGCGCTGTGGTCGGTGTACCCGCATTGCAGCGCCACCTCGGTAATCGGCAGGTCGGTATGCAACAGCCGCCGGGCATGTTCCAGTCGCACTTTCTGGATCATTTGCCGCGGTGTGAGGTGGAAGACGCGTTTGCAGTAGCGCTCCAGTTGCGCCACGGATATCCCTGCGATACGGGTCAACTCACCAAGGGTCACACGGCGGTTGAAGTGGTTGCGGATGTGTTCGTCCACTGCCGCCAGACGTTGATAGGCCGGGTGGGTTTCGCTGGCCGATTGCAGGTCGACCGAAATCCCCGCCAGGCCGATGATCGCGCCGAGATGGTTGTACAGCGGCCATTTGTGCGTGAGGCACCAGCCGGGCTCGCGGGTGCCGTAGAGGTGCAGTTCAAGCTGGTCTTCAAGCACCAGCCCCTGCTCGAGTACACGTCGGTCTTGCTCGGTATAGCCCGGCCCCAGTTGCGCGGGAAACACCTCGGCGCTGGTCTTGCCCAGCAGCGGTTGCAACTGCCGCAGGCCGCATCGCTGCACCAGGGTGCGGTTGGCTAGCACGTAGCGGGCGTCGATGTCCTTGATAAAAATCGCGGCGTTGGGCAACACGTCGAGCATCGGCAGCAACTGCTCTACACCGCTCAATAGCTGTTCGATGCTGTGGGGGCGACTGCCTTGGAAAAGGCTCGCAAACGCGCTGTGCAACATGACTATCACTGCCCTTTTCGTGCTTTTACAACGCGCAGATTGCGCCATGCGCCAAGCGCTGTCGAGCGCGACAAACTGTGCTGAATTCGTCATCCATCCCAACGCAAAACATCAATCGCCGCCATGTCGATGGGTTCACGATAGCGCCACTGCATGCCTATCCAATAACTCACAAGAAGGCGCCGCTATGTCAGGCCAAGGCAAGTTCAAGAAACAGCTGTCACTGATGGACCTCACCTTTATCGGGTTGGGTGCCATCTTCGGTTCGGGCTGGCTGTTCGCCGCCAGCCATGTGTCGGCCATCGCCGGCCCGGCAGGGATTTTTTCCTGGTTGCTGGGTGGTTTCGCCGTACTGCTGCTGGGCATCGTCTACTGCGAGCTCGGCGCTGCCCTGCCCCGCGCCGGTGGCGTGGTGCGTTACCCGGTGTACTCCCATGGCCCGCTGCTGGGCTACCTGATGGGCTTTATCACGCTGATCGCGTTTTCCAGCCTGGTGGCGATTGAAGTGGTTGCCTCGCGCCAATACGCCGCGGCGTGGTTTCCCGAGCTGACCAAGGCCGGCTCCAGCGACCCCACCACCCTGGGCTGGCTGGTGCAGTTCGCGCTGTTGTGCCTGTTCTTTGTCCTCAACTACCGCAGCGTCAAGACGTTCGCCATCGCCAATAACTTGGTGAGCGTGTTCAAGTTCATCGTGCCGTTGCTGGTGATCGGCGTGCTGTTCACCTTCTTCAAGCCGGCGAATTTCCAGATGCACGGCTTTGCCCCCTTCGGCCTCTCAGGCATCGAGATGGCGGTGTCGGCAGGCGGGGTAATCTTTGCCTACCTGGGGTTGACGCCGATCATTTCGGTGGCCAGCGAAGTCAAGAACCCGCAGCGCACGATTCCCATCGCGTTGATTCTCTCGGTGCTGCTGTCGACTGCCATCTACGTGCTGCTGCAAACTGCGTTTCTCGGCGGCGTGCCCACCGAAATGCTCGCCAATGGCTGGGCCGGGATCAGCAAGGAACTGGCCCTGCCCTATCGCGATATCGCCTTGGCCCTGGGCGTGGGCTGGCTGGCCTACCTGGTGGTGGCCGATGCGGTGATCTCCCCCAGCGGCTGCGGCAATATCTACATGAACGCCACCCCACGCGTGGTGTATGGCTGGGCGCAGACCGGGACCTTCTTCAAGATCTTCACGCGCATCGATGAAAAGTCCGGCATCCCGCGCCCGGCGCTGTGGCTGACCTTTGGCCTGTCGGTGTTCTGGACCCTGCCGTTCCCGTCTTGGGAAGCACTGATCAACGTAGTGTCCGCGGCGCTGATCCTCAGTTACGCGGTGGCCCCGGTGACCGTCGCCGCCCTGCGTCGGAATGCGCCGGACATGACGCGCCCGTTCCGGGTCAAGGGCATGGCGGTGCTGGGCCCGCTGTCGTTCATCATTGCCGCGCTGATCGTGTACTGGTCAGGCTGGAGTACGGTGTCCTGGCTGCTGGGCCTGCAAATCCTGATGTTTTTGGTGTACCTGCTGTGCGCGCGCTGGGTGCCGACCGCGCACTTGAATCTCAAGCAACAAGTACGCTCGTCTGCCTGGCTGATCGGCTTCTACGCCGTGACCATCCTGCTCTCCAAGCTCGGCAGCTTTGGCGGCGTCGGCGTGATCAGCCACCCGTTTGACACCCTGGTCGTGGCGGCCTGTGCCCTAGGCATCTACTACTGGGGCGCCGCCACCGGCGTGCCGGCCCACCTGGTGCGTCTGGAACACGAAGACGACGAAAGCGAAGCCGTCAGCGACGCGCCTTACCGCGCCCCACTGTCCCCGACAACCCATTGATGGAGCCTTCTATGAAACGGCTGCACGTGATTGACTCGCACACCGGCGGCGAGCCTACGCGCCTGGTAATGAGCGGGTTTCCTGAGTTGCACGGCGCCTCGATCGCCGAGCAACTGGAACACCTGCGCACCGACCACGATCAGTGGCGCCGCGCCTGCCTGCTGGAGCCACGGGGCAATGATGTACTGGTCGGCGCGCTGTACTGCGCGCCAGTCACACCGGGCGCCACCTGCGGGGTGATCTTCTTCAACAACGCCGGCTACCTCGGCATGTGCGGCCACGGCACTATCGGTCTGGTGGCCTCACTGCATTACCTCGGGCTGATCGCCCCGGGTGTCCACACCATCGACACGCCCGTGGGCCCGGTGGCGGCCACCCTGCACGAAGACGGCAACGTGACCCTGCGCAACGTGCCGGCTTACCGCTACCGCCGGCAGGTAGCGGTGCAGGTGCCTGGGCATGGCGTGGTGCTGGGCGACATTGCCTGGGGCGGCAACTGGTTCTTCCTGGTGTCGGACCACGGCCAGGCGCTGCAGATGGACAACGTGGAGGCCTTGACCGACTACACCTGGGCGATGCTCAAGGCCCTTGAGGCCCAGGGTATTCACGGCGCCGATGGCGCGCTGATCGACCATATCGAACTATTCGCCGACGACGACCACGCCGACAGCCGCAACTTCGTCATGTGCCCCGGCAAAGCCTACGACCGCTCCCCCTGCGGCACAGGCACCAGCGCCAAGCTCGCCTGCCTGGCCGCCGACGGCGAACTGGCCGCAGGAGACACCTGGGTACAAGCCAGCATCACCGGCAGCCAGTTCCAGGGCCGCTACGAATGGGACGGTGAACGTGTGCGCCCGTTCATCACCGGCCGCGCCTACATGACCGCTGACAGCACCTTGCTGATCGACGAGCAGGACCCGTTTGCCTGGGGTATCTGAGCGTTTTATTTATTGACCTGAATGGAGTTAGCACCATGAGCGACAACATCTTCACCGGCTGCATGCCCGCCCTGATGACCCCCTGCACCGCCGAGCGCAAGCCGGACTTCGACGCCCTGGTCGCCAAAGGTCGCGAGCTGATCGATATCGGCATGAGCGCAGTGGTGTATTGCGGCTCCATGGGCGACTGGCCGCTGCTCACCGAGGCACAGCGCCAGGAAGGCGTGGCGCGCCTGGTCGCGGCCGGCGTGCCGACCATCGTCGGCACCGGCGCGGTGAACAGCCGCGAGGCGGTAGCCCACGCGGCCCATGCCGCCAAGGTCGGCGCCCATGGCTTGATGGTGATTCCCCGCGTGCTGTCCCGTGGAGCTTCGGTCACCGCGCAAAAGGCCCACTTCGCGGCGATCCTCAACGCTGCGCCCAACCTGCCGGCGGTGATCTACAACAGCCCCTACTACGGCTTCGCCACCCGCGCCGATCTGTTCTTCGAACTGCGCCGCGAGCACCCGAACCTGATCGGCTTCAAGGAGTTCGGCGGCGCTGCCGACCTGCGCTACGCCGCAGAAAACATCACCTCCCAGGACGATGACGTGACCCTGATGGTCGGTGTCGACACCCAGGTGGTGCACGGTTTCGTCAACTGCAACGCCACCGGCGCGATCACCGGCATCGGCAACGCGCTGCCACGGGAAGTCCTGCAGCTGGTGGCCCTGAGCAAAAAAGCCGCCAAGGGCGATGCCAAGGCCCGTCGCCAGGCGCGCGAGCTGGAAGCCGCGCTGGCGGTGCTGTCGTCGTTCGACGAAGGCTGCGACCTGGTGCTGTATTACAAGCACCTGATGGTGCTCAACGGTGACCAGGGGTACGCCCTGCACTTCAACGAAACCGATGTGCTCAGCGAGACCCAGCGTCGGTACGCCGAGCAGCAATACGCGCTGTTCCGCCAGTGGTATGCCAACTGGTCGGCTGAACAGAACGTCGCTTGATTTTCTGTAGGAGCGAGCTTGCTCGCGAAGGTCGTTAACGATAACGCGTTCATCCCGAATGCACGCGTTATACGCACTATTTTCGCGAGCAAGCTCGCTCCTACAACACCCCTCTGTTTTTCAGGATGCCCCATGACTCTGACAGGCAAGATGCTGATTGGTCAGCAATCCCTTTGCGGCCATCGCGATGCGATCCGGGCCATCAACCCCGCCACCGACACGCCACTGGAACCCGCCTATGCCGGCGGCGATGGCGAGCAGGTCGAGCAGGCCTGTGCACTGGCATGGGCCGCGTTCGATACTTACCGCGAAACCGCCTTGGCAGATCGCGCCAGGTTTCTTGAAACCATTGCCGATAACATCGAAGCCCTGGGCGATGAATTGATCGAACGCGCCAGCGCCGAAACCGGCCTGCCCCGCGCACGCATTCAAGGTGAACGCGGTCGTACCTGCGGGCAACTGCGCGCCTTTGCCCGCACTGTACGCCTGGGTGAATGGCTCGACGTACGGGTCGATACCGCGCAACCCCAGCGCCAACCGCTGCCCCGCGCCGACCTGCGCCAGCGACATATCGCCCTGGGCCCGGTCGCAGTGTTTGGGGCAAGCAACTTTCCCCTGGCCTTCTCCGTGGCGGGCGGCGATACCGCATCGGCACTCGCTGCCGGTTGCCCGGTGGTGGTCAAGGCCCACAGCGCCCACCCCGGCACCAGCGAGCTGGTGGGTCGCGCCGTTGCGCAGGCGGTCAAACAGTGTGGTTTGCCCGAAGGTGTGTTTTCACTGCTTTATGGCGCGGGTAACGAGGTGGGTATCGCACTGGTGACCGACCCGCGCATCAAGGCCGTCGGCTTTACCGGTTCGCGCCGTGGCGGTGTCGCATTGTGCCAGGCCGCCCAGGCACGCCCGGAACCGATCCCGGTGTATGCGGAAATGAGTTCGATCAATCCTGTGTACCTATTTGCTGCCGCGCTTGAAGCACGGGCTGAAGCATTGGCCGAAGGCTTTGTCGCGTCACTGACCCAAGGTGCCGGCCAGTTCTGCACCAACCCTGGCTTGGTAATCGCCGTGAAAGGCAGCGCCCTGGACCGCTTTATCAAGGTCGCCAGTGATCTGCTTGCACGTTGCCCGGCCCAGACCATGCTCACCCCGGGCATTTTCAGCGCCTACGAAACCGGCGTGAATGCACTGGCCCAGCACGCCCAGGTTGCCGCCAAGGGCCTGGCGGCCGCCGGGCCGAACCAAGGCCAGGCCCACCTGTTCGTAACCCAGGCCCAGGCATTCCTGAACAACGAACACCTGCAAGCCGAGGTCTTTGGCGCCGCCTCGCTGGTGGTGGAATGCGGCGATGTCGAGCAAGTGCGCCAGGTATCCGAACGCCTGGAAGGTCAACTCACCGCGACCTTGCACTTGGATGAGCCGGATTTGCCCCAGGCCCGCGCACTGCTGCCGGTACTGGAACGCAAGGCCGGGCGTCTGTTGGTCAACGGCTGGCCGACTGGTGTGGAAGTCTGCGATGCGATGGTGCATGGCGGGCCGTTCCCGGCGACCTCGGATGCGCGCAGCACCTCGGTGGGCACGGCGGCGATCCACAGGTTCCTGCGGCCGGTGTGCTATCAGGATTTCCCGGATGCCCTGCTGCCCAATGCCCTCCAACAGGACAACCCGCTGGGGCTGCGGCGCCTGCTTGACGGCCAGAGAGAGGCGTAGCCATGGCCGAGCCCAATCAAGCAGACATTGTGGTGGTCGGCGCCGGCATCATCGGCGTCGCCTGTGCCTTGCAGCTGGCGCGCCAAGGCCGGCAGGTGCAGGTTATCGACGCGCAGGCGCCGGGCATGGGCGCGTCCTACGGCAACGCCGGTCACCTGGCGACGGAGCAAGTGTTCCCCATCGCCGACCTGTCGATCCTCAAGCGCTTGCCGGCCATGCTCCTGGACCCCATGGGCCCGCTGCGCCTGGACTGGGCCTACCTGCCCCGCGCTCTGCCCTGGTTTATTCGCCTATTGTTGAATCTGCGACCGGCAAGCTACCAGCGCACCGTGGCCGGCCTGCGTGCATTGAATGAAGGCAGCCTGGGTGCATGGCAGCGTTTGCTGCATTCCATTGGGCAAACGCAACTGCTGCGCGAAGACGGTTCGCTGCTGGTGATTGAGCGCACCGAATCCCGCGTCGCCCTGGATGCGTTGCAGCAACGCATGCAGCAGCAAGGCGTAGCCGTGGAGTTCTGGAGCGGCGAGGCGGTGCGCACGGTCGCGCCGCAATTGAGCGACGCCATACAAGGTGGTTTGTTCTTCCCCAGTACCGGGCATTTTCTCGACCCCTATACCGTGGTCGGCGAACTGGTGAATGCGGCCAAGGCCGAGGGTGTGCAATTTCTGCAGCAGCGTGTTCTGGATGGGCGCCTGGATGACAGCGGTGTTTCATTGGTGACTGATCAAGGCTTGGTGACGGCGCGCCAGGTGCTGATCGCCTGCGGCGCCCACTCGGCCAAACTCACTGCGGCTCTGACAGGCAAACAGGTACCGCTGGACACCGAGCGCGGCTATCACCTGATGCTGCCCCACGAACACCAGCGCCTGCCCTTCGCCGTCACCTCACTGGAACGCAAGTTCATCATGACGCCCATGGCCGGCGGCTTGCGCCTGGCCGGCACGGTCGAATTCGCCGGCCTCGACCGCCCGGCGAATATGCAACGGGCCTGGCAGCTGCACCGCTTGAGCCAGGGGCTGTTTCGCCACAATCTGAACGACAGTGACGCCACACCGTGGATGGGTTTTCGGCCGTCCCTGCCCGACTCGCTGCCGATCATTGACCGGGTGTGCGAGGCCAAGGTGCTGCTTGCGTTTGGTCATCAGCATCTGGGGCTGACTCAGGCGGCGGTGACGGCTGAAAGGATCGGGCAACTGGCGGCAGGAGAGTCAGTGCCTGAGTTACAGCCCTATCGACTGGATCGCTTCTGAGCAAACTGATCCCGATACACAAAGGTTGGAGCTGTCCTGCTACTTGACCAATCGCTTTTCCTTGGAGGGGCGATAGCCGAAGTACGCGCTGTAGCACTTGCTGAAATGACTTGGCGAAACAAAACCGCATGCCACCAGTACATCCACCTGTGACAACTCGGTGTGCTGCAACAGGCGGCGCGCTTCGGTGACGCGCAGCTCCATGTAGTAGCGCTGCGGCGTAGTGCCCAATTGTTCCTTGAACAKGCGCTCCAACTGGCGGCGGGAGCGGCCGGCGTAGACGGCGAGCTGATCGAGTTCAAGCGGTTCTTCGAGGTTGGCGTCCATCAGCTTCAGCACTTCGCGCAGAGGTGCGCTGACGCAGACGTTCTCCGTTGGCTTGATGCGGCGATAGCGTGATTCTTCGAACGCCAGGATGTCTTCGATGCCTTCGACCAGCGCCTTGCCGTGCAGGCTCTTGATCCAGTCCAGGGCCATGTGGAAGGCGCCGGAGGGGCTCGACGCGGTGAGGCGGTCGCGGTCGATCACATAGGGCTCGCTGGTGACCTGGGCCCCCTTGGACACTTCCGCCAGCGCCGGGCGGTGTTCGGGGTGAATCGCGCAGCGGTAGCCCTGCAACAGGCCGGCGCGACCAAGGAACCAGGAGCCGTTCCACAAACCGGCAAGGCGAACGCCCGCCTCCGCGGCGCTGCGCAGCAGTTGAATGAACGGGTCGCTGGCCTTGAGTTCGGTACGGAAACCACCGCAGATGACCAGCAGGTCCAGCTCCTGAAGTGTCGACAACTCCAGGCTCGCATCGGGTCGGATCACCAGCCCGAGGTCACTGATCACTTCTCCCTCGCCCCAGCCGAAGGTGCGCGAGGCAAACAGCTCGGGGCGCAGCAGGTTGGCGGTCACGAGGGTGTCTAGGGTTTGGGTGAAGGCCGGCAGGGAGAAGTGTTCGAGCAGCAGGAAACCGACTTGGGTGACCGAGGTTGCCTGCGGGGTTTTGTCATTGAGGTAGCGCAGGTTCTTGCCTTGCATGCCACCGCTGAACTGGCGTCTTTCCATCGAGGGTTGGCCCACTCTTATTGTTGATGCAATGGGCGCTATCTTAGGGGCAAACGCTGTCACTGTCTCAATCGGCGTACCTGATATTGATAAATCCAAGATGCTTCAAAAGCCGCAGCCCAGCTACTGCGGCACCATCTGATATGGTTTTTTCTCTGTCATCTGCACCTGTATTGAACGCCGTCCCAGGCGGACAATAGGCGCCATCCCGACATCCCTGTCGCTCCCCGCCCTTCGGAGGCCTTATGACCAAAATGGCAATTTTCCTGTTCGGCTTTTTGGTATTGACCATCGGCATTGGCTTGCTGGCAACTATTTCGCCGGTTTGAACCTGAATCAGCTCACAAAAAGCATCGGATACAACGACAACACCAGCAACCCAGCCATGGACCAGTTGAACATCCGCAGCCAGCGCGGCTCGCGCAATACATTGCGCAGGCCGCTACCGCAACCAAGCCATACACACACGCTTGGCAGGTTGACCACGGCAAACACCACCGCAATCAGCAGTACGTTAGTGGCGTAACCCTCAGCCGGCGTATAGGTGGTGATTGCACCCAGCGCCATGATCCAGGCCTTGGGGTTAACCCACTGGAAAGCCGCCGCACCCAGGAACGTCATCGGTTTGCCCTGTTCGTCATTACTGTCCGATACCCCACCAGCGGTAGCAATCTTCCACGCCAGGTACAGCAGATAGGTGGCGCCAACATAGCGCAGCAGCGTGTACGCCCACGGGAACAGCTTGAACACTTCCCCCAGACCCAACCCGGCGCAAATCACCAGCAACATGAACCCTATGCTGATGCCCAAGGCGTGAGGGATCGAGCGGCGAAACCCGAAGTTCACCCCCGACGCCAGCAACATGGTGTTGTTGGGACCCGGGGTGATGGAAGACACGAAGGCAAAAAGCACAAAGGCTGACAACAGGCTGGTAGACATCAACATGAGGCGCGGTATCCAAGCGACAATGGTATGTCAGCGACGGTAGTAGGTTGCGGCGCCCATCGCCCGGTACAGCTGGAGAGAGATCGAGGCATACACTTTTGGAGGTCTAACATTCACTTGCGCTCACGCAGATCACCGATGGGTTTCACAAACCTTTCACAGACCAGCATTTATGGTGGTTTCAGCTCCTTAATGAACTCCTTTTAGCCCGCGCCTCATCGCGGGCTTTTCTTTGCCTGATAATCGCACCGGGCAAAAAAAACATTCATTACCTACTTGGATGAATATCATGTCCTACGCTCTTATTCGCTTTAACCCACACAGGCCAGAGTGAACGCCTTGATAGAAGATCTCGACGGCCCCCGAACTGCGCAGCAGGAATTGTTCTACGACCTTGAAGACGCCAGCGCTGTTATCGGCTGGTCCGTGGTTGAGCTGACCGCATTGGCCGCTGGCGGGCATTCAAGTGATGCGGTTGCATTAAGGAAGGTCTGCGCATTACTCACTGCACAGCAGCAAAGGCTTGAAGCCTATGCCAATGAAGTCAAAGCACAGAGGATCAGCAGATCCGAGGCGCTGGGGTGACACCGCCCCTCGGATCATCGGACTGAGGCCAGCGCTGGCGGCTGGCACGCGCTACGAACAGTCAGTGACTTTGAGCGGAGGGCTGCTTGTCATGACCACGTTGTTTTTTTACACGCTTGCGCGCCCTGAGTTCGTATTGATGGTGAAAAAACCAAGCGATCAGGAGTACGCCCGTCACACCAAAAACCAGGGTCAACAGCTCTAATGCAGTGCCTTCGTGTGAAAACATTTTTCGTTCCTCGTCCTGAAGTCGTTTGGCTGAAAAACAGTCAAACCGAAATTGTTCGTAACAATTCAAACATTTTCAGGGTAGTCGGCAAATGCTTCCGTGACAACCCCGACTGAGCTGTAACCATTGATCTAGACACGTCACTCGTCGAAAATCTACTTAATAACCTGCAGGCGATAAAAAACCCGTAGACGCTAATCTACGGGTCTCCAATAGCGCAGGCCCAGGTCGTAATCGACCCATGAGCACCGGCCTGCCCTGGTTCTCGATTACTTATTCAGTCCCGGACGCGTCCTGCTCCACCACCAGATCCAACACATAGACCGTCGAAGGCGCATCTGCTGGCGGATTCTTCCAGTCGTATTGCTTGACCCGCACTACCGTGCGCACGCCATCACGATGCTCAAAGCCTTCAATAGACTGATACAGCGGGTGCCATTTGTCCCGGGTCGGAAGCTGCAGGCCTGCGTCGTCATAGCGGCGCTCACGCACTTGCAAGCACTGATAGTCAGGGATCATCGGGTGACTGCACTTGACAGTGTTGGGCGCCACTTCCAGGAACTTGACCTCGCCCTTGCTACCGTAACGGGTCTCAGGAGTGGCCTCCCCCTGAAGCTTGAGCACCGAGCCGTCCACTGTAGTCAGTTGCAGCACTGGCCCCGTGTTATCACCGGTGATGACGGCGCGCAGATCACCTTTGAACAGTCGACCTACCTGGGCGTCAAGGTCCATCAGGCTCTTGTCACAGGCCATGAGCGTAGAAGCCAGTGACTGCACCTTCAGAACCCCTCCCTGATATTGATAGCCGCCGAACTGGCCATTGCAGCCACCGCTGATTTTCAGGTTCTTTTCACCGAAGGAAACACGCAACTTGCGCTCGATGCCTTTGTTCATCACAACGAGAGGTTTGCCCGAAGCATCAGTCGCCGAAACCAGGTTCCAGTAATAAGCAGATAATGCTGGCTGGCCTGCAGCGGCCGAGGTAGCAATGGGCATGGAAGGTGATTCTTCATGGCTTTTGGAAGGGGCGGCACAACCTTGGACCAGTGCAGCACAAACGGCCACAAGAAGAATTTTGTGTTTCATGGTTCACTCTGTCAGCTTGATGAATACGGGCGTTATCTTGCGCGGGCAGGATAAACGCGCGGCTAAACCGGCAAGCGTTCGAGGTATTACTGAGTGTTGACCCAGCGCTCGCTCGGACGACCTCGTCCTTGACCGATAGCGATGGGACATCACTTTTTTCGTTCAGTTTCACGCAATAAGGACGCTGGAAGCGATACCACAGTCCCGGGCAACGCCCTTTATCAGTGATCGATGAAATCTCCGACTTTCCTTGCGTCCTGTTCGAACCTTTCGAATATAGGAGCTGGTTTCGGGGTGTCGGACATACGCTGAGTCAGAAGCACCGTCGTCAGTTTCGAGACGGGATCGCTTTGCCATCTACTGCCAAACCCACCGCTCCAGCCGATCGTCCCCACACGAGCCCCGCTCGAGGTTTCTTTTGCGGTAACAGACAACCCATATCCCCAGCCTTGACCCTCCTGGAGGACAGACTCACCCTCCTTGCGCTGAGACGGTGTGAGGTGGTCGGTAGTCATCATCTTGACCGCATCTCTTGACAGCAATTGTCGTCCATTATTCGCGCCGCCATTGAGCAACATACGTACAAACGCCAGATAATCATCCACTGTCGAAACCAGGCCTCCATCACCTTGTTCAAAAGCGGGAGGTCGGCTCCAACCACCGGTTCTCTGGGCATCCCACTCTTCAAGTGTGCCTTCCTTCTGCCGGTAAGCGGTTACCAAGCGATCCAGCTTATCTTCCGGCACATAGAAGCCAGTATCTTTCATTCCAAGTGGACTGAAAATTCGTTCTGACAAGAACTCGCCGAACTGTTGCCCCGATGCGCGAGCAATCAGCACACCTAGAATGAGAGAGCCAATGTTATATATCCACTTTTCGCCAGGTTGGGCAAAGAGTGGCAGCGTTGAGATGCGTTGAAGCCATTGGTCAGCATTCAAACTCAACGTTGGGTCAGGTGGTCCGAAACCGGCGATACCGAGTGCTGATATCTTCTCCTGGATAGGGTATGTGCCGGGAGGCTGAAAAATAATTCCCCAACCTAAACGGAATGTCAGCAGGTCTTCAACCGTTATGGAGCGTTTTGCCGCGACGGTATCATCCACTGGTCCGTCGAGGTTGCGCAATACTTGTCGGTTAGCCAACTCCGGTAGCAGGCGGTCGACCGGCTCATTGAGTTTTAACTTGCCATCGTCAACGAGAAGCATGGTGGCCGCAGCCGTTATAACCTTGCTCATCGAGGCGATGCGGAAGATCGAATCACGTCGCATAGGCGGACCATCCAACGCCATGCGACCTAAAACGGCGACATGCGCATCGTCTCCACGCGCTAACAATCCGACCAGACCGGGTGCATGTCCCGCGTTAAGGGCTTTCTGTAAATTGGCATCGACAGACGACAAACGAAGATGTGAACTTTGTTCAGCCATCGGTTGTTCTCCTAAGTTTATATGCGTTCGGCCCTAGAACTTTAAACTGGGCTCCCCCTGCGCCAGGCTTAGTGTGCTCTGGCCGCAAGGGTTGTCATATGCAAAATTTGGATTAATCAATAAATATGCATATTCGTCGTACTATCCATCAAAGGACAACAACAATTTTTCCTAACGCGCGGTCGCTTTCAATCAAACGATGCGCTTGACGGACCTCATCAAAGGCAAAGGTTCTGCTATTAATGGAAGGGATACGCTTGGCAGCGATTTCCTTTACCAACCATGGCAATGGTGTGTCTTCCAAAGGCAAGTCGGAAGTCCCCAACAAGCTGCTTGGGAAGAGGCTCAGCCGCACAGCACCCGGCATGTCCCCTCTCAGGTTGAATTGCTCAAGGTTGGGCGTACCACCCAGCCCACCGACAACGCTCACCCCACCGAAGGGACGCACGGCCTTGAGGGTGTCCAATAGCGTTACGACGCCGACGACTTCAAGCGCCGCGTCGACCCCGCCCGGTGCGATTTCGCGAATGCGCGGGGCAATTTTACCATCGTCGATTACCACGATATCGGCCCCCACTTGGTAAAGGCGTTGGCTATTGCCCGCACTGCGGGTGGTCGCAATCACTTTTAATCCGCGGGCTTTTGCATAAGTGATAGCAGCAAGGCCCACTGCGGAAGTGCCACCGCGAACCAACAGCGTCTGACCCTTTTTAATCGCCAGGTTTTTGTCCAGTGCTCCCCAGACTGTTAAGTAGATTTCCGGCAGCGCGGCCAATTGCTCCCAAGGCAGCGTGGTGTCATCCAAGGCAATCACGTTATTGCTCAACACGGTGACTTGTTCGGCATAGGTGCCATTACGGGTAAATTGCAGTCCTCCCATGGCGGTAGCGACGCGCTGACCGGCGCTCAATTTGCCGGAGGGGTCTCGAATGACTTCACCCACAGCCTCAATACCCGGGACCCGTGGCTCGGTGATAGGTCCCATTCGGCCGGCGCGCAATGCGGTATCAATGCGGTTGATGCCAAAGGCGCGGACACGGATCAATACTTCACCGACTGTCGGCTCTGGGGATGGGATATCCCGCAATTGCAAAACGTCGGCATCGCCGGGCTGTTCGATCACATAAGCTTTCATGGGGAATCTTCCTCAAGTGCGTTGCAGGTATGAACCTTGCCGCTTGGGCAAGTGCTCGCACTATCCATCACTCTAAGCTGGAAGATAATCCACGCAAACGATAGGCTCTCCTACCAAATGTGAGAGGGTATCGTCATGGACTTAAACGCCGTTCGCATGTTCGTCAGTGTGGCGCAGGCCGGCAGTCTGTCCGCCGCAGCCGAACGCCTGAACATTCCACTACCCACCTTGAGTCGGCGCATTCGAGAGCTCGAACAGCAACTTAAGGTTCAATTGCTCGAGCGCTCGGTGCGGGGCACCAAACTCACCGATTCTGGGATGCGGCTGTATGAGCACGCCAGTCGGGGCATCGAAGCGCTAGTTGCGGGTGAGCAATCAGTCATATGTTCCCAGCGGCTTTTGACCGGACGTCTGCGCCTGTCGCTGCCGCCCTCGTTTGAACCGTGGTGGGACGTTGTATCTGCCTTTCAGCGCAGCTACCCGCAGGTACAAGTCAGCATCCACACCACTGAACGGCGCGTCGATCTGATCGAGGAAGGCATCGACGTGGCGCTGCGGGTTGGTGAAATCGCACACGAAACCCTGGTCGCCCGTCACCTGCTTAAATATCGTCATGTGCTGGTGGCCAGCCCCATGTTGATCGAGCGGCTGGGCCTACCCTCCAGTGTCGAGGCTTTACATGCATATCCTTGCGGCGTTTGGGGACGAGGCAACCAGGGCAACTGGTTATTGGGGGGAGAAACGATCAAGCCGGTAGCCATTCTGTCCACAAATGACTACATGCATCTGCGCAGCCGTGCACTGACGGGAGACCTGGTGACGGAGCTACCGCCCTTTCTCGCCGCAAGCGCTATCCGTGAAGGGACGCTCCAGGCCTTGCTGCCGGCCTATCCATTGCCAGAACAGCAAATAAACTTGCTCTATCCGTCGCATCATCATCCGTCGGCTATCGTGCGTGCATATCTGGACTTCGTGCAAGGATATGTAGAGTACATCGCGCAGGTATCAACAATATCTCAGTGATTTTTTGAGCGTTCGGATGGCGATCCAGACAACGAAAAAAAAGGCTCCCTACTTATCCAAGCAGGGAGCCAAAGGGGAAAACGTAATGCCATACATTGCTACGCTGGTTGCTCAGCGGTGTATGAAACCGGTTAATACGCCAGCGAGTAGCGGAATAGGTAAATGGCCGTATAACTCAGTTTTTTTCTGTGTTGACTGCTAAACGCGCTTTGAGAAGAGTTACGAGCAAGCGATCTCGCTCGGCCGCCAGCTCTTCAAAGCTTCTATCGGCCACTTCCGCATACAGACCCTGGATCATTTTCTCTTGCATCTGCGGCGTGAACTCAACGCCCCCCAGCGGCGTCCACCACGTCACCAAAGGACCAGCGAACTGTTTGTAAAAATGCTCAATTCCGCCTGCTCCGCCGCCAAGATGGTTCAAAAGCACGGGACCCATCACGCCCCAACGCAGACCCGGGCCCCAAGAGCAGGCCGTATCTGCATCTGCGACACTTACGACACCTTCATTGACGAGCGACATGATCTCTCTGATAAGTACCCCTTGCAGGCGGTTGGCTACATGCCCTGGTACCTCTTTGTTCAGTCGAATCGTTCGCTTGCCAAGGCTGGAATAGAAGGTTTGCGCACGATCAACTGATTCGCTGGAGGTCTGTTTACCGGCTACTAACTCCACCAGGGGAATCAGATGAGGTGGATTGAACGGATGCCCGACCAAGCAACGCTCTGGATGAAGAACGCAGCCTTTTTGGATTTCCGTCATTGTTAGCCCTGAAGAGCTAGTGGCGATCAGTACATCTGAGGCCAGGACAGCATCGAGTTGACGGTATAAATCCTGCTTGAAGTCCAATCGCTCAGGACCGTTTTCCTGTACGAAATCTACATCCGCGATATCTTCGAGAGAGGTGGAAAATGTCAGTCGCAGTTGCGATGCGCCAGCCGCAACCAAGCCAAGCTCCTGCATCTCTGTCCAGGCTTTAGCGACATACTCGCGCAGTGCCGCTTCGGCTCCGTCCGCAGGATCAACAGCGATGACTTCAAATCCGTAAGCCAAAAACAATGCGCTCCAACTCGCGCCAATTACCCCTGTGCCGACTATCCCGATTTTTTTAATCACGTTGCTCATGGTTATTTCCATCCGTTAAAACAGACCGCGGTATTACTGATGAATACATCAGGCAGCCTTA
Organism: Pseudomonas sp. Root569; assembly: GCF_001427465.1. NCBI lineage: Bacteria > Pseudomonadati > Pseudomonadota > Gammaproteobacteria > Pseudomonadales > Pseudomonadaceae > Pseudomonas > Pseudomonas sp. Root569. The sequence continues at coordinate 75,634 of NZ_LMGQ01000028.1, read as the reverse complement.
TGTGATAAGCGTGAGGATGAATGATCATCCACTGGTGAGCACAAGCTGAGCGTGGTCCACTGTCTGCCCACAATGGGGTTTTTCACTGCAATCAACTTGGCTTGACCTATAGTGGGGATGACTTGAGCCACGGAACAAATACCTTGATTGGCGCAAGCCATAACTGACAGGCATGGCCATCGTGATAGAGATCCGACACCTACGTTATTTCCTGGAAATTTCCGACATGGGCAGCTTTACCGCGGCTGCGCAGCGGCTGGGTGTAGCGCAACCATCTTTGACACGCCAGATGCACGCACTGGAAGAACATGTCGGCTGCAAGCTTTTTACCCGCTCCTGGCAGGGAGCCTGCCTGACAGAAGCGGGAGAAGTGTTGCAGAAGGAGGCTCGTCTGACGGTCAGCCAATTCAATTCTGCGATCAAGCGTACGCAGGATAAAGGAAAGCAGGTTCATAGACTGGTACTGGGAATGATCCCCGGAACGGAGGATGAACTGATGGGCCGTGTTTCGACGGCACTGGGCCCCGAAATGAAAGGCATTGCGGTAGATGTTCAAAGTAAACTGCCGCTGGACCTGATCAGCGCTTTGCAACAGCAGAGCATTGAGGCCGCCTTCATTCGAAGAGGCGACGTGCCCATTGAATGGGTGAGCCAAGTTATCCGGAAGGAGACTTTGACGGCGATCCTGCCGCGCGGCCATCACCTATTACGCAAGCGTATGATTTCTGCCAGGGACTTATCCGGGGAGCGTCTGGTCGTGATCAGCGCCAAGGCAGCACCTGCGCTTCGCTCGACAATCGACGCCTTCCTGGCACCGTACAAGACAGACTTGATCGTGCCACTTGAGGCCGACGGGATGCTGAGCATTTTTTCCATGGTGACCGCCACTGGACTATGCAGCCTGGTTCCCGATTCCTTTTGCAAGATGCTGCCTAAGAACATCGCTACCCGACGCCTTGGCGCGATTTACGACTCTGCCCTCGATCTGGTCCTGGCACACACCGGGACAAGCGTCTCCCCCTTGCTGGAGCGCCTATTCGAACGTATCGGGGATTGCAAACAGCCATGATCGGCGCGTTGTTGACCAGTACGAACAACGAATAATTAGTTTTCTTTTGGGTATGTAAACCATAAAAAAAAGCCATTTTTTTTATGGTTTTTTTGTACGTAGAGTGCGTCGCAGATCGTCGAGACCGCTCACCCCATGACCATCCTGGTGCGTAGCACTGGAAGGAAACTATTGTGAATATCAATGATATCAAGCAGTACGCTTACTCTATGCCACTGACAAGTCCTGCGTTTGCACCTGGTCCGTACCGCTTTGTAAATCGAGAGTTTCTCATCATCACTTACCGTACCGACCCGGAGAAGTTACGTAAATGGGTTCCTGAACCCCTCGACATTGACATGGATAATCCCATCGTCAGATACGAGTTCATCCGAATGCCAGATTCAACAGGCTTCGGGGACTACACCGAATCGGGTCAAGTTATTCCGGTAGCTTATGCAGGGCGCAAGGGCGGCTACACCCACTCCATGTATCTCGATGACTTTGCTGCAATATCTGGTGGGCGAGAATTGTGGGGCTTTCCAAAGAAGCTCGCCAGGCCCACTCTCAGCGTTGAGTCCGATACGTTGGTGGGAGAATTGCACTACGGGAAGGTACTAGTTGCGAATGCAACTATGGGCTACAAGCATCTCGAGATGGACCACGGCCTGGCGAAGGCAGCGATTGAGGCACCTGGTTTTCTGCTGAAAATCGTTCCACATGTAGACGGTACAGCGCGTATTTTGGAACTGGTCGAATACCGTTGTGAAGATGTGCTGATTAAAGGGGCATGGACAGGGCCAGTTGGTCTGAACCTGTTTTCCCATGCGCTAGCACGAGTCAATGACCTCCCAGTGCTTGAGATTTTATCAGGTGTGCACATCGTGGCCGACCTGACACTGGGCCTGGGCGAGGTAGTCCACGACTACCTTGCACCCGTGCAACGCTGAGGGTAAAGGCCTGCACGACCTTCGTGCCCTCAACGTATTAAAGAATCCCAACAGACAGATCATCCCGCACGATACTCTTACTGCTTTGCGCCATGGCGACATCCGAATGGATCTTAAGACGCTTCGTTACTTCACCGAGATCGTTCGCCATGGCAGCTTCGGCAAGGCAGCCAAAGCTATCCCGCTTTCCCAACCGGCACTTAGCAAAGCCATACGTTTACTTGAGGATGAACTGGGCGTCACGTTACTGGAGCGCGGACGCCGGGGTGTCGGGGTAAAACTCACCACCTCTGGCGAAACCGTCCTGGAACATGCACTCACAATGCTCGCGCAGCGTGAACGCTTGTTGTTCGATCTAGACGCATCCCGCCAAGTCAAAAAAGGTGAGTTGCGCCTTGGCCTTCCCCCGCTGGGCAGTGCGCAACTGTTTGCCGCCCCTCTGGCCGAGTTCCGTGAGCGTTACCGTGGGGTTGCCATTCATTTGCGTGAACATGGCGGTGAAGAACTTGAACAGGCAATCCATAACAATGAAATAGAACTGGCGGTAACACTACTGCCTACGCTCACCGAGCTGAACGCGCTGGTCGTGCATTGTGAGCCCATGGTGTTGGTCGTTCCTCGCAGCCATTCACTCGCGACGCGCAAGAAGGTGCGGCTCAATGAGCTTGCGCACGAAGCGTTTGTCACCCTCGGCAAAGGCTCGGCACTGACGCGCATACTCAAGGAAGCTTGTGTGGCTCAGGGTTTCGAAATCCATGAAGTTGCCCAGAGTTCGCAGCCGGACTTTGCCCTTGCAATGGTAGCGGCGGGAGTGGGTATTACTTGCCTGCCGCGCCTCATAGCCAGCCACTACGAAAACACCAGTGTACAACTCGTTGATCTGGATGCGCCCGGAATGGAATGGCGCGTGGTGGTGGTCTGGCGCAGGGGTTCCGAACTGTCCTGGGCAGCCTGGAAATGGATTGAATCAGTGAAGGCCGGGGCTACATCTAGTGAATTCTCATCTTAGATTACCGACTTTATTTCCAGAATCACTTTTATGGTATCAAAAGCTCTTGAAATGCCTGCATATACTTCGGGCGCTTGCTATGTGTGCCCAAAAAAGAGCTTGCTATTCAACTCAGACGGGAGTGATCAAGATATCGTAGTCAATAAAAAACCCCGTAGACGTTAATCTACGGGGTTTCTAAGAGTGGAGGCCGAGGTCGGAATCGAACCGGCGTAGGCGGATTTGCAATCCGCTGCATAACCATTTTGCTACTCGGCCTCAAACGATCAATGCCCTTGCTGCTGACATTCACCGCATACAAACTTGAGTGGGCTATGTGAAGCTCGCCTCTACTCTAACTCATTGAATACATTGAAGTTTTTAATGCTTCATTGCGTTCGATGGGCGCCATTATGTACTCATTTGCCTATGCCTGCAACCCCTTGATTTCAAAAAATATTCTGTCTTGGCATCAAGGGGTTGCAAGCCTGCCCTACTCCTTCACGGTCTGGACTTGGTACTGCGGATCGGCTTTGATCTGGGCATCGGTGAACGGCAGTGGGCGTAGTTTTTTCTCGGAGAAAGCTTGGGTCTGGTCCTTTGAATAGTTGGACGCAGGGTTGCTGGATTCGGAGAACGCCAGCACGCCTACCGCGTTGGGGCCCTTGTCGTCGAAGGTGACAATTTGCAGATAGCTGGTGCCGCTGACCACTTCGCGTTTGCCGTCGGCGCGGGGCACGGTTTGCATGGCGTTGTAGATACCCAATTCCTGCGGGCCGCCGTGGATGGGGGTGTGGCCGGAGACTTGGATATCGCCCCAACGGCTCAGGCCAAGTTGGTTGACGTCTGCGTTGGAGGCCAGCATGGCTTCGCGCAGGGCCTTGGCAACGGGGGCGCGGTCGATGGCGAGGCCGGTTGGGGTGGTCAGGGGGCGGGCCGGGTCGAAGGCCACGCGCCAGGCGTCGGGGATTTGCTGCAGGTGCTGCATCAGGTTGATGAAGTGCACCAGGCCCACGCCGCTGTCGAGGTTGGCGTGCTGGTCCCAGTCTTTCAGGCTGGCGCACAGCGGTTGTAGCACAGCGGCGTCGGCGCCCAGGTGTTTGGCGCAGAACGCCAGCAGGTCGGGCATGACTTGGCCCGCCAGGTACACCTGGTTGTCCATGACCATGTTTTGCAGGTCTGCGACGCTGATGGGGTGTTTGTCCAGGGATTGCAGGCGTTGGATGGCAAACCGGGCGCGTGGGCCGAGGCCGATGTTGTCCTGGCTGATCACCGGCGAGAAGCCTGTCAACGGCGCCTTGGGGTTGGCCATCCAGGCGGAATCGTTGGAGTGCTGCACATAGTCGGTGCGTTGCAGCTGTGGCAACTGATCAGCAGGGAAGATACCGGCCTGGGCAGCACGCGGGTCGATGTCCCAGGCGCAGGCGCTATGGGCGCCGTCGAGCATGATCATTTGCAGGCCGGCCCGCGGGTCGCTGCATTGGGCGAGCTTGGCGGCGCTGACGTTGGGCACCACCGACAGGTTCATGTATAGGCTTTGACCCTGGTCATCGGCGGCCAGGGTGTTGACCCAGGGAATGCCTTGCAGGGTGTGTACCGAGGTTTGCAGTTCCTTGAGGCTGCCGGCGCGGTTCATGGCGTACCACTGTTGCAGCACCCGGTCGTTGCCCAGGTTGGCGTCGCGCAAGCTGAAGGCGTAGTGGCTGTCCCAGTCGAGCTTGCCGGGCCATTGCACAACGGGGCCGAACTGCGAACTGTAGACCGTATGGGTCACATCCTTGAGGCTGCCGTCGGCCTGCTTGACCTGTACCGACACAGTCGTCTTGTCCAGGGGGATGGACTTGCCGTCCAGCAGGTAACGGGTGGAGTCCTTGGGGTCGAGGGTCAGGCGGTACAGGGTGAAATGCTTGGACGTATCCACGGTATGGGTCCATGCCACATGCTGGTTGAAACCGATATTTACCACCGGCAGGCCCGGCAATGCAGCGCCCATCACATCCAACTGACCGGGGATGGTCAGGTGCATCTCGTAAAAGCGCATGCCGCCTACCCAGGGGAAGTGCGGGTTGGCCAGCAACATGCCACGGCCATTGAAGGAACGGTCACGGCCGACGGCGACGGCATTGCTGCCTCGGTCCAGGGTGAAGCGCTGTTGGTTGGCGGCGGCCAGCTCAAAGACTTTGGCGCTGGGTTGCACCCTGGCGATGGCTTGGGGTGGTGTGGCCCCCACCAAGGCTTCGGCGAATTGGCCGACACCACCTTCGACCAACAGCCTGCGGGTCAACTTCACAAGATCTTCAACCACCAACGGCCGCACCCAGGCTGCCTGGCATTGTGCCGGGGCGCCCTGCTCCTTGAGATAACGGTTATAGCCGGCCACATAGCCCTGAATGCGCTGTTGCAGCTCGGGGGTTTGCGCTTTCCAGAAGGCGGTCACCGCTTCGGGGTTATTCAGCCAGGTGAAGAACACATCGCTGGCGAGGTTGTTGCGCTCTTCCAGGGTGGCTTGTTCGGGGCCGAAAAACCTGGCGCGCTGGCCATTGACCGTCACCACTTCATTAGCCAGCAGGCACAAGTTGTCCTGGGCATAGGCGTACCCGATACCGACCCCCAGGCCACGCTCATCGTTAGCGCGAATATGGGGTACACCGTAACTGGTACGGCGGATATCCGCCGACGCCTGCGTTACTGGTTCCCGTGCCGATGCGGCCAGGCTCACCCCCAGCAACAGCACTGCCACGCCTACCCTGGACAACCCATTGGAAATAATCACGCCGACTCCACAGTCAAATTAGACACCCTTACGAGGGATGGTTACCCCACCGTAAGAACGCGAATAGCCAGGAGTAATTTAGTCGGCAGAGACGATTATCAGTGGCGGTCGAGGTGTGTCCAATCCGATACCGACAAATTTTCTACATCCATCGTTTCATGATTTGCGCCACTCGTTCGTCTTATTACTTAAGAGCGCCATCTTTTTCTGATCCGGCTCTGAAAAGGAGTTTATGCATGTATAACCCGCAAGTGCCCACGGATGGACATTCACCGACTGCCGATTCCAACTTCGGCAGTAGCACACAAGCGTTCGGCAAGTTGCCCGAACAGCAGGGCAACCAGCGCATTCGCCATTTGCTCAAGTGTTTCGGTTTGCGCACCAGCCTTATTCGGCTGAAGGTCATCGACGCCCTTCTCACCGCTGCCGACAACCAGCGCACCCTGGGGGTGCGAGGTGTGCACAGCCATTTGCTGGAGCTGGACATCCCGTTGTCGTTTCTCAGTGTGCGTGAGGTGCTCAAGCGTCTGTGCAGCGAGGGCGTGATCACGTTGAATGCCGACAAGAGCTACAGCCTCCATGAAGAGGCTGCCAAAGTGCTCGAGGGTCGGGCCTGACTCAGAAGTTGGGCTTGACCTTGCGGCGCATGATGCCGTTGATCACCACGACCACCACGGCAATCGCAATGGCCAGGTACTGGAAGGTTTTTTCGCTGATCACCCCGATATTCTGCAGATAGGACAGGCCAAACATCGATGCCAGCACTACCAGGGAAATCAGGATCGAGTATTTCAAGCGTTGCTTTTGGGTCATGACGGGTTCCTGGACCTTGGATATGTAACAACATTACCTCCCCATAAGCGCAAGCAAGCTCGGTCCTACAGGGAGGGTTATGTTACAGCCGATGAATCGCTTTGGCTCGCCCGGCGTTCAACTCGCGTGCACCCATCGCTGATGCAGCCATCGTGCAAACGCATCCAGGGCAAACCCCAGCAACCCGATCAACACCACCATCGCCATCAATTCCGAATACGCCAGGCGGTCGCGGGTATCGAGAATGTAATAGCCAAGCCCCGCACTGACCCCGAGCATTTCACACGGCACCAGCACGATCCACAGGATGCCGATCGCCAGGCGCACACCGGTCAACACGTGCCCGACCACGCCGGGAATGATCACCCGGCGCAGCGTCTCCCAACGCGTGGCACTCAAGCTTTTACTTAACTGCAACCAGCGCGGGTCGAGCTGACGCACGCCCGCTGCCGTGTTGAGCATAATCGGCCATACGGCGGCAAAGGCCAGCAGGAAGTAGATGGGCTGGTCCCCTACCCCCATCAGCATCACCACAATAGGCATCCAGGACAGTGGCGAGATCATGCGCAGAAACTGGAAGGCCGGCGTGGTTGCCGCCTCCAGGTTGCGTGAACTGCCCACCAGCAGCCCCAGTGGCACGCCCACTGACAGTGCAAGAAACAACCCGACGAAAATGCGCTTGAGGCTGACAGCAATGTGCAGATACAGCTCACTGCGCCCAAGCAATTCCCACAAACTGCTGAAGGTGGCCTCCAGGGAAAAGCGCGCCGACAACCCATCGGCCTCGCCAAACACCTTTACCCCCAGCCACCACAACACCAACAAACCGGCCAAGCCACTGCTACCAAGCAGCCAACCTGGCCACACGAAGGTTTTGCCGTTGTTCAAACGCCAATCTCCTCGTGCCGCTCATAACCGTCCGGCAAGCCGAACGTCTTCATGCCACCCACTGCTTCGATCGCATGACGGACGAAACGGTCGTCCACCAGATCCTTGGCGACGAAGGCCGGATCGAGGTCGGCGAGAAATTTCTTGTCGCCTTCGATCAGGGTGTCTTTCAGGCGCTTGACCAGTTCCTCGGTATAGCTGGGGAATGGGTAAGGCTGGAAGTCGATGCGGTGTTCGTCCCAATTGGCGTGCTGGATCGCACCGTCCGCAAGGTAGCCAGCGCGGTCGCTGGCGGCCGGGGCCAGGACTTTGCTCAACACCGGCTCGGCATGGGGTGTGTAACGGTTCGGGCCGTCCTTGGACAACAACTTCACCGCTTCTTCGCGGTTGTCCCGTGTCCATACCTGGGCCTTGACGATGGCGTTCACCACCTTCTGCGACCATTCCGGGCGGTTGGTGAGATCATGTTCGTGCATGAACACCACGCAGCACGCGTGGTTGCGCCACACATCGCCGGTAAAGCGCTGCACTCGACCCACCTTGAGATTCTCCGCCAGGGCGTTGAACGGCTCGGCGACGATGTAGCCGTCGATGCGCTTGCTGGCCAGCGCTGGCGGCATGTCCGACGGCGGCAATACGATCAGGTTGACTTCATTGGCTGCAATCGCGCCGCCGGTGGCACGGCTGACCGGCGTGAGGCCGTTGTCGCGGAACAGTTGCTGCACCACTACGTTATGGATCGAATACCAGAACGGAATCGCCACCGACTTGCCGCCCAGTTGCTTCACGTCGGTAATGCCTGGCGATACGGTCAAGCCCGAACCGCCGACATGGTTCCACGCCACGACCTTGGCCGGCACCTTGCTGCCGTAGCGCGCCCACACGGTCATCGGCGATAGCAGGTGAATCACGTTGACCTGGCCCGAGATAAACGCCTCGATCACCTGGGCCCAACTGCGTAGCAGCACCGGGCGTTCAGCCTTGATGCCTTCGGCTTCGAACAGGCCGTTATTGTGCGCAACCAGCAGCGGCGTGGCGTCGGTGATCGGCAGGTAACCGATGCGTACCGGCGCGTCAGGCTCATTGGCGGCACGGGCCTGCAGGCTGCTCAGCAACGGCAAGGCGCCGGCAGCACTGAGCACGGCAGACAGTTTGAGAAAGTCACGGCGCGAGTGGGTCAAGTCATCCAGACACATGGCTAAGCTCCTGTTGTTCTAAGGGGTTGGGTTGAGTGCGGCTCGCCTGCCGTAAGGTTTTAAGAATGTCGATACGCAGCGCGCCGATGGCCTCGACCTGTTCATCTCGCGGTTGTGGCAGGTCAATATGCCATTCGCCCAGGGTCCGCGCCGGGCGGTCGCCCAGGAGCAGAATACGGTCGGACAGCAGCAGTGCCTCATCGATATCGTGGGTGATCAATACCGCCGCCGAACCTTGTTCGCGATTGACCTTGAGCAACAGGTGCTGCATATCGGCGCGGGTCACTTCATCCAGTGCACCGAAGGGCTCGTCGAGGAGCAACACCTGAGGCTGGCGCGCCAGGCAGCGCGCCAGCGCCGTGCGCTGAGCCATGCCGCCGGACAGCTGCGCTGGGAATTGTTGCCGCGCATGTTCCAGGCCAACGGCAGCAATCGCATGGTCGACACGCTGGCGCCGCTCTTCTGTGGTCAGGTGCGGCTGGCGGGCGAAATCCAGGCCGAACGCCACATTCCTTTCCAGGTTCAACCATGGCAACAGGCTCGGGTCTTGAAACGCCACCGCCACCCTGGGATGGGGACCGCGCAGTGGCTCGCCCAAGACCTGCACACTGCCACCCTGGGCCACCTGCAAACCGGCAAGCACGCGCAACAGGCTGGATTTTCCCACGCCGCTGGGGCCGAGGATCGAAACCACTTCGCCCGGCTGCAGCTGCAAGTCGAAGCCTTGCAGCACCGGCCCGTTGGCGTACCCCAGGCAAACTCCCTGGGCCGTCATGACCGCCTGGCTCATAGATGACCCTGGCGATGCAACTCGGTACGCAGTTGCACCAGGCTTGGCGTCACAATCGGCACGAACGCCGATTCGCGCCAGCGCCGGGCAAAGCCGCTGCCATGTGCGGTCAGGTACGCCTTGCCACCGCTGGCTTGCAGCTCAAGCTGCACGGCGCTGGCGGCGGTTTCGGCCAGGGCGATACGCAGCTTGAACAAGGGCACCGGCTCGGCGGCAAAGCGCCCGGCCAGCAGGCCAGTCTTGAGCTCGGTGACCAGGTGATCCAGCGTCACGCGCAACGCTTCCAACTCTTCGCGCAATACCGTGCGACTGGCGCCCAAGTGGTGGGCCACCTCGGCCAGCGAACGTCGGGCCAGGCCAATCGACATGCCGCACTGCAAGCCCAGGAACGCCGGGCGCACTGCTGGCAGGAACTTGCGCGCATCTTCATGCAGCAACCAGTCGCGGCTCAACTCCACGCCTTCCAGGCCAAGGGCTGCGGTATTGCTCGATTGCAGCCCGAGCAGCTCCAGGTCGCGGGAACGCTGCAAGCCTGCCACCGAATCCGGGATCGCCAGGATAAAGGGCGCGCCGCCTCCCGCATGCTCGATGGCCGCTGCCGCGACAAACCCGTTCTTGCGCAGGTTAGTCACCCAATGCAAGCGACCATTGAGCGTCCACCCATGCTCGTTGGGTTCGGCACTGATCTGCAACGCCTCGATGCCCGATATGAACTTCATTGCATTCGACAGCCCGGTTGCCCCGGCCAATTTGCCACTGAGCAGGTCCGGCATCAGTTGCTCGCGCAACCGTTCATTCGGGCTCTGCAACAAATACTCGATAAACGAGCGCTGGCCCCAGCATACAAACGCCGCCGCCAGGGAATGGCTGGCAACGTTGGCAATGGCCTCGACCGCCCCCGCCACATCACCGCCCAGGCCGCCCAGCTGAGTAGGCACGCCGATTTTCAGAATATTGGCCTCTGCCAGGCGTGGCAGCACTTCCTGTGGATCGCAACTGCCCACGTCCAGGGCCTGCGCTTGAACATCGAGCCAACGGCTCAAGATTGGGTCAAGCATTCATGTCTCTCCTTTTACAGCAGGTGGACCAACGCCAATTCAGCTTGCCGGTTTTTCCCAACGGTATTGCGCCAGCTCCGGGTTCAGCGGGGTACGGGCAAACACATTGGCGAAGTTGCACAGGGTGGCCAGGCTCACCCCCAAAATGACTTCCAGCGCGTGGCCGTCGGTGTAGCCCGCAGCGCGGAACGCCTCAAAGCCGGCATCACTGACATCACCACGAGTGGCGATCACTTCCCGGGTAAAAGCGGCGAGTGTCTCATAGCGAGCGTCCGGTAGCTCACCGCGCCGGCGCAAGGCCTCGATCACGTCTTCAGGCAGCTTGGCCTTGTTGCGCGCCACGGCGGTGTGACCTGCCACGCAGAAATCGCAGCCATGGCTGGTGGCGGCAATCAGTTGCACCACTTCGCGATCGGCCAGGCTCAGTTCTGCCTTGGCGTTCAAGCCGGAGACGGTGATATAAGTCTCAAGCGCAGCCGGTGCGTTGGCCAGGACGCCCAACAGATTCGGGATAAAACCCGAGCCTTTCAGCGCGTTTTCAAGGAAAGGCCTGGCCGCTTCCGGGGCGGTTTCGGGGGTCAGTAACGGTACGCGGGACATGGCGTGGTCTCCTAGTGGGATCTAATGCCCCAGTCTGTTGGTTCTAAAAAAATCGCTCAATAGGCTAAAGTAGCGATTACTTGCTCTTGAGTCTTTCTATTAGATGAATTCGTCCAATGTTCTAGTCGACTGGTTATTAGATAGCCTCGAACTCAACACCAGCCTGTTTCACGTGGGTCGCTACTGTGGCGACTGGCATGCAAGCACCCATGGCCTGGCCCAGGCGAGCTTCCATTTGATTGTGCAGGGTGAATGCTGGCTGCATATCGACGGCGATCCAACGCCTCAGCACTTGAATAATGGTGACGCGGTGTTTCTGTTGCGCGACTTTGCTTATCGACTGTCCGGGGAAGCTACGGCAGCCGGCGCCCAGGAGTGCCCGCGCCGTCCGATGCAGGCCCTGGACAGCAACGCCACCGACGGTGTGGGATTAGTCTGCGGTTTTTTTCATTTCCAATCCGGCCTGTCGACGCTGATTGTCGACATCCTGCCCACCTGGATCATCCTGCGCGCCGGCGACCCGTCGCTTACCGCGGCACGCAACCTGTTCGAGCTGATCCTGCAAGAATGTGCCCGGGCACCTGCGCCCTCCTCTGCGTTGCTTGAACGCCTGTGTCATCTGCTGTTTCTGTATGTGCTGCGTCAACAAGTGATCGATAACACCGGCCTCGGCGGCCTGGCAGCGCTGGGCCGTGCGCCTGCGTTTGCACACCTGCTGGAACAGTTGATCGCACGGCCGGGCGAGCCCTGGAGCCTGGAAAGCATGGCGGCCTGCACCGGGTTGTCGCGCTCGGCGTTCTTCAAGCGCTTCAATGAACTGTGCGGGCAGTCACCCGGCCAGGTACTGTTGATGATCCGCATGCGCCATGCCTGCCAATTGCTCAAGGCCGACCAAACCGTAGCCGAAGCCTCCCTGACGGTGGGGTATCAGTCGGTGGCCGCGTTTACCCGCGCCTTTCATAAAGTCACCGGGCAACAGCCTGGCGCTTATCGCAGGGCGCAGGTCTAGCCGCTCATCGGCATGGGCCTGCGGCGACAATCGCGCCTACGCGCATTCAGGGACGTATACAGAATTATCCTCTGACAACCCACTGGAACCATTACCCTGCCCACGTCTCTCAATGGAAACCTGACAGGTAGTCAGGCTTTCGTAACGCGCAACCATGGAGGACGCGCACATGCTATTTCCCCTGGCGTATCTCGCCACAACTTACACAGACGCCCGATCCAGTGGGCCTGCCAGCCACCCTGCCCCATCGTTTTATGACCCGCCACCGGACCTGGAACCTGGCGTGTATAACCACCGGCTGCTCACACTGTACAGCGACGGTGAGGTCAACATCTCGCGGCTGCTTGTATGGGACCCGAGCTCCGATGTACCCACGATCAAACGTAATTATCTGGTTATAGAGACCGGCGACGGCGCCGACCGCATCCACATACGCAACTGGCCTGGCGACAGGCTGCAGATACTCATCAACGACAAACCCTACTTCTTTTCGATAAAGCCACCCCAGGGGCCTGAGCAGAGCCTGCTGATCGAGACCAAAGGTGGCCATGACTCGGTGATCATCGATGATGACGTCAAACTGCAGGCAACGGTAGAAGGCGGTAACGACGACGATTACCTGCAGGCAGGTGGTGGCAGGACCAGCCTCTACGGGGGCAAGGGCCGGGTTGTCATACGCCTGGGCAGCGGCCTCGGCTATGCGGAGGGCAACGACGATGACGACACACTGATCGGCGGCAGCGGCAATGCCGCGATGTACGGTAACAACGGCAAGGACCTGCTCATTGGCGGTTTCGGCCCCGAGGGTAAACAGACCTACATGGACGGTGGCAACGACGACGATGCACTGCTCTCGGGCAACGGGCAAACCGTGGCCCACGGGGGCAATGGCAATGATGTATTCGTGGGCGCTGGCCGTACGACCTTCTATACCGGCAAAGGCCAGGACAGTATCTGGAATAACCGCCGTGAGGATCGAATCTACGGCAAAACCGGTGATGCCTTCGACCGCGCCAGCGGTTCGACATTCATCGAGGTCAAGCCCAACGACGCCGGCCAGCACGGTTTCACACTGTTGGAATCAGTCGAATCAACCGAGCAGGAAAACGAAGATTTCAGACAGCGAGTGGCCGACGACCTCGAGTTCCTGCGCAGTTCACCTATCGGTCAGCAGGCGCTCACTGAAATGGATGCAATCGCGATGGTGAATCACGGCAAAGTCAGCATTGCTCCGATCAGCCAGGACGGCTCCAGTTATGAATTCGACAGTACTGAACTGGATAACCTGACAGAGCAGCAAGCGCAAAACCTTGACGGTGCTGCATTGGGAGAAATGAAAGATGGCGTTGCCGGCTCAAGGGCCAATCGCGCAGTGATCTACTACGACCCGGCGCAGATCGTGGAAAACAGCCAACACACCCATCTGCGACCGCCGATTGGCGTGTTTTTCCATGAGCTTGCCCACGCCTACAATGGCGCCACCGGGACGCTGCTGCCAGGCGAGACCTTGGAAATTTCACGATCGGGTGGAACCAACCCGGTCAATAACTTCGAACACCAGGCCGTGGGCTTGACCAGCGACAATCCCAGGCATTTTACCGAGAACGGTTTGTATGAAGAAATGGGAACCCCTCTAAGGCCGAATTACCATAAGGACAGCATCGGCATGTAGGCCCTCTTGCACGCAGCAGAGGGGGGATTGGGTTTACCGGAGCGAACGGAAATGTTCCGCATCACGAAGGTCGTCAGCCCCCGGGAACGATCGCGCCTGAGCCTCCACACAATGGCGATCCTGAGGCAAATTCAGGTTTTCATCGTGAGTCAATGAAAGGAAGGCACCATGCTGTTCCCCCTGACGTACCTGGCAACATTTTACAGTCCCCCACCCGCCTCCAAACCGTCACCGTTCGACCCTCCGCCGGATCTGACACCTGGTACCAGCGAACGGAGAATTCACCTGCTCCATGCCGACGGTGATACTCAAATCAGCAGGGTCATTGACTGGGATTCATCGCCGCCCAAAGACCCGGAAGTTATCGGCAACTGGCTCTATATAGAAACCGGTGATCGTGCAGACCACATTCATATCCGAAGTTACCCCGGCGACAAGCTGCAGATCCTCATCAACGGCAAGGAATACTTGTTCGAGAAACAGGAAAGAGGTCATAGACAAGCGCTGTGGATAGACGCCAAAGGTGGTGATGACACCGTGATCGTCGACGATGACGTCAAGCTGACCCTGGACATTGAAGGCGGGGATGGAGACGACTATATCCAGGGCGGCGGCGGCAGGACCAGACTCTACGGCGGTCAGGGAAATGACTTCATGCGGTTGGGCAGCGGCCTGGGTTATGCAGCGGGCAACGAAGGCGATGACACTCTGATCGGTGGAAGCGGCAATAACGTGATGTACGGCAACCAGGGCCGGGATGATCTTCACGCAGGGCTCGGCCCTTCGACCAAACAGAGCTACCTGGACGGCGGCGACGACCAGGACAGGCTCTTCGGGGGCAGCGGGCATAATGTGCTAAATGGCGGCAACGGTGATGATCATTTGGTCGGGCATGACCGCACGACCTTCTACACCGGCAAAGGCCATGACGCTATCTGGAACAATCGACACGGGGACCGCATCTATGTCGGCGCCGCTGATTATTTCGATCGCACCCAAGGTTCGGCCTTTACCCTGGTGAACCCAAGCAAAGCCGGTGACCAGGGTTTCACTGTGCAAGACGGCACACATGGCTTCAAACAGCAGGTCGCCGACGACATCGAGTTTCTTCGCAGTTCCCCCATAGGCCAGCAAGCCCTGGCGAAAATGGATGAACTGGCGGCACGCAATGGCGGCAGCGTCAGCATCGAACCCGGCGGTGGCAGCGAGGTGGCCTACCTGTATGGCAGCACAGAACTGGAAAACGTGGCGCCCGAAGTCAGAAAGACGATGGACGACAGCAAATGGGGCGTTCTCAAAAATGGCGTTCCAGGCTCCCGCGCTGATCGAGCGCGTATTTTTTATGCTCATCCGTCTACGCTGGAGAGCGCTGACCGCACCAACACGACCGTACCCGTCACGGCTCTCTTCCATGAGATTGCCCATGCCTACAATGGTGCAACCGGTACCTTCCTGGCAGGTACAAGCACCGAGCAACTGGAATCGGGCATCTCGAAAACCGTCAACAATGACGAACTTCAAGCCATAGGCCTGCCCAACAGTGCAACGCCTTTCGACTTCGACAACGACCCTTCAACGCCCCCAGGCACGATCAATCCGCCCCCCTTCACCGAAAACGCCTTGAACGAAGAGATGGGTAAGCCACTGAGGGCGATCTACAATTTCGAAGTCAGTCACCAGGGCGACGGCGCCTGAGGCGCCATGGGCACGCCGCCCACCCGGCGACCCAAAGAATGCGCGCAGGGCGGTCGGCAATTGGACCTCCCTGCACTGACGCTTTCCGACTTCGCACCTTGGCGCCTAAAGCTCAGCCGTTCCTCGCCGATAGCCCGACGAAGCTCTAACAAAGCCGCGTCGACAATAACGCTTCGTAAGGACGACCTCCCATGCCCCCACTGCGCTCCATTCAAGCCCGCTATACCCTGTTCCTGGTGCTATTCGTCCTGGTGTTATTCGTATTGACCGTGGTGGGTATCGGCCAGTTGGTCGCGCCCAAGCTGCAGCACACCGAAGAACAGGTGGTGCTCAATCGCGTGGCCGAAGTGGCCGAACAGATCCAGGGCGAATTGAACAAGGTCCAGGCCCAGCAACGCAGCATCACCCAGACCATCCCATTGCTCGACAGCGATGCCATCGACAAGGTCTTGCCCGGCCTGGTGGATCAATACGGCGAGCTGAAAGTATTTGGCGGCGGTATCTGGCCGCTGCCTAACCAGCGTACGCCGGGGCGTAACAAGCACAGCACGTTCTGGCACCGCGATGCCTCCGGCAAGCTGGCGGTCAACACCTTCTGGAACAGCGACCCGGCCCCCAACTATTACGACCAGAGCTGGTACAAGGGCGGCCTCGCCTCCCCACGCGGCCAATGTGCCTGGGCCGCCGCCTACAAGGATGATGCCAGCCAGGAGCCGCGTACCAACTGCGCCATGGCGATCCAGCGTGACGGCGCCGCTTATGGCGTGGCCACCATCGACGTGACCCTGGGTTTCTTCAATGAGCTGGTGGCCAGCAAGGAAAAAGACATCGGCGGGCAAATGCTGATCGTCGAGGCCGATGGCAAGATCATCAGCAACAGCACGCGCTTGAGTAGCCCGGTAGTGTTGAAGAACATCAGCGAACTGACCGGCACCTCGGCCTTCGCCGCGCAGGTCAGCAAAGCCCTGGCCCATCGCGATCAGGGCTCACAACGCAGTGAATTCGACAACCAGGGCGTGGCCAGCACCTTCTACATGCGTGCCATCGAGGGCACGCCGTGGTTCCTCGCCACCGCCCTGCCCACCTCGCTGATCACCGCCCAGCGTAATGATGTGCTCGGCAGCCTGGCCCTGGTGCAGATCCCCATGGTGTTGCTGCTGGTGCTGCTGGCCGCCTATGCCATCCGCCAACTGGTGCAGCGTATGAAAACGCTGAAAACCAATATTGACGCCCTCTCTACCGGCGACGCCGACCTGACGCGACGGATCACCATCCGGGCCGAAGACGAGTTGGGCGCTATTGGCCACTCGGTGAACCGCTTTATCGTTTACCTGCAAAACATGATCGGCGAAGTGACCCAAGCCACTGGCGCCATGTCGTCCGGGCTTGAACAGTTGCAACGAACATCAGCCCATACCAACCAGATCCTGGTCAGGCATGCCTCGGAAACCGACCAGACGGTCACCGCCATCACCGAAATGAGCTCCACCGCCGACACCGTGGCGCAAAACGCCGCCGAGACCGCCTCGTTCACCCAGCGTGCAAACGAACATGCCGACCGCTCCCGGGTGGTGGTGGGTGAAGCGTCCACCAGCGTCAGCGCGTTGATCGGTGAAGTGGCCAGCGCCACCCACACCGTGGAAAATATGCGCCAGGATGCCGCACGCATCACCGAAACCCTCGGCGTGATCGGCGCCATTGCCGGCCAGACCAACCTGCTGGCGCTCAACGCTGCGATTGAAGCGGCGCGGGCCGGCGAGCAAGGCCGGGGGTTTGCTGTGGTAGCCGACGAAGTGCGCGCACTGGCGGCCCGCACCCAGGCCAGCACCTCGCAGATCAACGAGATGCTGGCACGCCTGACCACCGGCGTGAGTTCCTCGGTCGCCGCCATGGAAAACACCCAGGCCAGTTGCCAATCAGCAGCGGATGCCACAGCGCGGGTCAACACCGGCCTGGATGAGATGGCCGGTTCGGTCAGCCATATCAACAACCTCAGCACCCAGATCGCTACGGCCGCCGAGCAGCAAAGTGCGGTGACCGAGGAGATCAACCGCAGCATGGTGCAGATCCGCCATATGGTCGATGAACTGGTACAAAGCGGGCATACCACGCAAATCAATACCCAGAGCCTGCTGGAGGCCAATGGCCGGGTGATCAGCTTGATGGGGCGCTTTAAAGTACGCTGATCAATGCTATGAATACTCCCGTGCTGAGCGCGGGAGTCGACTATCCTGAGAGCTCCCAGTGTTATAACGCGCCACACAGGAGGTGTGCCATGCATGCGACTGAGCATTCGATCCGCTTGGAGCGGATCAGTCAGGAGTGCTTCATCCAGGCACCTGTCGATAGGGTCTACGCCTATGTGACCCAGCCCGACCGCTGGCACGAATGGCACCCCACCTCTCTCAATGCCGACACTGGGACCACCGGCTCAGTGCCGGTAGGTGCGCGTTTTACTGAAACCATTGATTTGCTGGGCATACGCGTCCCCATGAGTTACCGCGTGCAAATTGCCCGTTGCCCCAATGAGTTCAGGGCCGTGTTTACCTCATTGGCCGTGGACGGTGCTATCCATTATTTCCTGCAACCTCATCGTAACGGCACGCTGTTCAAGCGCGTACTGACGTATGAGACCGAGTTGCAGCTCGCAACCTTGCACGAACACATTGCCAAGCGGTCCGCCATCGCGCTGGATCAGCTCAAGTGCCGGCTGGAGAGCCCCTGCTTCGTATAATTTAGAAACACTACTGCGTCGCCCCGATGCGAAAAGCAGGGAGAATGCCCGATTTATTGCCGCGCTTTCAGTGAGACCCCCGATGAAAAACCCATTGCGACTGGCCATGCTCTCCTGCGTCCTGCTCTCCACTCTCGCCCAGGCCGCCGACCTGATCCCCATCGATGTGCACCGCGACGCCAACTGCGGCTGCTGCAAAAAGTGGATCAGCCACTTGGAGAGCAACGGTTTCAAGGTCAATGACCATGTCGAAACAGACATGAGCGCAGTCAAGCAACGCCTGGGCGTCGCACCACGCCTGGGTTCATGCCATACCGCAGTGATCGACGGCAAATTCGTCGAAGGCCATGTGCCCGCCGAGCAAGTGCTGGCCCTGCGCAAACGCAACGATCTGCTCGGCCTCGCCGCGCCGGGCATGCCCCTGGGCTCGCCAGGCATGGAAGTGGAAGGTCGCAGCGAGGCGTATCAAGTCATCGGCCTGACCCGTGACGGTAAAGACATAGTGGTGGCCGAATACCCAGCACACTGACCGGTGCTGATGGGTTACCTGGGGCTGTTCGCCGCGGCGTTTGGTGCCGCCACGTTACTGCCCTTGCAATCGGAAGCCGTGCTGGTCGGCCTGCTGCTCAGCGGGCATTACCACCTGTGGCTGCTGCTGGGCATCGCCACGTTGGGCAATGTGCTCGGTTCGCTGGTCAATTGGCTGCTGGGGCGCTCGGTGGAACGCTTCAAGGCGCGGCGTTGGTTTCCGATCAGCGCCAAGCAACTGGAAAAAGCTCGCAGGCATTACTCGCGCTGGGGGCATTGGACGTTACTGCTCAGTTGGATGCCCATAGTCGGCGATCCGCTGACCTTGGTGGCCGGGGTGATGCGTGAACCGCTGTGGCGTTTCTTACTGCTGGTCACCCTGGCCAAAGGCGTACGTTATGGGGTGCTCGCAGCGCTGACCCTGCAGTGGGTGTTAATCCCCAGTTAATCTCTTCCAAAGAGCATCCGGTCATCTCTCTTGGAGCTGGAACCCATGCCTTCAATCCGTGCGTTGTGCGTCGCTGGCCTGTTGTCAGGCGCTGCCGCTCCCGTGTTCGCCGCCACCTATGGCCCCGAGCTGCAAGGGTTTCAATACCCTTATCCGCTGGAGCATTTCACCTTCCAGTCCCAAGGCAAATCCCTGCAAATGGGCTACATGGACGTCCCCCCCAAAGGCGTAGCCAACGGCCGCAGCGTGGTGCTGATGCACGGCAAGAACTTCTGCGGTGCCACCTGGGAAGGTTCGATCAAGGCGTTGAGCGACGCCGGTTACCGCGTGATCGCGCCGGACCAGATCGGCTTCTGCACTTCCAGCAAACCTGACCACTACCAGTACAGCTTCCAGCAACTGGCGACCAACACCCACCAATTGCTGGAAAAACTCGGCATCCAGAAGGCAACGGTGATCGGCCATTCCACCGGCGGCATGCTCGCCACGCGTTATGCACTGATGTACCCCAACCAAACCGAACAACTCGGGCTGGTGAACCCTATCGGCCTGGAAGACTGGAAGGCCCTGGGCGTGCCCTACCAGAGCGTCGACCAGTGGTATCAGCGCGAGCTGAACCTGAGCGCCGACGGCGTGCGCAAATATGAGCGCGACACCTATTACGTCGGACGCTGGAAACCCGAATACGAGCGCTGGGTAGATATGCTCGCCGGCCTGAACAAAGGCCCGGGGCACAATCAGGTCGCCTGGAACTCGGCGTTGATCTACGACATGATCTTCACCCAGCCGGTGTACTACGAATTCAAGGACTTGCAGGTGCCCACCTTGCTGCTGATCGGCACCAGCGACACCACCGCCATCGGCAAAGATGTCGCGCCGCCGGCAGTCAAGGCCAGGATTGGCAATTACCAAGTGCTGGGCAAGCAGGTGGCCGAGCTGATTCCCCACGCCACCCTGGTGGAATTCCCAGGCTTGGGCCATGCGCCACAGATGGAAGAGCCGGAGCAGTTTCATAAAGCGCTGTTGCAGGGTATGAAAACTCTTTGATCCAACCTTTGCGAGGCACGCGTAAATGTCGGTACAGATTGCAGTGATGGATGATTGGCAGAATGTAGCCAGGGGCGTGGTGGATTGGTCGGTTCTGGACGCCGTGGGCCAGGTGCATTTTCTCCACGATTACCCCGCCGACACCGCCACGATGGTCGAGCGTTTGCAGCGCTTTGACGTGATTTGCCTGATGCGCGAACGCTCAACCTTCGACAAGGCGCTGCTGCAAGGCCTGCCGACGCTCAAATTGCTGGTGACCGGCGGCATGCGCAATGCGGCTATCGACATTCCCGCCGCCAAGGCCCTGGGTATCCAGGTGTGCGGCACCGACAGCTACAAACATGCGGCACCGGAACTGACTTGGGCGTTGATCATGGCTTCCACGCGCAATCTGCTTGCCGAAGCCAACTCGCTACGCGCAGGCGGCTGGCAGGTTGGCCTGGGCGGCGACCTGCATGGCAAAACCTTGGCAATCCTCGGCCTGGGCAGTATCGGCCAGAAGGTCGCCCGGTTCGGCCAGGTGTTCGGCATGCGGGTGATTGCCTGGAGTGAGAACCTCACGCCGCAGCGGGCGGCAGAATCTGGGGTCACCTGGGTCAGCAAGCGCGAGTTGTTCGAGCAGGCCGATATCCTGAGCATTCATTTAGTGCTCAGTGAGCGCAGCCGTGGCTTGGTGGATACCCGGGCGTTGGGCTGGATGAAACCGACGGCGCGCCTGGTCAACACCGCACGCGGGCCGATTGTGGACGAGCAGGCGCTCGTGCAGGCGCTAAGCAGTGGCCGCCTGGCCGGAGCGGCGCTGGACGTATACGCCGAGGAACCGCTGCCGGCTGACCATCCGTTGCGTCGCTTGCCGAATGTGCTGGCGACGCCCCACATCGGGTATGTGAGCGAGCAGAATTATCGGCAGTTCTATCAGCAGATGATCGAGGATATCCAGGCCTGGGCCAGCGGCGTGCCTGTTCGGATACTCGGTTGACGCACCAGATCAGTGCGAGCGCCGTGCTGGGTCTGCCCCTTGCAGGAGCTAGCTTGCTCGCGGAAACCGTCATTGATTCAAGGTGTGCGCGGCGCTCTTGAGTGCTTCGCGAGCAAGCTCGCTCCTACAGTAGAGAGGAGGCTAATCGCCAGCAGCCTAAGCTTAAAAGATTTTTGTCCTACAAAATCCCGCTGAAAACCCTACAGGCGCTGGGATCTATCCTAGACTGAGGACCGATGGGTCCGTTCCAAAACAAAAACCCCGCAAAAAATCGAAACTTTCGAACTCTGCCGCAGGTCCAGTTTTAGGTAAGGACGAGCACACGCGACTCACGCCAAATGCCCGTCCATCCAATCTTTTTTAGCCTGAGCCGCAACTGGCATACGCCTTGCCAGCTTGTACAGCGCTTGTGTGCCTGGCCGCAGGATGCGGTCAATCGGAGCAAATGGCAGCGGGCCATTAGCCGACCAACAGATGGGAGTGCATTATGATCAGTGCCGCAGTAGATACTCAGGGAGAGCGTTTTAGTCAGCCGGCAGGGGGGCCTAAGTCTTTGGCCGACCTGCCCAACACTGTGCGGCCGATCGTGAGTCAGAACCCGAATCGAAAGAAAGTGTTGTTCGTCACCTCCGAATTCGCCGACCTGGTGAAAACCGGTGGCCTGGGCGACGTGTCCGCTGCCCTGCCCCGCGCCATGGCCCACCTGCACGATGTGCGGGTGCTGATCCCCGGTTACCCGCAGGTGATGGAAAGCGACAACCCGATTCACATTGTCGGTGAGCTGGGCGGCCACGCCGCGTTGCCACCCTGCAAGATCGGGCGCATGGACCTCAAGGACGGCTTGGTCATCTATGTGCTGATCTGCCCCGAGCTGTACGAGCGCGAAGGCACGCCCTACGGTGCCAATAATGGCCGCGACTGGCCGGACAACCATATTCGCTTCGCCCGCCTGGGCCTGGCCGCCGCCGATATGGCCGCCAACCTGGCGCAAATCCATTGGTGCCCGGACTTGGTGCACGCCCACGACTGGCCCGCTGGCCTGGCCCCGGCGTATATGCACTGGCGTGGGTCACGCACGCCGACGTTGTTCACCATTCATAACCTGGCCTACCAGGGCGTGGTGAGCCTGGCGTCGACGCCCGAGCTGGGCATTCCGCCCCACGCCTTGCAACAGGAAGGCATGGAGTTCTACGGCAAGATGTCCTTTCTCAAGGCCGGCATGGCCTATTCCAGCCATATCACCACCGTGAGCGCCACCTACGCCCAGGAAATCACCACCCCGGAATTCGGCTGCGGGCTGGATGGGTTTCTCGCCAGCAAGACCCAGCAAGGTCTGCTCAGCGGGATTCCCAACGGCATCGACGAAAGCTGGGAAACCTCCACCGACACGCACCTGACCCACAACTTCAATATCGGCGACTGGGAAGGCAAGGCCATAAACGCCGCCCATGTGCGCGAGCTGTTTGGGCTGCAGCCATCCAGTGGCCCGCTGTTCGCGGTGGTGTCGCGCCTGGTCTACCAGAAGGGCCTGGACCTGACCGAGGCGGTCGCCGATTTCATCGTCGAGAACGGCGGCCAAATCGCGATCATCGGCCGCGGCGAGCCGGAAGAAGAACATGCCATGCGCGAGTTGGCGTTGCGATTCCCGGGCCAGGTGGGCGTGCGCATCGGCTTCAACGAGACCGATGCTCGGCGCATGTTCGCCGGCAGCGACTTCCTGCTGATGCCGTCGCGCTATGAGCCTTGCGGCCTGAGCCAGATGTATGCACAGCGCTTCGGCTCGTTGCCGGTGGCACGTAACACCGGCGGCCTGGCGGACACCATTGAAAATGGCGTCACTGGTTTTCTGTTCAACGAGTCCACTGTGGACAGCTACAAGGAAGCCCTGAGCCGCGCCTTCAAGGTCTTTGCCCTGCCTGGCCTGCTTAACGCCATGCGCAGCTGCGCCATGACCCAACCCTTCAACTGGTGCCAGGCGGTAGAACCCTACGCCGAACTCTACGAACAACTGGTGGCCAAGGCCCTGGGGAAATCGACTAAATAATCATTGGGAGGGCTTCATAGATGCCACTACGGACTCTGGAAACCTGGCCCCACGGCGCAATCATGCTGGACGCGCAACACACGCGTTTTGCCCTGTGGGCGCCAGACGCGTTTTATGTCAGCGTTGAATTGGAACACGGGAAATCCATCGCCATGCTGCCCCAGGCAGATGGCTGGTTCGAATTAACAACAGCGTGCCCCGCCGGCACGCTCTACCGCTTCAACATCGATGGGGAAAAGGCGGTGCCCGACCCCGCGTCCAGGGCCCAGGCCGTGGATGTGCACGGTTGGAGCCGAGTGGTTGACCCGCAGGCCTATGAGTGGCGCCATAGTCAGTGGCAAGGCCGCCCCTGGCATACGGCGGTGATCTACGAACTGCACGTAGGCGCCATGGGCGGTTACGCCGAGGTGGAGAAGCACTTGCCGCGCCTGGCCGAGCTGGGCATCACCGCCATTGAACTCATGCCTCTGGCGCAATTTCCCGGCGAACGCAATTGGGGCTACGACGGCGTGCTGCCCTACGCGCCCCACGCCTCATATGGCTCACCCGAGCAACTCAAGCACCTGATCGACAGCGCCCATGCCCACGGCCTCGCCGTAATCCTGGATGTGGTCTACAACCACTTCGGGCCCGACGGCAATTACCTGGGTCAGTACGCACAGGGGTTCTTCCAGGAAGACGTGCACACGCCCTGGGGCGCCGGCATCGATTTCGAACGCCGTGAAGTACGGGATTTCTTCCTCGATAACGCCTTGATGTGGTTGCTGGAATACCGCTTCGACGGCCTGCGCCTGGATGCGGTGCACGCCATCGATAATCCCGGTTTCTTGAAGGAACTTGCGCAGCGAGTGCGTCAGCGGGTCGCCAGCGGGCGTCACGTCTGGCTGATGCTGGAAAACGAGCTGAACCAGGCCAGCCTGTTAAAGGAGGATTTCGACGCCCAATGGAATGATGACTTTCATAACGTGCTGCATGTACTGCTCACCGGCGAAACAGATGCCTATTACAGCGACTTTGCCGAACAGCCTACCGCCAAGTTGGCGCGCTGTCTGGGCGAAGGGTTTATCTACCAGGGCGATACCACCCGCCATGGTCATGCACGCGGCGAACCCAGTGCCGATCTTCCGCCCAGCGCCTTCGTGGCGTTCCTGCAGAACCACGACCAGGTCGGTAACCGCGCCCTGGGCGAACGCCTGCACCAGCTTTGCTCGCCCCAGGCGCTGAAAGCGGCGACCGCCCTGTTGTTGCTGTGCCCCATGATTCCGATGATCTTCATGGGCGATGAGGTCAACGCCACCGAACCCTTCCTGTTTTTCACCGACCATCATGGTGAACTGGCCGAGGCGGTGCGCGAAGGTCGGCGCAATGAGTTCGCTGATTTCGCCGCGTTTCACGACCCCGAACAACGCGAGCGCATCCCCGACCCCAACGCGTTGCCCACCTTCCTGCAATCGATGCCTTCATTTATAGAGAACGACCATGCCCAGCTCTATCGTCACCTGCTGAGCCTGCGCCACCTGCATGTGGCGCCGCACTTGCCCGGCGCGATGGCCTTGGGCGCACAGGTGCTGGCCGAGGGCGCCGTCATGGCGCGTTGGCGCTTGGGCAACGGCAGCCTGTTGCAGATCGACCTGAACCTGGGCGAACAGCCCCTGGACCACCCAGCCCCTCGACACCTCATCTTCCAAACGCCGGCCGAGCAAGGTGCGCAGTTGCCACCCTACAGCGCCCGCGTATCCCTATTCCCTGCTGGAGAAGACTTTTGAGCGAAGCGAACCTGGAACTACTCGCCAGCCGTGCGGGCCTGGCCGTCGACTGGATCGATGCCAACGGTCGCCCGCAACATGTGCAAGCCGATGCCCTGCGTGCGGTTCTCAAAGGGCTGGGGCACCCGGCCGACACCGATGCCGAGATCGACGCCAGCCTGCGCGAGCTTGAGCAAGTACAACAAGACACCCACCTGCCGCCGTTGATGACTACCGACAGCGGTGAAGGCCTGGACCTGGCGCGCTACTTCGCAGCGGATACCCCGTGTCGCGTCAGCCTCGAAGGCGGTGAAACCCTGGAGCTGCGCCTTGACGGCGATGCCGTGTTGCCCGGTGTGATCGCCCTCGGCTACCACCAGGTACATATCGACGGGCAAACCTTCACCCTGGCCGTTGCTCCCGCCCACTGCTACAGCGTGGCCGACGCGGTGGACAGCCGCCCCGCCCGGGCCTGGGGTTTGAGCGCGCAACTGTATGCCCTGCGCCGCCTAGGCGATGGCGGCTTCGGCGACACCCTGGCCCTGGAGCATCTGGTGCGCGCGGCGGCCGAGCGCGGTGCCGAGGCGGTGGCGATCAGCCCGATGCACGCGATGTTCAGCGCCGACACCGAACGTTTCAGCCCTTATTCGCCGTCCAGCCGCTTGTTTCTCAACAGCCTGTATGCTTCGCCCGCGTGCATCCTGGGTGAACGTGAAGTGCGCAACGCCATCGAAGCCGCCGGGCTGGCGGACGAACTGCACGCACTGGAGCAACTGCCCCTGATCGATTGGCCCGCCGCCGCCAAGGCCAAGCAACGCCTGTTGCGGACGCTGTATGAAGACTTCCGCCACGGCGCGCACCCGCAGCATGCCGACTTCCAGAGCTTCCGCCAGTGCGGCGGCGAAGCCCTGGAAAACCACTGCCGTTTCGAAGCCATACAAGCCCAGCGCGCCGCCGCCGGCGAAGACCTCGATTGGCGCCACTGGCCCGAAGCCTGGCGCACCCCGCAAAGCCCGGCCCTCGCGCAGTTCGCCGAGCAAAACCGCGATGAGATCGGTTACTTCGCCTTCACCCAATGGCTGATCGCCCGCAGCCTGGAGCGCGCACAACAAGCCGCCCGTGGCAGCGGCATGGGCATCGGCCTGATCGCCGACCTGGCGGTGGGCGCGGACGGCGGTGGCAGCCAGGCCTGGAGCCGCCAGGATGAGCTGCTGGCCGACCTGACCGTGGGTGCGCCGCCGGACATTCTTAACCGCGCGGGTCAGGGCTGGGGCATCTCGGCGTTTTCCCCTGAGGGCCTCAAGCGCCATGGCTATCGAGCCTTTATCGAGATGCTGCGGGCCAACTTTGCCCATGCCGGCGGCTTGCGTATCGATCATGTAATGGGCCTGCAGCGCCTGTGGGTCATTCCTCTGGGTGCTTCGCCCGATGAAGGTGCCTACCTGTATTACCCGGTGGACGACCTGCTGCGCCTGCTGGCCCTGGAATCCCACCGCCACCAGGCCATCGTCCTCGGTGAAGACCTCGGCACCGTGCCCGACGGCCTGCGCGAAAAGCTCAGCGCCCGTTCGATCCTGGGCATGCGGGTGCTGCTGTTCGAACAGAACCATGAAGGCCAATTCAAGCCGATCCTGGACTGGCCCGACAACGCCTTGGCCACCACCAGCACCCATGACTTACCCACCCTCAACGGTTGGTGGCACAGCCGCGATATCGAATGGAATATCCAACTCGGCCTGATCGACGCCCCGACCGTGGAGCAATGGAGCGAGCACCGCCTGAACGAACGCCAGGCGCTACGCCAGGCCTTGGGCCAGGACCCGCAGAACTTTGTCGATGAAATACGCAACGACACCGACCATATGATCGACGCCAGTGTGCGCTACCTGGGGCACACCCGCGCGCCACTGGTATTGCTGCCGCTGGAGGACGCGCTGGGCATCCAGGAGCAAGCCAACCTGCCCGGCACTCTCGACACCCACCCCAATTGGCGCCGTCGCCTGCCAGGCGAGGCCGCCAGCCTGCTCGACAATAATAGTGCTGCGCGCCGCCTCGAACTGCTGGCCGTGGCGCGCAACCAAGCTTATGAGCGTGACCGATGAAAGCACTGCCCCTGCGCGCAACCCAGCGCCTGCAATTTCATAAAGACTTTACCCTCGATGACGCGGTGCCGCTGGTGCCGTATTTCGCCCAGCTTGGCATCAGTCATCTGTATGCCTCACCGCTGCTGAGCGCCCGCGCCGGCTCCATGCATGGCTATGATGTGGTCGACCCCACCCGTGTCAACCCGGAGCTGGGCGGCGAAGCGGCGCTGCGGCGCCTGGTCGCCGCCTTGCGTGAGCACGATATGGGCCTGATCCTCGATATCGTCTCCAACCATATGGCGGTGGGCGGTGCGGATAACCCCTGGTGGCTGGACCTGCTGGAGTGGGGCCGCTTGAGCCCGTACAGCGAATTCTTCGATATCCAGTGGCATTCGCCCGACCCCCTGCTCAAAGGCCAATTGCTCATGCCGTTCCTGGGCAGCGATTACGGTGAAGCCCTGCAGAGCGGTACGCTGACCCTCAAGTTCGATGCCGCTCACGGGGCCTTCTACGCCGAACACTACGAACATCGATTTCCGATCTGCCCAAGGGACTATGCCTTGATCCTTGGCCACGACGAGGGGCTCAGGCCGCTGGCCGAGCGCTTTGCCGCCCTCGCCTATCAGGACGACGCCTACGCCGAAGCCGCCTGGCTCAAGCAAGCGCTGGCCGAACGCGCTACCGAAGTACTGCCGGCTATCGAACAGCGGTTGGCCGCCTTCGATGGTCGCCAGCCCGAGGGCTTCGAGCGCCTGCATCATCTGCTCGAACAACAGGCTTACCGCCTGGCCAGCTGGCGCACCGCCGCTGATGATATCAACTGGCGGCGCTTCTTCGACGTCAATGAGCTGGGCGGCTTGCGTGTAGAACGCACGGCGGTGTTCGAAGCCACCCACGGCAAGATTTTCGAGCTGATCAGCGAAGGCCTGGTGGATGGGTTGCGCATCGACCATATCGACGGCCTGGCCGACCCGCGGGGCTATTGCCGTAAGTTGCGTCGCCGCGTGGATGCTTTGTCGCCCCAGCGCCACTTGCCGATCTTCGTGGAAAAGATCCTCGGTGACGGGGAAACCCTGCGTGAAGACTGGCAGGTCGACGGCACCACCGGCTACGAATTCATGAACCAACTGTCATTGCTGCAACACCACCCAGACGGCTTTGCCCCGCTGGCCGAGTTGTGGACGCGGCACAGCGAACGCCCTTCGGCGTTTATCGAAGAGGCCCGGCTGGCGCGCCAGCAGATCCTCAACGGCTCGTTGGGCGGCGACTTCGAAAGCGTGGCCCAGGCCTTGCTGCAAGTGGCCCGCGACGATGTGATGACCCGCGACTTGACCCTGGGCGCCATCCGCCGGGCCTTGCAGGAATTGATCGTGCATTTCCCGGTGTACCGCACCTACATCAGCGCCAGGGGTCGCAGTGCGGCCGACGACAAGATATTCCGGCAGGCCATGGACGGAGCGCGCAGCACCCTTAATGAAAGCGACTGGCCGGTGCTTGAACACCTGGAAAAATGGCTGGGTGGTCAGCCCTGGCGCAATCGCCCGGTGGGCCGTGAACGCAAGATCCTCAAGCATGCCTGCGTGCGCTTCCAGCAGCTGACTTCGCCCGCCGCCGCCAAGGCCGTGGAAGACACCGCTTTCTATCGCTCGGCAGTGCTGCTGTCGCGTAATGATGTGGGCTTCAGCACCGAACAGTTCAGTGCGCCGTTGGCGGACTTCCACGCCGCCAATCAACAGCGCCTGGAGGCCTTCCCGGACAACCTGCTGGCCACGGCCACCCACGACCATAAACGCGGCGAAGACACCCGCGCCCGCCTGGCGGTGCTCAGCGAGTGCGCGCCCTGGTATGCCGAACAGGTCGAGCACTGGCGCAGCCTGGCGGCGCCCTTGCGGGAAAATGCTGATAGCCCCTCGGCGGGTGATGAGCTGATTTTATATCAAGTGCTGCTCGGCAGCTGGCCGCTGGAGCACAACCCAGACTTGGAGGCCTACCAGCAACGCCTCTGGCAGTGGCAGCAAAAAGCCCTGCGCGAGGCCAAGTTGCAGAGCAGTTGGAGCGCCCCCAACGAGGCCTATGAACAAGGTGTCGAAGGTTTCCTCAAGCGCCTGTTACTCAGTGACGCCGGTGCGCCGTTGCGTAGTGCGCTGGACAGCGCCGCCCAGGCCATCGCACCCGCCGGTGCCCTGAACGGGCTGGCGCAAACCTTGCTTCATCTCACCGTGCCGGGCGTACCAGATGTGTATCAGGGCGATGAGTTCTGGGACTTCAGCCTGGTGGACCCGGACAACCGTCGCCCGGTGGATTTCGCTGCACGGCAACGTGCACTGGATACCCCCCCGGACATCGGCGAACTGTTGTTCAACTGGCGTGACGGGCGTATCAAACAGGCGTTGCTCGCCCAGGTGTTGGGCTTGCGCAAAACCTGTCCCGAGCTGTTCCGCCACGGCAGCTACACCGCGCTGGAAGTGGTCGGCCAGCATGCCGAGCGGGTGGTCGCGTTCTACCGCCAACATCAAGGCCAACAGCTGTTGGTGGTGGTGCCGCGCTGGCCTTATCAACTGCTGGAAAACGGCATGTTTCCCCAGGTCAATGCGCCGGTTTGGGGCGACACGCGGGTTAAATTACCGTTCGCCGCCACAACACAAAACTGGAAGGGACTTTTTCAAACACACGCAGTCACACCCAACAAGGAGCTGTTGATCAGCGCTGCCCTGGGGGATCTCCCGGTCAATGTCTTTATCAATCCTGATAATCAAGAAAGCTGAACATTTTCTGTGAGGAGTTTGTGATGAGTAAAGAAGAGGAACGCATCCGCGAATTGGCGCATCAGATCTGGGAGTCCGAAGGCAAGCCACACGGCGAGGATGCCCGCCACTGGGAGATGGCGCGCAAGCTGGCCGAAGCCGAAGCGCTGACCCCCAGCAAGCCCAAGCCAGCCGCCAAGCCGAAAACCGCGCCCAAGGCCGCCGCCAAGCCTAAGGCGGCGGCACCGGCTGCAGCAAAGCCTGCGGCGAAAAAACCGGCCGCGCCGAAAAAACCCAAACCGCCAGCGCCATGATCCCTTGGGCCTCCGTACTGGAGGCCCGTTTGCGTTCACGTGATTCGCTGAAGCACCGTCAGCACGGTTGCGCTCGGCCCGAAAAAAGACTTTTTGCAGGAGCAACTCAATGAGCAAACCCGATAAAGCTACAGCGACGCAGGAACATGAACCGTCGCGGATTCGTGAAGGTTTGCCCTTCCCCCTCGGTGCTACCTGGGATGGCCTGGGTGTCAACTTCGCACTGTTCTCGGCCAACGCCACCAAAGTCGAGCTGTGCCTGTTCGACGATGCCGGCGAGGTAGAGCTGGAGCGCATCGAACTGCCCGAATACACCGACGAGATCTTCCACGGCTACCTGCCCGACGCCCATCCCGGGCTGATTTACGGCTACCGCGTGTATGGCGCTTATGACCCGGCCAATGGTCACCGTTTCAACCACAACAAACTGCTGATCGACCCCTACGCCAAACAGTTGGTGGGTGAGCTCAAGTGGTCCGAGGCGTTGTTTGGCTACACCATCGGCCACCCCGACGACGACCTCAGCTTCGATGAGCGTGACAGCGCGCCCTTCGTGCCCAAGTGCAAGGTCATCGACCCGGCGCACACCTGGGGCAACGATCAACCGGTCCGGGTACCATGGGACCGTACGATCATCTATGAAACCCACCTGCGCGGCATCAGCATGCGCCACCCTTCGGTGGGCGAGTCGGTGCGCGGCACCTGCGCCGGCCTGATGGAAGACGACGTGCTCAAGCACATCCGCCAGCTGGGTATTTCCTCGGTCGAACTGCTGCCAGTGCACGCCTTCGTCAACGACCAGCATCTGCTGGAAAAAGGCATGACCAACTACTGGGGCTATAACAGCATTGCGTTCTTCGCCCCCGACCCGCGCTACTTGGCCAGCGGCAAGATTGCCGAGTTCAAGGAGATGGTCGCGCACCTGCATGAGCAGAAGCTGGAAGTGATTCTAGACGTGGTCTACAACCACACCGCCGAAGGCAACGAGCGCGGCCCGACCCTGTCCATGCGCGGCATCGACAACGCCTCCTACTACCGGCTGATGCCCGATGACAAGCGCTTCTACATCAATGATTCGGGCACCGGCAACACCCTGGATCTGAGCCACCCCTGTGTGCTGCAAATGGTCACCGACTCGCTGCGCTACTGGGCCACCGAGATGCATGTGGACGGTTTCCGCTTCGACCTGGCAACTATTCTGGGGCGCTACCGCGATGGCTTCGATGAGCGCCACAGTTTCCTCGTCGCTTGCCGCCAGGACCCGATACTGCGCCAGTTGAAACTGATCGCCGAACCCTGGGACTGCGGCCCCGGTGGTTATCAAGTGGGCAACTTCCCGCCAGGCTGGGTGGAATGGAACGACCGCTTCCGCGATACGGTGCGCGCGTTCTGGAAAGGCGACGACG
The DNA here is from genome assembly GCF_001427465.1 of Pseudomonas sp. Root569. Lineage (NCBI taxonomy): Bacteria > Pseudomonadati > Pseudomonadota > Gammaproteobacteria > Pseudomonadales > Pseudomonadaceae > Pseudomonas > Pseudomonas sp. Root569. The sequence continues at coordinate 44,081 of NZ_LMGQ01000028.1, read as the reverse complement.
GCCAACTGGCGGATTTCGCCGGGCGCATGACCGCTTCGGGCGAGATGTTCAATCATCGCGGACGCCGGCCCTACAGCTCGGTGAACTTCATCACCGCCCACGACGGTTTCACCTTGCACGACCTGGTCTCGTACAACGACAAGCACAACGAGGCCAACGACGAAAACAACCAGGACGGTAGCAACAACAACCTGTCTTGGAACCACGGCGTCGAAGGCCCCACCGACGATCCGGAAATCAACGAACTGCGCCTGCGCCAGATGCGCAATTTCTTCGCCACCCTGCTACTGGCCCAGGGCACGCCGATGATCGTCGCCGGGGACGAGTTCGCCCGTACTCAGCATGGCAATAACAACGCCTATTGCCAGGACAGTGAGATCGGCTGGGTCAATTGGGACCTGGACGACGACGGCAAGGCCCTGCTCAAGTTCGTCAAGCGCCTGATCAAGCTGCGCCTGGCGTATCCGATCCTGCGCCGTGGGCGCTTCCTGGTCGGCGACTACAACGAAGATATCGGCGTGAAGGACGTCACCTGGTTGGCGCCGGATGGCAACGAGATGACCACCGAGCAATGGGAAGACAGCCAGGGCCGCTGCCTGGGCATGCTGATGGATGGCCGCGCCCAGGAGACCGGGATTCGGCGTGCCGGTGCGGACGCGACCTTGCTGCTGGTGGTCAATGCCCATCACGACATGGTCAATTTCCGCCTGCCGCCGGTGCCAGAGGGTGAGTTCTGGACCTGCATGCTCGACACCAACGACCCGGCGGTACGCGGTCAGGAGCGCTTTGATTTCGAGCATGAATACGCGGTAACCGGCCGCTCGCTGCTCTTGTTTGAACTGCAACGCGAAGGCGAGGTGTGAGATGGCGTTGCACGGTTTCCTTCAGGGTTACCGCGGTTATGCGGATACGCAGGCCCTGGGTGACGCACTGAAGGCACTCCAAGGGGAAGGTCTGGATCAACTGCCGCTGCCCGGCAGTGGCCAGACCCTGGCCCGCTTCAGCGGGCTGGCTCAGGTGGCGGGGCATGATTTGCGCTTGTGCAAGTTGTTCGAAGGCCATACCGATGCGTTGGCGATCATTGCCGAACTCGACAGCCCGCTGCCGCCGCTGGGCAGTACATGGGGCATGTGGGCATCTGAGCCGCCGACCGCCAAAGTGCGGGTGCGACACGCTGGCCAGCGGCTCGTGGTAGATGGGCGCAAGGCGTGGTGCTCCGGCGCGGCGGTGGTCAGCCATGGCTTGCTGACCGCCTGGGACGAAGAGGATCGCCAGCAACTGGTGGCGGTGGCAATGGATCAACCTGGCGTGACGGTCACCGATGAAGGGTGGAGTGCCGTGGGCATGGCGGCCACGGGCAGCGTCGAAGTGCTGTTCCACGAGGCCCGGGGCGTTGCGGTCGGCGGCCCGGGCGATTACCTGTCCCGTCCAGGTTTCTGGCACGGCGGGATCGGCATTGCCGCATGTTGGTACGGCGCCGCGCAGCGCCTGGGTGAAGTGTTGCGCGCCCACTGTGCCCAGCGCCCCGAGCCCCATGCCCTGGCCCATCTCGGCGCCGTCGACAGCGCCCTCAACAGTGCCGCTTGCGTGCTACGCGCCAGCGCCGAGCAGATCGACCGCGAGCCGAGCGCGGATGCCCGGCAACTGGCGCAACAGGCACGGGCCTGTATCGAGGACGCCGTCGAACAGGTCATGCATCACGTCGGTCGTGGCGTCGGTGCGGGGCCTTATTGCAAGGACCCACACTTTGCCCAGTTGATGGCGGACTTGCCGGTGTATGTGCGGCAAAGCCATGCCGAGCGCGACCTTGCCGCCCTGGGCGAACAGGTTGCCGGCGACCCCTTAGGGAGGTGGCAGTTATGAAGCCCAATCCGATTGTCGGTCAGGGTACATCGCTCAATCACTGGCAAACCTCGACGCGGCTGGCCGAGTTGCCGCACATCAGCGTCGCGCAGTTGGTACCCGAGGGGCATCGCGCGGTGATCATCGCCCCGCATCCGGACGATGAAGTGCTCGGCAGTGGTGGCTTGCTGCAAGGTCTTGCGCTGCTGGGCCGGCCCATCCAGTTGATCTCCGTGACCGACGGCAGTGCCAGTCATCCCGGCTCCCGGCGTTGGCCGGTGGAGCGCCTGAGCGTAGTGCGCCCCCAGGAGTCGGCCCAAGCCCTGCATCGCCTCGGCTTGCCGCTGCACAGTTTGAAATGGCTGCGCGCCGGGTTTGCCGACAGCAAAGTGGCCGAGCGCGAAGCCCAGCTCTGCGAGTTTATCCAGCGCCACCTAAAACCCACCGACGTGGTGTTCGCCACCTGGCGCGAAGACGGCCATTGCGACCATGAAGCCGTAGGCCGCGCCAGCGCCAAGGCCGCCCAGGCCGTTGGCGCAACCTTGTATGAACTGCCGGTGTGGACTTGGCACTGGGCCACGGCTGAAGACGACATGGTGCCTTGGCATCGGGCGCGCAAAATCCCGTTGACCATCGAGGCCGTGGCGCGCAAACGCCATGCGATCCACGCCTTCGCCAGCCAGCTGGAAGGCGATCCGCAAATCGGCCTGCCGCCGGTACTGGCGCCCTATGTGGTGGAGCGCTTGCTGCAACCTTTTGAAGTGGTGTTCGTATGAGTGTGGCAACCCCCTACTTCGACCAACTGTTTGCCGGCAACGATGACCCCTGGGCCTTTCGTCAGCGCTGGTACGAACAACGCAAGCGCGCCCTGACACTGGCCGTGCTGACCCGGTCGCATTACGTCTCGATCTTTGAACCTGGCTGTGCCAACGGCGAATTGAGCGCTGAACTGGCGAGTCGTTGCGATCGCCTGGTGTGCTGCGACGCGACCCAGGCAGCGGTGCTGCTGGCACAAACGCGGCTGGCAGATTTCCCCCACGCTCTGGTGGAACAGCGTCGCCTGCCCGGGCAATGGCCCGCCGGCGAGTTTGAGCTGATCGTACTGAGTGAGCTGTGTTATTACCTGGATGCCGATGACTTGCATCGCCTGATCGACTGCGCCCTCGCCGCCTTGACCGCTGACGGTCAGTTGCTGGCTTGTCATTGGCGCCCGCCCATCGAGGGTTGCCCGCAAACCGCCGAACAGGTGCACGCCCTGCTCCAGCAGCGGCTGGGTATGTCGCCCCTGGCGCAGTACCATGACCAGGATTTCCTGCTCGACCTGTGGAGCCGTGAGGGTACCTCGGTCGCACACCACGAGGGTTTGCGATGATCGGTATTCTGATCCCGGTGCATAACGAAGAAGCGCTGCTGGGCGACTGCCTGAGGGCTGCGCAGATCGCTGCCAACCATCCCGGCCTGCTGGGGGAAGCGGTGCAGATCCTGGTGGTGCTCGACAGCTGCACCGACGGCAGCGCTGCGATCGCCCAGGCGCATCGGGTGCACAGCCTGCCGGTGCAGGCGCGCAATGTGGGGCAAGCCCGAGGTGACGGCGCACGGCATTTATTAAACCTGGGCGCACGCTGGATTTCCTGTACCGACGCCGACAGCCGCGTGGCCCCTGACTGGCTGGTGGCGCAACTGGCCCTGGGCTGCGATGCCGTGTGTGGCACGGTGACGGTCGATGCCTGGAGCGAAGGCTTCGACTCGGCGGCACAGATTCGTTATCACCAGGCTTACCAAGCCCGCGATGGGCATCGGCACATCCATGGCGCCAACCTGGGAGTGAGCGCCAGCGCCTACGTGCAGGCCGGTGGGTTCGAGCCGCTGGCCTGCCATGAAGATGTGCAACTGGTGCGCGAGCTGGAACGTTGCGGCGCCTCGATTGCCTGGAGCCATGCACCTCAAGTGGTGACCAGTGCGCGCCTGGACTGTCGCGCCCAGGGCGGGTTCGGCGACTACTTGAGAAGTCTGATGCAGGTTTCGTAAAAAAACGACACGCCAACGTGTAAAAGCGCCAGATCCTTGTCTATGCTCATAACGCCTTGCACGGCACGCCAGGATTGGCGTGCCGTGCACTCACCCCAGCGGAGCCTGGGGTAAAAACAAGAGCGTCGTCCCGTCAACGGGGTACGACCCAGCATTGACCGACAAGGATATGTCACCCCATGAAGCCTGCCTCCCTAAGCGAAGCCCGTCGCGGCCCCGCGCAAATCTGGAACAGTGCGCCGCAGCTGGCACAGGTTCCCGTCATCGCACTCACCAGCCTGGTGCCGCCCGGCGCACGCGTCGTGGTCATCGCCCCGCACCCGGGCGATGAAGTACTGGCCTGCGGTGGTTTGCTGCAACTGCTCAGTACCCGCGAACACCCCTTGCAATTGATCTCCATCACCGATGGCAGCGCCAGCCACCCCGGCTCCCACGTGTGGCCGGCCAGCCGCTTGAGCGTGGTGCGCCCCCAGGAAAGCGCCGAAGCGTTGCGTCGACTGGGCATGCCGTTGCACAGCCTGAAATGGATCCGCGGCGGGTTTCGCGATGACGCGCTGGCCGCCCACGAACAGGCGATGAGCCAGTTCATCGCGCGCTACCTGCAACCGGGTGACAGGGTATTTACCACGTGGTGCCGCGACGGTAATGACGATCACGATGCCGTCGGCCGCGCCAGCGCCAAGGCCTGCAGCCTGGTGGGGGCCAGGCTGTATGAACTGCCGGTCTGGGCCTGGCACTGGCCGGCACGGGAGGCTTCGATGATCCCCTGGCAGCGCGCACGCAAGGTACGCCTGGATACCTGGAGCGTGGCGCGCAAGCTGCACGCGACCCATGCCTATGCCAGCCAATTGGTCGGCGATCCGCAGATCGGTTTACCGCCCAAGCTTGCCCAAGTGTTGCTCGAGCGTATACGCGAACCCTACGAGATCGTATTTGCCTAGACGTCGGCTCGTCTATACCTGTTATTTCTTACAGTAGCAGCCGATCAAATCTACGGCTAAGGTGCAAAAAGTCCTGCACAGGTTAAGGTGCAGTCGAGAAAGCCATGCCAACCCTTTGCATTGGCCGGTGTTTTCAGATGCAGGTAACCCGTAGTCCCTGATCCGTATCGAGTTCGTCGTTGCCATGGTTTTGAACCGCGCCTGGTATCCCAGGTGCCGGGACATCAATGTGCTCAAGCGAGGGCCGACCATGCGCACACGGATCACTTCTCTGTTGTACTCAGGCATTGCCTCAGCGATTGTACTGGCGGCCTGGCCGCTGGCCTCGTATGGGGCGTGTACCATCAACAACACGGCGGGCAGCGACACCTCCAGCTGCGACAGCGCCACCGCGCCGGGCTTTAGCGATAACGGCGGTGATAACACCCTCGAAATCACCGCAACCGGCAGAGTGAGCGGAAATGTGGTGTACGGAGGCGGCAATGATCTGGTCGATGTGAACGGCCCAAGCGCCGGGATCGATGGCAGCCTCGACCAAGGCGACGGCAACAATATTTTCCGGCTCAACCTGGGCAGTATCACCGGGTCGGTCAGCCAGGGCTCGGGCGCCGATATCGCGCAGATTTCCGGGGGCCAGGCAGGTAAAGTCACCCAGGGGTCAGGCATCGACCATTTTGCCATGAGCGGCGGCACCATCGCCTCGCTGGAACAGGGCGACGGGCTGGACGTGTTCTTCATGAGCGGCGGTACGATCACCGGGGCTTTCGAGGACGGCGACGAGGCGACAATGACCGAAGGCATCATCGGCCGGGTCAACATGAAACTCGATGACAACCGGTTCGATATGTCTGGCGGTACGATCATCGGCAATCTGGTGACTGGCTTCGGCAGGGACACTGTCCTGATCTGGGGTAAGGCGTTGGTCGGCGGCAATATCAGTGTCAGTGGCGGTGACGATCAGATAATCATCTCCGGTGGTACCGTCAACGGGCAGTTGTTACTCAGCTTTGGCAATGATGACTTGGTCTGGTCCGGCGGCAACCTGCATTCCTCAGTGCTGATGGGGGAAGGCGACGATACCGCATTGCTTCAGGGGCTGGTGGCTGCGCAGGTGGCGGCGGCGCAATTATTGGATGGGGGCCTGGGCACCGACACCCTGACCCTGGACAACACCAAGGTCGGTGACCCTGCCCTCTTCACCCAGTGGGAAAGCATCCGCCTGGACAACGGCTCGCAAATGACCCTGGGCGGGGCGTTGAAGCTGGGGGACAGCGAAACCGGTACCGGCACCTTGTCCATAGATGGCAGCAGTGCGCTGCTGGTCGGCACGGGCAGCGTCGACCCGTTCACCGCTGGCCAGCGGGTCAATGTGATCAACAGCGGCACCCTCGACATGACCACCGGCAGCTCCACCGCCAGCGACACCTTGACCATCAACGGCAATTACAACGGCAACGGTGGGCGTCTGGCGTTGCAAACCGTGCTGGGGGCAGACAACTCGGCCAGCGACAAACTGGTGGTCAGCAACGGCACGCTGCAAGGCAACACCCAACTGCTGGTCACCAACCTTGGCGGCGCTGGCGCCGCGACGTTGCAGGACGGCATCCAGGTGGTGCAAGCGCTCAATGGCGCGAGCGGGACAGGTACGGCCTTTACCCTGGGCAATACGGTCACCGCCGGGGCGTTTGACTACTACCTGTTCAAAGGTGGGGTCACCACCGGAACCGAGCAGAATTACTACCTGCGCTCCACAGTTCCGGTCACGCCGCTGCCCGAACCCGGGGAGCCGGTCACGCCCTTGCCGGAACCGGTAGTTGAAACCCCACCACTGCCATCTAACCCCACCGACAAGGAGATCCCGATCTACCGTCCCGAAGTGCCGCTGTACGCTGCGCTGTTTCCCGCCGCCGAGCAAATCGTGCAAGGCATGCTCGGTACTTATCACGAGCGCATGGGCGATCAGAGCCGCCAGCAACATACCGGTATCATGCCGGCGGGTTGGGGCCGGGTCTACGGCAACAGCAGCCGCCAGAGTTACGCCGGTACGGTCAGCCCGACCCTGGACGGTTCGCTGACAGGCTTTCAAGTGGGCACCGATGTGTTCGCCAGCCACCTGGACAACGGCCTGCTGCAGCGCCTCGGGTTCTTCGTCGGTCATAGCCGCCTCAAGGGCAATGTGAAAGGCTTCAACGGCGGCTGGGAGGACAAGGACGCCGGCAAGACCACATTGCGCGGCGATAGCCTGGGGGCCTACTGGACGCTGATCGGCGCCAACCAGGCTTACCTCGACCTGGTGCTGATGGGTACTCGCTTTGATGGCAACACCGAGTCGGACCGTGGCGTGAAGATGAAAACCCGCGGGCATAACGTCACCGCCTCCGCCGAAGTCGGCTGGCCGCTGGCGCTGAGCGCCGACTGGGTCGTGGAGCCCCAGGCGCAGTTGATCGTCGGCAAAACCAAGCTGGATAGCCAGAATGATGGAATTTCAGACGTTTCCTATGACGCCGATACCAACGTCACCACGCGCCTGGGCGTGCGCCTGCGCGGCGATTACAAGGTCAATGGCATGCCGCTGCAGCCCTATGTGAGGGCCAATGTCTGGCACGCCAGCGCCGGGGACAATAGCGTTTTTTTCAACCATGAGACCCGTATCGACACCGAGCAGAAATCCACCACTGTGGATGTCAGCCTTGGGGCTACCCTGGAAGTTGCACAGGGTGTGAGCCTGTATGGTGAGGTCGGCACCGAAAAGAATCTGGACAGCAATATGCTCCGCGGCCGCCAAGGCACGTTCGGTCTGAGAATGGCGTTCTGAGGCGATCTTTGTACCGCAGTGTGTACGAGAGCCACTGCGGTACATAACCCTCACACAACTATTTTTACCAAGTTGGCCCCCTGAACGCATGAAAACTGCAGAACGGTGCCCCGTCGGAGAAGTCCGGCGGGCATCAAATAATGGCTAAACGCCTGCCCGCAACCTATGGAAAATTTCGTTAACTAATTCTTCCCCAAGGCTTTTTCCTACGGATTCAATCTGCCACACTGATGAGAATAATTATCAACAGATTTATTATTCGCCACGGATGGCCTCTGGGGAGCCCTATAACAATGTTTGTGCAACAACGCGGCGGCAACGTTTTTTCACCCAGCTTGATGGCAATTGCTATCTGCCTGGCAACCTCGCACGCGGCCCTGGCCGCCGATGCCGAAGCACCGGCCACCATTGAACTGGGCGCCACCGAGGTCTCCGGCCAACAGCTGGGCCAAACGACCGAGGGCACCGTGTCGTATACCACCGGCTCCATGAGCACCGCGACCAAGCTGCCCCTGACGATGCGTGAAACCCCGCAGGCCGTGACCGTGATCACGCGCCAGCGCATGGATGACCAGGCGATGACCAGCATCAACGATGTGGTCAACGCCACGCCCGGGTTGTTCCTGAACTACTCCAACGGCCCTGGCCGCCAAGCCTTTACCGCCCGCGGTTTCGACATCGACAACCTCATGTATGACGGTATCCCCAGCGGCTATAACGGCGCGTCGGTAGGCGCGCAGCCGAACCTGGCGATGTTCGATCGCGTCGAGGTAGTGCGCGGTGCCACCGGGCTGGTGACCGGCGCGGGCAACCCTTCGGCGGCCATCAACCTGATCCGCAAACGGCCGCTGTATGAGCAGAAACTCACCCTGACCGGCGCCGCCGGCAGCTGGGACGACTACCGCGGCGAGCTGGATGCCTCCAGCCCACTCAACGACAGTGGTACCTGGCGCGGCCGGGTCGTGACCTCCTACCGCGACGCCAACAGCTTCATCGATAACGCCGAGCAGGATCACGGCCTGTTCTATGCGGTGACCGAAGCCGACCTGAGCGAAGACACCAGCCTGACCCTCGGTTTCTCGAACCAGAAGGACAAGACTAACTACTTCTGGGGCTCGTCGATGATCGGCCAGGATGGTCACCACCTGAACCTGTCGCGCTCCTACAACCCGGGCACCGACTGGGAGAACAAAGACCAGGAAATCAACACGGTATTCGCCGAGCTGCGCCAACGCCTGGCCAATGACTGGAACCTGCAGGTCAACGCCAATTATTCCGAACAGGATGCATTGTTTTCCGGCTCTTACCAGTCGCGCTGGACCAACAACACTCTGGCCCGCACGGTGTACCAGGCCACTTATGATGAAAACCAGGCGGGTCTCGACGCCTTTGCCAGCGGCCCGTTCCAGGCATTCGGGCGCACCCACGAACTGGTGGTGGGCGCCAGCAAGCGCATCTACGACATGACCACCCGCAACTACAGCCCGTACGACATGAACTGGCCGCTCAATGCCGGCAAGCCGAATTTCGTCCACACCAACAACGAGCGCGACGTCACCACCCAGGATGGTTTCTACCTGACCACGCGCCTGAGCCTGGCCGACCCGCTCAAGCTGATCCTCGGCGGGCGCCTGGACTGGTACGACTATGACAACCGCGATGGCGACGGCGATTACAAGGTCACTCGCAACCTCACCCGCTACGCCGGTCTGATCTACGAGCTGGACGACCAGCACTCGGTGTATGTCAGCTACAGCGATATCTTCACGCCACAGAAGGAAAAGAACACCAGCGCGACCCCGCTCAAGCCGATTGTCGGCAAGAACTATGAAGTGGGTATCAAGGGCGAATACCTGGGTGGTGCGCTGAATGCGAGCCTGGCGGTATTCCGCGTCGACCAGGAAAACCGCGGCGTACAGATCGTCGTGCCGGATTGCCCGCAGGCGTCCTGCTACCAAGCCTCGGGCGAAATCCGCAGCCAGGGCATCGACTTCGAACTGCAAGGCGCCTTGACTGAGAACTGGCAGGTCGGCGGTGGTTATACCTACGCGCGCACCCACACCATCAAGGACGACGCCAACCCGCAGAAGGTCAACAAGCAGTTCGACACCGACACCCCGGAGCATCTGTTTAAGCTGACCACCCGCTATAACCTCCAGGGCCCGCTGGAAAAACTCCGCGTGGGCGGCAACATTTCCTGGCAGAGCCGCATGTACAACGACATCGCACTGGCAGATGGCAGCCATTACCGGCTCAAGCAAGGCGGCTATGCCGTCACCGACCTGATGGCCGGCTACCGGGTCAACCAGCACCTGGACCTGCAGCTCAACGCCAACAACATCTTCGACCGCAAGTACTACCAGGCCATTGCCAACTCTGCGAGCTATGGCGGTGATTCCTATGGCGCTCCGCGCAACATGATGTTGACCGCCAAGTACAGCTTCTAAAGCGCCCATGCCGCCACGGCTGCCTGTTCGGGCAGCCGTTCTAAAGTCCGCAATAGGCCTGCCGATAAAGCGTTGGCAACCGCAAAAATCCCGAACATCTGCTTCACTCCACAGCGGCAGGCCTTCGTGGCACGCTGCGTGCTTGCTAGACCTCGGCACCCCACCCTCATGGAGTAAGAGTGAATGCCCGTCCGCCCCCGTTTTATTGAGCACTACCGCAAGGCCGACCGCATCATGCTGGCATTGATCTGGCTGATGTCGCTATTCTCCCTGGGCTTGGCGTTCTGGCATGACACCTGGCTACAGGCGCTGATCGTCGGTGGCGGCACCGGCGTGGTGCTGACCGCGCTCTACCGCGTCATCGGCGGCACCCGTGTGATGCGCTGTGCACTGGGCGCCGGCCTGATGGTGATGGCGGCGCTGCACATCAACCAGGCGCATGGGGTGATCGAAGCCCACTTCGGCATCTTCGCATTACTGGCGGTGTTGACCTTCTACCGTGACTGGCTGCCGATCCTGGTGGCGGCGCTGACCATCGCCGCGCATCACCTGGTGTTCCACGCGTTGCAGCATCAGGGTTTTCCGGTGTTTGTGATGGAGCATCACGGCGGCTGGACGATGATCTTCGTTCACGCGTTCTACGTGGTGATGGAAACCGTCGCCCTGCTCTACCTGGCGGTGCATAGCCAGGCTGAGGCGGTCGAGAGCCAGGAAATGCTCGAGAAGATGCTCGCCGTCACCTCGCAGCTCACCGTGGAATCGGCCAAAGGCGAAGGCAAGTTGCGAGTCTCCCTGGCCACGCGTTTCGACCACTTCCTGCAACAGCTCACCCACCTCATCGATGGCGTTGCCCGCGATTCCCACGGCCTTGGGCAACTCGGCCAGGAACTGGCCACCGCCAGCGGCACCCTGGAAAAAGGCGCGCACCATCAACTGGCGCAGATCGGCGAGATGACCGGTTCGATGCAGCGCCTGGAAGCCGCCACCGGTCACATCACGGTGCAGGTCGAACAAGCGGTGGAACACGCAGGCCAGGCCAGCCAGCAAATTATCCGCGGCCAGGAAAGCGTCGGTCGCGCCCAGCATGAAATCAGCCAATTGGCGTCACGCATCAATGACACTGAATCCACCGTGCAATCCCTGGCCGTGCAGGCCGAGCAAATCGGCTCGGTGCTGGAAGTGATCAGCAGCATCGCCAACCAGACCAACCTGTTGGCCCTCAACGCCGCCATCGAAGCCGCCCGCGCCGGCGAGCAGGGCCGGGGCTTTGCCGTAGTGGCCGATGAGGTACGCAGCCTGGCCCAGCGCACTGCCCTGTCCACCCAGGAAATCAAGACCATCATCGAGGGCCTGCAACAGGGCAGCCGCCAGGCCGTCGAAGCCATGCACGCCAGCCGCGAAGGCGTGGAGCGTTGTGTGGAAGACAGCCAGTTGGCGGTGGACATGCTCCACGCCGTGGGCCAGGACATTGCCCACATTGACCAACTCAACGGCCATATCGTCACCACCACCCGCGAGCAGACGTCGGCGAACCTGGAAATTGTCGAGCGCTTGCAGTCTGTGCAAACCATCGCCCAAAGCACCGCTGACGACGTCGAGACCCTCGCCCGCAGCAGCGAACGCCTGCCGCCGATTGCGGTGCGGCTGGATGCGCTGGGGCGCAGGTTTCATCCTTAAGTAGAGCACCAGACACACGTGGGTCAAAATGTGGGAGGGGGCTTGCCCCCGATGGCCATAGGTATCTACACAAGATCGGCTGTCAGGCCGCCATCGGAGGCAAGCCTCCTCCCACAGTTGGACCGCGGCTAGAGTGCCCGCCACCGGTCGAGCTATTAAAGCAACCGACAACCTCCTACACTGCCGACATTCATACTTACCTGCGCAGCCTCGCTTTTCTGCCCGCCTCGCCTCCTACCAGGACTCCAGACATGCGCCTGCCCGACTTCATCCTTGAGCACCTCGAGCCGATCCTGCAGGCCTGGGAAGATTTCGCCAGAACCATCAAGACGCCGGGCGGAGACCTCGATAGCGTGGCGCTGCGCGATCATGCCGAGCAGATGTTGCGGGCAATCGTGACCGACTTGCGCACCACGCAGACCAAGCGAGAGCAAACCGCCAAGGCCCAAGGGCTGATTCCGGCCGATGACCAGGAAACCGCCGCTGAAACCCACGCAATGACGCGCCTGATGGCCGGTTTCACGATTGATCAAATGGTCTCGGAATACCGCGCACTCAGAACCAGTGTGGTGAGCCAATGGATGAGAAAAGTCAACGAGGGCACGCCGATCAATGTCGACGACATGACCCGGTTCCACGAGGCCATCGATCAGGCGCTCGCCGAGTCCATCGCCAGCTATTCACGTGCGGTCGAGGCATCACGCAATGTGTTTCTGGGCATACTTGGCCATGACCTGCGCACGCCGCTGGGCGCGATCCTGCTGGGAGCCGACGTGCTCAGGCGTTCAAAGGACATCGGCCCCCGGGACAACAAAATTGCCAACCAGATGTACACCAGCGTGCGCCGAGCGAGCCAGATTGTGGGCGACCTGCTTGACCTGACACGTTGCCAGATGGGTCCGGGCATCCCGGTAAAAACCGCGGCTATCGATCTCGCACCGCTGTGCCAGCGAGTAGTGGAAGAAATCCAGGCGTTTCATCCAGAGGCCAATGTCGTGTTCGAAATGAAGGCTGCGGTTTCAGGAAAATTTGACGGTGCCAGAATGGAGCAAGTCTTCTCGAACATCATCAGCAACGCGGTGGAGCATGGGGACACCACCTTCCCGATCAAGGTCGAGCTAGGCACCGTGGAGGCGTGCGCGGTATTCACCGTGCACAACCGCGGCGAGGCGATACCCGAAGACGTGCTGCCCTTCATATTCAACCCCATGGGCCGTTTCTCCCAGCGCTCGACAATCGATCTAGGCTCCGCAGAAGGATTGGGCTTGGGCCTTTTCATCGCCTCGGAAATCGTCGCATCCCATGCCGGATCCATCGATGTCAGCTCGGATGCAGAACAGGGCACGGTCTTTAGCGTGAGGGTTCCCCTCGACAGTGCCCCTGACATCCTCAACCCACCTTGATAACCACCTTCCCAAACGCGCCCCTGGCCAGATGCTCGTAAGCTTCACGCGCCTGTGCAAACGGATAGACCCGGTCGATAACAGGGCGGATATCGTGTTGGTTGAGGAACTCATTCATCCGGTCGAACGATGAGCGTGGCGCTACGGCAATGCCACGCAGTGTCGTCTGGCGGAAGATCAGCGGCATGAGGTCAAGCGCTACAGTCTGCCCGGTCAAGAAACCGATCTGTGCAATGCGCCCGGACGCCTTGGTGGCCGCGACCGACTGATTGATGCCGTTGCCCCCCGCGACATCGAGCAGCAGATCGACACCCTTGCCTGCGGTGAGTTTCAGCACCTCGTCCGCCCAGTCTGGCGTCGTCCGGTAATTGATCCCGGCTACTGCACCCAGGCGCTTGACGGCGTGCAGGTTGTCGTCGCTGCTAGACGTTGCGATCACCTTTGCGCCAAGCGCCGTGGCAATCTGTACCGCGAAGATGGAGACCCCACCCGTGCCCTGGACCAACACGGTTTGCCCCGGTTGGATCTGGCCGAAATCCACCAATGAGTACCAGGCGGTGAGCGCGGCAATGGGCAACGTAGCGGCCTCTTCATCGCTCATATTGGCGGGTGCGGCTACGGCGCTGTCCTGGTGAATGATCATGTACTCGGCCAGGCCGCCCGGCAGCGGCGAACCGAAGCAGTAATCCGGTTCGTGGGGGCCCGGTTCGCCATCCAGCCAACGCGAATACAGGTGAGAGTTAACGCGGTCACCGACCTTGAAGCGCGTCACGCTGTCCCCCACTGCTACCACGGTGCCAGCAGCGTCGCTCACCGGGATCAATGGTTTGGGCACCTTGTGCGGCTCATAGATGCCGTCGACGATGGCCTTGTCGCGAAAGTTCAGGGATACCGCGCCGACCTTGACCAGCAACTCGCCAGCTTGCGGATGTGGGGTGGGCGCCTCGTCCAGTTGCAGGTTATCGAGGCCGAAGTCTTTCAGTAACCACGCTTTCATGATGAATCTCCCAATGCAGGTAATGACCGCAAACCGCAATCGATCTGCCTTGGGTCCATCATTCGCCATTGGCCGCGCGCAATAAATGCGCAAAAAAACACAGGATTGTTCTATCCTGATATAACAATCGCCACCGGAAATCGTCATGGAATTGCTGCAATCAATGCGCCTGTTCGCCCGGCTGGCGGAGCTTGGCAGTTTCACCAAAACCGCTGAATCGCTGGACATTGGCCGCCCGCAGGTCACCCGGTATATCCAGGAGCTGGAAGCATCACTAGGTGTGCGCCTGTTCCAGCGCACCACCCGCAAGGTGGCGCTCACCGCCGAGGGCGAGCGCTTCTATGTTCGGGTGCAGGAAATCCTCGCGGATATCAACGCCGCCACCAGTATGTTCGACCGCACCGGGGCAACCCTGGGTGGCCGTCTGCGCATCGATATCCCGAGCGCTTTCGCACAACTGGAATTCATCAACAGCCTCAAGGGCTTCACCGACAATTTCCCCGGCATCAACCTGGTACTGGGGGTGACTGATCGAACCGTTGATTTGATCGGTGAGGGCATCGACTGTGCGTTACGCATCGGCGACTTGCCTGACTCGAGCCTCATTGCCCGCCCTATCGCGCAAGCAATCATGGTGACCTGCGCGGCCCCAGACTATCTGCACGCACAAGGTCGCCCCGAGTGCCTGGAAGACCTGGCCAGCCATCGAGGGGTCAACTTTCTGTCCGGCCAAAACAACCGGACCTTGCCTTGGCATTTCATGGTCAAGGGCCAGGACCAGACCTTCGTCAGCCACGCGGGCATCACCGTCACCGAATCGAATGCCTATGTGCAATGTGGCGTGTCAGGCTTCGGCATCATCCAGGCGCCCGGGATCACCGTGGCCGAACACCTGCACAGTGGCGCGCTGGTGGAGATCCTGCACGCCTATCGCCCTGCCCCGCGCCCGGTATCGCTGTTGTATCCAAGTCGGACACACCTGGCCCCACAGGTGCAGGTGTTTGTTGAATGGCTACAGGAGCACTTTGTGCAGTTACATGCCCAGTGGCTGGGGCAATGTCGTTGACATGACCTCTCTGATCACTTGGCGAAACCAGATGGAGCGACCATCCATTTGATCCGTGCGCCGATACAGCATAGAGATCGGTTCCAGCGGCAGTTCCATAGGGGCATCAGTCACCTCAAGGCCATACAGTGGCGCGATGCTGTTGTGCAGGTGGCTACGAACTCAAGCTGGTCGGGCCAAGCTAAAGATCAGTGGTCGCAGGCGGTTATTCACGCCATGCGCCAAGTGCAGTCATACGCCAAAGTTAAACGCAATTGAGATCCGCGGCCGCGAGCCTTCAAAGCGTCGTACCGAGTGCATCAGCCAGGAAGGGAACATGACAAAGGTGCCACTGGCCGCCGCGCAGGTGCTACTGAACCCGGCAGTCAGGGCGAACTCAGCGGCAAACCTCACCAACGTCTCGCAGGCCGCGCCGTCCCACTCCGGGAAATCATGGGCGGACTGCCAACCGCCGGTATTGCTGCGCTGCGCCCCCTGGGTGTCGGCGGTCAGGCGCAGGGCAATCAGCGCTTTGAGCTCGCCGTTGAGCCATTGCGCGTCCGGCACCTGGATGCCGGCCAACGGGCTTGGAACAGCCGGCGGATGGTGATGAGCTGCGGATCCAACCGCTGATGACAACGCTGCATTGAGGCACTACCAGATTACGCAAGTGGCTGAAAAACATACCGAAGGAGCGCAGGCAGTGGTGTAAACCTTTGCTAATAACTTGAGGGTTATTGATCGCCGGAGTGCCTCTGCGACGCTTTCTGCAAGCGCTCCAGCACCTCATCACACGCTGCTGCCCACGCTTGCGGCGCACCTTTGTCGCGCAGCACTTCGAGCCCGGCAGCCGTGAAGGTGCCCGGTGTCGCGATGGCATTGCCCAAGGTGTCCATGCGCGCCTGGGGCTGATGACCGGCGCTGGCCAGGCAGTCCTGCATATTGCCCATCACCAATTGCCGGGCATGCTCTGGACTCAGTCCTTTATCGGTAAACCACCGTTGGAGATCATTGAGAAAGAAATAGAACCAACCGTTCATGCAGGCCGCGACGGTGGCCAGTTCGAAGGCGTTTTCCTGATCCAGCACGATCAACGTCCCAAGGGTGCCCAACAACGCCTCAAGGGGCTGCCCCGCTGGCGTAACCACCACGGTCGACTGGTTGATCTGCGCGGCATAGGACAGCATCGCCCGCACCGGCTGCGCCTTTGGGAAGCAAAGCGCCAAGTCATCCAGCTTCATGCCGGCGACCAGGGAAACCAGGGGTTGCCCCGGCTTGAGGCGTACCTCCCGGGAAAGCGCCTCCACCACCTCGGGGCGCACACCCAGGAACAACAAATCCGCCTGATCGACCACATCTTGGTTGTCGGCCATGACCTCGCAAGCCCAGGCCCTGCCCAACTGCTGTGCACGCTCATGGTTGCGTGGCGACAGCAGCACCCGCCCACTGAACCCGCCGCGACGCAGGCCAATCACCACTTTTTCAGTCAATTCGCCGACGCCCAGGATGCCGATGCTCAGCAAGGTGTTTCCTCCGTTTCGAAAGCCCGTGATGGGTGTCGCAGCATCATAGCCAGATTACAAGGCAGCGAGCCAACGCAAGGATTGTCCAACCGCGCCACGTAGCCTTATGCTCATGCCTCTGCCACCTGTCACCTGGAGCCGCCATGGACCTCGCCACCCTCGCCCTCTTTCTCCCCGCCTGCTTCGCCCTGAACATGGCGCCCGGCCCCAATAACCTGCTGTCGGTGAGCAACGCCACTCGCTACGGCTACCGCACCTCCTGCCTGGCCGGTCTCGGCCGCTTGCTGGCCTTCGCCGGCATGATCGCCCTCGCCGCTGCAGGGTTGGCGGTGGTGCTGCAGACGTCGGAATTGTTGTTCTACGCAATCAAGATTCTCGGCGCGGCGTATCTGCTTTACCTGGCCTATCAGCTATGGCGTGCGGACCCACAGGCACAGACGCAAACGGCCACCAGCAAAGTCGGCTTATTGGCCTTGGCGCGACAGGAGTTCCTGGTGGCGGCGGGCAACCCCAAGGCTATCCTGATCTTCACCGCCTTCCTCCCCCAGTTCGTGGTGCCAGGCCAACCTATCACCACGCAATTCGCCCTGCTGGGCGCGATGTTCCTGGCGCTGGAATGGGTCGCCATCAGCGCCTACGCCTATATGGGCCTGCATATGCGCCGCTGGTTCGCCGAGCCACGTGGCAAGCGCCTGTTCAATCGTTGCTGCGCGGGGTTGTTGTCGGCGGCGGCGACGGTGTTGTTGACTGCGCGCAGGGCTTGAGCGCCAGCATCAATCCACTGCAAACACAGGCGTCGGATAGAAACACAATCGAATTACTCCTTCATCCTGCTGCTACGCCGCAATCAAGCGGCTGGCTGAGGTGCGCAGCAGCAAACGCGATTAGATCGAAACGCAGCGCCCAACCGCCATCAGCCAGGCCCAGGCAAGGTCAGTGCGGATCTAATCCAGCGCCGGCATGAAGTTGTAGCACACGATATCGATACCGCAACTCGCCAGGTCGCGCACGCTTTGCTGATAATTGGCGATGTACCCGTCACGCCGGCTCGCAGCCGCGTTTGAACTTCACTTCCGTGGGGCCTGAATCAAAGAATAGAACATGCGGATATGGAAATAAGGGCCCTACACATCGATAATGCCAATTCGATATCATCTTGCTAACCCAACACGCGAAGACCAAAATGACAGCTGCTATTGAGACCGACCGCTTTAAAGCCAAAACCAAATCAAAAAAAACTTACATCGTCATTGAAAAAACCAAGGAAACTAAAGAGCCAAGAGGCCTTGGCGAACAGACGGTTATCACCTCGCAAAAAACATACTTTTTAGACACGGGAGAAAAGGTCAACAAAGTTAATAGCACAGACTTTCTGATCATCAAAAAAGACCTCTTAATACGCAAGGTAGAGCCATTCTTCAGCAAGCCATTTATCGTTGACATTAAAACTCTTTTTGACGGCCTTAAAAACCTGGCATTATGTCTTGCTATGCTTGTGGCGCTTCCAATAATGCAAGCAATGGCGGCGTTAACCTATGATCACAGATTTTTTGTTGTCGCTTTTACCTGGGCCGCTTTAGTGGTGATTATCGTGCTCGCTGGATACAATTTTATATGGCTCTATAAAACAATGGAGGCAAAACCAAAATCTAAAGTTTTAGATAAAGCTGCTTGGTTTGTGACCTTTTTAATTGTAGCGTTTATTTTCTTTTGTGCGATAGCTATCACGTACCCGAAATTGGTACTCGCAACGTCGGGTTCGAGTTCCGTGATCGACTCCATTAATGCAATACCCAACCAAGTTTCCACCCCTCTTTTGAATAACCTCTGTTCTAAATCCTGAGACATCGCCAAATGACCGCTTTTGGCCGGTTGCTGCGCTCAGTGACTTGCAGCAATCGGACAAGAGCAGCCCGCTGGCCCTGCAAGAGCTGTATTACCGCCTTCTGCGAGGCGTGGCAGTGACCGCGTCGCCAGTTCGGGTGTCCACCACCCAAAGACACCAGCCGGGCTCGCTGCCCTGCGTGAAAATCCAAAGAGCGGCCCACTATCGATAAGTATCCACCTCTTGAGCCGGATAAAACTCGCCCTTCTTCCCCATCTTTTCCAGCCGTTGCCGCGCGATCAACTCCACGCTGGCCACTGCGGCCTGATCGTCAGGGTTGACCAACTGCAAGCACAGGCGTCGCACATTCTGATCGTGGGTGCCCTCGCTGAGCATTTCGTGGGTGAAGACTTGTTCGCCACGCCATAGGCATAGCTGGGTATGCGTGCCGCCGAGCCATATCTCGTTGATGGATCCAAGGTCAGTGGTAGCCAGTTGATCCACGGTGATTGTCTTGTCCATTGCCCTGTACCTTACCCATGAGTAGATACAGGTAGACTTCCAGGCACAGTCGCTCGTTCCAGGCGTGTGCGGTTCAACTGCGTCAATGGGCAGTGACGTCGAGGGTTCAAGACTCAGGTGTCCGTAAGCAACATGATATGGGTGGCGTGGGCATCATCTGTTCGCTTGAAACCACAGTGCGTATAAAACGCGTTCCCTTCAGGCGTATCAGTGCAAAGACGCACGATCTGAAACCTGAGAGCGGCACGTGCAACCAGCGCCTTTACTAGCGTCTGCCCCACATGTTGCCCCCTTGACGAAGCTGCGACGTATACCCGTCGCAGTCTAGCCGCATTATTTCCAGCATATGGATCAACTGACAGACCTCCAATGCCTATCAGTTGCTGGTTCAAATAAACCGCCATCAGGCACTCGCCGGGGGCATCAAAGCGGTTTGCTCCAGAGTGCCACTCGGTAACCAGGCGGGTGAGGAACCTGAAACCTTCACCAACGGCCTCTTTTTCCAACGCCAGGATCTGTGGTGGAAGCTGCGCGATCTGTTGAATCTCAAATCGTTTCATAACACCCCTATCCTGGTATGAGCTCGTTTTAATGGGCAGGGTTCCAGCTAGACCGGTTTACACCTCACTCACCTGGACAATCGTCTTGCCAAAGTTACGTCCCTTGAGTTGGTCGATCAAAGCTTGCGGTGCGGTATGCAACCCATGGGTAATCTGTTCGCGATAACTCAATTTTCCATCGGCGATCCACTGGCCCGCCTCCTCGAGAAAATCAGCTAGCTGCTCTTGAGCATATTCCGTCTGGATGAAACCACGCAGGGTCAGGCTCTTGCCCATAATCTGCGCCATCGTATTGGAGAGGCGATCGGTGTTTTCCTGGACACCGGACGGTTTCTCGTATTGAGAAATAACCCCGCACACAGGTACGCGAGCGTAAGTATTCAAGAGCGGCAGCACGGCATCCCAGATTTTTCCGCCGACACTTTCAAAGTAGACGTCAATCCCGTCCGGGCAGGCTTTGGCCAGTTGTTCCGCGAAGTCTGGCGCGTTGTAATCGGCCACTGCATCGAAATGCAGCTCGTCCTTCACGTAAGAGAGCTTCTGCGCCCCGGTAGTGATGCCTACCGCTCGTGCACCACGCAGACGGGCGATTTGTCCGACCATAGAGCCGACCGCGCCGCTGGCAGCCGCAACTACTACGGTTTCGCCCGGCTTGGGCTTGCCAATGTTACGCAAGCCCGCATAGGCCGTGAAACCAGTCATTCCAAGCACGCCCAGTGCGGTGGAAGGCGGCGCCAGGTCTGGATCAAGTCGACGCAGGTCGCTGCCGTCTGAAACAGCAAAGCGTTTCCATCCGGAAAAAGCCAATACCCAAGCACCCACTTGCCAATCGGGGTGATGGGACGCCCTCACACGGGACACCGTAGCACCGACGATGACCTGGTCGATCTCGATAGGATCGTTGTAGGACTTTTCAGCCCTCATCCACCAGCGCATATAAGGGTCAATGGAGAGGTAAATAGTTTCCAGCAGAACTTCACGCTCGCCAGGTATCGGTACTGCTACATCCTCAAGACGTAGGTCGGATGGCTTCAAATCTCCATCTGGACGCGCCGCCAGTACGACCTGCTGATTCGATAGTTTTGTCATGACATTCTCGCGCTTAGGTTGAGCAAATGATGCGGCAGGCAGCTGCTGTCGCACTCGCATACAAAATGTATGCGATTAATGTATTAACATACGTCCTGCATGTCAATGCATTCATGATCTAGTGAGGAGAGCCTGATGGCGCGACAAAAACGTGCAGATATGATTGCGTCAACGCGCAGCAAATTGATCGCGGCAGGCCGTAAAGCCTTTGCAGCGAAGGGCTACGCCGAAACTGCCATGGAGGATCTGACAGCGGATGCCGAACTGACACGCGGCGCGCTCTATCACCACTTCGGTGGCAAGAAAGGCCTGCTGGAAGCCGTGATTGCTCAGATAGACGAAGAATCCTCGGCGCGCCTACGTGCAGTCGTGGAAACAGCAGATACGCCGTGGGAGGGTTTCGTTGAGGAGTGCGTCGAGTGGATCAAGCTGGCGCTTGAACCGGAAATTCAACGTATCGTGCTGCTGGATGGTCCTGCGGTTCTTGGCGACCCGGCGCGGGCCGCCAGCCAAAGCGCGTGCCTGGCCAGCACCATGCACAGCATTCAGGTGTTGATCGATCAGAACGTCATCAAACCCGTGGATGCACAGGCGACTGCCTATCTGGTCAACGGCGCAGCCTTGAATGCGTCTCTGTGGATCGCGAGTGCGGCTGATCCACACCTGGCATCGACGCAAGCAATCGCCAGCTTTCGTATTTTGCTATCGGGGCTGCTGCGATAGGGGAGTAAGCTTGCTCTCCCTGGAGCCTGACAGTCGACCGCTATCTAACTGATGCTCTACGATCCAAATGTGGGGCTTGCCCGCGAAGACGTGAGACCAGCAAACATTGATGTTGGCTGACCCACAGCTATTGGGAGCAAGCCCCCTCCCACATTTGGATCGCGGCGCATTTATTGGATACTGACACCTGTTCGCCTGCAAAAATGGGCCTTGTGAAATGGAAGTCATCTCATGTTCGAACGCAACAAACTGGTGCCGGAGTTAATGGTCACCAACCTGCAGGGCAGCTTGGCTTTTTGGGTTTCTTGCCTGGGGTTCAAAGTAGCTTATCAACGCCCGGAAGATGGGTTTGCATACCTTGATTTGAATGGCGCTCAAGTAATGCTTGAGCAGATTGATCCGCACGCGGGTCAATGGCTGACGGCGCCGTTGACCAGGCCGTTTGGAAGAGGCATGAACCTACAGATTGATGTTGAAGCTGTCGCCCCCATCATCCAAAAACTTGATCAGGCTGGTGTTTCACTCTATCGAGAATGCAAAGACACCTGGTATCGGGCAGAAAATGTAGAAGTAGGCCAGAGAGAATTCATCGTCCAGGATGCCGACGGTTATCTCGTAAGGTTGGTAGAGCGGTTGGGCGAGCGTCCGCTCTCGGTCGAAAATGGTCGTCAGTGAGCGGCAGCTATCGGCCAAAAGCGGACGACCAACTCGGTTCTGGTTTCGCCCAGCTTGCCTCCTCCGCAAGTGCAAGCTGGCTCACTTCTCTGCCTCTTGGATGCGCCTGGTATGTCAAGTCGGCTAAAGGCCACGCCCCCGATGCGCATTGATTCGGCTCACGTTTAGGTTTGAACTATCCGCAATGTCCGGATAGCCACCTATTGCTGGAATTCTGAATACGCTAAGCTAAAAGGCATCCAATGCTCTACACAGCCCTGCCTTCTCAACAGGCTCGTTTTCAGGTTTTCCAGCTGGGTTTAAGCGCTGCAACGCGACCAGGCACTGGCCACCGTCCAGCAGGATCAGTTCGTAATCTTGCCCGGCCTTGGGGGTGAAGTGAAAGCTCTGCCTGCAGCTATAGGAATTGCCGCCAGAAACATAGCCCTCACTCTGGAAGTTCATGGCAAAAGGCTTGTTCGCCGGCACCTTCAGTTCGCTACGCGCCGAGCCTTGCGCCTCCACCCGGCGGTTGCTCTCGGGCATGCCCAGGCTGCGGCCATTATTCTGAGCCGCAAAGCCGGATTCGGACACGGCCATCACCCCGGCGCCAGGCACACGCCAGTCGATGCAGTCACGGCCCGGCACACCGCGCGCCACGCCATTGGTGATCACGCGCAAGCGTGCGGTATCCCCTGCTGTGGGTTCAACATAGGGCGTGTTGTAAGCACGGATATTGGAAATATTGCCGCAGCCACTCACGGCCACGGCCAGGCCGGCTATCAGAAACGCTCTCATGGAAGTCCTTTTTTGAGGCTTAACGGCAGTGATAAGGGCTTTCGCTGCTCAGTTCCTCGCCGGTCCGGGCATCGCGAATGATGACCGTCGCCCCCGGCGCATTGAGGCAGAACGCATTGCGTATGGGGTAAATGTTATGGCCCTCGGCGGTGAACGTGCCGAGCTTGGTTAACGGGGCGCCGGAGGCGTCCTGAGCCGTCACGGTGTACTCACCCGACATGGTCAGACAGCCGCTCAGTAACAGCAGCAAGGTGGCGCAGACTGCATATTTCACAGGTGATGTCCCTATCGTGTTGAGTGACGAACCCTCAAAAAGAGGGCGGTTTTTTTGTGGTTTCATTGCGCCGACTCACAGGCCTTCAACGGTTCTTGGGTGCGCAACGCACAGACGTCAAAACCATCACGCCGGGTGTAGCCCGAGCGCTTCATACACACAAAGCGCTGCGCCCGCTCCTGGAAGCTGGCATTGGGATCGATGCCGGAGCCATTCTTCTCACCGCAAGCCAACATGGAGGTCAAGACATCCTTGCTGCTCGCGCCGGGTTTCTCCCATAAGTCCGCATCAGCCGCCGGGGGCTGAAAGGGCTCGCTGAAACAGGCGGTGACGAGGGTAGCAAGCAGCAGCGCCAATGCCATAGGTTTAAGCCACATGATCAATCTCCTTATTTTCTCGGGCTGACAGGCACCAGCACCGGCTTGCCTTGCGGCCAATATCTTGCGCAGGCTTGCGCACCACTGCCATAACAGCTGTGCATGGTCGTATCACCGGTGAAGACATTGCCCAACTCCTTGAGCAAGCTGCTGCCCTCAGGTATTACGCCGCCAGTACCCGGGTTATTGCCCATGAAGAACCACCTGCCCACCGGGTCGTTGTTATGAACTTCGTATTTAAGAACCATCTTCGCCTGTTCGACTGGGTCGGTGACGGCCGAACGGTTTTGCAAAAAGGCCAACTGTTCATCGGCGGTGTAAACATTGAACGCTCCACCGAAGTTATACACCGTAGTCTTGCTGAGTAACCCGGCAGCATCAGGCATGTTGTAAATGGATTGTCGGGAGTTACCACCGGTCATAGTGCCGCGACTGTGTTCAGTCAGGTGCAAGCCAGTGGCGCCATAGTCGAGCTGCAACTGGCGCGAGGCCGCGGTGTAGTTGGTCAAGCCGAAAAAGTCGTTATCCATCGCCTTCTGATACCCGGCAATCAACAGCTCCGACAGGGTATTGTCCGCCTTGGGAAACCACATGAAATACTGTGGCCCGGTCGCGCCAGGGTCGCGATGCTGAGCCGCGTATTTAGCCGCGGCTTTGTCGTCGTTGAAAATGCCATTGAGGGCTACGTTGACTACGTTGTTTTCATCCGCCTGCAGATGTTGCCTTTCTGCATCACCCACTACACGGAACAACGGCTTTTGGTCCGCGCCTTCCTTCACATTGCCCTGTTCATCCAGCTCCAGCGCCAACATCTGTGGCGGCGTTTTGAACATGGTGCGATACGCCTTATCGGTAAACTGCACCCCTTGGCGATAGGCCTCATTCTTGATCGACTGCTCCGCCTCGGCGGTACGCTGCAGTTTGTCCAGGTCCTGACGCTCGGCGCCAACATGGGAGTGGGCGGTGTCACGGTTAAGGCTGGCCACGGTTTGACTGGCATCACGGCCGGTCAATTGCTGCTGGCGATAGGCATCGGTAATGAGGATATTGCCGGCACTCACCGCGCTCAGCGTGTTGCCCTCGGAAGAGTCCGAAGCCTTCCCTGCATCCAGGTAGTTGCTGAACAAGGCCTTGCTGGCGCCGTACATGCCCTGGCCGACAAAGTCGCTGCTGAGGGTGAGCCCACTGCTGTCGGCGCTGGCCTTGGCGCTGTTGTGCAGGTCAGCGGTGGTCAATGAGCCGGTACTCAAGCTGTTCTTGCCATCGGCAATCGCCTTGTCGTTGCTGGCGATCACGCCGCCCACCAAGTGGGTGTTGCCCTTGACCCGGATATCAAAACCACCGTCCCCGGCCCGAATGCCGCTCTGCTCAGTGACACTTTCAAAGTTGGATTTCTGAATGCCTTTGTTCTGACTCAACGTGAAGCTCGATGAGCCGATGCAGAATGGCGGCACGCAAATACTCACGCCCACGCCCAGGCTAGTCTGTTTGGCCTTGTAGGTACTGGTGTCCTGCAGGCTTTCGACACTGAAATCACCGCCCACATCGGCCGTGACTTGCTTGCCACTCACCACTGCGCCCTTGAGTCGGGTATCGCCACCGGAATCGAGCGAGACCTTATTACCGGCGTCCACATGGGTATTGCTCCAGACCACATCATCGCCATCGGCCTTGCCGCGGTTTTGGGACGCCCCTGCGTTAAAACTGATGCCAGTGGTTTGGCCGCCGATGGCAATGCCAATCCCAAGGCTGGCGTTGCTGCCCTTTTCGGTCGTGCGCTGTTGCACCGTGTTTTGCGCGGCCAGCAAGGCAATAGCGCCGTCGGCCTTGAGGTTAACATCATGGCCGGCGGTGATCTGGCTGCCTTGTAAGGTCAGGTTACTGTTCTTGCCGGCGCCGGCCGCGGTAATGTTGACATCACCACCGGCCAACACCGACGAGCTGGCGGTCGAATTGGAGGTCTGCTCGGTTTTACTTTCCTTCTTGCTGGTGCCGGCCGAAATGCTGATATTAATGCCGCCGGCCATGGACCGGTCCTTGTCATACTGGATATAGCCGTTGCCCGCCCCCATCAGGGTGTTGACCAGCGCCAGTGTTTTGAGCCGGCCATCATCGGTGCGGTCGGACGCGGTTTTCATGCGCTGGGCGGTCTGCACGGCTTCGATCACCGGGTTGGTTACGGTAATCGTGAGGCCGCCTTGCTTGAACTTGGTCTCCTGGGTGATGTGTTGCTGGTCACGGGCCTCAAGGATATCGACCAACCGCGCGGCAATGTTCACATCGCCCTTGGGCGCCGTCACTTGGCTGCCGACCTGGCGGTAGGCATTGCCGGCCAGGATACTCACGTTGCCATCGGTGGCGCCGATGGTGCTGGCCGCCGCCGTTTCACTGGCGGTACGGTTTTTGTCGCTGCGCTGCTGGCTGCCGATGGTCACCGCGATGGCGCCACCGCTGAACAGCCCGCTTTGCTTGACCTCCTTGAAGTGCTGTTCGCTGAGCTGGTCGGTGGCGGCCACCACATTCACATCGTGCCCGGCTACCAGGGTGGTGCCACTGGTGGAGACCACGTTACTGCCGCGCACATTCAAGTCATTGTCGGCCTTGACCCACGCGGTCTCGCCACTGAGGGTGGTGGCCTGGGCGCGGGTTTCACTCACGGTGTCGCGGGTTGTAGTGGTCTTGCTGGAGAACAAGCTGTTACTGCCGGTGACCTTATGGGCCTCGTCGACAAAGTTGTAGCTCTGGCTGGTGCTTAAATTGACGTCGCGGCCTGTCGAAACGGTGACCCCGCCCTGCTCGCTGACGACCTTGGCGCCTCGGGCATTGAGGTCATTGTCCGCGATCAGGCGTACCTCGCCCTCACCCTTGATAACACTGCCGACATCGGTGCGGCTCGCGTCCTTGCGCCAGTTGCTGGCGTTCCATTGCACGCTTTGTTCACGGCTCTGGGTCACCGTGCCCAGGTTGATATCGTGGCCAGCAACCACCGTGGTCTTGCCGTCCTTGCCGGAACTGACGATCTGCGCCGCACTCAGGTTGATATCGCGCGCCGCGTTCACCACCAGTTCACCCTTGGCATCGGAGACAAACAACCCGGCAACCCGCGAAATACCCGTGGCGGTGCCCTGGGCACTTTCGGTGTTGCGCGTGGTGGACACCATGTTGATATCGCGACCGGCAACCGTATTCAAGCGCGTGGAGGCATCGATCAACCCGCCGAGGTTGTTCAAGTCGGTGCGGGCTTTTACCTCCACCTCGCCACCGGTCAGGCGCCCGCCCAGGTTCTGCAGGTTGTCGGCGGAAATCGCCAGCACGCTGCGCCCGGCGATCGTGCCGCGGTTAACCAGGTCGCCTTGTAGCTTGAGGTCGACTACGTTGCCCGCCATTAGTGCACCGGAGCCATCCAGGTCGCCGTCGCGCACCCGCACATACACCTGCGGCACCAACGCCTGCGTCACGCTGCCGTCGGCAAGGGTCACGTCCTTCTTCACCAGCCAGACGATGTCGCTGGTCAACTGGGCCATTTGCTCAGGGCTGAGCGCCACACCCGGCACCAGCTTCCACTTGCCGGCGTAGGTCAGCGCACTGTCGAGCAACGCGCGGTACTGGGTCTCATCATTGGCGTAGCCGTCGAGGAAGCGTCTGCCGGTGAGTTGGGCAATCTGTTCGCGGATCAGTTTTTGCTCATAGAAACCATCGCCCAGCCGCGTAAGGGTCAGGCCCGGATCCAGTTGCAGCCG
The DNA here is from genome assembly GCF_001427465.1 of Pseudomonas sp. Root569. Classification (NCBI taxonomy): domain Bacteria; kingdom Pseudomonadati; phylum Pseudomonadota; class Gammaproteobacteria; order Pseudomonadales; family Pseudomonadaceae; genus Pseudomonas; species Pseudomonas sp. Root569. Next base: position 16,801 of record NZ_LMGQ01000028.1, on the reverse strand, counting down.
ATCCAGCATGTAGTTGGAAGACAGCCAGGAACGATAACTGGTGAAACGCGGGTCGCTCTCCACCAGATAGTTCGGGTTGGCCTGGGGATTGAGGTGGAACAGGCTGTTGTCCGGCACCTGCACATTAAGCCCGCCGGTACGGATTGACTCACCTACGCCTCCCGCCGCCGTCGCTTGCAGCGCCGCCACTTCCAGCACCGGGCCAGGCGCTCGGCCATTGCCCACATTGACCTTGGCCGCACTGGCACCGCCGGCAGCCTGATCGACGCTACTGGTCAGGCGAGTGCCGAGTTGCAGGCCACTGCCGGTATGGGCGGTGTTTTGCAGGTACTGGGTTGGCCGCAGGAAAATATCCGTGACGCTGGCGGCCGGGTTGTAGGCGGCTGTCGAACGGCCCTGACGGTCACGGCCCTTGCGATGGATGCGATACAAATGGCTGAACGTGCCACTGTCCGTCACCGTCTGCTGCCCGGTGACTTCGGTATTGTTGAGCTGTCCGATAGTGCCCACCAACGTGCCGCCGGCGATGATCCGGCTCTTGTCGTTCAACACCGAATTGGCGGTCAGCAGCATTGAGCCGCCGGAAAGGATTTCACCCGGGTCCGAGGTGAGGATCTGGGTCTGGGTAGTGGTACGAGTGTAGTCGTAGCGGTTGTAGTTATCGGCCACGCCCTCGGGGCTGACCAAGTGGCTGACTTCGTCGTTGTAGAGTGAGATCTGATCCGGGCGATAGCGATTGGCAGAGCCGGTGTGCTGGAACTCCTGGACGCCTTCGCGGCTGACCTCAACCACTTGGGTGCTGAAGTGTTCGTTGGTATTGCGCAACTCGGCACTGTTAAGGCTCAGCCCGCCGAGTGCTTCGATACTTGCGCTGGCGTTATGCACCAGCCCGGCCTGGCCGGTGGCCTGCCCCTGGGCATCCAGCGCGCCGCCGATCAACAAGTCACCGGCACTGAAAAGCATGGCGTGCTCACGGTTGACCAGCGTCCCGACGCCAATGTCCAGGCGTTCGCGCGCGGCGATCACGGCCGCTCGGGCATCTTCCACATCATTGGTCAGTTGCCCCGCCGCAATGGATACGTGATCACCATAAATACGGCCGCTGCCAAGGTTGTTGAGCACCTGGGTATTGATTCGGGTGATCTGGGCATCGATCAAGCCACGGTTATTCAGGGTATCCCCCACATCAAGGTTCAATTGCGCGGCACTGATCTCACCGTTGGCGCGGTTTTCAACCCCACCGCTCAATACCCGCAATTGCTTGCCGGCCTGAACCCCACCCTGGTTGTCGAGCGTGCCTTGCAGGGTCACCTCTAGATTACCGTTGGCTTGCAGTTTGCCGGTATTGACCAACCCCGAAGCCAGGTTGAGGCTGATGTCGCCCAGGCTAAACACGCGGCCATCGCCACTGAGGCTGGCGCTGGTCAGGCCGAGCCGTTCTCCGGCGATCAATGTACCGGCACTGTTGAGCAGCGCTTGGTCTGCGTTGATCGACACTTGCTTGCTCGACGAGATCAGGCCCGCACTGTTGTCCAACTGCCCGGTACTGTTGACGCTCAGCAACTGGTCGGCACGAATGGCACCCGAGCGGTTAAGCAACTGCGCCAGGTTCAGGGCTAACGACTGCCCCTCTACGCCCTGGTTGCTCCCCTGGGTCTGCTGGTTATCCAACTGTCCTGCATCGACCGTCAAGGTGCCCCCGGCACGCAGCAGGCCGCCGACGTTATCGAGGTGACCGCTGCCGATGTCCAGCCGCGCGTTCCCCAGACTCTGCAGCTGGCCGCCGCGATTGCTCAGGCCGCCAGCGGTTAGCAGCAGGCTCTTTTCACTGCTGAGTACACCGGCGTCGAGGTTATCGACCTGCGCGGCATGGATCGCCACGTCGCCTTTACTGCCGATAAAGCCGGCGTTGTTGTTCAGGTTGCCGGAGCGCAGCGTGATACCGGCCTGCCCGAGGATGCCATTGGCGCTGCCCGAGTCAGTATTGGTCAACGTTTGCCCATGGGTGTCGAGTGTGATCGCACCGCTACCCTGGATAAGCCCGGCCTGGTTCTTGAGCTCACCACTGCGCAGGTCCACGGTGCCGCTGCCGATAATGGCGCCGCGCTGGTTTGACAGGCCTTGCCCGGCACTGTCGAGCAACAAGGCCGCGCCACTGATCAACCCATCGTCGTTATTCAGGCCCAGGCTGGTAATTGTCACGCCTTGCCGGGCCTGCACCACACCGCCGATGTTATCGAACGCGCCCTGGCTCACCGTCAGCACCAGCGGCCCGCCGACCGAACCCACGGTGCCCTGCCGGTTACGCAATGCGTCGGCGCTGACACTGAGTGCGCCGATGGCCGCCAGCGTGCCGTGGTCATTGTTCACCTGCCCGCCGGACAGCGTGAGGCTGTCGCCCGCAGTGATCTTGCCTTGCGCGTTGAGCAACTGCCCGGTACTCAACTGTGCGCCCTTGGCTGCGGCCAGCGTGCCTGCACTGTTGTCCAACAGCGTATGCGCGGTGATCTTGAGGTTGCCGGCCACCGCCGCCTGAACCGCGCCGCCTTGATTGAGCAAGCGATCAGCCGTCAGGCTGATATCACTGTCACTGGCCACTGTGGCGCCCGTGTTGTCCAGCAGGCCCGTGGTGTTGATGCGCAACGTGCCCGCGCCGGTCTGCAGGATGTTCCCCTGCCGATTGGACAGTTGGTTGGCGTCGATTTGAATCTGCCGGGCTACGGTGGTGGCGCCGTCCAGTACCGCGTCGGCAACGGTGACTTGCAGTAGACCATTGCTCTGCAGGCTGCCTTGGGCACCTGTCAGCGCCTGGCCCTGAAGGGTCAGGCTGCCCGTGCCGGCGTGCTCGATCCTGCCCTTGGCATTGGACAGGCGCGCCGCCGAAAGGCGTACGTCGGTCGCATTGCTCGCGATGCGTCCTTCGGTGTTATCCAGGCTGTCGGACACAGCAATCACCGTGGCGCCCTTGCCGACCTGGACGATTTCACCTTGGCGGTTGGACAGGCTGCCGGCGGCCAATTGCACACCTTCGGTGTTGATTTTGGCACTGTCGGTGGTCAGGGTTTGTCGCACCGCTGTGCTCAACGTCCCTGTCGCGTCCAACGCTGCACCGCTTAAGTCAGCGCCGCCCGTGCGGGCAGTGAGCATGACATTGTGCGCAGCGATCTTACTCGCATTGAGGTCAAGGTTCTCGGCGCTCAACTGCAGATCCCCGGCAGCAATCGCCGAGCCTTGGTGCTTGAGCGTCTGGCTGGCGCTGACGCGTAGTGCACCATTGCCACTGACCGCGCCGTCAGCTGCCACACCTGCGCCCAATATCGACTTGCTGGCGTTGTCGATGGTTTGGGCGGTCAGGGTCAAGTCCTGCTGCGCAGCCACCACCCCTTGGTTGTTGATATCGCCACGACTGGACAGCGTCGCGGCGCCCTTGCTGTACAGCGAACCGCTGTTATCGATGCCCAGCTGGCTGTCCACCTGCAGGTTCTGACTGCTGCTGATTTGCCCGCTGTTGCCCAGGCGCCCGTCGGCGCTGATGACCACATCGCCGGCACTCGAACCTATTTGCCCGGCATTGCGCACGCCCAGGCCGGCTTCGGTACCCACCAACTTGATTTTGCCGGCATACATGCCACCCAGCTGCGCCACGTCAATGGCGACCTGGGGCTTATCGCCGGAACCGTTGATGACCGTCGCCTGGGTATTGTCGGCATTGACCTGGTTGGCGCCACTGGTCACCCGCAGGTCCTTGGCCCAAATACCGGCATTGACCTCGACCGAGCGTGCGATGACATCGGTAAAGTCGGTCTGCGATGCGTCCAGGCCCTTGCCGGAGATAACCACCTTGCCGCTTTCAACGCGGTAGCCTTGCAATTGGCCGTCCTGCATCTGCGCACTGCCGCTGGTCAAGGTGGCACGGTTAGCGTTGATAAAACCACAGCCGTCACAGGCGATGCCCGACGGGTTGGCGATCACCACCTGGGCTCGGTCACCGGCGACTTCGATGTAACCACGCAATTGGCTGGGGTTGCTGCTGTTGACCTCATTAAGGATCACTCGCGCCGTACCGCCGGCCAAATGCGCATTGCCCTCAATCCAGCCACCCAGCTGAGTTTGGGTATTGGTGCGCGCATTGTTAAGGATCGCGCCTTGGGCATTAACGTCGAACTGGCTGTAGGTGTTACGTGACACCCCTGCCGCACTCGGGGCCTGAATGTTGACTTGGGGCACACCGTTTGCGGCGTTGATAATCACCGGTTGCTGGCCGGGCGCAGCGCCACGGTCAGCCACAATATCGCCCCAGGCCAGCGGCGAGGCCAATGTGATCAAGCCCAACGCCGCCATCAATGAGAACCGCAGGGGACGCAGTGTCAGCACAGTATTCAAGACGACAGGGGCGACACCGATCCCGGTGCCTGAGGCTTTTTTGCTGCCCAGCACGTTTTCGGCCACTACCATCAGCAGGCCACGGGCTTTGTTAAAAACGATCCTGTAGAGGTGTTTGTTCATGACGATCCCTGTGTCTTGAAAGCTCTAAAATGCCGCAAGTACTACGATTGGCGGGCAACGGCCGCGATCGGCCACTTCAAGCGCGCCAGAGCAGCACCTTGAAACCGCTTGATCCGTAACCCGCGCTCGTTGCCCCGGTGATACAGAGCGCTGAACCGGCTGTCGGCAAACAAATGGCGCTGCACTAAGCGTGCAAGGCGGGCGCTGTGACCAAAAGGCGCCACCCAGTCCAGGAACCACAGTCGCTCGCCGCTGTTCCAGTCGTGCGCAGGCAGGCTGATGGCAGGATTTTGCACATAGCGCTGCTCGGCCTCGACGCTGAACCAACACCAGGCGGCGTAAAACACCGGGCGCCCCGATTCGTAGCCGATGATGAACTGGCGGTTGGCAATAGCTGGCAACAGCAGCGCGTTCAGGGTGTGCAGCGGCACATCGCGATGGCTCGCCGAGTGCATCCACAGCCATACGGCGGCACCCAGCGCCTGGGCCTCGTTCCATGGCTTTTCGCTGAACGCCGGCGCGATCAGCTCAAGGTTATCGAGTTGCATGGCAAACCCTCACATCGACCACGTCAGGCTGAAACCTGCCGTGGTACTGGCAGTCTCGAAGCCCTTGGGTTTGCTGATCGGTTGACCGACAAACACGTCGTAAGACACTTGCCGGTAGCCACCGCGCAATCCCACCACGTACCCAGCCAGATGATCACCAATGAGGTATTGGCTTGAAGGCCCGCCCACCTTGCCGTAGTCAACACCCAGGTAGGTTTCCTGCCCGGAGTCGCCCAGCGCCAGGCCGAGGTCGTTACGCACCAGCCAACCACGGTCGGCCGACAAAATGTTTTCACCGTCAAACCCGCGCACGCTGTAGCGCCCGCCGATCGAGAAACGATCCTGCGGCACCAACGCCGTGCGGTTCCACTGCGCACGCCAGGCCGCGGTGTAACGCAAGCGCTGCGTGGCAAGGCCAAACGGTACGGAAAATTGCGCGTCGGCGTTGATGATCTGCGAACGCGAGGTCCCTTCGTCAAACGCCTCCTCAGGCGCAGCGATTGCGTTGCGCGCACCTGTGCCCCGGCGATAGCTGGTGCCCAGATCGAGCGTGGCGGTACCGATGAACTCCCGATGACTCAGCCCCAGCGCCCAGCCTGCCATGCGTCGGCGCTGAATTTCGATCTCGGTATCGTCGATATAGTTTTGCGAAGTGCGCGTCCAGCCACTGAGCTTGAGCGTGGTTTTGCGCACGGCATCGCGATACAGCAAGCGAGACGCGCTGATCTCATTGTTTTTGCTTTCTCCGGTGTACTTGTAAGTCTGGTTGGCCCCAGCGACCGTCTGGTGATAGTCATACTCGCTGGACGTGACGCCAAACAGCCAATAACCGTAGGGGACAGAGTAGTGCAAGGTATGGCCCTTGGAACCACGATTACCCGCGTCCCCCCCGCCCAAGTCGTGGTTGAAGCTGGCGTAGAACAAATCGTTCAGGCTCAGCAGGTTGTCCAACGACACCGAAGCCGAACCCAGGTATTTACCTGTGGCGTCGGTTCCCGAATCATCTACCGACACGCTCAAACGCACGGGAAGTGCCTGTTTCCACGCGATAACCAAGTCACTGTCGCCCGGCTTTGCGTCCATTCCCTGGGCCGCGGCGATTTGGATATCCGCCTCAGCCGTGGGCACGCGTTTGAAGTTTTCCAACGCTTGCTCAAGATCACGCAGGTTCAGCAGGTCACCTGTTTTGGCAGGCACCGCGTTCCAGGCATTGGCTCGGGTAGAGGTGCCTTCGGCGAAGCGGATGGAATGAATGCGCCCCGGAATCAGGGTCAGTTGCAGCACACCGCTGTTTAAATCCTGAGGCGGTGCAAGCACGCGTGTCGTGACAAACCCGCGCTCGATGATTGCATTCTGGATTCGCTTCATCGTCAGGTTGATGCCTTGGGCACCCAGACATTGACCGGTGGCCGGGTCATTTTTGGGATCGGCGCTGCGCAGTGCCCATTGAAAATCTTCAGCCAACTCGCCGTTCAAGACGACCTGACGAATCAGGAAACAGGGGGATTCACGCTTCTCGAGCAAAACCCCGGCGGAGGATGAGGGCGGCGCCTCAAGGCGCACATCCGGCGACGGCTCAAGTTGCTCGCGCAACGCTCGCTCGCGGTCCTGCTGCAATAGCAACTGTTGGGCAGGTGCGGGAGGGTCAGCGGCCTGCACGCCGAAACTGCTGATCAAACCGAACAACAATACGGCCACCGAATGAAGGGACGGTGGCAGTTTTCTAACAGGCAAGTACAACGTACCGAAACGGGCCAGGTACTCCTTAGGCCGGAAACATACTTTCATTTCGCATCCCTGTGAAATCTTCCTGCGGGTGCAGCATGCACCAGAACGGCACGTGATCTGCGAGAATTGCCTCTGACAGGCAACTCCCCTATGAACAACTGTTGCTCATTAAAGTTCAAGGACGCGTGAGAAATTTCCTACACTTAATTTCCCCCCGGCTTCTTAGACCCCTCTAAGAGAGTACTCTTGGCCGGTGAGCGACCGTCGCTCTGATTAGCCATCCTTGTCTTTCCACACGTGGAGGACTTGTTATGAACATCATCGCTACCTGCGGCCGTCAGCCCTGGAACAAAGGAAAACTAGTAGGGCAGAAAGCCCCACTCCGACTGAGAGATATCTGGGCCATCCGAGTAAGGCTTCAAATTGCGGAAAGAAGCCGGGATCTGGCTCTCTTCGATCTGGCCATCGACAGTAAGCTTCGAGCCTGCGACTTAACCAAGCTCCGCGTGCGCGATGTCGCCCATGGCGAACACGTATCATCACGAGCCATGGTGATGCAGCAGAAAACGCAGCGACCAGTGCAGTTTGAGATCACTGAGCAAACACGGTCAGCTCTCGTGGCATGGATACATCAGGCACAACTACGCAGCGAGGACTGCCTTTTTCCTAGTCGGCTACATACCTCAGACCATCTATCCACTCGTCAATACGCTCGTATTGTCAAAGGCTGGGTGAAAGCCGTAGGCCTTGATCCAGCCATGTATGGCACTCACACAATGAGACGTACGAAGGCATCACTAATCTATCGCAGAACGAAGAACCTACGGGCGGTTCAGTTGCTGCTCGGCCATACGAAGCTGGAGAGCACTGTTCGATATCTGGGGATTGAGGTCGATGGCGCCCTGGAGATGGCGGAACAGACTGAGGTTTGATCATGCATAGCGACGGTCGGAGTCAGACCGTCGCTAACCGGCCAGAAGCGGACATCCCAGTCCACATACCGCCAGCGTCACACTTCATGCATTGGAGAGTCACCACTGACTGGGTGAAACCTTCTCCCACTGCCAAAAAGCACGGCAATAAGAGCTTACGCTTACTTATAAACTCATTGAGGCTTAGTAATGTCGACCAACCTACCCGACTTCACCACACGTTTGCTGATCGACGCAGGAATCGCAAAAGGGATGCGAATTCTGGACGTTGGCTGCGGCTCGGGGGATGTTTCATTTCTGTTGTGTGATTTGGTAGAGAATGACGCAGAGATCATCGGAATCGATCGTGACGCCGCAGCCATCGCCAGTGCACGCCAGCGCAATGCATCACGAAACCACCCTTCACTGAAATTTCTGCAGTGTGATGTTTCAGAACTGCAGGACTCTCTCGGCACTTTTGACGCAATCGTTGGGCGGCGTGTCCTGAGGTATCAGAAGGATGCGGTGGCAACGATTCGTGCGCTGTCGAAGTACTTGCGCCCCACTGGCATCGTGGTCTTTCAAGAGCACGATACGACCATGGTACCCACAAGCCTGGATCCCTTCCCTTTGCATAAAAGGGCGCAATCCTGGATACAAGAAATGATTGCTCGCGAAGGCGCCGATCTACACATCGGTTTTAATCTGCACAGCATTTTTACACAGGCAGGCTTGACTGTTGAAAGCGTGCGGGCTGAATGCCTGATACAAACACCTGATACACCCTACAGCCTTGGCGCCATCGTTCGAGCGTGCTTACCGCGAATCACTGCATTAGGAGTGGCCAGTGTAGAAGACGTCGATATTGAAACGCTGCAAGAGCGCTTGGACCAGGAGCGTTCAGCCTCTTCAGGCATCTACATCGGCGATGTGATGTTCGGGAGTTGGGCACGCAAAGTTTGACACCCAATACATTACCATCGGCTCGTTACTCGGCAGTCCCACGGCCCTAAATGGTCAGGCACCCCCGAGCAACGACACCGATGATCGTCCCGGCATCACCCCTTGGTCAGATCAACCAACGGCGCCTGCCGCACCTCAGTCTTCCGCCCGGCCTGAATCTCGCTCACCTGCTTCAAGGCCTTATCTACCGCCGCCTTATCCGCCAACAAGCTATAGCTGATGCGGAACTGCTTGTGTTCCTTCGGCCCAATAGTCGGTACCAGGTTCAGTGGTCGCTGATACCGGCGGTTATAGGAAAAGCTCGTGCCCGGTTCCAGCCCTGTGACATAGCCCTGGCCTTGGGTATCCGTGTTTTTCCACAAGGAAAACACCGGCAGTGTCTGTGTATTGAAGCCCACCGAAACGCCCAGGCTGCCGGCCTTGTTATGCAACACGGTCAACGTATCGCCCTTGGCGTCGGCATACGGCACCACGTTGTAAACCGTTTCATCGTAGTCCTTGGTGGGTGCGCGGTACGTTTGCCAGTCGGCCAGTTCGCCCTTGGCCTTGTCGTTGAACGGCGACACCTGTTTCACCGGCGCGGCGAAACGAGCGCCCTGCTCCAGGAACGGCGTGCTGAAGTTACTGTGATACAGCGCCTGGTATTCCTTCGGATAGTCGCCGTTGTTGGTCAGGGTGTCGTTGAGGGCGAACACCACGCTGCCAGCCTCGGTGACCAGTTCGGTCGCGACGGAGAAGTCGACCTTCTTGAACGCCTGCTCTTTCAGCTCGCCACGCAGGGTGATGGCGTACGGTGGTTTTTCATCGATGTGCAGGGTGACTTTGTTCGCCGGAATGTTGGCGGCCCGACCGTGCAGGGTCAGCAGTTCGCCGTTGTCGATGCCGGGGTGGCCGACCCATTCGTATCCGCAGCGGGTCACCAACTCATTGAAACCTTCCAACCAGCCCAGGCCACCACGGCCATTGAGTTCGATGAAAGACGGATTGACCACCTCCTTGACCGGCGAATCCCAACCCATGCGCACATCGCCGACCGAAGCCTGCAAGACGTTCATCCCGCGAGTCGGCACCACCGATAGTTTCATCGTGCCGTTATCGATATCGACGATGCTGACGCCCTCCTGCCGACCGCCGTGCAAGGTGCGCAGGGTGACGCTGAAGGGTTTGTCGGCTTGTATGCCGAGCTGCTGGCTGGTGACCTGCCAGTTCTGGGCGGCTTTGTCGGTGTCGAGCAGGACGTAATCCCAGGCCATGGCGTGGGAGGCGGCGGAAAGTGTGCTGAGGGCGATGAAGAGTTTGATTGGGGTCATGGCGGTAGCCTTTCTTGGAGTTGTAGTCGTTTTATAAACTCGATGAAACGTTTCAGCAAGCTTAAAAAGCTACACAATGCAGGTAACCACCAGCATAGAGCGGGGAGAGATTGAAGATTGAGTCGGTGCCATCGCGAGTAGATTGGACCGAAAAACGGGTTGAGCGGCATGGGCTTCAACATATTCGGCCGGAGTGGTTTGAACCATTTGCTAGCTAGAGGTAATCGCAAATAGTTTTTTGCACAAATAGGCATCCTCCCTTGGAATGAAATCTTCAGGTTTTTCATTGCAGGAAAACGCTTCGAAAAGGTGGTTGATAATTTTCTTCGCCTGGTCCGCAGAAAGGATACGTGTGTCTATCAGGTCAAGAAGAGCCTCGGCTATCTCGTTTAAACTAATGCAGTATTCTTCAGCAGCAATCCTAAGCACTGCTCGCACTTCCCTATATTTATCATCTGAATTTACGTTGCTTATCAGAAAGTTAAGTGGCTCTTCCAGAATTTCAAAAGGATAAATCTTTTGATACCTGTCGCAGTACTCTATAAGGGCCCGCTTAACTTTCACGCCATCAAATTCTTGAGAGCCAACCTCTAACAGAGCATTAATCTTCGTATTAGATATCCAGTTTTTCATCGCGGAGTCCATCTTAGTTAACGCTTATTCACGGGAGTGCCCGCCCACCTTGTGGCTGAAATCCACCCGGTAAAATACCCATCGTCTAAAAGATCCACAATCACACCTCATCAACCCCCATGCCGCTCCACCAAAAAATCCACAAACGCCCTCACCCGCGCCGGCATCGCCCCTCCCCCCACAAACACCGCATGAATCGGCTCCACATCCCCCGGGTTAAACTCCTCAAGCAATACCACCAACTCCCCCCGCCTCACCTCCTCCACCACACTGAACGCCCCAATCCGCGCAATCCCCGCCCCCAGCTTCGCCAATTGCGCCAACGCCTCCCCACTATTGCCCTCAATCGTCCCCGTCACTTTCAACGAAAACTCCCGCCCCTCCACCCGAAACGGCCAATCCGGCGTAGCCCGGCGGAAGTTGAAGCGCAGGCAGTTGTGGTTGAGTAAATCCTGCGGCACAACCGGGGTGCCGTGGCGCGCCAGGTAGTCAGGTGAGGCGACGATAACCTGGCCGGTGGAGCCGATGTGGCGGGCGGTCAGGGGGCTGTCGGCGAGTGGGCCGAAGCGGATGGCGACGTCGGCCTGGCCGCCGAGGATGTCCACGACTTCATCGCCGAGCATCAGGTCGACGACAATGGCGGGATAGCGGGCGCTGAACGCGGCGATCAACGGCACGATGGTCATACGGCCATGGGCCAGGGCGGCGCTGACTCGCAGGCGGCCGCGGGGGGCGCCTTGGTCGGTGATGGCGTCTTCGACTTCGGCCATGTCCGCAAGGATGCGCCGGGCGCCGCGCAGGTAGGCTTCGCCTTCGGCGGTGAAGGTGATGGCGCGGGTGGTGCGCAGCAGCAGTCGGGTGCCGATGCGCCGTTCGGTGCGGGTGATGATGCGGCTGATGGACGATGGCGTCAGCCCCAGGGCTCGCGCCGCGCCGGACAGGCTGCCGTGCTCGGCGACCATGGCGAACACTTCCATCTCTCCCGAACGTCCACCGATGTCCATTTGTGCCTCCTGCGCAAAGCTGTAGTTCCCAACCAAGGGCTACTGCTGCAAAAGGCTGGATTGTAGCATTTGACACACAGATGAGGAGTCAACCATGCGTATCAATCCACCCCTTGTAGCCTTGTCCATCGGTGCCTTTGGCATCGGGGTCACGGAGTTTGCACCCATGGGCATGTTGCCCGGTATTGCCGCCGATCTTGGCGTATCCATTCCCGCCGCGGGGCTGTTGGTGAGCGCCTATGCCATGGGCGTGCTGATCGGCGCGCCGATCATGACCCTCGCCACGGCCAGGGTGCCACGCCGTTACCTGTTGATCGGGCTGATGGCGATTTTCACCCTGGGTAATCTGCTCTCGGCGTTGGCCACCAACTACCAGACCTTGATGATTGCCAGGCTGGTGACATCGCTGAACCACGGGGCGTTCTTCGGCATTGGTTCGATTGTGGCGGCGAGTGTGGTAGCACCAGAGAAACGTGCGGGAGCGGTCGCGGCGATGTTCCTGGGGCTGACCTTGGCGACCATTGGCGGTGTGCCCCTGGCCACTTGGTTTGGCGAGAACTTTGGTTGGCGCACGGCGTTCTGGGGCATCAGTGGGTTAGGCGCAGTGGTGATGGCGGCGCTGTGGTGGGCCTTGCCCAATGCTCCCGCGCCGAAAGGCGGAAGCCTGATGGCGGAAATTCGCGTACTAGGCCGCGGGCCGGTGCTGGCTGCGTTGGCGCTGACCGTGGTGGGTTCCAGTGCAATGTTTACGGTGTTCACCTATATCGCACCGATTCTGCGTGACGTCACCCACGCCTCGACCAACTTCGTCACCGGCATGCTCGTGCTGTTCGGTGTCGGCCTGACCCTGGGCAACGTGTGGGGTGGCAAGTCTGCGGACCGTTCGGTGGACCGTACCTTGATCACCTCCCTGGTGGTGTTGATCGCCGTGCTGCTAGCCTTCTCGGTGCTGATGCAATGGCCGCTGCCTGCTGCCGTGTCGATCCTGCTGTGGGGCGCCGCGAGTTTTGCCTTGGTGCCGCCGTTGCAGATGCGTGTGATGGAAGCCGCCAAGGATGCGCCTAACCTGGCTTCCGCGATGAACATCGGTGCGTTTAATTTCGGTAATGCGATTGGCGCGGCGTTGGGTGGCGCGGTGATCAACGCCGGGCTGGGCTACCCGGCCATTTCCCTGGCAGGCGCGCTGATGGCCGGCCTGGGTTTGCTGATGGTGCTGGGTTTGAGCTGGCGTTCGCGGCATACCCGGTCACGCACTTGCGGGGACATCTGCTTGCCGGCGATAGTGGACGAGCGCGCTTAAACCAGGAGAACGGCCCATGACCCGCGACCAACTCGCCAGCTTCTACCAAGGCTATATCGATTGTCTGAACCGTCAGGATTGGCAGCACCTGGGCGATTTTGTCCACCCTGATGTGACCTACAACGGGAGCCCGGTTGGCCTGGAGGGCTACCGGGCGATGCTGGAGCGCGACTTCCGGGAAATCCCCGACCTGGTGTTCCGCGTTCAGCTGCTGGTTGCCGACCCGCCGACGGTCGCCAGTCGGCTGAACTTTAGGGTCAGTCCCAGGGGCGAGTTTTTCGGGCTGCCGATCAACGGCAGGACGGTCGTATTCGACGAGAACGTTTTTTACGAATGCGTCGACGGTAAATTCGCCCGCGTCTGGTCGGTGATCGATAAGGCAGCGGTCGCCCATCAGCTGAAAGGGAACGCCGGCTGACAGGGCGGCACCCTCGTCTAGACTTCATACTCCTATTAACCCGAGGAGTTTGCGATGAACAACAAAAATACCGTCTGCCTCTGGTACAACGGCGACGCTGTGGAGGCTGCCACTTTTTACGCCGAAACCTTCCCCGACAGCAAAGTGAACGCGGTGCACTACGCCCCTGGCGATTACCCCTCCGGTAAACAGGGCGATGCATTGACGGTGGAATTCACCGTCATGGGCATCCCGTGCATCGGCCTGAACGGCGGTTCGGCGTTCAAGCACAGCGAGGCGTTTTCCTTTCAGGTGTCCACGGACGACCAGGAGGAAACCGACCGGTTGTGGAATGCCATCGTTGGCAATGGCGGAAAGGAAAGTGCCTGCGGCTGGTGCAAGGACAAATGGGGTTTGTCATGGCAGATCTCGCCACGGGTGTTGGTCGATGCGGTGACCAGCAAGGACACCGCCGTCGCCAAGCGTGCGTTTGAGGCGATGATGAAGATGACCAAAATCAACATAGCGACTATCGACGCTGCCATTGCCGGTGACTGATGTGGGAGCGGCCTCGCTAAAGCTCGAGCGCTCCTACATTTGATCTGCGTCGGCACGCCAATTTGAGTCCCCACGCGCATCGCCCATGCGCCAAAAAAAGTCATGCATCGGACCGCCAGGTTGCGACCTGGGCGATACCGGCCTATGTTCGAAGTCATGCATTTTGCTGTCCCCCTACCCTACGCCCATCCCGTAACCAGGTGACGACATGCCCACACCTTCACGCCCTGCCGTACTTGAGCTGATCGGTAACACACCGCTGGTCAAGGTCAGCCGCTTCGACACTGGCCCTTGCACACTGTTTCTCAAGCTTGAATCACAAAACCCCGGCGGTTCCATCAAGGACCGCATCGGCCTGGCGATGATCGACGCCGCCGAACGTGACGGCCGCTTGCGCCCTGGTGGCACCATCATCGAAGCCACCGCCGGCAACACCGGCCTGGGCCTGGCGCTGGTGGGCCGGGCCAAGGGCTACCGGGTGGTGCTGGTGGTGCCCGACAAGATGTCCACGGAAAAAGTCCTGCACCTCAAGGCCATGGGCGCCGAGGTGCACATCACCCGTTCCGATGTGGGCAAGGGCCACCCCGAGTATTACCAGGATGTGGCTGCACGCCTGGCCAAGGATATTCCCGACTCGTTCTTTGCCGACCAGTTCAACAACCCGGCCAACCCGTTGGCTCACGAGACCAGCACCGCGCCGGAGATCTGGGCGCAGACCCAGCATGATGTGGATGCGATTGTGGTGGGCGTCGGCTCGGCCGGCACCCTCACCGGGCTGACCCGTTTCTTCAAGCGCGTACAGCCAGACCTGGCCATGGTACTGGCCGACCCGGTGGGTTCGGTAATGGCCGAATACAGCCGCAGCGGCCAGCTGGAAACGCCCGGCTCCTGGGCCGTGGAAGGCATCGGCGAGGATTTCATCCCCTCGATTGCCGACCTCTCCAGCGTGCGCCACGCCTACTCCATCAGCGATGAAGAAAGCTTCGACCACGCCCGCCAGTTGCTCAAGGCCGAAGGCGTTCTCGGGGGCTCATCCACCGGCACCCTGCTAGCCGCCGCCCTGCGTTACTGCCGTGAGCAAACCACGCCCAAGCGTGTGGTGACCTTCGTCTGCGACACCGGCACGCGGTACTTGTCGAAGGTCTACAACGATCAATGGATGAACGACGCCGGCCTGTTGCAGTACAAGCATTACGGCGACCTGCGCGACCTGATCGCCCGCCGCTTCGAAGACGGCCGCGTGATCAGCGTCAGCCCCGACGACACCTTGCTCACCGCCTTCCAGCGCATGCGCCTGGCGGATGTGTCGCAACTGCCGGTGCTGGTAGACGGCCAACAGCTGGTGGGCGTCATTGATGAGTCCGATATCCTGCTGGGCCTGCACCACGACGCCGCGGATTTTTCCATGACCGTCGCCAGCGCCATGACCGACACCTTGCACACCCTGGCCCCCAGCGCCAGCCTGGCCCAATTGCAGGCAGAACTGGATCGCGGCCTGGTCGCCATCATTGCTGACGCCTCAGGCTTCCATGGCCTGATTACCCGCGTCGACCTGCTTAATCACCTACGGAGATCCCTTGCATGAGTCAGCCCGATAAAAGCGCGTTTGCCACCCGTGTGATCCACGCCGGGCAGTCACCCGACCCGACCACGGGCGCGCTGATGCCGCCGATCTACGCCAACTCCACCTACCTGCAAGACAGCCCAGGCGTGCACAAGGGCTTCGACTATGGGCGCTCCCACAACCCCACGCGTTTTGCCCTGGAACGCTGCGTGGCCGACCTTGAAGGCGGCAGCCAGGCGTTTGCGTTTGCCTCGGGGCTGGCGGCGATTTCCACGGTGCTGGAGCTGCTGGATGCCGGCGCACATATTGTCTCGGGTAATGACTTGTATGGCGGCACGTTCCGGCTGTTCGACAAGGTACGCCAGCGCAGTGCCGGGCACCGTTTCAGCTATGTCGACCTGAGCGACTTGTCGGCCTTTGAAGCGTCGTTGCAGGACGACACGCGCATGGTCTGGGTCGAGACCCCGAGCAATCCGCTGCTGAGCCTCACCGACCTGCGCGCCGTCGCACGTATCTGCCGTGCCCGCGGGATTGTCTGCGTGGCCGACAACACCTTCGCCAGCCCGTGGATCCAGCGGCCGCTGGAACTGGGTTTCGATATTGTGGTGCACTCCACTACCAAGTACCTGAATGGGCATTCGGATGTGATCGGTGGTATCGCCGTTGTGGGCGACAACCCTGAGCTGTCAGAACGCTTGGGCTTTCTGCAGAACTCAGTGGGCGCTATTGCCGGGCCGTTCGACGCGTTTCTGACCTTGCGCGGGGTAAAGACCCTGGCGCTGCGCATGGAGCGCCATTGCAGCAATGCCCTGGACCTGGCCACCTGGCTGGAACAACAGCCTCAGGTATCGCGTGTTCACTACCCAGGCTTGAAATCCCACCCACAGCACGAGTTGGCAAAACAGCAGATGCGCGGGTTTGGCGGGATGATTTCGGTGGATTTGAACAGCGACCTGGCCGGTGCAACGCGCTTCCTGGAAAACGTCAAGATCTTCGCCCTGGCCGAGAGCCTGGGGGGCGTGGAAAGCCTGATCGAACACCCGGCGATCATGACCCATGCGAGCATCCCGGCGGCGACGCGGGCGCAGTTGGGAATCGGCGATGGGCTGGTACGGTTGTCGGTGGGGGTTGAGGGTGTAGAGGATCTGCGCAAGGATCTGGCCCAAGCCCTGGCRYACATCTAACRYCAAACATCGATCAAAATGTGGGAGGGGGCTTGCCCCCGATGGCGGTGCATCAGTCAGCTTATTTGCAACTGACCCACCGCTATCGGGAGCAAGCTGAACTGGCCTAATGATCCCGGACACCTCTTAAGGGCGATATGATTCGCCCATTCAGGAGGTTCCATGCAAGAACGAAAAACCTATACCCGCGAGTTC